>NZ_CP022881.1:609587-1219175 GCF_003491325.1 Staphylococcus sp. M0911
ACTTTAGTTGTATTTACAATCACACTCTTAAGTGCACCAGTATTTTTAATTATTAAATATATTACTGAAGGTGTAAATTCTATTATTTTATATGATGTTTATATGAGTGGTTTCATGTTTGGTGTCGGTTTAATGCTATTAGCTATTAGCATTTTCTTATGTCATTGGATACTTAAATTAACGATTATGTATTTAAAATGGAATATCTCAATTGTGAAAGGAAGTGTTCATTCATGAAAAAGCTAGTCTTAACGTTATTTATTTTTGGACTAATTTTAAGTATTGGTTTTGGTATAGGCGTTTTTTCAGAATGGAAAACATTAGCTTCAAAGAAAGACAATGGCACTAAGTTAAATAAAGTTTATAAAGAGCGTATTAATAGCATTAACTTAGATGTTGATGAAAGTGATATTGAAATCAAACATGGTAGTAAGTTCTCAATTAAAGAAAAAGGCAACGAAGATAAGAAAGTCAATAGTAGTGTGAAAAATGGGAAGTGGCATATTAGTGATCAAGACCATCAATCAAATATTAATTTTAGAATTGGTTACATGACAAAGCACAAATTAGTAATCACAGTTCCAAAAGTGATTGATCATTTAACTGTAAAAGGTGACTCTGGTGATGTCACTATCGACAATATAATAAGTAAGAATACAGATATTACGGTAGATTCATCAGATATTTTCTTGAAAGATAGTAAGCTAGGAAAACTAAAAGTAAACAATGATTCAGGAGATATATCAACAACTCACATTGAATTCACCAACCGCAAAGTAAACAATGATTCAGGCGATATAGAATTGAGTAAGAGTGTTCCAGATCAACCCTTATATGTATCGAACGATAGTGGAGATATTACTTTGAATTATCAACATCACCCTAAAAACACAACATTTATTGCACATAATGATTCAGGAGAATCAAAGTTTGATAACAAAGGATTTAAGCGTCATCGAATTGGAAAAGGGGACAATAACGTCGAGATGTTTAATGACTCTGGGGATATCAACGTGCAATAAAATCAATTTTAGAGGTCAGAATTGAAGTTGTTCTGGCCTCTATCATTTTATTTCCAAGTGTCATCAGGATTTAGGAAGTCTGATTTCTTCATTCGAGAAACATAAGGGTTCCCTTTAACTGTGTAACGAAGTGGTTTGTTAGTCCATTCGCCTTTATTCGGTATGCCTATACGTCCGCTTTCAATAATTGATTTAGGGTATTTACGATGTTTGATGTCGATAGAAAGGCGACATTGATTTAAAGTAGCGCCATCAATTGAACGTGGAATATTAAAGGCTTTAGTCCATTTTCCAGGACCATTAGTTACTTCAAACCCACTTTTGCCACGATTAATTTTCATAGCTTCAATACCATCTTCAGGTTCAATTGCGCGTATAAGCACACCTTCAGGTACACCAGCATCTCTTGTCACAAAGTTAATTAGTAGATGCGTATGCATAACGTGTGCATAAATCGTACCACCTGATTGATATAAAGATGTCACTTTAGGTGTTCGCTTTCCACCATATCCGTGAGCAGCACGATCTTTAATACCTAAATAAGCTTCTGTTTCCACAATATAGCCACTATATGTTTGTTGATCATCTTGATATATAATACGAACACCGAGTAAAGCTTTAGCAATGTCCGTTGTGCTACGTTGTCTAAAATCCATAAATTTGGCACCTCTATAAAAATATTTGTTATAAGAATTTATTCTAAAATTTCTTAAAATATTTTTGATTTATATTTTTAAATGTCTTGTTGTTTGATACAATGACAATAGAAACAATATTATTACTTAATTAATGTATCAGAGTTGTTAAGAGTAATAAAATAAATTGAATTGATGATCTGAAGGGAGCCACTAACATGAGAGAAAAAGTTGGTTTTAAAGCATCATTTAAATTATTTTGGTCAAATTATTTTAATTTTAAAGGGAGATCTAGACGTAGTGAATATTGGTTTATGCAATTATGGCATTTAATCTTTATGTGTCCTGCCATTATACTTATGATTATTGGTTACCCAAGTTTATTCTTAGGTGCATTTAATGAAAGTAGTGGCGCTTTAGGTGTTGGGATTATTTGTATATTTATTGGGACTATTTATATACTCATTTATTCATTGGCTACCATTATTCCTAATTTGGCTATTTTAGCACGTCGCTTCCATGACACTTCTCGTTCAATGTTGATTCCAATGATTGCGTTTGTCATTGGGGTATTATTGAATGTATTTAATATTGTTATTAATGCTAGTGGCCTAATAGATAATGTAGGCGTATTGATCACATATTATATTATCGCTTTAATCTGTCTCGTATTCGGTGTTTATAATATTGTGGTGAGTTGCTTAGATAGTAAGAAGGAAAGCAACAAATATGGCCCAAGTCCTAAATATGAAATGAACGAACCGGTTAACGAACCGAATTACAATCCAGTTGACAAAGCGAAGTTATATCGCAATACAACAAATGAAATTTAAATTTTTAAAGGCTAGTGTCATTAATGATGCTAGCTTTTATTTGAAAGTAAGTGTCATATATATTTGACACATAAAAACTTTAATCATAAAAATAGCTATACTTGCGTTGAATCAATATGATCAACGACAAGTATAGCTATTTATATTTAATAACAATTATTCTGTTTCGTGGATATATGATAGTTCTGGATGTTCACGACCAAGTAAATCATGGAGTTTTTGATATTTATCAAATAGTTTTTCATAATGTTTTACTTTTTCTGGGTCTGGTTGTTTTTCATAGTATACAGGTTGCTTCATGTGTTGTACGGTTTCTCTTAATGTATCATATGCACCACCCACATTTGCGCCCAACATAGCAGCGCCTAATGCTGTTGCGTTTGAAGATTCTAAGACGAGAACTTTTTTATTTAATACGTTAGCATAGATGTCGACGAGTAATTGACTTTTCTTAGGAATACCGCCAGAAGCATAAACAGTATGAACTGGAATATCATTATCTTCGAATTGTTTCATAATCATTTTAGTACCGAAAGCAGTAGATTCTAAGTAAGCACGATGAACCATTTCAAAAGGTGTTTGCAATGTTAAGCCAAAGACACTACCTGTTAAATGGCTATCACTTAAAATACTTCTATTACCATTGTGCCAGTCTAAGACAACTACGTGTTGGTCTTCAACAGAAATTTGTGATGCAAGTGTTTCTAAATATTCTAAGACGCTCTTATCTTGTTTCGCTGCTTCTTCAACGATATGTTGTGGAGCCATTCGTTCAGAGTAACTAAATAAATCACCTACAGCTGCTTGACCCGCTTCGTAAGCATATAACCCTGGAATAATAGCGTCTTTAACTGAACCTGTAATAGAAGGGATAGGTTCTTGTTTCGGGTCTAACATTAAGTGACACGTGCTTGTTCCTATAACCGGTGTGAATTCACCTTTTTCAATTGCACCTGCACCTAAAACGCCAGAGTGGGCATCAATCATGTAAGGGGAAATCTGTACATTTGAGGATAGTCCCCATAAGTTTTGATAGTACTCTGATAATGAACCAGCGCTATCTCCAATTTGAATGACAGGTGCTTCACATTTATCTTTGACGATTTGTGGTAATTCTGGATCTACAGTTTCAAAGAAATCATAATTAAAGCCATTCACCTCATCATAGAATCCTTTGAATCCTATACCACAGTTAGAGCGAATATTTTGATTGACGAGTAAGCTCGTCATATAATCTCCAGCTTCCATTATATAATGGGAACGTTCTAATAACTCAGGTGCTTTATGTTTTACTTCGAGAATTTTTGGAATCATCCACTCACTGTTTACACTATGGCCATAATAATCTAACCAATTTTGATTGGCTTTTTCATTGGCTTCAACCATTTGAGTTGCTTCGTCTTGAGCGCCATGATGTTTCCATAATTTAACATAGGCATGAGGATGATTTGCTAGGTCTTCATTCATATGTAATGGTTTGAAATTTTCATCTAAAAAGACGACTGTACAACTAGTAAAGTCAACACCAATACCTACGACCTCATCTTTATTAACTTGGCTTTCTTCTAAAACGTGTTTCACACCGTTTTCTAATACGTGGTGATAATCACCAGCATGTTGTAAGAAGTAATTATGGGGTAAGGTTTCTCCACCTAATTCTTCAGCGATGGTACCATGTTGATAAGTCTCTTCATAACTTGAAACAATTTTTCCATCAGATGTATTTACTAAAATGACACGACCAGATGCTGTGCCGTAATCGATACCAATACTATAACTCATTCTATATATCCCCTTTAAATTTGATGTCTTGTTTAATTATCTCTAAGAAGTTAATTTTAATTTAATCTTCTATGATAAAATTAATGATAGTGCTTACATAAATAATTGTAAAGTTTGACATATTGCAAAATCTAAATTCATTAATAGAACTAATAATGTTATATTAAATAATAATAAAAATATGATTTGGGGAGGGTAAACATGTCATTACATATTGATCATGTGACGAAGAAGTTCAATCAATTTACAGCAGTCAATGATATTTCTATCCATCTTGAAAAAGGGAAAATGCTAGGCTTTTTAGGACGTAATGGTGCAGGTAAGACAACTACCTTTAGAATGATATTAGGATTAAGTGAACCAACTGAAGGACACATTACATATGATGGCCATGCGATAGATCAATCAATGTATAATCGAATTGGCTACTTACCAGAAGAACGTGGTTTACATCCCAAAATGACTGTTGAAGATGAACTAACATATCTTGCAACACTCAAAGGAATGTCTAAATCTGACATTAAGAAAAATATTGATTATTGGCTCAAACGATTTGCTATTACAGAAAATCGTCATAAGCGCATTGATGCATTATCCAAAGGTAATCAACAAAAAATTCAATTATTAGCAAGTATGTTGCACCAACCTGAATTACTGATATTAGATGAACCTTTTAGTGGATTAGATCCTGTTAATGTTGAATTACTCAAATCAGCCGTAAAGGATTTGAATGATCAAGGTTCAACAATTATTTATAGTTCTCATCGTATGGAACATGTTGAAGAGTTATGTGATGATGTATGTATCTTGAACCATGGTGAACTTGTAGTTTCAGGTGACATACATGACGTGAAAGCATCACATGGTTATAAACAAGTTATCATTGAAACGGATAAATCAATGCCTGACATAGCAGATATTGAAGGTGTGTTGGATATTGAAACCAATAAACGCCATATTAAAGTGACGATACAAGATGAATCCGTTGCAGAAAATGTATATCATCAAGTCATCTCTCATGGATATGTACGTCGATTCCAAGTGTTAGAGCCTTCTCTGAAAGACATCTTTATTGATAAGGTGGGTGATTTACATGAATAAATTTTGGGCTACATTCGGCCTTACTTATAAGAGTAAAGTGAAATCTAAATCCTTTATCATCTTCATGGCGATTGTCATTATTTTAATGATAGCATTATCCAATGCCGATAAAATCATGGATATGTTTAAAGGTGACGGTGATCAAATCGGTATCGTAACGAATAGTGAACCCATATATAAAGCCATTAAGCAACAAGGAAATGTGATTGATGAAGATTCTTCATTTAAGAAGGTAAATAAACAAGAAGCTAAGAAGCAAGTAAAAAATGAAAAGCTAAAAGAAGCCTATATCATTAAGCTGAAAGATAAACAACAGTTATCAGCAACTATTATCAGTAAAGAAAGTGTCTCACAAGAAAAAGAGCAAAAAGTAAATGGGATACTGACATCAATTCAATCAAAACTAGTCGCATCGCAACTACATCTCAATAACAATGATTTGAAAAAATTACAGTCTCAAAGTAAGGTTGACAGTCAAGTCCTCTCAGATAAGAAAAATCAACAATTGAATGAAGGTCAAAAACTACTTAATTTAGTTCTAGTGTATGCGATACTAATGTTGATGTTCTTTATTGTTTTCAATTATGCAACGCAGGTCGCAATGGAAATTGCTACAGAGAAAACATCAAGAGTCATTGAAATGATTATTACTAGTGTGTCGCCCATTACTCATATTATGGCTAAGATTGCAGGGGTTATCGCTGTCGCGTTAACACAAATCGTAATGATTGTTGTTGTAGCTATCATTTGTATCTTTGCCTTTGATTTAAAACGAATGTTAAAAGGTTTCGATGTATCCATGAGTCATATCACTTGGCAAGTTTTAATCGTAGGTCTGTTATGTATGATTATAGGCATCTTAACATACGTATTGTTAGCAGCTATATTAGGTTCTTTAGCAACAAGAATTGAAGATATTAATCAAACGTTAATGCCATTAACGTTATTTGCAATGATTGCTTTTTATATCGCGATTTTTAGTATGTTTAAACCAGAAATATTATTAATAAAAATCACTAGTTTTATTCCATTTTTAGCACCTTTTGAATTGTTAGTACGTGCTCAATCGACTGAGTTACAAATTTGGGAAATCATCGTTAGTATATTAATCTCAGTTGTAGTCATGCTTATTTTATTATGGATTGCTGTTAAAACATATAAAGATTCTGTATTAACTTTTGAAAAAGGACTTTTTAACACCATTAAAAAGGTTATGAAAAAATAAATAAAAGAGGAAGTGCATTAAATTAAACTTGTAAGAGTTTACAAAATGTTCTTCCTCTTTAATTTGCATTTTACTATGGCATATTAGTAGAAAAAGTGTAACAATATGTATGTATTAGAAAGCACGTTAATATTATACAATAGATGATAAATACGCGTCACAATTGACATTAAACATTGATTAGTGACTCACTATCCCGAGTTACATAGACATATGTATTTAACGAAAGCACAATAAAGTCCATGTCTCTGATTTAAGAGGTAGATATTTAATATGACTTCATGTATGTTGTATAAAGTGAAGTTTCATAGATAATTAATAGGAAGGCGTTATGATTGTGATGATGTATTCATTTCTCATATTTATATTAGCGGGTGTATGTGAAATTGGAGGCGGCTACTTAATATGGTTATGGCTTAGGGAAGGTCAACCATCCTGGCTAGGCGTTATTGGCGGCTTGATACTCATTTTGTATGGTGTGATTGCAACACTACAAACATTTCCAACATTTGGAAGAGTATATGCTGCATACGGGGGCGTATTCATCGTTATGAGTTTAGTTTGGTCTATGCTTATTGATAAGAATATGCCAGATAAATACGATATATTGGGTGCATTAGTCTGTTTAATAGGCGTTTTAATTATGCTGCTGCCACATAGGGCTTAATAAACGTGTTTGAAAGGGAGAAGTATGTAATGAATGTTGAAATTGAGCATCAAAGATATGGTGTAGACTTAATTAAAATTGATAATGAAGAGACCAAAATTGTGTTTACTAATTATGGTGCAAGAATTGTGTCATGGAAATATCATGACAACAATATTGTATTAGGGAATGTTGTTGAAGCGGATGAATTTTATTTTGATAATCCATTTAGATTTGGGGCGACTGTTGGACGATATGGTGGCCGTATTTCAAATGCGACTTTTAATTTAGAAGGAGAAACATACAAGTTAGAGGCCAACGATGGCCAACATCATATACATGGTGGCAACCATGGTTTAGACTCTAAATTATTTGACTATGAAGTTATAGACGATTTAGGACATGTCAAAATCATTTTCAAAACAACGTTACAAGAAACAGATGATCATTATCCTGGAAATATGGAGATTAAAGTCACTCATACATATGATGCAGATCATTGTTGGACAATTCAATATGAAGCTACATCAACAAAGACTACTTTGTTTAACCCGATGAACCATGTTTATTTTAATCTTAATCGTGATAATAACGTTATTGATAATCATCGAGTGTCTAGTTCTAAATTGAATATGTATCCACTTAATGAGGAGCATATGATCAGTTCAGACAGTACGTTAGATTTACAACGGATATTTAATAAGGACGACATATACTTTAAAGACATATTTGAAAGTAGCCATGATCAAATAGCACAACAAGTGGCTCAATTTAATGGTTTAGATCATCCATTTAAAGTAGGGGAACAACAATTATCAATAGATAATGATGAGTTTCAATTAGATGTTAAAACTGATATGCCTTATGTCGTATTATATACATTTAACCAACCGAAAAATTGGAAAAGTGACGCCAATATTTATAAAGCACATTCGGGTTTAACAATCGAGGCACAATATTTGCCAAATGATATTAACTTATATGGTGATCAAGCTTATTCAATATTAAAAGCTAATGAAATGTTTTATTCACAAACGAGCTATCAAATTCATGAAAAATAAGCAAAAGAGTAGAACAAACATCGTCATTTACGATGTTTTTGTTCTACTCTTTTTATTGTTTTATTTTTATGTTTATTTTGTTGCACGTTGATACATTTTTTCTAGTTTCTCATATCTTTTAGCTGATAAATATGGATTCTTCAATGCTAATGCGATTCGGTCTGCATTTTTTCTGTCGTTATAATAAATATCGTTTAATGTTTGTACAGAGAGTTGTGTGTCCAATTCAGCTTCCTTTATTAATTCTAAGTGATGATGTTGATTCACAAATCCTTCTTTAATGACGCGGCAATAAAAACCTGTTTTTCCTGATTGAGACATACGTTTGACTAAATCAGAAATCCCGTACTTTGCTTGGATTTTCCAGCAGGGTTCTCGAATTTCAGAAACTTCGATAATTGCATCGCCTAATTGATATTGGTTGCCGAAATAAACGTTACTTTCATCTAAATCTTCGATTGTCAAATTCTCACCAAACATGGCGTAGTCTGGCATATCAAGTAAGTCATCACGATACATGTCATAGTTCGATTTACTAAAACAACATATCGCTTTATCTGGACCACCATGATCTTTATAAGCTTGTTCATCATCAACAAATCCTAATTTTGACAACCACATTTGACCTTTAAAAGGTTGTTTATTAATTGCTGATTGCATGGGTTTAGCCTCATTGTATTGTAGCGATTCTATCTTTCCGGTAGAAATAGCATACACTGGTATCATTATGGTCCCCCCTTAAAAGATTGATTAAGTGATATTTTACTATACATTTGTATTTTTATGAAAGATTTTAAAATATATTAAAAATTAAACGTCAAATACGGTATGTTAAATTGAAAAAGTCATGTAAAATAAGAAATGTAAACGATTTAGAAAAGGGGCTCATGACGTGATGAATGATGTAAAACAACTTAAATTGATGACGCTTGATGATGTTTTAAGTCAAATCGAGGATGGTATGACACTTGGTATTGGAACAGGAACTACAATTGAGTTATTAGTGCCTAAAATTGCTCAACTTATTAAAGAAAAGCATTATAATATTATCGGTGTTTGTACTTCTAATAAGACGGCGTTTTTAGCTAAAGAATTAAATATTAATATTGTTGATGTGAATGATGTTGAAAAAATTGATTTAGCTATTGATGGTGCTGACGAAGTAGATCCTCAACTCAACCTCATTAAAGGTGGCGGTGGAGCGCTATTTAGAGAAAAAGTAATCGATGAAATGGCAGACCGTTTTGTGGTTATTGCTGATGAAAACAAAGTTGTTAACTACCTAGGTGAAACATTTAAATTACCGGTTGAAGTAGATAAATTTAACTGGTATCAAGTTGCTAAGAAAATAGAAACAATTGGCGGCGTGACAACACGACGTCGTGTTACGGATGATGTCCCATTTACGACTGATAATGGTAATTATATTTTAGATTGTGCATTACCAAAAGGTATCGATCCTTATGAAATGCATGAATTTTTAATTCATATCACAGGAGTACTAGAAACAGGCTACTTCCTTGATGTTGCTGACCAAGCAATTATTGGAACACAACAAGGTGTTAAGAAGATGAACAGACAAGATTAATATCTTTAAAGTATGAGTCAATGTTCTGATAAACTAATTTAATTATCATTCACAAAATAAACCGTCCATTCAAATCAACGAATGGACGGTTTTAATTATAATCTTAATATTTATTGTTAGGGCTATGTTCTTCAGTCTGTTTGATTTCATCTTGTAAATCAGAAACAACAGATGAGCGACGATCTTGTTTATATGATGAATGTTCTTTTAAATGATCAGTTGAATCAGAGTCATGGGCATCATCATGGTTTTGAATGTCGTGTTTATTATCTTGATGTCTAGAATCTAATGCGTCTTTATGGTGGTCATGATCGTCTGATCTTGAACTATAATCATGATTAGTTTCAGAATAATCATTGTCCTTATCATCGTTAACGTGATCTAAATAATTATTAGGTTCTACTTCGTCTAAACTTTGATTCGTCTTTTTATAAAAGATAGCACGAATGATTAAGCTTGAAATGATATAGATTAAACCAACCGCAGTTGTAGCTAAGGCGATGACTTTCATAGAGAATAAATCGCCAATTTCTTCACTAAACAAGAATACTAAACCAAATGACATTGCTGCGTGGAAAAGCGTAGCAATATAAATAGTACGTCCATTAGTGGCTCTAATTAACTCACCCACAATCATTGAGAAAGCAAATGTATATAAGAAATGATAGCCAGCGAATTCAAGGCCGTATGTTGTATTAGCATTAAATATAGAGTAAATGATACCTACAACAATACTAGCAAATAATGTGTTCATCTTAGTTTCAACGATGTGTTGCAAATATGAACGGAAACCAAATTCTACTACGAACGCCATAATTAAATGACCAATTAAAATTGCGAATATTGACACAGATAAATCAGATGCCTGTAGTAATATAAAACTATCTGCAAATGTATTGAAGCAGAACATACCGATAATAAAAATAAATAAAGGTATGATTAATGCGAGTAATAAACGCTCAATAACTTTGAGACTAAAAGTGAATTTTAAACTCGCCATTTGTTCTTTTTTATGTTTAAAGACAAGTAGACATATGATAGCTGCAATAAATGGGGAAAGATCTGTAATGTCGAATACAAAACGTTTCACCCCTAATGCTGCTTGGAAATCTCTAAGTATTATGAATAGGGCCATTGTTACGACAAAAAACACAAATATTGTCAGTGCCCATTGAAACCCAGAAATTCGATTGTTTTTCATTTTATGTAACCTCCATTACGGAAACAAGCAATTATTGTTTTATTTACAATTATACATCTTAAAAGATGATAGATAAATTGTCTATTTTAATTATCATCAAAATGTAATCGTAATGAATTATAAACGTAATTAAATTTAGGATAAACGGGAATATAAGAACAACATTGAATTAAGTATGTGCCAAAGTTATACTTTAATTATAAGGATAAAGCAAAGAAATCAAGGGGGAAGAACAATGTATCAACAAGCTGAACCAAGCTTATGGACCGGAAGATTAGATAGTGAAACAGATGCAAAACAATTTAGACATTTTCAAACTATTCAATTTAATGACTTAAGACAAGTAGAATTAGCATCTAAACAAAAAGGTGTTGGTATCTTAGGTTATGCGATTGATAAAGGTGTAGAACTAAATAAAGGGCGTGTAGGTGCAAAAGAGGGGCCTAATGCGATAAAAAAAGCATTCGCTGGCTTACCAGATTTGAATCAATGTGAACAAATCGTTGATTATGGAAATGTCGAGCATGATCATGACGCACTAATTGATACTCAAAAGGAATTTGCAGAATTAGCAGCCAAGTCTATTCATAATCATAAACAAACATTCTTATTAGGTGGTGGGCATGATATCGCTTATGCACAATATTTAGCGACTAGACAAGTGTATCCTAATGAGTCAATTGGGGTTATTAATATTGATGCCCACTTTGATACACGTGATGAAGGTGAATCCACTTCAGGTACGAGTTTTAGACAAATACTAGAACAAGATGACAATGCAGATTACATGGTATTAGGTATATCTCAAGGTGGTAACACACAAGGTTTATTCGACTATGCTAAAGAAAAAGGTGTATCATTTGTTTATGCTGATGAATTATTACATCAAGTATCACCACCGATTAAAGATATGATTGAACGATTTATTCACGATCATGATGTAATCATGTTTACGATTTGTATGGATGTTGTAGATAGTGCCTTTGCTCCAGGTGTAAGTGCTCCAGCAGTCTTGGGCATCTATCCACATACAGTGTTTGAATTAGCAAAGCGCATTGTCCCAAGTGAAAAGGTTAAATCAGTAAGTATTGCTGAAATGAACCCTAAATACGATCAAGACAATCGTACAGCGAAACTGATTGCGAATTTAGTGCATCACTTCTTATTATAAATTCCAATAATCAATACATTGTTCAATAAGAGAAAGTACTTGTTCAGAGTGCTTTCTCTTTTTTAAATAATTAATATAAATTTTGCGTCCTAAATTAGGGCGTATTTTAATGTAGTCTAAATTCCGTGTATTAAATGATTGGTAATAAAATCGAGGAATAACCGCATAACCAATACCTAAATGGACTAGATTAGTAGCGGATTCAAAACGATCAGATTCCATAATGATATTAGGGTGGATACCTACTCTATTAAAATAATCATCTAAGTGTTTACGAACTTGAGAATTTTTATTCGGCAAAATTAAAGGTAATTCATCCAATTGAATCGTTTTTTGCTTTGGAAATGCATCTTTAGGTGTTAGTAATATATAAGATTCTTTATATAATGCGATCGATGTAATATCTTGATGGCGTATTTCCTCGTTTGTTAAGGCAAAATGAACATTAAAGTTGGTAAGTTGCTCAATAGATTGATGTTGATCATGTACCTCATAAATACGGTATTGTTGATTAGGATAATGTTTGTGATGAGCATGAATGACATTGGCCATCCATTGACTCGTAGATTCTAAAATGCCCATTTTAATACGGGGTTCCGAAGACACATTTAAATCATACATTTTTTCAACTGTAGAACGATAGGATTCTACTAAATCCTCAGCATATTTATAAAACTGAATACCTTTTTCAGTGATTTTGATATCTTTAGTGGTACGCATAAATAAATCGTATCCTAAATCAGCTTCCATCTTTTTAATAGCTGCAGTTAAGGAAGGTTGACTAATATGTAAAAAATTAGCGGCTTTCGTAAAACTATTGTATTTTACAACGGCTAAAAAATATTCTAATTGAATGATTTTCATAGGTCATCTCCTATTTGTCATAGTTTTTATCTATAAATAATTAGTTTATTTATATTTGTTATCTATATCTTAGCATAATATAATATAGTTGTAACAACCTGATTAATAGTGATTGTTATCTTTTAAATAGTACGAATATTTAGAAGATAATGATTAAAGAGAAACTTAATTTATTTTTGGATTTTGATATTATTTCGGATGGGAGAGATAGTAATGAGAGAAATTCATGCAAAAAAAGGGTTAGATATCGAATGTAAAGGTTGGGAACAAGAAGCAGTACTACGAATGCTATATAATAACTTAGATCCAGAAGTAGCGGAGCACCCAGAAGAGCTTGTGGTATATGGTGGTATTGGTAAAGCTGCTCGTAACTGGAAAGCCTTTGAAGCTATTGAAAATACATTAAGAGATTTAGAAGCAGATGAAACAATGCTTGTACAATCTGGTAAACCAGTAGCGGTATTTAAAACACATGAAGAAGCGCCACGAGTATTAATTTCAAATTCAGTTTTAGTACCTGAATGGGCGAACTGGGATCACTTTAATGAACTAGATAAAAAAGGCTTAATGATGTATGGCCAAATGACAGCAGGTAGTTGGATTTATATTGGTTCACAAGGTATCGTTCAAGGTACTTATGAAACATTTGCTGAACTTGGTAATCAAGAATATCAAAGTGATTTAACTGGTACAGTAACACTTACTGCTGGATTAGGTGGTATGGGCGGTGCACAACCACTTGCTGTGACTATGAATAATGGTGTAGCTATTTGTGTAGATGTCGACGAAAGTCGTGTTGATAAACGTGTCGAAACAAAATATTGCGATATCAAAACTAACGATTTAGATGAAGCATTAAAATTAGCTGAAGACGCTAGACAAAAAGGGGAAGCTTTATCTATTGGATTAGTAGGTAATGCAGTAGACATTCACAAAGCTATTTTAGACAAAGGATTTAAGATTGATATTATTACTGACCAAACAAGTGCACATGACCCATTAAACGGTTATGTCCCACAAGGTTACTCAGTTGAAGAAGCTAAAAAACTACGTAAAGAAGATCCGAAAAAATATGTAGAATTATCTCAAGATTCAATGGCCAAACATGTTGAATTAATGCTTGAATTCCAAAAACAAGGTGCTGTTGCGTTTGATTATGGTAACAATATCCGTCAAGTTGCATATAACAACGGTGTGAAAAATGCATTTGATTTCCCAGGATTTGTGCCGGCATATATTAGACCATTATTCTGTGAAGGAAAAGGTCCATTCCGCTTTGCAGCGTTAAGTGGTGATCCAAAAGATATTGAACGTGCAGATGAAGAAATGAGAAAGTTATTCCCAGATAATGAAAAATTAATTCGTTGGTTAGATCTTGCAGAAGAAAAAATTTCTTACCAAGGTTTACCATCAAGAATTGCATGGCTAGGCTATGAAGAACGTGCCAAAATGGGTCTAGCACTTAATAAATTAGTGCGTGATGGTGAAATTTCTGCACCGATTGTTATCGGACGAGATCATTTAGATTCTGGTTCAGTAGCAAGTCCGAACCGTGAAACAGAAGGTATGCGTGACGGAAGTGATGCAGTAGGTGACTGGGCTGTACTTAATGCATTAATTAATACAGCAGCAGGTGGCTCTTGGATTTCATTCCACCATGGCGGTGGCGTAGGTATGGGTTATTCATTACATGCTGGTATGGTTGTTGTTGCAGATGGTTCAGAACGTGCAGATCGTCGATTAGGACGTGTATTAACTACAGATCCGGGTATGGGAGTAGTAAGACACGTTGATGCTGGTTATGACATCGCCATTCAAACGGCAAAAGATAAAGGCATCAAAATTCCAATGATTGATGAAGCAGGTGATAAATAATGAACGATTTAATTATTCAAAACATTAAAGAGCTTATTTTACCAAAATCAACTGATCGTCCTTTAAAAGGTGCAGAACTTGATCAACTAGATGTGATTGAAAATGGTACGGTCGTTGTGAACGATGGCAAAATTGTATATTCAGGATCACATACTGATAAATATGATGCTGAACAAGTGATTGATGCAACAGGTAAAGTTGTGTCACCATCATTGATTGATGCACACACGCACTTAGTTTTCGGTGGCTCAAGAGAACATGAAATGTCATTGAAACGTCAAGGTAAATCTTATTTAGAAATATTAGAATCAGGTGGCGGTATTTTATCAACAGTTAAAGCCACACGTGACATAAGTGAAGAAGATTTATTCAAAAAAGCTGAACACGATTTACTAACAATGATTCAACATGGTGTTTTAGGTGTTGAAAGTAAAAGTGGTTATGGTCTAGATAAAGAAAATGAATTGAAACAATTAAGAGTATCTAATCGTTTAGCAGAGAAATACGGTTTAGATATGAGACACACCTTCCTAGGACCACATGCGGTTCCAGAAGAAGCGGAGTCTAATGAGGC
Source organism: Staphylococcus sp. M0911 (assembly GCF_003491325.1). Lineage (NCBI taxonomy): Bacteria > Bacillati > Bacillota > Bacilli > Caryophanales > Staphylococcaceae > Staphylococcus > Staphylococcus sp. M0911. The sequence continues at coordinate 625,166 of NZ_CP022881.1, forward strand.
GTTCTTAAATGAGATGATTGAACTTTTACCAGAAGTTAAAGAATATGCAGACTTTGCAGATATCTTCTGTGAAACAGGTGTATTCTCAGTTGAAGAATCTAGACATTATATGCAAAAAGCGAAAGAGGCAGGATTTAAAGTTAAAATTCATGCTGATGAAATTGATCCACTTGGTGGTCTAGAGTTAGCTATTGATGAAAATGCAATTTCTGCTGATCATCTTGTTGCTTCAAGTGCAGAAGGTAAAGCTAAATTAAAAAATAGTGACACAGTAGCCGTATTATTACCAGCAACGACATTCTATTTAGATAAAAACGATTATGCAGATGCAAGAGGCATGTTAGATAATGATGGGGCTATCGCTATTGCAACTGACTACAATCCTGGTAGTAGCGTAACTAATAACTTACAATTGGCAATGGCAATAGCCGCATTAAAATTAAAACTTTCACCAAATGAAGTTTGGAATGCTGTAACAGTTAATGCAGCAAAAGCAATTGATTTAGACGCAGGTACAATCAATGAAGGTGACAAAGCTAACATTGTTATTTGGAATGCGCCGAACCATGAATATATTCCTTATCACTTTGGTATCAACCATGCTCAAAAAGTGATTAAAGATGGTAGAGTCATTGTGGATAATGAATTTTCATTAGACTAGGACAAAGTGTTCATTGATATGACCGTGCCGACGTTGTCGGTACGGTTTTTTGTTTATAATAAAAGGAGAAAAAATATATTTTTAGAAAAGTTTGACAATTATGTTAGTATATATAGAAAAATAGTTTTAGGTTGAAAGGGATGGAGATATCAATGACTGGTTATACAGATTACGTGAATTGGCGACGTACATTTCACCAATTCCCTGAAATATCAGAGGAAGAATATGAAACTACGCAACGACTTAAACGTATATTAGAAGCACATGATATAAAAATTTTAGATTTACCGTTAGATACAGGATTAATTGCAGAAATTGGACAAGGGGACCAAATGATTGCGATTAGAACTGATATAGACGCACTACCTATCAATGAGCAAGTTGAACATGAATTTACATCAACCAATCAAGGTGTCATGCATGCGTGTGGTCATGATATTCATATGGCAAGTATATTAGGGGTTGCAACACAATTGAAAGCCCAAGAGAGTGAATTAAATGGTCGAGTGAGAATCATATTCCAAGCGGCTGAAGAGCTAGGTCATGGAGCTAAAAAGGTAGTAGATACAAGGGCATTAGATGGTGTGAAAGCAGTATTAGGATTCCATAATTATCCAACGATGGACATTGGTGACTTTGCTATAAAGAAAGGGCCTATTACGTCTGCTGTAGATCGCTTCGAATTTGAGATTAAAGGAAAAGGGGCACATGCTGCTAAACCAGAACAGGGTAATGACCCAACCGTTGCTTTAGGTCAACTGATTAATAGTTTACAAACGATTGTAAGTAGAAATTTATCTGCTTTTGATAATGCAGTTGTTACTATTGGTGAAATTTCATGTGGAAATACATGGAATGTCATTGCCGATCAAGCCTATGTACAAGGGACTGTCCGTTCATTTAAACCAGAACATAGAGCATATATCGAACAACGAATGAATGATATTGCTGATGGTTTAGCACGAACATTTAATATACAGGTAGATTGCCGATATACACGACTTCCTGGAACAGTAATTAATGATGATGAATTAACTGATATGGCGATAGAAGTAGCAAAAGATATCGGTTATCATGTCTCAATGATGGATTTACCATTAACGATTGGTGAAGACTTTTCAGGTTATACAGAAACGTATCCTGGTGTATTTGCATTCATAGGATCTAATAGTGAGTATGACTTACATCATCCTTTATATGATCCAGATGAGCGTATTTTAGAAAAAGTGCCAACTTATTTTGTGACACTGGCGAAACGTCTTCTGAATCAATAGTCACTATACATTGTATAAAGATAATATGATTAACATCTGGATAACCTTGGGTATATGACAACATATACAAATTGAGGAGATGAATTTAAAATGTCAGCACAAGATCCTAGAAATAAATTCAAATCAACAGACTATGAAAAACAAGAGCAGCCACTTCCAGGCTTGCAAAGTCAATTAACACCTGAACCCGATTGTGGTGAGACATCATACGTCGGACACGGGCGATTAAAAGGATATAAAATGTTAGTCACAGGTGGCGATTCTGCCATTGGACGCGCAGCAGCTATTGCTTATGCTAAAGAAGGCGCAGATGTTGCGATTAATTATCTTCCAAGTGAAGACAAAGACGCACAAGACGTTAAACAAGTGATTGAAGAAGCGGGACAAAAAGCAGTGCTAATACCTGGTGATATACGTGATGAACAATTTAACTATGACATGGTCGAAGAAGCACATCAACAGCTTGGTGGACTTGATAATGTAACATTAGTCGCTGGACATCAACAATACCATGATGATATTCGAGGATTTGATACTCAATCATTTAAAGAGACATTTGAAACCAATGTATATCCAATATTTTGGACAGTACAAAAAGCATTAGAGTATTTACAACCTGGGGCATCAATTACTACAACGTCATCTGTTCAAGGATATAATCCAAGCCCTATCTTACACGACTATGCCGCTTCAAAAGCTGCCATTATCTCATTGACGAAAAGTTTATCAGAAGAGCTTGGCGCAAAAGGTATTCGTGTCAATTGTGTGGCACCAGGACCATTTTGGTCACCTTTACAAATTACTGGTGGACAACCACAACGTAATATTCCGAAATTCGGTAAAAATACACCACTTGGCCGTGCAGGTCAACCTGTTGAACTATCAGGAACATATGTACTTTTAGCATCTGAAGAATCAAGTTATACAACCGGACAAGTCTTCGGTGTGACAGGCGGCATTCAAATTAACTAATGAATAGCAGTTGGTCGATAAAGTGTTAATACTTTATCGACCATTTTTTTGTGACAAATTATATGATAACTATATCCAATTTTATTATGAATTTGGAATAAAAATATGTTTAATGTAAAATAAAAATATAAAATTATTAACCTTTTTAAAGAATGGAATTTAATTAAAGAATACAGATATATCTAAGGGATAGGTAATTTATACGACAAATTGCAATAGAAATCTTATATCTAAAGGAGATAATAACATGGTGAAAGATACGTTTATAAGGATTGCTCCGTTCATAATAGGTATAATCGCTATAGTTGTATTTTCATTATTTACTACGAATCAATGGTTTTTAATCATTTTATTACTTTTATTTGCTTTAACCAATGCATTAAAAAATCTGTATTTTGTTAATAAAAATATTAAAAATCATATCATATGGATTAATAAAACAATCGACCGGTTATTAGGTATTATTATCGGTTGTTTATGGATTGTATTTTTTATGATGATATTATTTCAACAAAATTATACATGGATTACTTTCTTAATTGTATTGGTAACTATGACGTTTGTTTTTTATATAGAAACTAAATTACAAATTGAAGATGATACGCAAAGGAAAAACCATCGAGATTATAAAGTCATCTCTAAACAACGTGAACAACAATTAAAAATACTGATAATTAGTATGACAATCATTTCTATTATTTTAATGATGGTATCACTTTATTTAAAATGGTGGGTCGCCTTTGGTATAGCTATTGCAATATTATTCGTAGTTGCTGTTGCATTAATTATTTATGAAAAATATTTTACGACGAAGTTATAATTTATGATTGACGTCGTAGGAATTATCTTGTAACGTAAACGTTAAATATGAATCACTTATCAAGAGAAGTGGAGGGACTGGCCCTGTGAAGCTTCGGCAACATTGAATCATGTGCCAATTCCAGTAACCTATCTAGGTTTGAAGATAAGGGGATAATCGTTGTAGATGGACCTCTTTTCTTTATTATAAAGTAAAGAGGTATTTTTTTATTTAAGGAAGTAGGTCTAATAATGAAAGAAACAAAAAAGGGTAATGCTTGGGCGTTATTTCCGTTATTATTATTTATGTTGTTATTTTTAGGTGTAGGTATCATATCAGGTGATTTCACGACAATGCCTTTAAATGTTGCGATAACGATTACGGTAATCGTTGCTTTGTTGATGAATCGCAAAGAAAAATTTGCTACTAAAGTTGAAGTGTTTACTAAAGGTGCAGGTCATTCAAATATTATTTTAATGATGCTTATCTTTATTTTAGCAGGCGCTTTTTCAACGACGACAGAGAAAATGGGTGGCGTGACTTCAACTGTAAATTTAGGGTTGTCACTTATTCCTGAAAACTTAATTATAGTCGGTTTATTTATCATTTGTATGTTTGTTTCCATTTCAATGGGAACATCAGTAGGTACAGTAGCAGCAATTGCACCGGTAGGATTTGGATTTGCACAAGCTACAGATGTATCTGCAGCTTTAGCTATGGCTACAGTTGTTGGTGGCGCTATGTTTGGAGATAATCTTTCTATGATTTCTGATACTACGATAGCGGCTGTACGTACACAACATACGAAGATGAAAGATAAATTTAAAGTAAACTTTAGAATTGTTTTGCCAGGTGCGATATTAACCATAGTTGTACTATTTTTCCTAACAAATGGAATTTCCATGGATCATTCTAAAAGTTATGATTTCCAATTAGTTAAAGTCATTCCGTATTTATTGGTGTTGATACTAGCGCTAGTTGGTGTCAATGTGATTATCGTCCTTATTGGTGGGACAGTTTTATCTGGAGTCATTGGCCTTATTGATGGCTCATTTGGTTGGAAAGGATTACTAAGTGCTGTATCTAAAGGAATTATAGGTATGGAAGATATTGCTATGATTGCCTTATTAATTGGTGGTTTAGTAGGACTTATTCAACATAATGGCGGTATAGATTGGTTGTTAAATGTAGTCAGAGGTCGCGTGAAATCTAAACGAGGAGCTGAAATAGGCATTGCCAGTTTAGTAAGTGTGGCAGATATTGCAACAGCTAATAATACTATTTCAATCATTATGTCAGGACCATTAGCTAAAAATATTGCAGATGAATATGATGTTGATCCACGTAAATCAGCTAGTATTTTAGATATATTTGGTGGGTGTTTCCAAGGCTTATTACCATATAGTCCTCAAGTGATTTCAGCTGCAGGAGTAGCGGGCATCTCACCATTCTTACTCGTTCCTTATAGTATTTATCCTATCATGCTTGGTGTATGCGGATTGATTGCTATTTTAATTGGTTATCCAAAATTAAAAAACAAAGCATAAAACGATTATAAACTGAGACGATTTAGTCTCGGTTTTTTAATTGATAAATAGAACAATACAGAGAAAATGTTTCAAGTCAGTGTTTTAATGGTAAACTAGACTAAATGTGTAGAAGCGCAATCTTTTTTAATGTATAAATGTTTGGAAGTTTGAACAAATACGTTAAAATAGTATTAAGAGTGAAAGTAGGTGACTGAAAGTGGCAAAGTATAATGTGGAAAATGAATATGTAGAAATTGATATTGAACGTTTATTAAAATATTCACCAGAAACAATTTATGAAGCTTGGACGAAAGAAGATATTCTCAAACAATGGTTTATGACGTCGAAACGTACGAATAAATCATTTGAAGCTGATGTCCAAGAAGGTGGTAAGTATCGTATCGTTGATAGTAGAAATGGTAAACAAAATATTATCGAAGGTACATACGAAGAATTAGTCATGGATGAATTTATTAAAATGACAATAGGTATGCCAGGCTTAAGTAACGAGGAGGATATTATAGAAGTAGAATTCTTCGAACGTGAATCAGGTGGCACCCAAATGTTCTTCTATTATCAATCATATATGGAACGTGAAAGAAGATTAACCAATCTTGAATACAAACAGAAAAAGAAAGAATACCATGATTCAACTGCGCATGGATTTGAACTTATGTTTGACAAAATGAATGCAGTATTAGAAGAAATTGAAGAACAGAAAAATAATTAATTTGAATTAATCAATAGTAATATATAAGCCAGTAAATGAATTTAAGAAAGTTCATTTACTGGCTTTTTATCTTTATAGACAAAATGATTATTTGAGTTCACCTTTTTCTTTCCGTTCATTATATTTTCTGAGCAGTGTTTCAAAGAAAATATGATAACTAATAAAACTTGAATAATCAGTGCCATCATTTAAATAGAATGTATTACTAGATACATACACATTATAATTTGCTTGTTGGGCTAACGTATTATCTTTCATCGTTGTGACTGAGATAAAATATTTTTGTCTCAATTGCAATAGCTGTGTTACTTCTTTTAATTGATAAGTTTCACCAGATAGCGAAATGATAAAGAAAAGGTCTTGCGGTACGGTTTTGTTTAAGACCATTTTTAATTCGTGTTCATCATAAAGAATAATGATGTTTTTATGCATTGTTAATAATATTCTTTGTGCTTCTTCAGCCACATTGATTTGAGCTCTACCCGTTCCATATAAATATATCGTTCCGGCATCATTCATTTTATTAGTTAGTAGCTCATAATCTATACGATCTAAATAATTAAATGTATTTTCAATTTCCTGTCTAAATGATTCGATAGAGTCAGAAGGTAATTGATTTTTCTTTTCACTTTCAAATTTTAAAAATGATTTGAAGTCGCTATAACCATCAAATCCTAATTTTCGTGTAAAGCGATGTATTGTAGCGTTTGAAGCATGTGTATGTTGTGCCAAGTCTTGAATTTTTAAATTTTTACATAAATCAACATGGGTATTAACGAAATTCGCAATTTGTAAATCATTGTCATTAAGTTGATTAAAGTTCGCATTCACACGTTCATCTAGAAACATGACGACACCTCATTTATTAGTGTTGAAAAAATTTTCATCATAAGAAAACATAATCTGATTATACAAAATACTTTCAAAATGCGTCAATGACGTTGTGGTTATGTAAGCGTTTACTATATATTAGAAATAAGATATGACATTGAAAGGAATGATTTAAACTCATTTTCAATGTGGAACAGAAAGAAATTGGGATATGGAGGTTATTATAATGAATGCAATCAAACGTTTTGGTAGTGCAATGATTGTACCTGTCTTGATGTTTGCTTTCTTTGGGATTGTACTGGGGTTTGCAACATTATTCAAAAATCCAACTATTATGGGTGGTTTAGCAGACCAACATACATTTTGGTTTAAATTTTGGTCAGTGATAGAGTCTGGTGGTTGGGTTATATTTAACCACATGGAAATTGTATTTGTAGTAGGGTTGCCACTATCTTTAGCTAAAAAAGCACCAGGCCACGCAGCACTAGCTGCATTAATGGGCTATTTAATGTTTAATACATTTATTAATGCGATATTAACACAATGGCCACATACATTTGGTGCCAATTTAGAAAAAGGTGTTGAAAATGTTACTGGCCTAAAAGCAATTGCTGGTATAGAAACATTAGATACCAATATTTTAGGTGGAATTATTATTTCAGGGATTATTACATGGATTCATAATCGTTATTATAGTAAACGTCTCCCAGAAATGTTAGGCGTATTCCAAGGATTAACATTTGTAGTGACGATTTCGTTCTTTGTGATGTTACCTGTCGCGGCAATTACTTGTGTGGTATGGCCTACAGTTCAACATGGTATTGCGTCAGTACAACACTTTATTATCGGATCAGGATATGTAGGTGTGTGGTTATATCATTTCTTAGAAAGAGTATTGATTCCAACCGGTTTACATCATTTCATTTATGCACCTATTGAAGTGGGCCCTGTCGTTGTCAATCATGGACTTAAAGCGGAATGGTTGCAACATTTAAATCAATTTGCAGAGAGTAGTAAGCCATTAAAAGAACAATTCCCGTACGGATTTATGTTACAAGGTAACGGAAAAGTATTCGGTTGTTTAGGTATTGCATTGGCAATGTATTCCACAACACCAAAAGAGAATCGAAAAAAAGTGGCTGCATTATTAATACCGGCAACACTTACAGCTGTAGTCGCAGGTATTACAGAACCATTAGAATTTACATTCTTATTTATTGCACCATATTTATTCGTATTGCACGCATTACTTGCAGCAACAATGGATACAATCATGTATGGTTTTGGATTAGTAGGTAACATGGGCGGTGGTGTTTTAGACTTCTTAGCTACAAACTGGATACCACTTGGTAAAGAACATTGGATGACATATGTGATTCAAGTGGTTATTGGTTTAATATTTGTAGGTATTTATTATGTATTATTTAGATTTTTAATATTGAAATTTGATATTCCGTTACCAGGTCGTCGTAAAAATGAAGAAGAAGTTAAACTATTCTCTAAACAAGATTACAAAGAGAAAAAAGGCGAAGGCAAGGCATCAAAGTCTCAATCAACTGGAAATGAATATGATGATAAAGCAGCTTATTATTTAGAAGGTCTAGGCGGTAAAGAGAATATTAAAGATGTTACAAATTGTACTACTCGTTTACGATTAACAGTTAATGATGAAAACAAAGTAGAAGACAGTAGTTATTTCACACATAATCAAATGGCACATGGTCTAGTTAAAAGTGGGAAAAGTGTACAAGTCGTAGTCGGTATGTCTGTACCACAAGTGAGAGAAGCATTTGAACACTTAGTATATGATAACGACGGAAAATAAATATATAAAAGGGATTCTGAAACATTGTAGTTTCGGAATCCCTTTTGTTTAATACTTGGATAAGTGGACGAATTATGAAATTCTTGCTTTATTAATCGCCTTAGATTTATATCCTGCTGAAAGAATATCTATGTTACGTGTTGCTACCGTATGTAGTAATTTAGAAAAAATATCAGGAGGACAAATGATACTTGCACAATTTTTATTTAATGTATAGCTGATATCATAATGATTCATATACATATTCATAATATCGATCACTTTGTCTTTGATAAATGCGTCTTGCAAGCCATCGATAGATAATTCAAATCGTTTAGCAGATTGGTACAAACGCTCTGAATCAAGTAATTCGTCTAAGTGCTTTGGTGATAAAATTTGGTAGATGGTAAAGTTATGAAAACTTAAAAAGGTAATAAAGTAAGGTAATTGTTGTTTAGGTAAGCTGACTTCTAAAGCGTACATACCTTGTTGTTTAAAGATTTGGTATTGAAATGATTCACAAAACTTAAGTTGTTTACAAAGCTTTGTTAAAGATTTGCGTGATGATCGCGACTTTAAATCTGCGATATTGATGATATAGGTTTCAAATTTGTATATCAACATGTTATGCCTCCCAATTGCTAACATTCGTACGTGGCTCAAATAATATATGGTTAAGTAGGATATTTGTTTTTTATTTCGTTAAATTGATTGTACCACGCTTCTTTTTGATATTCACTAGGACTTTTGAATGAAGGTTAAGTAGAATATAGATGAGAAGCTAGTGAAATCAAGTGTATCATGGTGTATAGCATTTTATTAAAATCTCATTACAAAGAATTGATACATCTTAAAATATCGAAAAATTCTGAAAATAATATTGTTCATACTTCTGTGTTGTGATAATATTTGTCATTATTAATGATAAAGGATGTGTTTATATGTTGGACCGTATGAGTCAATTTGCGACTAAGACATTTATATTTTGGATGTTAGTGGCAGCTATAATCGGTTTTGTGTTTCCATCACAATTGTCTATATTAGGAGGATTTGTCCCTTACTTATTAGGTGTTGTCATGCTAGGAATGGGGATGACGATTGATCCCAAAGATTTTAAGATTGTTTTACAATCACCCAAACCTGTCATTATCGGAGTGATTTTACAGTTTACGATTATGCCAACATTAGCTTTTCTGATTGCCAAAGGTTTTCATTTGCCACCAGAGATTGCAATTGGTGTCATTCTAGTTGGTTGTTGTCCAGGAGGAACATCTAGTAATGTCATGAGTTACTTAGCTAAAGCAAATGTAGCATTATCTGTAGCAATTACAAGTGTTTCAACACTGATTGCACCTTTTGTCACACCAGCACTGATTTATCTTTTTGCGCATGAATGGCTAAATGTATCATTCACAAGCATGTTGTGGTCTGTTGTTCAAGTGGTACTTATTCCAATTATCATTGGATTTATTTTCCAAAAGATAGCGCACCAATTTGCTCATAAAGCAGCAACAGCATTACCACTCGTGTCTGTTATTGCGATTTCACTTATACTGGCAGCCGTAGTTGCAGGTAGTAAAGCACAAATTTTAAAAACAGGATTGCTCATTTTTGCAGTTGTCATATTACACAATGTGTTAGGATATACAATTGGTTATCTATTAGCTAAAGTGTTTAAAATGGATTATCCAGATAAAAAGGCGGTTGCTATTGAAGTGGGTATGCAAAATTCTGGTTTAGCAGTTTCGCTTGCTACCGTTCATTTCAGTCCTTTAGCTGCCGTACCTGGAGCAGTGTTTAGCTTAGTACACAATATTTCAGGGCCTATTCTTGCTAAGTATTGGTCGTCTAAAAGTAAGCGTCTCTAATACACATTTGAGGGAAATGTAAAGAGTGATTATGTTAAAATATGAATCAATGAGCATGTTTAACTTAAGAGAGACAAAGGAGCATATATTATGTACAGAGCAGTTGTATTTGATTTTGATGGTACGATTATCGATACAGAAAAACATCTTTTCGATGTCATCAATAAACATTTAGCAAAACACAACGAAGCACCCATATCGTTAGCATTCTATCGTAGATCGATAGGTGGTGCAGCAACTGAACTTCATCAGTATTTAGAATCATTACTTGGTTTAGAGAAGAAAGAAGCAATATATAAAGAACATAATGATACAAGTAGCCAACTTCCAATGATTGCAACGATTGAAAAATTAATGGCATATTTAAAACAACGTCACATTCCAATGGCTATTGCCACTAGTAGTCATAGAGAAGATATACTGCCTACTTTTCATAAATTAGGTTTAGATGAATATATTGATGTCATTGTAGGGAGGGAAGATGTTTCTAATGTCAAACCTGATCCTGAACCTTATTTAACAGCGGTGCAACAATTGAATTATAATCCAACAAATTGTTTAGCAATAGAAGATTCAGTTAATGGCGCAACTGCTGCCAATTTAGCTGGATTGGATGTCATCGTTAACACTAATGTGATGACAGAAGAACAAGATTTCACTTCAGTGAACTATATTGCCAAAGATATAGATTTTGATGATATTGTTCAACGATTTTTTGAAGTGAAATAGGAGGTGTGTCATGTTATACACGATTCTTTTTTTTATAGCGGGCCCACTTATTATTGGGATAGGTAATTTAATCTTAGGTCCGATATTTAATAAACGTGTCCCATTTCATGTGCATGTAAGATCATTTGTAGTAGGAACAGTTATTTATTTGATTTTAGCTACAATTGGATACTTTCTATTATTACAAGGTAAACTATAAAAAAAAGCCCGTTTCAGATTGAGATCATTAACTCATTTAGAAACGGGTTTCTTCATATATCAAATAAGTTGCTACATGACTTTTAATAGTAATGTAACTAAAATTAGTACGATCAAAATCGCATCAATACCAACCATTATGGCAAAACGTGTTGTCTTTTGACCTTGTGATTTTGCTAATTTCATGGCTTTATAATTCGGTATAAAACTTATAATTAATAAAATTAAAATGATGACGCCAATCAATACTGACATTAACGTTGACCTCCATTTCGTTTTTCAATATATTCCCAAATAAAACCAGCTAAGATACCGATAACGATTCCTATTATAACGCCTATTTGAATCTGTGATATCAATGCACCAATCATTAAACCAATAATGATTGCTATAGGTAATGTAGTACCAAATTTTATTTTTCTCTCTGGAGAATCTAAAACAGTAAAAGCAACTACATAAATTAAAAAGAATGCAACTGCAGCTAATATAGATTTACCAATAAGTGGTATTAAATTCGGGTGTTTAACTGAAAAATAATTGAGTAAGAAAAAGATAATTAAAAATATAGCTGAAATTTTAAATGCTTTTTTAATTAATGTTTGACTCATAACGAACTCCTTAATGATGATATGAAAAGTATATCATAAACCATAATTGTAGAAACGTTAAAGATACTTAATTGGATATATAAGTAAGACTTTAAATCATCTAAATAAGAAAATCTAAAACAGTAACTGTTATCCTATTTCAAAATTAAAAAAGTCTTGTATGATGTTCTTTTTAATAAAAATTATAAAATAGGTTGTTTATTGTAAATGTAGTAAAATTGCGGTTTTGCAAAAGACTGTTATGTCAGTTTTGTAAGCGATTTCAATAAATTGTTAAAATATTGTTTCAATTTCGTCATTTTATAGTATAATTGCGTAAATAAGATTATTATTATTTTATCTTAGTAAAAAGAGGTGGGTTATTGTTATGGAGAATAATGAATTAAAAAGGGGATTGAGTGCACGTCAGATGCAAATGATCGCACTTGGCGGTACGATTGGTGTAGGTTTGTTTATGGGAGCAACAAGCACCATTAAATGGACTGGACCATCAGTGATATTTGCATATTTAATTGCGGGTATATTTTTATTCTTAATTATGCGAGCAATGGGAGAAATGATATATATTAATCCGACAACGGGTTCATTTGCTACGTTTGCAAGTGATTACATACATCCAGCAGCAGGTTATATGACCGCTTGGAGTAATATATTCCAATGGGTTGTTGTTGGTATGAGTGAAGTAATAGCAGTAGGAGAATATATGAATTATTGGTTCCCGAACTTGCCAGCTTGGATTCCGGGAATTATAGCAGTTCTATTATTAACAGCAGCTAACTTAGTATCCGTTAAAGCATTCGGTGAATTTGAATTTTGGTTTGCATTGATTAAAGTTGTAACTATTATTTTAATGATTATTGCTGGATTTGGATTAATTTTATTCGGAATTGGAAATGGAGGACACCCTGTCGGGATTTCTAATTTATGGTCACACGGTGGATTTATGCCAAATGGTATTGTAGGATTCTTCTTTGCATTATCTATTGTCATTGGTTCATATCAAGGGGTAGAATTAATTGGTATTTCAGCAGGAGAAACAAAGGATCCACAAAAAAATATTGTCAAAGCAGTTAATGGTGTCATTTGGCGTATATTAATTTTCTATCTAGGCGCTATCTTTGTTATCGTATCAGTTTATCCGTGGGATGAATTAGGAAACATCGGTAGCCCATTCGTAGCAACATTTGCTAAAGTAGGGATTACATTTGCAGCTGGATTAATTAACTTTGTTGTATTAACAGCAGCAATGTCTGGTTGTAACTCAGGTATCTTCAGTGCGAGCCGTATGATTTATACATTAGCACGTAAAGGTCAATTACCTAAGATATTCACTAAAGTAATGAAAAACGGAGTACCATTATATACAGTATTAGCGATTTCTACAGGTATTTTAATTGGTGCATTATTAAATGTTATATTACCAATGTTCATAAAAGGTGCGGATAGTATTTTCGTATATGTATACAGTGCATCTATTTTACCTGGTATGATTCCTTGGTTTATGATTTTATTTAGCCATATTCGTTTTAGAAAATTACATCCTGAAGAAACGAAAAACCATCCATTCAAAATGCCTGGTGGTATGGTGGCAAGTTACTTAACAATTGCATTCTTAGTTATTGTTCTAATTGGAATGTTATTTAATAAAGAAACAGTAGTTTCTGTAGTGATTGGTATTATATTCTTAGCTATCGTTACTATTTATTATTTCATTAGATATAATAAAGCAGAACAACAAGCAAGAAAAAATAATACATTAAAATAGTGTGAATTTTAGAGAGGTTGAGACATAAAGTTTTTGTGCTTTGGGAAACCGATTAACGGGGGCCTTAAAGAAGGATTTTCTGTAGGAAATCCTAAACGCTTTTGTCCTAACCTCTTTTTTCTTTCGAGCTATAGAATTGAAAAAGATACAGTCTAGACACTCATTAATGTCTAAACTGTATCTTTTTTAATGCTTAAAATCAATATTTGAAAGATGCTTTCTATAATTATCTAATGCCATTTTTGATTGTGTAATGAAGTCTAACGACGATTGATAATTAAGTGCTATATAACGATAATACAGTATATCAATCGTAAACATTTGTGCAAATAATGATGTAGTCGCATCCATTCGCATTTCATTTTCGTCAGATTGTCCATAATCTAATACAATATCTGACATTTGTGAAATAATATTTTTTGATGAACTTGTAATTGTAATAATTGGAATATGATAGTCTACTACAACTTTAGCAATGGCTTGCATTTCACTTTGCATTCCATTATTAGTGATGAAAACCACACAATCTCGACTATTACAAGACGCTAACATAGTAGTGAAAATATGTGTCTCTTGTACAAGTTGTACATTCATTCCAATGCGAGATAGCTTTTGATATAAATCAGTTGCAACGACAAATGAAGCGCCATAACCATATATGAAGATGCGATTCGATTGTTTGAATTGATCACAAATACGATCAATGGTTTTATCGTTCAGTGCTTCATTGGCATTATTCAAAGCGCCTTTAGCACGTGAATGCATCTTCTTTTTTAGCGACGCTGTACTCTCATTGTCTACTAATTCCACATTATAGACCGTTGTTTCTTTTGGTAAATATTTAGATAAGCCAATTTTTAATTCGTGGAAACCACCTTCAGTGACTTTTTTGCTAAATCGAATAATTGAAGATGGACTTGTATCTAGTTCTTGTGCTAGATCTTGGGAATTCATCTGCACAACATGGTGTGGTGCATTCAAAATATAATTTGCTATTTTTTTCTCATTTTTTGTTAAATAGGGATACTGGTTATCTATTTCATATAAAATGTTTGTCATTTTAATCACCCAGTTTATTAGAGTTTCTCATTTCTTTTGTTGTTCCGAATAAATAAGTCATGATAAATCCACCGATATAAGCTGACAGTAACCCAGCTATATAACCTAAATACATATTATCTGATATCAGCGGTAATAGAGATAAGCCACTAGGTCCTACAGCTTTAGCTCCGATATGGCCAATGCCACCAATGACGGCCCCTCCAATACCTCCACCAATACAAGCAGTGAAGAATGGTCTTCCAAGTGGTAAGGTAACACCGTAAATCAGTGGTTCACCAATACCTAAGAAACCAACAGGTAATGCACCTTTTAATGTGTTTCTCAGTGGTTGATTATGTCGACATCGAACCCATAATGCTAATGCAGCACCAACTTGACCCGCACCAGACATTGCAGCTATTGGTAGTAAATAGGTTGCACCAGTACTGTTTATGAGCTCAATATGAATTGGCGTGAAAATATGGTGAAGACCTAACATCACTAATGGGAGGAAAAATGCACCAATGATAAATCCACTAAAGATGCCACCAACGTCTATTACCCAATTGACGACATGAACTAAACCATCTGATACAAACCCAGCAATTGGCATTATAATGAAAATAGTTAATAATCCAACCCCGAGTAGTGAAAGTGTTGGTGTGACAATAATATCAATAGCATTTGGTGTTACTTTATGTAGTTTTTTCTCAATGATACTTAGTATCCAAACAGCAAATATAACACCTATAATGCCACCTTGACCAGCAACGAGTGGTTCACCTGTGAAAATATTTTGAATTGGATTTTCATCAGTAAGACCGGTTAATAGTGTTGTACCACCAATAACACCACCTAAACCAGGCGTCGCGCCAAATACTTTAGCACTATTAATACCAGTGAAAATGGCTAAATATGCTAACATACCGTCTTTAATCACATTTAATATAGTTACGAGTTGTTTCATAAAATCCCCAGAAATCATATGGGCAGTAAGCATATTGTTGAGCACAGCTGCAATACCACCGATTAAACCTGCACCAATAAATGCGGGGATTAAAGGAATAAAGATATTTGAAATTGATTTCAAGAAACGTTGCCACTTACTTTGTTTCCTTGATTTTTGGTAGTGCTTTTTATTTTCTTTTGCAAGTACTTTCGCTTGAGATTGATAACTTTGATTGTCCGAATAGGAGATATCTTCACCTAACGGTACATGGCTGTAATCTGCCATATGTCCTGCTACTTTCTCTACTACTCCGGGACCCACAATGATTTGAAGTGTTTCATCTTCAACGATGCCTATGACACCTTCTATTTGATGTAATTCATCATAATTAACTATATCTGGATTCTTAATGGATAACCGCACTCTAGTCATACAATGCATGATACGCTGTATATTACGCATTCCACCTACCGCATTGATGATTTCTTGTGCGAGTCTGTCTTCTTTACTCATAGAATTAGCCCCCTTAACCTTTGATGGCTTGCTTAATCACTCCATTATGTTTTAATAATTTGTTTTGTGCATCATCTTTAGTTGTGTCACATAAATACATCACAACAGCAGTTTTAATGTTTTGATCGGCTTTTTCATAGAGTAACTTGGCTTCTTCGTCATTTAAATCACATATATCTTTAATAATTCGAATTGAACGTTGAATTAATTTTTGATTTGTTGGTTTCAAATCGACCATTAAGTTATCGTAAACTTTACCAACACCAATCATCGTCATGGTAGATATCATATTGAGGATGAGTTTTTGGGCAGTGCCTGATTTTAAGCGAGTTGAACCGGTTAATACTTCTGGTCCAACAGGTACTTCTAATGCATATTGTGATAACTTACTCATCTCACTGTTAGTGTTGCAAGAAAGAGATACGCTTACGGCACCAACCTCGTTTGCAAAGGCTAACGCTGCTTTAACGTAAGGTGTACGTCCACTAGCAGAAATACCTATTACTATGTCTTTTTTAGATAGTTGAATTGCCTTTAAATCATCTTTACCTTGTTCTTCATTATCCTCCGCACCTTCAACAGCTTCTGTCATAGCCTTACTTCCACCGGCAATAATACCTATGACTTCATCGGGTGAAGTATTAAATGTAGGTACACATTCTGCTGCATCTAAAACACCTAATCTACCACTTGTACCTGCACCAATGTATATCAATCGACCATGTTGCTTGAATTTAGAGATCGCTTCTTTGATAACTTTTGTTAATTCAGGAATGATCGGTTCTATTGCTTTAGGAACGAATTGATCTTCGTCATTCATCGCTTTAAGTGCTTCTTGAATTGACATTTCATCTAAATGCATGGTCTCTGTATTACGTGATTCAGTCGTTAAATGATTCAATTGTCATTACTCCTTTAAACATTTAAATTCAAAAGTATCACCTGGTTTTATCAATTGGATAAATGGTTGATCCTGGTTATAAATTCGTGCAATACGATTGATATTTGGATGTCCTTGAAGTGGTGATTTAATTACTTGTAGTTCACCTTCATAACGACCATTCAGATGATTATCTATGGTAACATCTCCAACTAATCTTTGTTTGACACCAATAGCGTCAATAGATTGATTAATGAAATGTCTAGATTCATGTGATCGTATGACATGTTCAGGCGAATCAACTCTTGAATGATGCTTAGTAAATAATATATTAGATAAGTCATCATTGATGTTTTTTGTAACCTTAACACGCAGTTCAAAGTGTCGTTGGACACACATTTGATAAAGTTGACGCGCTAAATTTAAATCAAACCCAGTATCTCCAATAATAATATTTGAGATACCAATGGATTCTAATTCATGAACTGAGATAGATGGATGCTGATTACGATGTACCTCGATGGTCGGTAGACCTTTAAATATAGGCCCTCGTAATTCAGTTCCTGGAATGAAGGCATACACGTCTGCCGTGGAATCAAAAGAATGGATGAGTTCATTTTGTTGTTTGACAAATGTCGCACTTAATCCTGTATCTGGTCTTGGATAATAGTTATGACAGAATACGAGTGATTGTATATTTGAATGACGATATAGCGTGGATAATTCAAATTGCGTTATCGTACTTGCGTTAATACAACAGCGATAACCGTGTTGCTGTATATCATGAATAAGATTGGTATTAAGGTCGTGATCAATTCTGATAACAAAATCCCCATGAGCGTATTGATCTAATAAACTGTAAAAGTGGTGATTAAGTAAAGAAGGATTCACATCAATAATAAAGGTGATTGAATATTGAGATAATAACTGACACAGTTCCCTAAAATGTATCAGTGTAATCTGATCATCCTCTTCGGGTATTTGCAGAGAAGTAAAAATAGTATCGTATCCCTGAGATACCATTGATTGAATATAAGATGTATTCAATTTACTACCTAACGAGACCGAGAAACCGAGCATGATCTTCCTCCTCATTTATAAGCTTAATCATATCCGATTATAACGCTAATATTAGTCATTTACAATTTACATTTTAGAATTAGGTTTATTTTTTTACAAAAATATTAATAAATAAAATAAATAGTACTTTGTGAGAATAAAATGCGTAAAATACAGTAGGAAATAAGTAGAATTAAAAAGTGAGATTTTTGAATTGTACAAGGGTACGATATATCATATTTTGATATTCAATGATATGTTGAAATATGTCGCCATAATTAATAGTATGAAGCGGATGTTCAATGAGGTAAGAAATCAAATTTTGATAATGAACGAAATGACTTAAAGAAGTATAGTTAAGAAATGTTGAATTCGTCTTAATCCAATTATTTTCTTTAATGATGAATGTGTTAAATTCAATTAATGATGTTTCGAATTTGCTATAATGTGACATTAAGTAATATTTCAACATTTCAGTATGTGTGATAAGTTGTGTTAATTTTAATTCAATATGGTTTAATGTTTCTTGAGAATTCATAAAGCCTCCGTAGTAGTTAAATGTAAAAAGAAAGGAAATATAGATATGAAACTTTCAAACAAAGGGTACCGTTTTAAAGATATTGCTTGGAGAGATTTATTTTTAATACCAATTATCTTTGTAACACTGTTGATATGTTCAAAGATAGGTGTAAACATATTAAATACGCATTATATACATACAGATAGATTAATGAGTGAGATGGTTGCTACTGTTGCTCAAACCATGAGTTATGTTATTGCCATTTTATGTTTTTACCTTATGCATGTAAGTTCTTTTCCAGAACGTATGAAAAATGGGATAAATTATATCAAAAAGCATTGGAAGTTTTTAATTGTGATGTTCATTATCTCAATATGTGCGTCAAAAGCCTATGAATGGATAATGGAATTATTACCTCAATCATGGCAATTTAATGAAACACAGAATGAATTAGCATTAAATCAATTATTTAAGACGCCGCTATTTTTACCAATCACTTTTATATTGATAGTGATAGTTGGACCTATCGTCGAAGAAATCGTATTTAGACACATCTTAATAGGAGAGTTGGGCAAAAAGTTTAATTTTATTTTTATGGGGATGGTTTCTGCTATTACATTTTCACTAATCCATGTAAGTGGTGCTAAATCACCATTAGAATTTGGTGCATACTTTATACTGGCAGTTATATTAGTGTTTGTTTATTTAAAGTCAAACAGAAATTTAGCTTCTTCTATTACAATTCATATACTCAATAATCTTTTATCATTTATGATCACGATATATACAATTTCTATGTAAAACACAATAAACCCAACTGATTACACGTGTAGGTCAGTTGGGTTTAAAAATTGTTGGTAATTATCAATCGTAATATCCTGAGTTTTAATGGTTTTTTCAAATGAGTAGGAGATATCTTGTATATCTTTAATAGGTAGTTCTCGTGTAGAACCTAATCCAATTTCAAATACCACAGCATGCCATTGACCATCTTTACACAATAAACCAATAAAGATGACATTCTCTGCAATAGTTTGATCTTCTTCAAAAAAATCTACAAGCATGACATTACGTTCAGTACAATAAATTAAAATATCGGAAAAGATATTAGGAAGTGTTATTTGTGCGGTATCTTCGAATTTAATATAGTAATCCATTTTTTTTAATAATTTTCGTACACGAGTTTGAGGTAAGGTTAAACATTGTTTAAGTATCTCTTGAATTTCTTTATTATAAGGTAGCGTAGAATAAGATTGACTTTCATTTAAGGTAAGAAATAGTGCAGACAATTGACTGTCAGTCAAAGTAAGCGAAATTTTAGATTGTGCATCTTGAATTTTATAACCACCCTGGCTGCCATGTGAAGCATGTATTTGAACGCCTTGATTTTCTAAATCATCAATATCTCTAAGAATGGTGCGCTTAGATACATTAAAACGTTTGGCTAATTCAGTTGCAGTTATTTTATTACTTTGTTGTATTTCTGTTATTAAGCGATTTTGTCGTTCTAACTTATTCAATGAAAGTCACCTCCAAATTAACATTACATATTACAATAATTATATCATATAAGCGACAATGATGACATTTCTAGCGCATTTTTGGATTAAAAAGTGAAAAAATGGGTCAAAAAAATATCAGAAAACGCTTACAAAAGAAAACGCTTTATGTTAATATATTATTTGTAACAGGGGGAGCGATTAACAAAGGGGTAGAGCTATATAACAGATAGCTGGTAATCGTTCGAGTTACACTAAAACATCTTCAATATTTATTACTTACTTTCCTTTCTATTTGTCGGCTAGCATAAGACTAGCCGATTTTTTTTATGGTAAAAAAACATGCAATTAGATACTGGCATGTTACTATAGCTATTAATACAATAAATTTAAATAATCATGATAAATCATTAATATTTTTAGATATATAGGAAGGTGTTACTAATGCATTGCAATGACTTACGCAAGATAGATGAAATGATAACAAAATGGTTGAAAAACATTGATCAAATCATTCCAAATTTAATAGCAGAAATGGAAACAGATACTAAGTTAAATCGCTTTGATTTGGTGACAAATGTGGATAAACAAATTCAAAATGAATTCCAGGTATTTCTACAAACACATCTTGAAGGTCATCAGTTATTTGCAGAAGAAAAAAATAATGATGAGATAGATCCTAGACAAGGACATGTTTGGATTATGGACCCTATAGATGGTACGGCCAATTTGGTAAAACAACAAGAGGATTATTGTATTATTTTAGGTTATTTTGTAGATGGAGAACCTAAACTGTCATATATATATGATTACCCTCATCAGCATTTATATAAGGCTATTGAGAATGAAGGGGCATTTGATAATGATCAAGCGATGAAACAACCGATTCATATGGATATCAAGGAAGCAATATTGTCATTTAATACACAAGTCATGAATGATGAAACGATTCATCAATTATATGATGCATCATTTAGCCATAGAATTATTGGTTCTTGTGGATTAGATTCAATCAGGGTGATTAAAGGGCAATTTGGTGCACATATCAATACCAATCCTAAACCTTGGGATATTGCAGCACAATTTTTATTTGCGAAAGAACTTGGTTTGAAAATGACATCGATAAATGGTGGGTCAATAGATTTATCGACAGCCGCGCCATTTATTATCAGTAATGAAGGATGTTATTCAGACGTACTAGAAATTTTAAATAGTAACTCGGGTTATGAAAGATGATATCAATGGGCGTCATTAAAAATCATTATTCCATTTTCTATTAAGATTAATATATTACAATAAATTTCACATAATAAGACTTTAGAAGTATAGTAAAAATATTTTTCTATTATATAATAATAAAGGTATATAGCATGTAAAGTAAATTTGGAAAAGGAATGATGGGTGTGCGGAGAGCAGAAAAAAATAGAATGAGTCTACCAGCTAAAATTTTAGTATGGTGTGTTGGTATCTTATTTATATTAGCACTATTAGCAATGATATATGTCATTGCCAAGATATTTATTACTGGAGATAGGATACATAATCCGTTAAATAGAGATTATTCACATTTAAGAAATGGTAAAGTTAATTTGAAAAATGGTGATCCATTCACGATAGCATTATTTGGTGTGGATTCAGATGCTGAACGTAAAGCACAAGGTGGCGGTTCTCGTAGTGATACGATCATGATTTTATCTATCAATCCAAAAGAGAAGAAGACAGAGATTGTAAGTGTACCTAGAGATACTCAAGCTAAAATGGTTGGTAAGGGTACCACAGAAAAAATAGCACATGCTTATGCGTATGGTGGCCCTAACATGGCAGTTAATTCATTAGAAAAATTAATGAATGTTCCAATTGACCATTATGCAACGATTGATATGGATGGATTGCATGACATGATAGATACAATGGGTGGCATTGATGTTGTAAGTAACGATACGTTTACAACAAATGGAGTACATTTTGAAAAAGGCAAGAAAACGCATGTTAATGGTGAAGAGGCAATGAGCTTTATTAGAAGTCGTAAAGAAGAAGGCGCTGGTGGAGATTTCGGTCGTCAAGAACGCCAACAACTCATTCTAGAAGCTATGGCCAATAAAATGACTAGTGCGTCATCTATTACACATTTTGCCCCGTTAATGAACGAAATACAAAAGAACGTTAAGACTGATTTATCATTAGGGGAACTAAATACGATTAGAAGTAAATATAAAGATGCTAATGATACAGTGAGTAGACATCAATTAGATGGTCAAGGCGGCATACAAGATGACGGATTATATTACTTTGTACCTAGCGATAGCTCACTTCAAGAGAACACGAATTTACTTAAAGACAATTTGAATTTATAACGATTTCAAAATAAATAATAACTAGTTTAAATTAAGGGCAATAGCGATAGTTTAAAATCGTCGCTATTGTCTTTTTTTAATTCGATTATTTGTATTGGTTTAAATACTCACATTTAACAATCAATTAAATTTTAAAAATACTTAACATTGCATGGTTAAAGTTATACAATTAAACTGATTCTATCTATACATATATGTGTGGGGCATTTTAAATAGATGGAAGTTAGACATTATAACGTTAGCATATACGGAACTATATATAATGGGGTGAAAATATGAAAGAACATTTAATCGTCACTCTAGATGGTACAGATTATTTGGTTGAACCGGGTACCAACTTACTTGAATTTATACGTTCGAGAGATACGTTCGTACCAGCCATTTGCTATAACGAGTCAATGGGTCCAATTCAAACTTGTGATACCTGTACTGTAGAAATTGACGGCAAAATAGAAAGAGCTTGTGGCACAACGATTGATAGACCAATGACAGTCAATACAACGACGGATCATGTACAAGCATCTCAAAAAGAAGCATTAGATCGTATTTTAGAAAAACATATGTTGTATTGTACAGTATGTGATTATAACAATGGAGATTGTGAAATTCATAATACGATGGACGAGTGGGGGCTTCAACATCAAACTTATGAATATAAAGAAAAACCATATGAAAAAGATTATGGTCCATTCTATCGCTATGATCCAAACCAATGTATTTTATGCGGACGTTGTGTTGAAGCATGCCAAGATATTGAAGTAAACGAAACAATCAGTATTGATTGGGATCGAGAACATCCTAGAGTTATTTGGGATAATGATGTACCTATTAACGAATCATCATGTGTATCATGTGGCCAATGTGCAACAGTTTGTCCATGTAATGCCATGATGGAAGTCAATATGGAAGGTAACGCTGGCTATATGACTGATACTGAACCAGGTTCATTAGCTGCAATGATTGATTTAACTAAAAAGGCTGAGCCAGGTTACGGTCCATTATTTGCCATTTCTGATTCTGAAGCGGAAATGCGTAAAGAGAGAATCAACAAAACCAAAACAGTTTGTACATACTGCGGTGTAGGTTGCTCATTTGAAGTATGGACTAAAGATAGAGAAGTATTAAAAGTACAACCTTCACATGATTCTCCGGCTAATAAAATTGCATCATGTGTGAAAGGAAAATTCTCTTGGGGACATATTAATTCTGATCAACGTTTAACGAAACCACTTGTGCGTAAAGATGGGCAATTCCATGAAGTTGAATGGGAAGAAGCGTTAGATGTTATTACAAATAATTTCAAACAAATTAAAGACAAATATGACGCTGATCATTTGGCATTCATTTCCTCTTCAAAAGCAACAAATGAAGAGTCATATTTAATGCAAAAACTTGCACGACAAGTCATTGGAACGAATAATGTTGACAACTGCTCAAGATATTGCCAAGCACCAGCGACTAAAGGATTATTCAGAACTGTCAGGCACGGTGGTGATTCAGGTAGTATTGAAGACCTTGAAAAAGCAGCAATGACTGTATTAATCGGAACAAATACTGCTGAGGCACATCCTGTTATCGCATCACGAATGAAACGAGCTCAAAAATTATTTGGTCAAAAATCACATGTATTTGATATTAGAAAACATGAAATGGCTGAACGTGCAGATGAATTTTATCAACCGAAACCAGGTACAGACTTAGTATGGTTAGGTGCTGTAACGAAATATATTATTGATCATGATCTGCATGACAAAGCATTCCTAGACGAATGGGTAGATGATTTTGAGAAGTATTATGAATCATTAGCACCATTTACGATGGCATTCGCAGAAGAAGCTACAGGCATCCCTCAATCACGTTTGATTAATTTTGCTAAAGAAGTAGCTAAAGCAGAATCTGTATCTATTTGTTGGGCAATGGGCATCACACAACAAGATATCGGAAGTGATTCAAGTACTGCCATTTCCAACTTATTACTAGTAACAGGTAACTATAGAAAACCAGGTACAGGTGCTTATCCGTTACGTGGTCATAACAATGTTCAAGGTTGTAGCGATATGGGTAGCATGCCTGACCAATTTACAGGTTATCAAAAAGTAGTTGATGATGATGTTCGTGCGAAATTCGAAAGAGAATACGGCGTCGAATTAAATAAGAAACCAGGTCGAGATAATCATCAAATGATTGAAGGTATTCATAATGGTGAAATTAATTCACTATATTTATATGGTGAAGATACAGGAATAGTTGATTCAAATATCAATTTCGTTCAAGCTGCCTTTGAAAAATTAGACTTTATGGTTGTTCAAGACGAATTCTTAACTTATACAGCAACTTATGCAGATGTTGTATTACCAGCAAGTCCATCACTAGAAAAAGATGGCACATTCACAAATACTGAACGTCGAATCCAAAGATTATATCAAGCACTCGATCCTAAAGGTGACTCTAAACCAGACTGGAAAATTTTCCAACTTATTGCAAATCGTTTAGGCTTTAACTGGAACTACAAACACCCTAGCGAAATTATGGATGAAATTGCACGTGTGACACCATTATATGAAGGTGTAAGTTACGACTTATTAGAAGGCTTTAATAGTTTACAATGGCCAGTGCATAAAGATGGTACAGATGAGCCATTACTTTATTTAAATGGATTTAACTTTGATAACGGTAAAGCAAAACTTTATCCGTTAACATTCGATAACTTCTTCAAAGAAGATGAAGTGTATGACTTACATGTTAATAACGGTAGATTATTAGAACATTTCCATGAAGGAAACATGACATATCAAACTGAAATGATTAAATATAAAGTGCCTAATGCCTTTGTAGAAATTTCACCAGAACTTGCTGAAGATAGAGGCATTCACGAAGGTGCACAAGTTAAATTAATTTCTGAAACTGGCGAAGCTACATTAACGGTACATGTTACTGACCGTGTTAGTGGTAAACAAATTTACATTCCATTAAACAATGATGCTTTAGAAAATGGTAATATGGGTGCAATCAACTTACTTACAAATAGTGATGTAGATCCATACACAGATACACCATCGTATAAACGCACAAGTGCAAGAATGGAAGTGATTACTAAACGTGGTAAATCACCACTAAACCCAACCAACTTCCGTGTAGATAAACAACGTAATCCACAATATAGTGTCAGAGTTGATAAAAAATGGGCGCGTCCAGACTATATTTTCCCAGGAAATCAGGTGAATGACTGATGGCAGAAAGAATAACTCAAATTAAACGCATGGAAAAGTCAGATGAACAAGTCAAAGCAGATAATCTCAATGAAGTATTAGATGCAATATCTGAGAATAAAGATAGTATCATGAAAGCAATTCGATTAGTTAAAGTTTTAGACGAAGCGAAATTATTAGATGCACTATCAGGTGGTATTAAAGGTAGACAAGTCATTATTAATAAATTTGCAGTCGAATTAAATAAAGATATTTATACTGGATTATTATCTAATATGGCATCTTTAGTATTTTTACTTGGCGACTTAAATGTTAAAGACTTAAGCGAGATGCTTAATAGACTTAATAAAGGTATGCATGTAGCTAATCAAGCAAGTAGCCATTCCAAAACGAATGTTCGGAGCTTGCTAGGAGTTCTTAAAGATGATGATATGAATAGAAGTATCACATATATGCTTAATTTATTAAAAGGTATGTCTCGAGAAGACTAGAAATAAGAAGAGGTCAGAACAAACAACTTTTGATGAACAGTCTTTGTCAAAAGCGTGTCGGATAAGTCATTTTCCGTCACAAGTTCTGACCTTATTTCTTTATGTCGACATAAACAATTTAAATCATGTATCATGGTAGGATAAGTATTATTATAAGTGAATAGAGGTGTCATATGATTAATCCCAATATATTAAAGGCTATGGCTATCGTATCTAATGTTTTATTAGTAATTGGAATCATCTTTTTAATCATGTTGAAGTTGATATTAGCTATTACATTTTTTGCAGTATCGTTGGCTATTAGTTTAGTAATATTTAATGTGCTATTTCGTGATAGAACAGGTATGAAGATCGCAATTAATGTGTCATTCTTTATTGTTGTCATAGCAATTGTAATCGCATATGTCATTTTATCTAAATAGATATAAATAAATAGGAGCTTTTATTGAATGAAGAAATTGAGTAAAGCCCGATTAAGTACTATTATCATCATCTTACTTTTGATCATTTTCGGTATACTGTATATCATTTTTGATACTAATTTATTTAATAATGATAAACGTGTGTCATTTAATGAAGCAGTCTCACGCCAACAAAATAAAGGTGTACTAAATATGAAAGAAGATCATGGTGAGTTTAAAAAAGCAAATGAAGCGGATATCAAAAAGGCTATGGCGATTCATCATAGCGATAATAAACTCAAATATATGGATATTTCTGAAAAAGTACCGATGTCAAAGGAAGAAGTTAATAAAATGCTTAAAGGGAAAGGCGTTTTAGAGAATCAAGGGCAAAGTTTTATAGATGCTCAAGAAAAATATGAAGTTAATATTATTTACCTAATCAGCCATGCAATTGTGGAAACTGGAAATGGTGACTCTGAATTGGCGCATGGTATCAAAGATGGTAAACACAATTACTATAATTTTTATGGTATCGGAGCATTTGATGAGAATGCGGTGCATACTGGTAAAAGTTATGCTAAAAAGGAATCATGGACATCGCCACGGAAAGCGATTTTAGGTGGGGCAAAATTTGTAAGAAATCAATACTTTGAAAATCAACAAATCTCACTTTATCAAATGAGATGGAATCCGAAAACACCAGGACAGAATCAATATGCTAGTGACATCCACTGGGCTGATAATATAGCAAAAATAATGAAGAAATATTATGAGCAATTTGGAATCAAAAAGGACAAAATTCGCAAAGATTATTACATTTAAACTTAGAGAGAGAAGAGTATCTGCTTGTAAGAGTGCAGCATACTCTTTTTATTGTGGCAAACATATCTTTAGGTTACTCAATTTTGTAAATGTATGAGATGTGATAAAATATATAAGAATCACAATGTTGAGGTGGAATCATATGAAAATCGCAATTGTCGGTGCAGGAATCGGTGGATTAACAGCGGCTGCACTACTAGAAGAACAAGGTCATCAAGTTAAGATATTCGAAAAAAATGATGCAATAAGAGAATTAGGTGCAGGTATAGGTATAGGTGACAATGTCATTCAAAAATTACACAACCACGATTTAGCGAAAGGTATTAAAAATGCGGGTCAGAATTTAACATCAATGCAAACACTTGATGAGTATAACAAACCATTGATGACTGCTCATTTAAAGCGAGATGCACTTAATGTTACATTATCTCGTCAAACACTAATTAGTATTATTCAATCTTATGTACAACAAGATAGTATTTATTTAAAACATGATGTAACAAAAATAGATAATAGTAATTCCAAAGTTATACTTCATTTTAAGGAACAAGAAAGTGAAGCCTTTGATTTATGTATTGGTGCAGATGGCATACATTCAACGGTTAGAGAAGCTATTGATAGTCAAAGTAAGATTCAATATCAAGGTTATACATGCTTCCGTGGGTTAGTCGATGATATTCATTTAGATGAAACGGATGTCGCTAAGGAATTTTGGGGTAAACAAGGACGCGTTGGTATTGTTCCGTTAATTGATAACCAAGCATATTGGTTTATAACAATCAATGCTAAGGAAAGAGATGCTCAATACCAATCATTTGGTAAGCCGCATTTACAAGCACGATTTAATCATTATCCTAATGTTGTAAGACAAATTTTAGATAAACAAAGTGAAACTGGTATTATATTAAACGATATTTATGATATGAAACCACTAAAGTCTTTTGTCAAAGAGCGTACTATTTTACTAGGTGATGCAGCACATGCAACAACACCTAATATGGGTCAAGGCGCAGGGCAAGCCATGGAAGATGCCATTGTCTTAGCGAATTGTTTAAAATCATATGACTTTAATGAGGCATTAGAAAGATATGATAAATTAAGAGTAAACCATACAGCAAAAGTGATTAAAAAATCACGTAAAATTGGTAAAATTGCGCAATATCATAACGGTTTAATGATTAAATGCAGAAATGCAATGATGAAAATATTACCGAATAAAATTGCTTCAAACCAAACTAAGTTCCTTTATAAATCAAAGGAAAAATAATATGTAAGTAAAAAGGCAATCCAAATCACATCATTGATTTGGATTGCCTTTTTTATTATTGAGGATTAACTATGAATTGCGGCGTTTTACCGTTTAATTTTTTAATCGTATCATTTGCCACAATTTTAGCCATCATATCTCTTGCTTCAAATGTTGCGTTACCAATATGTGGTGTTAGTACAACATTTTTAAATGATTTTAATTCATCTGTAATTTTAGGTTCAAATTCATATACATCTAATGCTGCACCTTCAATTTCTTGCTCTTTTAAGGCTTTGACAAGTGCTTGTTCATTGATAATTGGACCACGACCGGCATTGACAATATATGCCGTAGATTTCATTTTTTTGAATTGTTCAGTATCAATTAAGTGGTGTAAATCAGGATTATAGGCAGCATTAATAGTGATGAAGTCTGCATTTTCAAGTAATGTATCTAAATCCACATATTTAGCGCCGATATCTCTCTCTTTTTCCTCTTTACGATGAGGACCAGTATATAAAACATCCATATCGAATGCACGTGCACGTTTTGCAACTGCGCCACCAATTTCTCCTAAACCAATAATGCCGATGGTTTTCTCAGAAACTTCTCTACCTCTAAAGAATAGAGGTGCCCAACCATCAAAGCCCTTAGTACGAGATAATTCATCACCTTCAACAATACGTCTTGCGACACTTAAGATAAGACCAATGGTTAAATCAGCTGTAGCATTAGTTGAAGCTTTCGGTGTGTTTGTCACGTCAATACCTTTTTCACGTGCATAGTCTATATCTACATTATTAAAACCTGCACCATAGTTAGCAATAATTTTTAGATTTTTACCACTATCGATAACATCTTTATCTACATTAGTTGATAATAAACTTACTAATGCAGTGGCATCTTTGACACCATTAATCAGTGCTTCTTTACTAATTAATCCTTCATCATTGTACATTTCTACTTCGAAATGTTGTTTGAGAAGGTTTAAACCAACCTCTGGAATTGCGCCTGCGATAAATACTTTTTCCATCCTAATCACTCCTTTTATCAACAGTATATATAAAGATAATATACTAAACAATGAATAAACATATTAGATGAATTGCATATTAATTGATTAAACGTAATCCTATGACTGATCCTAGTATAAGTAGAATACAAAGGACTCGCATGATATTTTTTGATTCATGATAAAAAATCATACCAATAATCGTACCTCCAGCTGTACCTATACCTGTCCAAATGGCATAAGCAGTCCCCATAGGAATATCTATCATTGATAGTTTTAATGTACTAAAACTACAAATAAAGGCAATGCCAATGAGTAAAATGAAAATTTTATGTTTAGTTCTAGACCATTCATTCATTAATATAACACCAATCACTTCTAAACAACCTGCTATTAATAGATACACCCAAGCCATTAATTGCGACCTCCTTCAACATCATCCGTTGTAGAAAGTTTCAAACCTATAATACCTAATATTAATAATGTTACTAATAATATTTTCATAAATGTAAAAGGTTGATTGAAAAATAGCATATCAACAATAACTGTACCAGCAGCTCCGATACCCACGAATATCGCATATACCGTTCCAACAGGTAAAGATTTTGTAGCATCGATGACGAGATAAAAGCTTAAAATGATAAAGCTAAGTGTAAATAACCAACTGAATATTGAATCAGCATTATTCAGTCCAGTAACCCATATGATTTCAACTAGTCCTGCTAGAATGACTTTTAACCATTTCAATGTAACGGTCCTCCTTATCAAATAACAATAAGAATATTCTCTCAAATTTAAAGATATAGGGCAAAGTTTGAAATTGATGTCGTTAAGATACATTTTCAAAATAAGCTTTATTATATATGTATTTCAATATTAGGGAAGCATATTCTAAAAAAGAATGTGAATAGGGGAATAATTTATAGAAAGAAAAAAGCCTGTAAATGCTTAATTAAAAGCATCTACAGACTTTAAATGTCTATTTCATATATGAATTAGATATGAATATAATTATATGAGCTTGCTTCACCTGCAGAAATAGTACGTGTACTTACTGAGAAAGGTCCACCGCTATAGTTCATTTCAGACACTGTAACTGAACCGTCAGAACCAACGCTTTCAACATAAGCAACGTGACCATAGCCACCTGCTGATGATTGTAAAATTGAACCAGCTTTTGGTGTGTGGTTTACAGTGTAACCAGCTTGTTGTGCAGCTGATGCCCAGTTTCTAGCGTCTCCCCAAGTTGAACCAACTTTTCCACCAACTTTGTCATAAACGTACCAAGTACATTGACCAGCTGTATATAAGTTACCAGAAGCAGATCTTTCTGATGTAGTATTGCTAGTAGATGTTTGAGTTGTATTATAATTATATGATTGATTATTAGATTGATTAAATTCTGCAGCATCTGCGTGATGATCAGTTGTACCGAAATATGCAGCGCCAATGCCTGCTGTTAATGTAGTAATAGTTGCGATTTTTTTCATGATAAATATCCTCCCGAATTTTGTTTGGTTTTATTATGTAAGAAGATACGGCGTAGCGAACCGGACATCATCTTCATTTACCAATTTAAGTTTTATCGTTTTTACGACAAGAGTAACTTTAACAGAAAATCATCATCTTGTGCGGAATGTTACATCATCGTAATTAAATTAAAAAAACCATGACGCTCGTTGTAATAATCGAGTATCATGGTAATAAAAGTTTGTAGCGCTTACAAAGTGCATCTACACTGATTTATAATTAATTTAATATATGACCAACAATCATAAATATTACAAAGAGTTGTAATAAATGAATTATAGATTATTTGAAAAATCTAATACTAAGTGGAATTAGGTATTCATTGCCATTATAGTATTTAACACATGCAATAATAGTAAAAATAAATGAAACAAAGGCTAAAATCATCATAATAATAAAGCCAATGAAATAAATAATAAAACCTACAGTCATAGAGGTATCAGTTCCCATACTTAATCCGATAAAAAATGGAACTAACATAACAACTAATATAATTATTGTCCAAATTGTATAGGAAATAACAAAGTTTAAGTAATTTTTACCAGCTTTATTGACGAAACGAGATTCTTTATGTTTGATTATCCAAATGATAAGCGGACCAATAAAACCACTGAATAAACTTAATAAATAGATTAACATAGCCATTAATCGAGATTCTTGGTTATCTGAATCAACTACTTCAGATGTTTGATCATGTAAAACATCATTCTGATTGTACTCTGTCATGCTATTACCTCCATTTTATATGTAAAATAAATTTATTACTTCTTTACTATATCAAACAATTATAAATTGATAAATAAGTTTTTAGATTTACTTATAACATGATATACGTTATTGTTCATTTAAAGGTTTAATTCATTTAAAATAAGGATATATAAAATTATTACAAGTTCATGAGTTGAAAGTTAATGAGACGCTAATCAAGTTGAATTCAAATATTCAAACGTCATTGTCCAATTAAAAATGATTGTTACATCCTCAATTATGATTTTACACGTAGGATTTGTAGCAAGATTGAAAAATAGGGTGGGACTAAGAAATCTTTTTAATAAAAGTCATTTCAGTCCCGCTTTTTTAATGAAAGAAAATGATTAAGAAAGAGAGAGGATTTTAATGAAAATAGCAATTATTGGTTCTGGTAATGGTGCTGTTACAGCTGCACTAGATATGGTTGATAAAGGTCATAAGGTTAAATTATATTGTCGTAACCAATCTCTAGAAAAATTCAATAAAGCAATAGAAAAAGGCGGATTTGATTTTAACAATGAAGGAGAAGAAAAATTCATACAGTTCACAGATATTAGTGATGATATTGAATATGTGATGAAGGATGCAGATATTATACAAGTTATTATTCCATCTTCATTTATTGAATATTATGCAAAAGTGATGTCTTATCATGTCACAAATGATCAACTTATATTCTTTAACATTGCTGCATCAATGGCATCTATACGCTTTATGAATGTGCTTGAAGATAGACATATTGATGTAAGGCCTCATTTTGCAGAAGCAAATACATTAACGTATGGAACACGCGTTGATTTTAATGAAGCACGTGTAGATTTATCGTTGAATGTGCGTAGAGTATACTTCTCTACATTTAATCGAGAAGAATTAAATGATAGTTATGATAAAGTATCACAAATTTATCCCAACTTAGTTAAAGAGGAAAGCTTGCTTAAAACAAATCTAGAAAATGGTAACCCAGAGGTACATCCAGGGCCAACGTTATTAAATGTTGGACGCATTGATTATGCAGATGAATTCTCACTGTATAAAGAAGGAATTACAAAACATACAGTTCGTCTACTTCACGGTATTGAATTAGAACGACTAAATCTAGGACGTAAATTGGGATTTGAATTAGAAACTGCTAAAGAATCTAGAATTCAAAGAGGTTATTTAGAACGTAAAGATGAAGATGAACCATTAAATCGTTTGTTTAATACGAGTCCAGTATTCTCACAAATTCCTGGCCCAAATCATGTAGAAAATAGATATTTAACAGAAGACATTGCATATGGCTTAGTACTATGGTCTAGCTTGGGACGTGTCATTGATGTACCAACACCTAATATTGATGCAGTGATTGTCATTGCTTCTACTATTTTAGAACGTGATTTCTTTGAAGATGGTCTAACAGTTGAGGAACTAGGATTAGATAAATTAGATTTAGAATAGTGATTTAAAAATAATGAAAGGAAAGAGGTCTTGTTTCAAAAAGAAAAATAAAGGGGTTTAAATATATGAAAAGACAGCCAACTTTTTTAGAGTCTATATCTACAATTATTGTCATGGTCATTGTAGTAACAACAGGATTTGTTATCTTTAATATACCTATTCAAGTTTTATTACTTATCTCTTCAGCTTATGCAGCGTGCATTGCTTATAGGGTAGGCTTACGTTGGGAAGATTTGGAAGAGGGGATATCAAAACGCTTGAATACAGCTATGCCCGCGATTTTTATTATTTTAGCAGTGGGTATTATTGTAGGTAGTTGGATGTTCTCTGGTACTGTACCTGCACTAATTTATTATGGTCTTAATTTTTTAAATCCAAGTTACTTTTTAGTTTCTGCTTTTATCATTAGTGCAATTACGTCAGTAGCCACTGGTACGGCTTGGGGGTCAGCATCAACTGCTGGTATTGCATTAATATCAATCGGAAACCAATTAGGTATTGAAGGTGGCATGGCTGCAGGCGCTATTATTGCTGGTGCGGTGTTTGGTGATAAAATGTCACCACTATCAGATACGACAAACTTAGCCGCATTAGTGACAAAAGTAAATATCTTTTCACATATTAGATCGATGATGTGGACGACGATACCTGCTTCCATTATTGGATTAATCGTTTGGTTTTTTGCAGGATTAAAATATCAAAGTCATACGAATCCTAAGCAAATTAAGCAATTACTTAATGAATTAACACAAGTGTACAACATTAACTTGTTTGTATGGATTCCATTAATCGTGATTATAGTGTGCTTACTATTAAAAATTTCTACAGTTCCTGCGATGTTAATATCAAGTTTAAGTGCGCTTTTAGTAGGGACATTTAACAACCATTTCAATATTGTTGATGGTTTTAAAGCAACATTTAATGGTTTTAGTCATACGATGGTCAATCAAAGTCATGTTTCAAATAGCGTCAAATCACTCATCGAACAGGGTGGCATGATGAGTATGACTGAAATTATCGTGACCATTTTCTGTGGTTATGCATTTGCTGGTATCGTTGAAAAAGCCGGTTGTCTAGATGTTTTATTAAAAACAGTATCAAAAGGTGTGCATTCGGTTGGTACACTTATCTTAGTAACTGTCGTATGTTGTCTTATGTTAGTTTTTGCAGCTGGTGTAGCATCTATCGTTATTATTATGGTAGGGGTACTAATGAAAGAAATGTTCGAAGAGAGACATTTATCCCAAACTGTATTATCTCGAACATTGGAAGACTCAAGTACAATGGTATTACCGCTAATACCATGGGGAACATCAGGTATATACTATGCTCATCAATTGAATGTCAGTGTTAACGACTTCTTTATTTGGACAGTACCTTGTTATATATGTGCAATCATTGCCGTTATTTATGGTTTTATAGGAATAGGAATTAAAAAAATTAATAAAAGTGAAGTTTAAATTAATGAAAATGTGGAAAGTATTAAATATGTTAAAACAATTACATAGATATAAATTGTAGCGATTATATCTGAAAGATGTTTTAACTGATAAATATCCTTCTAATTAGAGTAGTGATTGAGTTTTGTAGCGGAATTTAATCGTGAAATATTAGACTAAACGAATTCTTTTAAACAACATTTAATAAATTGCCAATTATTATGTAGAAAAAGCGAATCAAGAAAGATTATTTGAATTTGTTTGTAACCAATGAACCGGGTAAGGTTGTAGCGATGTTACCTGGTTTACTTGGTTATTAACGAGACAGTCTTTTAGATATTTGTCTCAATTAAATCGTTAATATAATAGTTGCAATCATATAAAGAAACCGAGTATAACATTCACAAATTTGTGAATGTTATACTCGGTTTTTGAATGTAATTAAAATATTAGTGAATATAGTTATATGAACCAGCTTGGCTAGCTGAAATAGTACGTGATGTTACAACACCAGGACCATGTCCATAGTTCATTTCTGAAACGCGAATTGAACCGTCACTATTAACACTCTCAACGTAAGCGACATGACCAAATCCACCTTGAGTTGTTTGTAAAATAGCACCTGCTGCTGGACGATTATTTACAGTGTAACCTGCAGCTGCTGCAGCGTTTGCCCAGTTATTAGCGTTACCCCAAGTTGAACCAACTTTTCCACCTACACGGTCATATACATAATATGTACATTGTCCAGCAGTGTATAAGTTACCTCCATTTGAAGTTGCTCTTGATAATGAAATACCATTTGAAGATGGTGCAGATGTTGTAGTTACATGTACGTTATGGCTTGTTGCTGAATAACTTGCACCTAAACCACCTGTACGTTGTGGTGTGTTATAAGATTGAGTGTTATACCCATAATCATAATTATTATAATTGTAGTTATTGTAATTGTTGTAAGCTTGAGTATTGTAACCATAATCGTAGCTGTTATTATGATTTACTTTGTCTGGGCTCCAGTTACCTTGCCAAGTGTAGTGGTAGTTACCTTGTTGATCGATTGTGTATGAATAGCTATATGAAGTTGGATCATTTGGGTTATATCCACCATTATTATTCTCTGCTGCTTGAGCATCATGGTTTGCAAAAGCGAAAGTAGCGATTCCTGCAGTAGCGATTGTAGCTGTAGCGATTTTTTTCATTTGATAAATATCCTCCAATTTATTTTTATAATTTTAATAGCATGTAAGCTATGTTTTTAAGTAATTGAATTCGTTCTTAACGACAAGCAATACTTTACCAAAAAAAATTGGATTTGTGGGCGTTGTTATGGATTTGTAATTTTTTGCTAATATTGTTACACAACTTAAATTAAAAATAATAGGGCAAAGATTTTGTTAAAATATGATGGTTAAGCTATTTATTGAATGAAATTAAAATATTACGAAAAAATGTGTTACATATCTGTAAACTTACAGAAAATTTAAATTGTATTATATTTTAAAGGATGAATAATAAATTAAAGCGTGGGACAACATCATTTAATATTACATGTAAAAAGTTTACTAGTCTTGATAATATGATTGGCCTCATCAAGGGATAAAATATATAGAAAAATGGATAAAGTAACAATTAGTCTAAAACATGCTATTTTAATATAAATAAAAATTGATATAATTTTTAAAAGAATTGATACTATAGGATGTTAAATCAGTATAAAATTGACTGTGAAGATAGAGGTTATCTAATTAAGAGATATTTATTAAATCAATACATAAAGTTATATGGATGATGTTATTGTAAGCAGCGTGAGGAAACAACATGATAGAAAACTATTCAGTCCGAATATTTCAGAATTTAATTATAAATAATAGCAAAGAATCAAATATCAAACTTATTTATTGGTTAAAAGGGACAGGTAAAATGTTCATTAACTTAAAAGAATATGAGTTATGTCCTGGGCGTGTTTTACTCGTTATGATGAATGATGTATATCAAATTAAAAGTGAAAACCAAGCTATAGCATGCTTAATAGAAGTTTCAACTAAGGATTTCTTAAGATTCGTAACCCACCGTACAAGATTAGAAGGTGGAGAAATACAAACGGCGAATTACTCGAAAATTATTGATTTAATAGCAAAGCTAATTGAATTAAAATGTATAAACCAAACAGAAGAAATAATGATTGATAAAGTTATCAAATACTTATGTATTGAATTATGCTCAATCGCCTCAGATATAAAGGAAAAGCAAGGCGTGTCACTCATTTCATAACCTATTCATAATTATTTAGTAGACAACCACTCAAGAAAAATAAATAAAAATGAATTAGTGAATGCAACAAATGTGCCAAGCCATCAATTAACTCAAATGTTTCAACATACACCTTATTATAGTTTTAACCAATATTTAAATCATATTAGACTTAAATTTTGTTTGATTGACATTTTATCAACAGATCAATCAATCGAGTATATTGCTATAAAACACGGATTTAATCATTATTCTAGGTTTATAAAGCTATTTAAAGATGCTTACGGTCAAACTCCCAAATTAATTAGAAAACAATATATAGAGACGTCTATCTCTAATAATCAAACGAAAGAAATTAAATTGGACGAAAGTATATTAAGACTTTTAAACCACGTTAATAAAGATAAACAATATACATCTATGTTCATCGATATTGACTTTCCATTAAATCAACAGTGTAGGGCGGTTGTCCCATATCACTTGTATATAGAAGTAAATAAATTAATGACACTTAGTCATTTTGATTTGTTGAAATTAAAAGAAAAATTGAATTATAGATGTAATCCTATTCATATCATTATAGAAGTCGAATTCAATTTACTTATAAAGCAAATTAAAGTATTTGAAGGTCATTTAAATCAACTTTTGAAGATGCTAAATGATGTTAATATGATTCCCGTTTATAAAATTAAAACAGAACAGTCAGAGAAATTGACTTCATTGGAAAAAATAGCTATCCAGAAATTGATTAAAATATTGTTTAATATAACGAGGCGTTTTAAAAATGAAAAATTAGAATTTTTAATTCAAGGGTGTAATATTGATGGAATTAAAACGTTTAAACAATTATTGCATTTATATTTTGATGATTATCTATTAATTTGGGCTCCTAATAACCACCACTTAAAGCAGCTTCATAGAGTGGAAAGTCTAGTGGATATGATTATGGTACCTTTAAATCATATGAGAGAGTTAAATTTAAATAACAATGAAAATTTAATGATTAGCAATTTAATACAGGATAATCATACAAGTTTTATCAAACAATCGGATTTTAAACATTTTAAGGAAATTTTTAATCAACTAAAAAATATTAATTCTGTTTATTTACATTGGGATGATATAGACATGAAAGATATACAACCATCTCAAATTACAAGCGCGCTTTCTACTTTATTTTTATTAGATGCATACAATCAATTGCGTGGTAATGTTATTTATGAGAATGATTACTTGATAGTGTCACATTATAGAAATGAATATCAGTGTATTGCACTCTTAGATATACCTATGACTAAAAATCCTAATATTGATGTTGTTCAATTAAATTTCGCAAATATAACTAATATCAATCATGCTGAAATTAACATGATAGACTATCAAACTTTTATGAAGTCAACTAAAGGAGATAGGCAATTAATCACCAGTGAGGTAAAAACAGAAAATTTATATTGGATTGGTGAAATTTGTAAAAGAGAAACAGGCGAAAACATTATACAACTTCCAAGTATAGCAATTGTTCATATTAATATTTTAGTTAATGACGTATGGCTGGTATGAAAAGGGGAAGGTTTATCATGTCAAATGTAAAAATAGAGCTCTTTATTGCACACTACATGATTATTAAAGGAGCAAATGATTATTTAAAATATTCATACCATTTAACACTTGATCATATTAAATTACTTTATTTCTTAGTCAACGAGAATAACAACGAGAAATATATTGATCTTAACCATCTTACACAGTTCGAACAGAAAACAAAGATACTACAAATGTTAAAATACTTATACCAACATCATTGGATATTGAAAGAACGTAAGGATGAAGACCAGCGCAAACTGAGTATTACCATAACTGAATTACAAAAAGAAAAAATACATTTTTTGTTTAGTGAACTACTTGAGATCATCAGTTCTAATCAATTAATAATAAATGCTAGAACAAAACATTCTATTCAGTATTATATAACCTGTAATGAAATGATGAGTTATATTAATCAATGCCTAAATGAATATAATCTTACAATAGAAGAACTATATGTGTTAGCGACTTTACTTATTAATGAAAATGAAATGACGATAAAGTATATGAGATATCAAACGCAAAGAGGCGTTGGATCTTTAAGTCCAAATATAAAAAAATTGAAACAAAAAGGGTATATAATAAAAGAAAGATGTGTTGAAGATGAACGGTCTATCATACTTAAAATAAAACATTGTAATATGAGCTTAGTAGTTTCTATTATCGAATCATGTTACGAAATTTTAAAAGAGGGAATTAATGATATATAAATAGGTGAGTAAAAGATAGAAGGAGTTTGTGTATGATTTTAGATAATGTCAATCCTAATGATTTATTTCCAACAGAGAAGAAAGGTCCTTCAGTATTAGGAATTATGGATTACCAAGTTCAAGGACAATCTCAATTTGAGGGTGCATTTATAGCTACATCTGAGCGTTTAATTATGAATGTAGATATGAATGGTCAATTCTATTATAGAAATATTGGTTACGATGAAGTTAACAATATTGAATTCGATGGTGAAACAATTTTATTTGAGTTTAATATTGGCCAAATTCCAATGCATGATTTTAAATCTAACGATGTTCAAGCGTTTGTAGATTTCGTAAAAGAAAAAATACAAGCTTAATCGAACATATTTATGAAGTATTTGAATTAGATATTAACAATACTGTTAATTATATATAACGATATGCCATTACAATTCGCATTATTATGGCATATCGTTATTTTTATATTTATATTGCTTGCCAATTTATTATTTGTAAAAAACCAACTAATCAAATAGGAATTATAAAATATTTAAAATATACACTTTCAGAATAAGTGGTAAAATTGTGATATATTTAATTTAATAACCTTGAAAAAAGTTAAATAAATGTTTGAGAAAAGAAATAAATATATAAATGCAAATTCGAGTAATAAAATTATTGAATTTTTAAACTTGTTTGTTTAAAATGAACTTTGTAACATGGGTGGAGATCAATTCAGTAAGATGAAATTATGTGAACCTTGCTACAACAAGATGTGCATCAGAGGAGTGGTTTTAGAATGGCAAAAATAAAAAATATTAATGATTTAGTTGACGCTACATTTCAAGTGAAAAAATTCTTTAGAGATACTAAAAAGCAATATAATCTTAACTATGAAGAAATTTATATTCTGAATTACATATTAAAAAGTGAATCTAATGAAATATCGTCTAAAGAAATTGCAACATGTTCTGAATTTAAACCATATTACTTAACTAA
The DNA here is from genome assembly GCF_003491325.1 of Staphylococcus sp. M0911. NCBI lineage: Bacteria > Bacillati > Bacillota > Bacilli > Caryophanales > Staphylococcaceae > Staphylococcus > Staphylococcus sp. M0911. The sequence goes on from NZ_CP022881.1 coordinate 665,617, forward strand.
AGCATTACAAAAATTAAAAGAGTTAAATTTATTATCTAAAAAGAGAAGCGTGCATGACGAACGTACAGTAATAGTTTTTGTGACAAAAGAACAAAAGGATAAAATTAAGCAACTCATTGATGAATTAGAACAATATATCTAAGTGACTTGTTTTATTATATTTTATATTTAATGGTTCAAATTCAGATAATTAATTGTGATGGAAAGTAAGTTTTGGAATTGAGTAAGAAAGTGGAGCATTAGTTGTTACGCTTTTATCGTGTAGCTAGGGAATTATAGGTGTTTATCATTATAAACTTATTGGAAAATGGGTGTGTTTCAAGGTTAATGAATGTTTTCTTATTGTAGATACGATAAAAATGATCCATTAACCACAAACTGAATAGCATCTTAATTACATAATTTAGCTTCGCCCCTTATTTTTCAAATAAAGAAAGGCTTGGTTACCAAATGGCAACCAAGCCTTTTTAAATTTTAATCATTTTGACACTTGATTCATATTAATATTTTCTTAAGAAATTTAAATTTCTATCATACAGCATATTAGCGATATAAGCTTGAACTGTTTCAAGGATCTTTTCAATATACTGTGTACGGTTAGATAAAATTCTAATCGATAGCCCGTGTGTTGGTAATTGTGAAATGCCAAGTCGACAATTTAATTCTTTCTCAAAATGTTTAATTTGATCATAAACCTCATCGATAAATCTTTGATTTACATTAGGATGAATAAAATAAGCTGATCCTAAATGAGTATAATTTTCCATATAACCAATAGAATCTATTGAATTTTTTTCAGGGTTTAACATAAGGTTGTCATAAGTCACTAATTCATCATCAATGTATATTTCATTTACTAAATGCATATATTTATAAGAAAAATTTTTATCTTCTGATGAGTAGCCAGGTGTAAGGATATCGGTATAAAACATGGCACTTGTTTGATCTAAGTCAAAGCGATTGTGTTGATAAAATTTAGCATTTTCATATGCAATAATTGGATCTGCAATATATTCCATGTATGCGTTTGGTTTTAAATGGAATGTTTGATATTGTTCAACTCGGTCGTTTAATGTTTTATAAATTTTGGTTGCACCTTGAGAAGTCAACGTGACACTTGCATTATCTTCAATATTGAAATTCATTGAATAACGGTCACCGTCTAGATAACCGCCACCTACGTTGACAATATAGAAAGTAGGGATGTTTGATCCGTTTAAATATACAGGACGAATAACCTTTAATGCTTTTTCAAAAAAGATATCACGTGCAACTGAACGACTGCCATTATTAAATACGGTTAAATCAAGTTGACCTGTCCAAGCTTGTTGAGACATTACGATAATCCTTTAAGTAATGTATCTCGTTCAATCCACTCAATCACTTCATCAAGACCTTCATCTGTTTTCAAGTTAGTAAACGCGAATGGTCTGTCGCCTCTAAATACTTTTGTATCTTCAGCCATTTGTTCTAATGACGCGCCAACATGTGGTGCTAAATCCGTTTTATTGATGATGAAGAAGTCTGATTTAATCATACCTTGTCCACCTTTACGAGGGATTTTTTCACCTTGAGCTACGTCAATGATATAAATTGAAAAATCAACAAGTTCAGGACTGAATGTCGCTGCTAAGTTATCGCCACCAGATTCAATAAAGATTAGTTCAATATCATCATTACGTTCTAATAACTCATCAATAGCAGCAAAGTTCATAGAAGCATCTTCACGAATTGCTGTATGAGGGCAACCGCCTGTTTCAACACCGATAATTCTATCTTCAGGTAAGACACCTGTATTAACTAAGATTTTTTCATCTTCTTTTGTATAAATGTCATTTGTTATAACGCCGATACTCATGTCTTTAGCTAAACGTCTGACTACTTTTTCTATTAATTGGGTTTTACCTGCACCAACAGGACCACCAATTCCAATTTTAATTGGTTCAGTCATACTGATACCTCCTATGAAATAAAGATTCTTACATTAACATTTTCATGTTCCATTTGGTTTAATTCTAAACCAGGTGCTGTCATACCAAAGTCGCTTTCATCAAGTGATAAAATATGATTTCTCGTTTCTTCTATATATGACACCATTTGTGTAACCACTTTTTGACCCGCTGTTTGTCCTAAAGGGATAGCTCTCACTGCATTTTGTGTTAAACTTGATACATTTTGATAAAGGTAATAATCAATGATTGTTTCTATATCAACACCTAAGTGATAGCCAAGCATAGTGAAGCAAATAGCTGGATGTAATTTGGCTTTTTTATTTTTCATTTGTTCATGATACCAATTAATCCATTCGCTATCGTATAATTCCATCGCTAATTTTACCATACGAGTTCCCATTTGTTTTGCACCAACACGTGTTTCTTTAGGAATACTTTGTACGAATATAAGTTGATCCATACGTAAAATCTTATCTAAGTCATTTGCTTCAAGAGCTTCATAAACGATTCTCATCGCAAGACCATCCGAATACGTTAGTTGTTCATTTAAAAATAGTTTTAACCATTGCACAAAAGTGACATCATTATTGACTGATTCACGTTGTATATAGGTCTCTAATCCGAATGAATGGCTGAAAGCACCCGTCGGAAATTGTGAATCACAGAACTGAAATAAACGTAAATTTTGATGATCAATCATGAGAATGACCTATATGTCTAAATGCTTGATTTACTTTTCTATCTTCGTGACTATATGGAATGCCTAAAGATTTTAGTAAATCTTCAACAAGATAGTCATATTGAACTAACATTTCAGTTTCTGTGAACTGTGCTGGTAAATGACGGTTACCAAGTTGATGGGCGATATCTCCCATTTCTTTTAAATTACGTGGTTTAATCACTAATAAATCTTCAGAATTAACATCTACGATAATCATATTGGTTTCATCTTGATATAAAATATCACCATATTGTAAGTCGATAGGTTGTTTTAATCGGATACCTAATTCGTTACTGTGATCTGTTTTAACACGTTGAATACGTTTAACTAGATCAGAATTTTCTAGATAAACTTTCTCAACATGCTTATTTTTTTCTTCAGCTGATAAATTGGCTATATTGCCTTGAATCTCTTCGATAATCATTAATTTGCATCCTCCTAGAATAAGAAGTATCTTTGAGTTAATGGTAACTCAGTTGCTGGTTCACTTGTAATTTTTTCCCCATCAACATAAACTTCATATGTTTGTGGATCAACATCTAATTTAGGTGTCGCACTGTTATTCTTCATATCTGCTTTAGTCAAGTTACGGATATTTTTAACAGGTCTTACCATACGTTGTAAATTAAGTTGTCTGTAAATACCATTTTCATAAGCAGTATTAGACACAAATGTCATAGCTGTATGAGTAATATTACCGCCATATTGTCCATACATTCTACGATATTTCATAGGTTCTGAGGTTGGGATAGAACCATTAGCATCACCATTAACTGCTACATTTATTAAACCGCCTTTTACTACAAGCTCAGGTTTAACACCAAAGAAAGCAGGATCCCATAATACTAAGTCAGCTAATTTACCAGATTCAATTGAACCAACATAGTCAGAAATGCCATGTGTAATAGCAGGGTTAATTGTATATTTCGCAATATAACGTTTAATACGATTATTATCGTTATACTCTGAATCGCCTTCTAATGGACCACGTTGTTCTTTCATACGATGAGCAGTTTGCCATGCACGAGTGATGACCTCACCGACACGTCCCATCGCTTGTGAGTCAGAACTAATCATACTGAAAACACCCATATCTTGTAATACATCTTCAGCAGCAATGGTTTCTTTACGAATACGTGAGTCTGCAAATGCAATATCTTCTGGAATTGAAGCATTTAAATGGTGTGTAATCATAACCATATCTAAATGCTCATCTACAGTATTATGTGTATAAGGTAGTGTAGGGTTAGTAGATGAAGGTAAAATATTTGAATAAGAAGCTGATTTAATTAAGTCTGGTGCATGTCCGCCACCAGCGCCTTCAGTATGATACATGTGTAAGACACGATTATTGACAGCTTTCATTGTATCTTCCATAAATCCAGCTTCGTTTAATGTATCGGCATGAAGTGCAATTTGAACATCGAATTCATCTGCTACGTCTAACGCATGACTTAATGCTGATGGTGTAGCACCCCAGTCTTCATGCACTTTTAAGCCAATGACACCCGCGTGTATTTGTTCGATAAGTGCTGTATGATTGACTGCTTGACCTTTACCTGTGAAACCAACATTGATAGGTAATGCTTCTGCAGCTTCTAACATACGATGAATATGCCAAGGGCCAGGTGTTACAGTTGTTGCTTTTGCACCTTCTGAAGCACCAGTACCACCACCGATATGTGTTGTAATACCGCTTTCTAAAGCAACTTCGGCTTGCTCAGGATTGATAAAGTGAACATGAGTATCGATACCACCAGCTGTTACGATTTTTCCTTCAGCAGAAATGATATCTGTTGTACTACCGATGATGATATTCACATTATCCATAATGTCTGGATTACCCGCTTTACCGATTGCAAAAATATAGCCGTTTTTAATTCCGATATCCGCTTTAACAATCTTGTCATAATCGATAATCATTGCGTTCGTTAAAACTAAATCGGCTACATTTTTATCATCACGAGTTACGTTAGGATTCTGTGCCATACCATCACGAATAGATTTCCCACCACCGAAAGTAGCTTCGTCACCATAATTAGCATAATCTTTCTCAACTTCTGCAAATAGGTTAGTATCACCTAATCTTACTGCGTCACCAACGGTTGGACCGTATAAACTTGTGTATTGTGATTGTGTCATTTTAAAGCTCATTATTTCGTACCACCTTTTTTATTGACATTATCATGGCCTTCGTCATTGAATACACCTGCATATTTATCGTCTTCGCCAGTTGGACGATATACACGGGAACCATCGATTGGACCATTTACAAATCCGCGGAAGCCATAAATTCTACGATTACCTGCATACTCTACAAGTTGGACTTGTTTGACATCTCCAGGTTCAAATCTGACAGCTGCACCAGCAGGAATATCTAAATGTTTACCGTAAGCTTTGTTGCGTTCAAAGTCCAAAGCTAAGTTAGCCTCAAAAAAGTGGAAATGTGAGCCTATTTGAATAGGGCGATCTCCAGTGTTTTTTACTTCAAGTACCGTTTCTGGTGAATTTGGATTAATTTCAATATCTGTATTTTTAATTCTAATTTCTCCAGGAATCATATTAACGTCCTCCTTAAACTATTGGATGATGGACAGTGATTAATTTAGTTCCATCTGGGAATGTTGCTTCGATTTCAGTAATCATACTTGCAACACCATCCATTACATCTTCTTCATTTAAAATTGTTTTACCAAAGCTCATTAATTCAGCTACTGTTTTTCCATCTCTTGCGCCTTCTAATAATTCGTCACTAATTAAAGCCAGTGCTTCTGGATGGTTTAGTTTAAGGCCTCGTGCTTTTCTGCGACGAGCAACTTCTGCAGCCACAACAATCATTAATTTATCTTGCTCTCGTTGTGTAAAATGCAAAATAATCCCTTCTTTCAAATATTTATAATTGCAAAATAAACTTGCAAATTTTATATTAGGACGATTTTTAATAATTAACAAGTATAATGAGTCGATAAGTTTCAAATTTTAAATAAAAGGCACAAAATATTTGATTTTTAGAATGCAATTATAAAAACATTTAATTTTATTAATACGCATATTATATAAAAAGAGTAAATAACATATTTATACACATTTTTTAAAAAGTGATGTATCATGATAATTATGAAATTAGGGGGCATATGTCATGAAAGCAGTAAGTATTATTTTAAAGAATATATCCCAAGTGTTATTAATTAATAATCATTACACAGGATTATTAGTGTTAATTGCTTTATTTATTGGTAATTGGAAAGTGGGATTAAGTGCACTCGTTGGAAGTATAATCGCATATGTATTAGCGCCACATGTTAACTATTCCGAACAAGAAATTAATGATGGTTTAGCGGGTTTTAGTCCAGTGTTAACTGCCATTGGATTAACATTATTTTTAAACGAAAATTGGGCAGGTATTTTGATAACGGTAGTAGCTACTGTGTTAACTTTACCAATTGGTTCAGCTATTAGAGAATGGTTAAAGCCTTATGGTATAGCAATGTTAACAGCACCATTTGTTATTGTAACTTGGTTTGCTATTTCAATATCAGAACAAGTGAGAGCGGTCAAAACACCGTTGAATATTATTCCGGGAACTGTAGAATCCATTGTGAAGAACCATAGTTCTGAACATGTAAATATCATTAAAACCACTTTAGAAGGATTTAGTGAAGTGTTTATCTTACCTAGTATATGGGCAGGTTTGCTCATATTAATTGGGATCTTAATCGATTCTAGAAAAGCAACGGTATATGCCATTTTAGGTAATGTACTCGGTTTTGTTATTGTAGCTATGTTAGGTGGTAACGTGAATGACATTAATCAAGGTTTATTTGGTTATAATTTAATATTAACAGCAATAGCATTAGGTACCACATTCAAGACGAGTATCAATACATATTTCTCAACATTCCTCGGTTTATTATTAACTGTTTTATTGAATTTAGGTTTGAATACAATGCTTGAACCCATTGGTTTACCATCATTGACGATGCCATTTATTCTAGCAACATGGATCATGTTATTTGCTGGTCGTCCTCATAGAAATCTCGAGAACAAAAATTAGTTAAAAAACTCTGGTGCACGCTTATTAAAAAGCGTGTTCCAGAGTTTTATTTTATGACACTAAATAATGGGTTGTATGGTGTTCTAACTTATGGAAGATGAGCTCAATAATAATCGCTAATGCCCAATAAAATATTGCAGCGACAGTATAAACTGGTACAAATTGATAGCCTTCATTAGCCATTTCAGTACTAATTGCCATTATTTCTGTTACTTGGACAGCAAAAGCAAGGGAAGTCCCTTTTAATAACATAATAAATTGGTTTTCAATATTAGGTAGTGCATATCCAAATGCTTGTGGAAATACAATACGTCGATAAACATTCCATTTTGATAATCCTACAGTTTGTGCGGCTTCAATTTGCTTTGTATCTACTGAAAGTAAACCACCTTTAATTGATTCGGATAAGTAAGCCGTTGCATGTAATGAAAAAGTGATAGCTGCAATCAATAAAGGAGGGACCATATCTGGATTCATAGATGTATGACATATGGCGTTAAACAAAAGAATGAATGCTGGGACGCCATAATAAAACACAAATAATTGTACTATTAATGGTGTACTTCTAAAAAATGAATTATAGATAACTACAAATTGAGATAGTACAGGAATTTGATGTAAACGAATCAGAGCAAATATGGATCCAATTAGTATACCTACACACATGGCAATTAAAGTTACTGCTAAAGTGTTAGGTACACCTTTTAAAACTTCAATAATAGTATGGAAAATAAAAGTCACTTGAATGTCCCCCTAAACTTGATAAGGCTTTTCTGAAATTTTACTGATAATTGTAAATGTTCCCTGAATAATTAATGCAAGTAACCAATAGATAATACAAATCACAACATATACTTCTAACATACCTAACCCATAATTATTTCCAATAATCAGTTGAACTTGTCCCATCATATCTATAATGCCAATAGTGAAAGCTAATGATGTATCTTTTATGAGTTCAATGATTTGAGTTGTTAAATTGGGTATGCTGTTTCTTAATGCTTGCGGTATAATGATATCCTTTAAGATTCTTGGATAACTTAATCCTACTGAAAGCCCAGCTTCAATTTGACGATAATCTACCGATACATAACCTGCTCGAAATACTTCAGATAAATAGGCTGCACTATGTAGACTGAATGCTAAAATAATAAAAAATAATCGATCGAAATGATTAATATTGATATGAAATATTAATAGAAATTGAGGTAAGGCAAAGTAAACTAAAAATAATTGAAGAAGAAGTGGTGTACTTCTCATAAATGATTGATAGACTCTTACACATGTTGATAGATAGGGCACTTGCTTTATACGAATCATAGTAAGTATTAAACCTAATATAGTGGATAATATGAGTGCGCATATTATCATGACTAAAGTAATGGGCAATTGTTGGACAACTTGTTTAAATAAATCTAACCATTGTGTAGCAGACATTTAGCTATTTCACCTCCAATTGATCTTTGTGATGATTGATCTTGTTTAAATCATCGAACACATTGATATCAAAGTATTTTTGAGATAATTGTTGAAGCTTGCCTTCTTTTTTTAATTCACGTGTCGCTTGATCGATATCATCATGTAATTGTTGGTTATCTTTATTGTAAACAATATGAAGCGGTTCTTTTTTTACGATGCCACCAATCTTAACGTCTTCGTGAACTTTGTCTTGAACAGCTTTATATGTATTCCAATTTAGAAACATAGCGTCACGACGTCCATTACCAACCATCTTCAAGTTGTCACCGTTAGAAGGTGATTGAATCGTATCTATATCTATCTTTTTATCATGAGTCTGATTATATTGCTTTAATATTGAAAATAAACCGCCACTCGGAGCCATAGGTGTTAACCTTTTTTGAGTTAAGTCACTGAGTTGATGTATATCATTATTCTTCTTATTAACTGCGAGCATAGGTAGTGCGTAACTATACGGCACATCTTGGTATAAAAACTGCTTCTCTCTTTCAGGCGTTTTAAAGAACCAATTAATGCCCATATCAAACTTTTTAGAACCAATACCTACTAAATTAGATTCTTCTTCGCCAACCTCATATTTAAAATCATACTGCGGTAATTTCTTTTCTAATAGTTTCATATATTCCATATCTAGCCCTATAAAATGATTGTTTTTATCGGTATACAGATAGGGTGGGTTAACTTCAGCTGAAAGTGCGACTTTAACTTCTTTGGGATGTGATTTCGTTGCGTGTTGTGCTTTGTCATTTGAGCATGAATAAAGAAGAGAGACACTTAATATGAGAATGGTTAATATGAAATACATTCTAATATGTTTCAAGTTGCATCCTCCTCTGTTTTAATTCGTTGAATAAAACGTTGGATGCGTTCGTTACTTGGTTGGTGTAGTACATCGTTAGGTGTGCCTTGTTTAATTAATTCTCCGTTATCAATAAACAAAATTTGATCGGCAATCGCTTGTGCAAAGCTAATTTCATGCGTCACTATAACCATCGTCATACCTTGTTGTGCGATACTTTTGATTAAGTTTAAAATACTTTGAATAGACTCAGGATCTAATGCTGAAGTAGGTTCATCTAATAGTAAGACTTTGGGCTTAAGTGCAAGTGCGCGTACGATGCCTACACGTTGGCTTTGACCTCCGGAAAGTTGAATTGGGTATTTATCCTTATGTGCAATTAAATTAACCATACGCAAATGTTCTTCAGCAATATGTATAGCTTGCTTTTTACTCTTACCTTGGCCATAAATAAGACCTTCAGTTATGTTTTCAAGCACAGTTTTATTTTTAAATAGTTGATAGCTTTGAAAGACCATTGCTGATTGTTGTCTCAGGTGTGAAATATCTTTTTTATTGTGTTGCTCGACATTGAACTGGCACTCATCAATTGTGATTTGTCCTTTTGAAGGAATAGCAAGAGCATTCAATGTACGGAGTAAAGTGGTCTTCCCAGAACCACTTGGACCTATAATAGCTGTCACTGTTCCCCTTTGCTGTGAAAAATTAATATCTTTAAGCACTTGATTTGAATGGTAAAAATGAGATAAATGTTCTACTTTGATCAAGTTGCTAACCTCCCTTTTTCATTAAAATTAACTTATCACATTAATTCTTATCGGTAAAGTAGGAATTCTGTGATTTCGGTACTTTTAATTAATAATGTCGAGTGTTAAACTAAGAATAATTAAGCTAAAAGTAATACGTTAATGAGGTGAAGAAATGGGACAATCATTATTAATCCAAACTGAGTTGCAACGAAAATGGATAGAAAAATTTAAATCAGTAGAAGATCAATTTAAATCGTATGTAGAAAACAATGATATTGAATCACGTTTTCCATATGAAAATGTACAATGGCTTATTGATGAAGGATATACATTATTAACCTTACCTAAAGCATATGGTGGTGAGGGTGGAACAATTGAAGATATGGTGATACTACAAACATATTTAGCAAGTATTGACGGTGCAACTGCACTATCTATCGGTTGGCATTTAAGTGTAGTTGGTCAGCTTTATGAACAACAAATGTGGGCACAAGATTTGTTAGATGAATTTGCTGAAGAAGTGAAGAAGGGTGCACTTGTTAATCGTGCAGTGAGTGAAGCAGAAACTGGTAGTCCTACACGAGGTGGTCGTCCTGCTACAAACGCAGTCAAAGTAGATGGCGGATATGTCTTAAATGGTGTCAAAACTTTTACATCAATGAGTAAGGCGTTAACACACTTTGTGGTTGGTGCTTATGTAGAAGAACTAGGACAAGTGGGTTTCTTTTTGGTTCCTAGAGACTTTGAAGGCGTAGATATTGCTGATAATTGGAACATGATAGGTATGCGAGCAACTGAAAGTCATGATTTAGTATTAAATGATGTGAAGATACCTGAACAATATTTTGTAGAACATCAACGTAAGCCATCATTGAATGGATGGATATTGCATATTCCAAGTGTATATTTAGGTATTGCTCAAGCAGCAAGAGACTATGCAGTAGATTTTGCAAAAACATATAGTCCTAATAGCATAGAGGGAACAATTGCTGAAATTCCGACAGTACAACAAAATCTAGGTAAAATGGAATCACTTTTATTATCTGCAAGACATTTTCTATGGAGTACTGCTCATGGATATCAATTATATGAGAAAGATACGGATATTTGGAATGAAACTTCTGCAAGTAAAGTCCTAGTACTAAATCAAGGCTTGGAAGTGGTAGATTTAGCGATGAGAATTGTTGGTGCTAAGAGTCTGGAGATGGAGAGACCACTACAAAGATATTATCGTGACATGCGAGCAGGACTTCATAATCCACCAATGGAAGATATGGCATATACTAATATAGCTAAAAGTATTACTGGTTTAATGTAAGTTAGGTTGACATTCATTGTAAAATATCAAATTAATTATTATAAAATCTTATTGTAAAACTACATGCAATCTTGTATAATTTTAATGAAATTGATAATCGTTTTCAATAGGAGGAAAATATGAAAAAATTATTATTACCTATAATAGCACTAGTGTTGTTATTAGCTGCATGTGGTAACAATTCAGGGAATGGCTCTAAAGAGTCTGATAAAAAGGCAGAAACAAAATCTTACAAAACGGATGATGGGAAAAAAATTGATATTCCTAAAAATCCAAAACGTATTGCTGTTGTTGCACCATCATATGCTGGTGGCGTAAAAAAACTAGGTGGTAACGTTGTAGCAGTAAGTAACCAAGTCGATCAAAGTGATGTTTTAAAAGACAAATTCAAAGGTGTTACTAAAGTTGGTGACGACGATGTTGAGAAAGTTGCCAAAGAAAAACCAGATTTAATTATCGTATTAGATCAAAATAAAAATATAAAAAAATACAAGAAAATTGCAGCAACTGTTCCATTTAACTATGCAAAACACAATTATTTAGAACAACAAGAGGAATTAGGTAAATTACTAGGTAAAGAAGATGCAGTTAAAAAATGGGAAAAAGAGTGGAAAAATCAAACTGCTAAAGATGGTAAAGAAATCAAAGATAAAATTGGTAAAGATAAAACTGTAACCATTTTTGATGAATTTGATAAGAAATTATATACTTACGGCGATCATTGGGGCCGTGGTGGTGAAATTCTTTATCAAGCATTTGGTTTAAAAATGCCTAAAGCAGTTGATGATTTAACTAAAAAAGCAGGATTTGCTGAAGTAAAACAAGAAAAAGTTGATAAATACGCTGGCGATTACATTGTTTCAACAAGTGAAGGCAAAGCGACACCAGCTTATGAAAAAACTAATATGTGGAAAAACTTGTCGGCAGTTAAAAATGATAAAGTCATTAAAGTGAAAGCAGAAACATACTGGTACAATGATCCATACAGTTTAGACTTTATGCGTAAAGATTTAAAGAAAAAATTAATGGATACTAATTAATCAATATCAATAAAGATGAAGTTGAGTCATGGTCGATGGCTCAACTTCTTTTTATTCTTTTGTGTAATCTTTGTAATTATTAGATATAATGAAATAGCTCATAATTATAATATGTTTAAATACAATTAAAGGAGAATCATCTATGAAAAAAGTTTATTTTAATCATGATGGTGGCGTCGATGATCTAGTATCATTATTTTTACTTATACATATGGAGAATGTAGAACTAGTAGGAGTTAGTACAATTGGAGCAGATTGTTACTTAGAGCCATCTTTAAGTGCATCTATAAAAATAATTAACCGTTTTTCGAAGCAAAAACTTGATGTTGCACCATCTTATGAAAGAGGCAAAAATCCATTTCCAAAAGATTGGAGAATGCATGCTTTCTTCATGGATGCATTACCTATTTTAAATGAAAAAGTGGCCAGTGCTGAGTCAAAAGAAAACACACTTGAAGCTTATGAAGATATTATAGATAAACTTAAAAAAGCAGAAGATAAGCTCATTCTACTATTTACTGGACCATTAACAGATTTAGCAAAGGCTTTAAAAACTGATCCAACAATCGAAAATAAAATTGAAAAACTTGTTTGGATGGGCGGAACATTTCTAGAAAAAGGGAACGTTGAAGAACCCGAACATGATGGCACTGCAGAATGGAACGCTTTTTGGGATCCAGAAGCAGTTAAAATAGTATTTGATAGTGAAATTAAAATAGACATGGTTGCACTAGAAAGTACAAACCAAGTCCCATTAACTTTAGATGTAAGACAACGTTGGGCTGATGAGCGTCATTTTACAGGTATTGATTTCTTAGGTGTTAGTTATGCAGCAGTCCCACCATTAACTCATTTTGTTACTAATTCAACGTATTTCTTATGGGATGTACTTACGACAGCTTATGTTGGAAATCCAAAATTAACTAAATCAGTAAAACTAAATGTAGATGTAATTGCTCATGGTCCGAGTCAAGGTAGAACTGTTCAAAGGGATAATGGTAGAGAGATTAATATGATCAATTACGTAGAACGCAATAAGTTCTTTAACTATATAGGCGATTTAGCAAAACGAGCAAAATAATGTAAACTATATATTCACTTAGGTTTACATTAGTGGTATAATCATCTTCATGTAAGGAGGATGAACATATTGAGTACAAAAGATTTAGTATACACAGCACTAATGGCTGCAATCATTTGTGTTTTAGGATTAGTCCCTGGGGTTCCGTTACCAATCATGCCAGTTCCAATTGTATTACAAAATATTGGTATATTCTTAGCAGGTATCATTTTAGGTAGAAAATTAGGTACATTATGTGTAGTTATCTTTTTATTATTAGCTGCAGTAGGATTACCAGTTTTATCTGGTGGACGTGGCGGTATAGGTGCATTTGCTGGTCCATCTGCAGGATTTTTATTCTTATATCCATTTGTTGCTTTCTTTATCGGATGGGTTAGAGATAAATATTTACATAAAATCAATTTTATTATCTTATTCGTTGTGACTTTAGTGGTAGGCGTTCTTGGGTTAGATATTTTAGGAACAATCATTATGGGATTCATTACAAATATCCCAGTAAAAGAATCTATTAAATTATCGTTAGCATTTATGCCAGGTGACATTATTAAAGCGATCATAGCAAGTTTAGTAGGCGCAACGATTTTGAATCATTCTCGATTCAAACAGTTGATTAAATAAAATGACTGTAAGACAATGTTTCATATAAGAAAGATAAACGATTCTAATTATCAACAGGGATGGGATAAGGATGAAACATTTGACGATATCAGACATTTATTTAGAAGGAAATATGCTATCAGAAGATGCACGTAAAACCATTTATTTAACACCGACTGATGCACTGCAATATTCCAATAATACATGGTTATATCATCAGTGTCCGACACAAGTGCAATGGCTAACAGATATTGAAACTCAAAAAGAAATGCATGTTGCACAAGGATCTGACCATTTATCCTTCTATTTCCCAGAAAATGAGTATCTTAATGAAGCTTGGTTTGATTTATTTAAAGAACTAGGATTTAAATTGGGTGTCTTAGAATTTTATCTGATAGAAGGACATGATTTAGCTCAATTAAACAAAAGAAATGACGTCACATTAGTCAAAGTTAATAAGGGGAACTTGCAAGACTATCTTGATATTTATTATCAATTTTCTTTACCATTTGGTAAAAAATTTGCGGAACAAAGCGTTAAGAATGTTAAACAAAATTTTAATACTAATAGAGCAACACCAATGATTAGCTATTTAAACGCTCAACCTGTTGGTATTGTAGACATCATTGAAAATAAAAACTCGGTTGAAATAGATGGTTTTGGTGTCTTAGAGGACTACCAAAGAAAGGGTATCGGACAAACGATGCAATCATTTGTAGGTGAACTAGCCGGTGACCGACCAGTGATGTTAGTTGCCGATGGTGAAGATACAGTTAAAGACATGTATTTGAAACAAGGGTATGTCTATCGTAGTTTTAGATATCAAGTTTTAAAAGAAAAAATATAACAATAGCTGCTAAAGATTCGACTTATTCGGTAGAATCTTTAGCAGCTTTAATACGTTCAGGGTGGCTATATATATTGAAATTACCATCTCTAATAAAACCTACTGCTGTGATGTTTAAATCATGTGCAAGTTGAATCGCAAGTGTAGTAGGCGCTGACTTAGATAATATAACACCCACGCCAATTTTAGCAGCCTTGATTAAAATTTCTGACGAAATACGACCGCTGAATATTAAAACTTTATTTCTAACAGGTATATGGTTTTGAATACAAAAACCATATAGCTTATCTAGTGCATTATGACGTCCAATATCTTGTCGATGTTCAAAAAATGCATCACCATCACTAATTGCTGCATTATGCAAACCACCTGTTTGTTTGAATATCGTACTTGCACTTTGTAAACGAGTCATCATATTCAATACTTGTTGAGGTGTGATTGTAATTTTAGAAAGCGATGTCTTAGCAGTAGCGGCATCATTTTGAAAATAAAATTCGCGACTTTTACCACAACATGAAGCAATCATGCGTTTAGTGGAATACTCGAAGCGGTCATTTAGAGACTTTGTTAATTCGACATGGGCAAAGCCTTTGCTATCATCAATTTGAATGGACTTTAATTCATCTTTTTTTAATAAGGCACCTTCAGAAGCTAGAAAGCCCAAAACTAATTCTTCCATATTAGTAGGGCTACAAATAACAGTGGCAAATTCTTCGCCATTTACCATAATAGTTAATGGGAATTCAGTTACATATGTGTCAACACTTTCCTTTAGTTGTCCATTTTCATATCGTACAATATTTTGATTAGATGATATATCTCTATTCATATCTTTACTCCCTTTATCTCTATAATTAATATATTAAAGGGTTAATGATATATTTTAAATTATTATGTACTATAGAATTAAGAAAAGGTTGAAATTAATAATTGCTATCAAATGTTTACACGAAAATGTCATAATAAATTATATATAACTTGAAGTATAATAGAGATTAAGGAGGTTCTATAATGAAATATAAAAGTATTTTTGTAATGATGTTAATGAGTTTACTTGTGTTAGGAGGATGTTCGAATTCATCTACTGACAATGGTAAAAAAAGTGACAAGGCTGATAATGGTAAGAAACAGGAATTACAAATTTCAGCAGCAGCAAGTTTAACAGATGTAAGTAAAGAATTGAAAAAAGAATTTGAAAAAGAACATAAAGAGGCGAAAGTTGACTTCAACTATGGCGGTTCAGGTGCCTTAAGACAACAAGTTGAATCAGGTGCACCTGTTGATGTCATTATGTCAGCTAATACCAAAGATGTTGATATCTTGAAAAATAAAAAGAAAGCACATAATACATATAATTATGCTAAAAATAACTTAGTACTTATTGGTGAAAAAGACAAAGACTATCATTCTGTTAAAGATTTAAAAGGAAATGATAAATTGGCTTTAGGCCAAATCGAAACAGTACCAGCAGGTAAATATGGTAAACAATATTTAGAAGAAAACAACTTATGGAATACTGTTAAGGACAAAGTCATTTATGCAAAAGATGTTAAACAAGTGTTGAATTATGTACAAAAAGGTAATGCGCAACAAGGATTTGTATATAAAACAGATTTATATAAAAATAAGAAAAAAATTGATAATGTAAAAGAAATTAAACAAGTGAAGTTATCAAAACCAATCACTTATAAAGCGGGAGCTACTTCTGATAAAAAATTAGCTAAAGAATGGATGGACTTCTTAAAAACAGATAAAGCTAAACAAATTATCAAAGACTATCAGTTCTCAGCATAGGAGTTGTCTTTCATGCCTGACTTAACTTCATTCTGGATATCTATCCGTATAGCAACAATGAGTACGATCATCGTCATGATATTAGGTATCATAGTATCTAAATGGCTATACCATCGTAAAAAGCGATGGGTAAAAATAGTGGAGAGTTTCATCTTATTACCTATCGTCTTAGCGCCAACAGTGATGGGGTTTATATTACTTATTGTTTTTTCACCACGAGGAATTATAGGTCAATTCTTCAATAATATATTACATTTGCCAGTAGTATTTACACTAACAGGGGCGGTTATCGCTTCAGTGATAGTAAGTTTTCCGCTTATGTACCAACATACGATTCAAGGCTTTAATAGTATTGATAAACGTATGTTAGATACTGCACGTACAATGGGCGCAAGTGAAAGTAAAATATTTTATCGTATTGTACTTCCGTTATCGAAACGCTATATATTATCTGGTATCGTGATGAGCTTTGCGAGAGCAATTGGAGAATTTGGTGCAACATTAATGGTAGCAGGTTACATTCCTAATAAAACAAATACATTACCATTAGAAATTTATTTCTTAGTAGTTGAAGGTAAAGAAAATCAAGCTTGGCTTTGGGTCTTAGTACTTGTAGCATTCTCTATTGTAGTCATCATGACGATCAATTTAATGAATTATGATAAATTCAGGGAGCGTGATTAAATGTTGAAAATTGACATCTCACACAAGATTAATCAGCGCAATATTGAGATTCATATAAATGATGATGCTCCTAAGATTTATGCTATACAAGGACCATCTGGAATAGGGAAGACTACTATATTAAATATGATTGCGGGTCTAAAAAAAGCGGATCAAGCTGAAATTGAAGTGAATCAACGATTGCTTACTAGTACATCTAAACGAACACAGATGAAAATTCAACAGAGATGTATTGGTTATTTATTTCAAGACTATCAATTATTTCCACATCTAACGGTGGAACAGAATATTACTTTTATGGCACAATATTCCGATCATATCAATTATGTTATGGATACACTTAACATTACACATATAGTTGATCAATATCCTATCACATTATCTGGAGGGGAAGCACAATGTGTAGCATTAGCTCGAGCATTAAGTATTAAACCCGACTTATTACTTTTAGACGAACCTTTCTCTAGTTTAGACGACAACACTAAGAGAGAGAGTATGAACCTAGTCCATAAAATTTATGAATTATGGAACATACCAATTATTTTTGTTACACATTCAAATGAAGAGGCACATACGCTTGCTGATGAAATAATAATGATTTCTTAAACTTAATGTAAATCATTTTGGCGAAACTATATTTAGATGATATTCATCATTATAGTTTCGCTTGTTTTATGTATGGTTTTTGTCACTTTGTCCAACAAGTTTTATAATAGAAGCAATACTATTTAAGGGAGATTCAAAGATGAATCAAGAGAGATATTCAAGGCAAATCTTATTTAAACATATTAAAGAAGAAGGACAACATCTTATTGGTCAAAAACATGTCATGGTTGTAGGTATGGGTGCATTGGGAACTCATGTGGCAGAAGGTTTGGTCCGAGCAGGTATTCAACACCTGACAATCGTTGATCGTGATTACATTGAGCTTAGTAATTTACAGAGACAAACCTTGTTCACTGAACACGACGCAAAAGATATGTTACCAAAAGTCATTGCAGCTAAGAAGCATTTAGAAGCGATTCGTCATGATATTGTTATTAATGCTTATGTATCACATGTTGATGCATACTTTTTAGACACCTACACAACGCATATCGATTTAATCATTGATGCAACTGATAACTTTGAAACACGACAACTCATTAATGATATTGCATATCAAAAATGTATACCATGGATATATGGGGGTGTTGTTCAAAGTACATATGCTCAAACAACCTTCATACCTGGCAAGACGCCTTGTTTTAATTGCTTAGTCCCACACTTGCCTTCAATCAATTTGACTTGTGATACAGTCGGAGTTATACAACCTGCTGTAACAATGACAACTAGTTGTCAACTTGTTGATGCTTTAAAAGTTCTAACCAATCAGACCACAGATATCAAATTGAAATATGGTGATATTTGGGAAGGTTACCATCATGCCATTGGTTTTAAAAATATGCAAAATGATACATGTCCGACTTGTGGAAAAACACCTCATTATCCATTCCTGAAGAATAGACAACGTCAATATACAACGTTATGTGGAAGAGATACAGTACAATACAATAATTCGATGATTTCCCAGGAAATGTTAGAAAGATTTTTAAAGACGCATCATATTCAATATAAACAGAATCCATATATGATCGTTTTTTCATTCAATGGTTATCGTATCGTTGCATTTAATGGTGGAAGATTACTTATTCACGGTATGAATAACCCTAATGAAGCTACAAAATTAATTAATCAATTATTTGGTTAATCATTGTTAGGAGGACTTAAATGATGCATACAAATGTAAAATTAGATAGAAATATAGAAGTTGCAGTACTTACAGTTTCAGATACTAGGAATTATGAAACAGATAAGGGAGGTCAACTGATACAAACGCTATTAAAAGACGAGAATGTAAATATCAAAAAGGAAAATTATCATATTGTAAAAGATGATCAAGAGGCTATCTACAGTCAATTACAAACATGGTTACAACAAAAACATATTGATGTCATTATAACAACTGGTGGTACAGGGATTGCGCAAAGAGATGTAACTATTGAAGTTGTGCGACCTTTATTAGACAAAGAAATTGAAGGATTTGGAGAACTGTTTAGGTATTTAAGCTATACAGAAGATGTAGGTACGAGGTCATTATTATCAAGAGCAGTAGCAGGCACACATGATAAAACATTGTTATTTGCGTTGCCTGGATCTACAGGTGCCATTAAATTAGCTATTAACAAGCTTATTAAACCTGAACTTAATCATTTGATACATGAAGTAACGAAATGAAAATAAGTAGGCTGGGACGTAAATTTTTAAATTTAAATCTTATATTGTCAGTAGTTGACTCTATATTATTTATGTCCCATTGCCTCTCTTAACTATTGAATTTAAACTAATTTGATCGATGATAATCGCCTGATTTTCCACCGGATTTAGATGTTAGATAAGTTTGGCCTATTGTCATTCCCTTATCAACTGCTTTGGTCATATCATAGATGGTTAAAGCTGTTACAGAAGCAGCAGTTAAGGCTTCCATTTCTACACCAGTTTTACCTGTTGTAGATACTGTAGCTTGAATGTTCAGTTCGAAATGATTTAACGATGTTGTATTCCATTCAAACGAAACATCTATACCCGTTAATGGAAGCGGATGGCACATTGGAATAATCGTTGAAGTATTTTTAGCAGCCATAATTCCAGCAATTTGTGCAGTATTTAATACGTTACCTTTAGCGTTCGTATTTTGAACAATTTGTTGATAAATTGTTTCATTCACTATAATACTTGAATGTGCAATAGCTGTTCGTTTAGTAACTTCCTTATTAGAAACATCGACCATTTTAGCGTTACCTTGTTGATTAATGTGTGTAAATTCTGACATGTTAATCCTCCTTCTTATCGACACAAGTATATCATGAAAAATTATTTATGGAGATGATCATATGACATTTGAAAAAAGAAGTCCAATTCCTGTAAAAGAAGCTATTCAACGAATTGTAAATCAAAATATTCGTTCAAATAAGACCACTGTGGCATTAGAAGAAAGTATTGGGCATGTATTGGCGAATGACATTATAGCTACCTATGATATTCCAAGATTTGATAAGTCACCTTATGATGGGTTTGCAATTAGAAGTAAAGATTCTATAGGTGCTAGTGGTGAGCATAGAATTAAATTTAAAGTGATAGATCATATTGGTGCTGGTTCAGTGTCGCAAAAAGAAGTTGGGCAACACGAAGCGGTACGTATTATGACAGGTGCACAATTACCAAAAGGCGCAGATGCAGTGGTGATGTTTGAGCAAACAGTTGAGGAAGAAGATACATTTTCGATTAGAAAATCTTTTGAACATCATGAGAATGTATCCTTAAAAGGTGAGGAAACACAAACAGGTGACATTGTATTAACAGCTGGGCAACGTATTAACCCAGGTGCTATCGCAGTCTTGGCAACTTATGGTTATACTGAAGTTGAAGTTTATGAAAAACCTAGTATCGCAGTTATCGCTACTGGTAGTGAATTGTTAGAAGTTGGTGATAAACTTCAACCAGGTAAAATTAGAAATTCAAATGGACCTATGATTAAAGCACTAGCTGAACAACTTGGTATCAACGTAGGGTCTTATCAAATACAACAAGATGATTTAAAAAGTAGTATTGAAGTTGTTAAACATGCAATGGAGAAACATGACATGGTCATTACGACAGGTGGCGTATCTGTTGGAGATTTTGATTATTTACCTGAAATTTATCGAGCTTTAGATGCCAATGTATTATTTAATAAAGTCGCTATGCGTCCAGGTAGTGTAACAACCGTTGCCGTAGCTGATCAAAAATATTTGTTTGGTTTATCAGGTAATCCGTCTGCATGTTTTACAGGATTTGAATTATTTGTGAAACCAGCGATGAATCATATGATGAATGCCAAAGCGATGTATCCTCAAATTGTGAAAGCAACACTGATGGAAGATTTTACTAAAGCAAATCCGTTTACAAGATTTATACGAGCTACTGCAACATTAACTTCTGCTGGTGCAACTGTTGTACCTTCTGGTTTTAATAAATCGGGTGCAGTAGTAGCCATTGCACATGCAAATGCCATGATTATGTTGTCAGGAGGGACACGTGGATTTAAACAGGGACATACTGTTGATGTTATACTCACAGAGTCAGCGGCTTACGAAGAGGAATTAAATATATGATATTACAAATGATTGGATATAAAAATGTTGGAAAAACGACATTGATGACACATGCAATATCATTTTTAAAAGAGCGAAATTTTAAAGTTGCAAGCATCAAACATCATGGTCATCAAGGTGAAGATATTCAATTACAACATCAGCACGTAGACCATATGAAACACTTTCAATCTGGTGCCGATCAGAGTATTGTACAAGGTCATGCCTATCGTCAGACAGTCACTAGATCGACTGAACAAAGCCTTTCTAATATTATTAAGGAATCTGTTACAATTGATTGTGATGTTGTTTTAGTTGAAGGCTTTAAACATGAAAATTATGACAAGATTATTGTTTATGAGAATGAAAAACAATTACGTGAGTTAAATCATTTAAACAATATATGTTATAGGATAAAATTAAATGAACCAAATGCTTATCAAAAATTTGATGAATGGTTAATAAATAAAGTAACACATAAGGATTGAGCAAAATGAAGCAATTTGAAATCGTAACAAAGCCGATTCAAACCGAACCTTATCGTGAATTCACGTTAAATGAACATCAAGGTGCAATGGTCATGTTTACTGGACATGTACGTGAATGGACGAAAGGTGTTAAAACAGAGTATTTAGAATATGAAGCATATATTCCAATGGCAGAGAAGAAAATGGCTCAAATTGGTCAAGAGATAGAAGAAAAGTGGCCTGGCACCATCACAACCATTGTTCACAGAATAGGCCCATTACAAATATCAGACATAGCTGTCTTAATTGTCGTATCTTCACCACATCGTAAATATGCATATCAGGCAAATGAATATGCAATAGAGCGAATTAAAGAAATTGTTCCAATTTGGAAAAAAGAAATTTGGGAAGATGGATCAGAGTGGCAAGGGCATCAAAAAGGTAGCTACGATGAAAGCCTTAGGGGGAAGTAAAATGAAAGTACTCTACTTTGCAGAACTTAAAGATATAATCAATCAACAATCGGAATCAATCGATTTGTCAGAAAGGGTTAGGGTTGCAGATTTTAAAGACTTACTATTGCAACGACATCCTGAATTAACACATAAGCAATTTCAAATTGCAGTAAATGAAGAATTTGTTAAAGATACAGATATGATAGGAACTGGTGATACAGTAGCACTCATCCCACCAGTCAGCGGAGGATAAGATAAATGAAAGCAATTATACTTGCTGGAGGAGAGTCCAGACGCTTTGGACGTCCTAAAGCATTTGCCGAAGTTGAAGGGCAAATGTTTTATCAGCGAATTATCAAAGTATTGGAATCAACAAATATGTTTAATGATATTGTTATTAGTACAAACAATCAACTGAAAAATCAATTTGCACATCCAAACGTGGTTGTTGATACCGATAAACATAAAGGGAAAGGCCCATTAGCAGGTATATTAACAGCTATGCAAGAGTATCCAGATGAAGAATTATTTTTCGTAGTGTCAGTAGACACACCTATGATTAATGAAAGAGCTATTAATCAACTCTATCAGTTTATGGTGTCACACTTAATAGATGATCAAATAGATATCGCAACGGTAAAAGCAGCAGGACATTATATTCCAACAATTGGTTTTTATAGTCCTAAGACGAAAGCCATGATAGAAACTATTTTAGAGTCCGATGATTATAGTTTTAAACAATTATATAATCAAATGAATATAGATTGGATTAAAGTAGAAGATATCAAAGCACCGTCATATTGGTATTACAATATCAATTCTCAACAAGACTTGGACACTTTAAAACAACAGTTAAGTTAATAAGGAGGGTCCATGATGGTAGAGCAAATTAAAGATAAATTAGGTCGACCGATAAGAGATTTAAGATTATCTGTCACTGATAGATGTAATTTTAGATGTGATTATTGCATGCCAAAAGAAATCTTTGGTGATGACTTTGTCTTTTTACCTAAAGAAGAGTTATTAACATTTGAGGAAATGGTTAGAATATCTAAACTATATGCTCAATTAGGTGTCAAAAAAATTAGGATTACTGGTGGTGAGCCACTCTTACGCAGAAATCTTTATCAACTCATAGAGCAACTGAATCAAATTGATGGTATAGAAGATATAGGGTTAACTACGAATGGTTTACTATTAAAAAAACATGGTCAAAATCTATACAATGCAGGTTTAAGACGAATTAATATTAGTTTAGATGCGATAGATGATGAAGTCTTTCAAGCGATTAACAATCGAAATATTAAAGCATCTACAATTCTAGAACAGATTGATTATGCAATATCTATAGGCTTTAAAATTAAGGTGAATGTAGTCATTCAAAAAGGCGTCAATGACGACCAAATCATTCCAATGATAGAATACTTTAAATATAAAGGCATTGAGATAAGGTTTATAGAATTTATGGATGTAGGGAACGATAATGGTTGGGATTTTAGTAAAGTCGTTACGAAAGATGAAATGTTAAGTATGGTAGAAGAACATTTTGATATAGAACCAGTAGAACCTAAATATTTTGGTGAGGTTGCAAAGTACTATAGACATAAAGATAATCAAGTGAAATTCGGATTAATTACAAGTGTTTCACAGTCATTTTGTTCAACTTGCACGAGAGCACGTTTATCTTCAGATGGAAAATTTTATGGTTGCTTATTTGCAGAAGTAGAGGGTTTTGATGTCAAAGCGTTAATGCGATCAGGTGCATCAGACGAAATGTTACTAGAGCAATTTAAAGCATTATGGCATATTAGAGACGATCGTTACTCTGATGAACGAACTGAACAAACTGTACGAAATAGAAAGCGTAACAAAATTAATATGAATTATATAGGCGGATAACATTAAACTGTCAAACTAATTATGAACAAAAGAAGACTCATATTTTAGAAACAAATATTCATTTAATGGATTAAAAATGTATTGCGATATCTGTTCTTTTACATTTAATTACTTTTCAATATTAAAAGCGTACTTTAAAATGATGTATTTCTAAACCAATTTTAGACTTAAATTTAATATTTGTAATAGATAAAATTCTAACTTTGTTATATAATAAAGTTAAGCAATTTAATTGTACAATACAAACATCACATCTAAGAATCAACATAGGAGGCATTTTATTATGACAAATAAAGTACAAGGTTTTATTGCATCTGAAAGAGAGCTAAGTCAACTTAAGCATTGGTTAAAATCAACCTATCGTATTTCAATTGAAGAATTTGTTGTATTATACAAAGTCTTTGAAGGTGAGAAAATAAGTGGTAAAGAATTAAGAGATACATTACATTTTGAAATGCTTTGGGATACAAGTAAAATTGATGTCATTATCCGTAAAATCTATAAAAAAGAACTTATTTCAAAATTGCGTTCTGAAACAGACGAACGACAAGTGTATTATTTCTTCAATGCGTCACAAAAAAATTAATAGATAAAATGATTAATGAAATAGAAGCGATTAGTATCGCAAACTAACAATATATTAAAAAAGAAAAGCTAGAGAAGCCTTATTAAAGAGGTTTCTCTAGCTTTTTTAATTTAGTAAAATTTGTTAGATTTTGTCATTATTCATAAGAATAGGAATGTCTAACTTTTTTGCCATGTACCAAGAAGTAAACGGCTGTTGTCAATAGTCCTAATATCGCCATTGCTCCATAAATTTGACCATATGAAACCATATGCGTAAATAATCCTAAGAATGAAGGTCCAAAGCCTACGCCGATATCTAGACCAATAAAATAAGTTGAAGTGGCTAAACCATATTTGGATGATGGTGATACTTTAATGGAAATAGCTTGCATAGATGAAGAAAGATTTCCATAACCGATACCTAGTAAAATACCAGCAAGTAATAATAAGCCACTATTATAACTGAAAACTAAACAAATAAAACATAATATCTGTGCAATGAATGCTGGATAAACCACAACATTTTCATTTTTATTATCCATGAGACGGCCTGCTATAGGTCGAGTGACTAATGAAGCAATAGCATAGAAAATAAAGAAGTAACTTGCGGCATTAACTAAGTCACGTTGTTCTGCAAACACTTGTAAATAAGTTAAAATAGCTGCATAAGTCACACCAATTAACATCATCACGATGGCTACTGGAACTGCCTCTTTAGCGATGAAGTTGTGGATACTGAAACCTTTATGTCCTGAATCATTATGACTAGGTTTAACAGTTTCAAAGTCAATTTTAATGAATAACGATAAAAGTAAACCAATGATACCTAATATAATACATAAAGTGAATAGAACAGTTATTGAAAAGGCATTAAGTAGTAGAATACCAAAGAAAGGTCCTACGGCAGTTCCTAAAACTAAACTTAATGAAAACAAACTGATACCTTCACTTTTACGAGTTTGTGGCGTTACGTAAGCTGCTATAGTACCAGTGGCTGTAGTAGCAATTGCTGTAGCAATACCATTAATCAAACGTACAAACATTAAGAAATAAATATTACTCGGAATAAAATAAAGTGCTTGAGTTACTATTAAACAACTTAAACCAAATATTAATATCTTTTTAGGACCAAATAAATTTACATATTTACCTGTTCCAAAACGACCGATTAATGATCCCACAATAAATAAACCAACGACAAGGCCGGCTAAACTATCTGAGGCATGATATTCAGATTTACTATATCCAGCAATTACAACAATCAACAAATACATACATAAGTATACGAAAAAGTTTATGATGAAATTTAGATTGAAGCGTTTGGTAAAAATAGGTGCTTTAGTTGCTGACGATTCATTCATTCTTGACTCTCCTTTAGTATTGTTTCATAAATGATAGACATTGACTCGATAATTTTTGATAATTGTTGCTCATTAATACCTGATTTCTTAATAATTTCACTTTGTATCTCATTAACCTCATTATTTATCGCGTTATATAATTGCATGCCTTCTTTTGTTAAGCTCAACCATTTTTGACGCTTGTCATTACCCGTTGTAAATGTGATCAATTCTTTTTCTAATAATACTTTGATGAACTTTCGTGTTGTTGGTTTCTCTATAGAACGGCGATACGAAATATTAACTAACGTTGTCGGTTGGAATTGAGCTATGTCTTTTAAAACAAGCCATTGACCAGTATGAATGTCATATCGGTCTAATATTGGTTGCGTTAATTTAATATAAGGTCGGTAAATACTTATAAAACTATTAAAAAAATCATTACTAATCATGAGTACACCCCAAAACATTTGTTAATTAGTTAGCTTAGCTAACCTTTTTAAAACGCAAGCATTATTATAGGACTAATAGCTATATTTTGCAATACTTTTTTGCTAGGTTTTAGAAGTAAATTATTGCTACATTTGTTAAAATAAGAATTAAGAAATGCAAAAAGGAGCTCATAACATGGATTTGAAATTTGATCATATCATTCATTACATTGATCAATTAGAGCAATTTAAGTTTCCAGGTGAGGTAGTTAAACTCAATTCCGGAGGTAAACACCATAAATTTGGAACATTTAATAAGTTGTCCTATATAAATGAAAATTACATAGAATTTTTAGATGTAGAAGATCAAGAGAAATTGCAAAAATTAGCGAAAACTGAAGAAGGAAGAGTATCATTTGCAACAAAAATCGCTCAAGATAATTTTAAACAGGGGTTTAAAACAATATGTTTAAGAACTAGTAATATTGATGCGATTAAACAGACTTTAGAAGAAAGAAACATAGATGTCATTGGCCCTGTAAATATGGAAAGAGAAACTAAAAAGGGTGAAAAAATAACTTGGCGTCTTCTCTATATTGCTGATCCTAGTTATATGGTCAACCCCCCATTTTTTATTCAATGGGATCAAGGGGACGCAAATCGACATGAACAACTTAAGTCGTTGTATCAAACTCAATTTTCTATTGATATGATTATGGTTTCAAGTAGTAAGAGAGCTCAGACAGTGAATAACTGGCAAAATTGGTTTGATATGGAAATAGTTGAAGAGACTGAAAAATATACGGATTTAATTTTGAAAGAAGATCAGATTTATTTCCGTATTGAAGATGGTAAACAATCGGGTTATCATACAGTAGTTCTTAAAGATACTGAAGCGACAGCACCATATTCACTATATATTAGAGGTGCTAAATATCGATTCGAGCCGATTCATTAATAAAGATAATTATAAGCACTTTGAATAATAATAGAGATATGAATGCAAGCAATGATAACTGATAAAATACTCAAGTAATTACTTAATGATGTAGTTCTAATTAATAAAAATAGTATAGATAATACTAAAGTGAATGCTGCTATAATGACTTTCAGACTATAGTAGTCGCTGGAAAATCCACTTTGTACAGAAGTGAAAATAGCAATCAGATTTAAAACAATTAACAAAACGATAAGTGTTGGACGCATAAAACACACTTCTTTCCTTTAAAATTAGGTAATATATTATATCAATATTAATATAATTTTAAAGACAAATTCAACTTGATAGATATACGCATCAAATATTGATGGAAATAGAATTAAATATTGAAGTTTAATCGTTAATGTGTTTTGTCGACACTTATATCCAGACGATGTATAATTATAGGTATTGTTAATATAAAGGAGATATTATAAACCATGGAAAAGATGAATATCACTAATCAAGAACATGACGCATTTGTAAAATCTCATCCAAATGGCGATTTACTGCAACTCACGAAATGGGCAGAAACTAAGAAATTGACTGGATGGTATTCAAGAAGAATTGCGGTTGGTGAAAATGGTGAAATCAAAGGTGTTGGACAATTATTATTTAAAAAGATTCCTAAACTACCATTTACATTATGTTATGTTTCAAGAGGATTTGTAACAGATTATGATAACAAAGATGCGTTATCAAAATTATTAGAAGAAGCGAAAAAAGTAGCTAAAGACGAAAAAGCCTATGCTATTAAAATAGATCCAGATGTTGAAGTAGAAAATGGTACTGAAGCGTTGAAAAATTTACGTAACCTTGGCTTTAGACACAAAGGATTTAAAGAAGGCTTATCTAAAGATTATATTCAACCTAGAATGACTATGATTACACCAATAGATAAATCAGACGAAGAGATTATTCAAAGTTTTGAAAGACGAAATCGATCTAAAGTAAGGCTTGCCCTTAAACGTGGGACAAAAGTTGAAAGAGCTGGCAGAGACGGCTTGAAAACTTTTGCACATTTAATGCAAATTACTGGTGAACGTGACGGTTTCTTAACACGTGACATTAGCTATTTTGAAAATATTTATGATGCATTACACGATGATGGTGATGCAGAATTATTCTTAGTTAAACTAGAACCTAAACCAGTACTTGAAACGGTAAATTCAGAAATTAAAGACTTAGAAAATGAAATTGAAAAGCTTCAAAATAAAAAGCAAGACAAAAAAACATTAAATAAAATTAATGATGCAAATAGCAAAATTAAAAAGTCTCAGGATTTAAAAAATGATTTACTAGAACTTGAAAAAGAGCATCCAGACGGTATTTATCTATCAGGTGCATTATTAATGTTTGCAGGAAATAAATCATATTACTTATATGGCGCATCATCTAACGATTTCCGTGATTTCCTACCAAACCATCATATGCAATATACAATGATGAAATATGCACGTGATCATGGTGCAACAACTTATGACTTTGGCGGAACTGATAATAATCCAGACAAAGAGTCTGATCACTATGGATTATGGACGTTCAAAAAAGTATGGGGCACTTATTTAAGTGAAAAAATTGGTGAATTTGACTATGTTTTAAATCAACCATTGTATCAACTTATCGAACAAGTGAAACCTAAATTAACTAAAGCTAAAATTAAACTTTCACGAAAATTAAAACGTAAATAAATTTAACCATTTTATCTGAACGATTCTATTTATAAAAGAACGTTCAGATTTTTTTGAATGAACATTGCAATTTATGAGTATCGAACTAATACTAGAAATTAATAAAAGGGGACACTTGATAAATGATAAAAAAACTATTGCAATTTTCTCTTGGTAATAAATTCGCCATCTTCCTTATGGTATTACTTGTAATTTTGGGAGGCGTATATGCTAGCGCGAAATTAAAACTTGAATTATTACCAGATGTTGAAAATCCTATGATTTCTGTCCAAACAACAATGCCAGGTGCAACACCGCAAACGACACAAGATGAAATTAGTAGTAAAATTGATAGCCAAGTGAGATCGATGGCTTATGTTAAAAGTGTCAAAACAGAATCTATTCAAAATGCTTCTATAGTGACTGTTGAATATAACAATGACACAGATATGGATAAAGCAGAGGAACAATTAAAGAAGGAAATAGACAAAATCAAATTTAAAGATGGTGTCAGTGACCCTGAATTAACACGTAATTCGATGGATGCCTTTCCTATTATCGCATATTCTTTAACTGATAAAGATAATGATCTAAAATCGGTGACGAAAAAGTTAAATCAACAACTTATTCCTAAATTACAAACGATTGATGGTGTTCAAAATGCACAATTAAATGGTCAAACCAATCGTGAAGTGACATTGAAATTTAAACAAAAAGAGTTAGATAGTAAAGGTGTTACGGCAGACGATGTTGAAAACTATCTGAAGACTGCCACTAGGGAAACACCTTTAGGTTTATTCCAATTTGGAGATACAGACAAATCGATTGTTGTAGATGGACAATTTACTTCTGTTAATGCATTTAAGAATTTAAAGATACCAGCGACAATTGCTGGTCAAGGACAAAGTAGTGACAGTGGAAGTGATGATAATCAGGATAGTGAAAGTTTAATGCCATCAGAGCCATCATCGGCAAGTAGTTCAAAGCAAGGTTCGTCTAGCTCAATGCCATCATTTAAATTAAAAGATGTAGCGGATATATCAGTTGGTGATGAACGTACATCAATTTCTAAAACAAACGGCAAGGACGCAGTTAACTTACAAATTACTAAAGCACAAGATGCTAATACTGTTCAAGTTGCCAAAGATGTACAGAAAAAAGTAGATGAATTTGAAAAAAATAATAGTGAAATGAAAGCCATTAAAACAATGGATACTGCAAAGCCTATTGAAGATTCATTATATACGATGATTGAAAAAGCAGCCTTAGGTACCATTGTAGCTATAGTAGTTATACTTCTATTCTTAAGAAATATAAGAACAACGGCTATTTCAATTGTTTCAATACCAATGTCAATCTTAATAGCATTAGTTGCACTTAAATTATCTAATGTATCATTAAATATATTGACATTAGGTGCCCTAACAGTAGCAATTGGACGTGTCATTGATGATTCCATTGTTGTTGTAGAAAATATATATAGACGCTTATCAGATAGAAATGAACAACTGAAAGGTGACTCACTTATTGTCAGTGCTACAACGGAAGTGTTTAAACCTATTCTATCTTCAACTCTTGTGACTATCATCGTATTCTTACCACTAGCATTCGTATCAGGATCAGTTGGTGAGATGTTCAGACCATTTGCATTAGCGATCACATTCAGTTTATTAGCGTCATTATTAGTATCTATTACTGTTGTTCCGGCATTAGGTTCAACATTGTTTAGAAAAGGAATTCAAACTAAACCTGAGAAACAAGCGCAAGGTGTAATCAGCAGTGGTTATAAAAAGTTACTCAATTGGTCTCTCAATCATAAATGGATAGTTATTATCATTAGTATTGTGCTACTAGTAGGCAGTATTGGTCTAGGTGCAGCTAAACTAGGTACAAGCTACATTTCATCAGGTGATAATAAATTCATGGCGTTAACTTATACACCAAAGCCTGGAGAAACTGAAAAATCGGTGCTTGAACATGGTGAAGAAGTACAAAAATATCTTAAAACAAAAAATAAAGTAAAAACAGTACAATACTCAGTAGGTGGACCCACACCTTCTGATCCTACAGGAAGTACAAATAGTATGGCCTTGATGGTAGACTACGATAAAGACACACCTAACTTTGAGGAAGAACCAGATAAGGTCCTTAAGCATGTCGATTCCTTTAAACATCCAGGACAATGGAAAAACCAAGATTTAGGAACTGGTGCAGGTAATGATTCAATTGAAGTGACAGTTCAAGGACCTTCAACAGATGCGATTAAAGGCACAGTTCATAAAATAGAAAGTACTATGAAAGATGTTAAAGGTATCAATAATGTCAAATCCGACTTGTCAGAAACATATCAACAATATGAAGTTAAAGTTGACCAAAATAAAGCAGCTGATAATGGTATATCAGCTAGTCAATTAGCTATGAATTTAAATGAAAACTTACCTGAAAAAACAGTTACGACAGTAAAAGAAAATGGTAAGAAAATTGATGTGAAAGTAAAACAAAACAAACAGACAGATTGGTCTCAAAA
The DNA here is from genome assembly GCF_003491325.1 of Staphylococcus sp. M0911. Classification (NCBI taxonomy): domain Bacteria; kingdom Bacillati; phylum Bacillota; class Bacilli; order Caryophanales; family Staphylococcaceae; genus Staphylococcus; species Staphylococcus sp. M0911. The sequence goes on from NZ_CP022881.1 coordinate 697,239, forward strand.
TAAATTAGAAAATATCAAATTGAAGAAACCGACGGGTGGAACAATTAAATTAAGTGAGATTGCCAAACTGGAAAAATCATCAACACCAAGTAAACTAACACAAGAAGATGGTGACTATTCAACAACTGTTTCTGGTAAGATTACAAATAGCGATGTCGGTGGCACTTCTCAAAAAGTCATGTCAAAAGTGAATAAGATGGATAAACCTCACGGCGTAAAAGTAAACGTAGGTGGAGCAACAGATGATATTAATTCTGCTATGACTCAACTTGCGATAGCCATGTTAGCTGCAATTATTATTGTATATCTTATCTTAGTGATTACGTTTAAAGGTGGTTTAGCACCATTTACCATTCTATTCTCGTTACCGTTTACAATTGTTGGTGTTGTACTGTCACTTGTAATTACTGGTGAAACAATTTCAGTACCAAGTCTAATTGGTATGTTGATGTTAATTGGTATTGTAGTGACCAACGCTATTGTATTGATAGATAGAGTAATTAATAACGAAAAATCTGGAATGGATATGAAATCTGCATTGATAGAAGCAGGTGGCACAAGAATACGACCTATTTTAATGACAGCTATTGCAACGATAGGCGCGTTGGTACCATTACTCTTTGGAGAAGACAGTTCTATACTCATTTCTAAAGGTATGGCTGCAACAGTTATTGGTGGACTTATTTCTTCAACGATATTAACACTTATCGTTGTTCCAGTAATTTATGAAATGTTATTTACACTTAAAGATAAATTATACCGAAAATTAAATAGAAAATAGTATGTAAAAAGCCTCTTATCCCAACTAAGGGATAAGAGGCTTAACTATTAATATAAAATTAAAGTAAGAATAATATAAATTACGAATAATCCAATGGATAAGATGTTTAATATGTTTACACCTTTAATATCATTTTTAAGTGATTTAAATGCTGTTACTTCAACATTACCAACTAATAGTAACAAGACTATGAATACCCACCAATTTTCATTTGGGAATTGCATTGTCGTAATAGCAACTACAAATAATAATAAAACAGCCATGATTATTCTTAAAATTCTAGTAAATATAGAATTCATTTTGAATATACTTATGTAACTTACAATTAAGTATAGTAAAGGTAATAAGATTAAGTATAATTTCATGAATTGACATCCTTTCTATTTCGAATTTATATTAGCACGTTCTTTTATTTATGACTAGGATGTCTATAATAAAAATGTAATGATATTGTGACACTACAAACACTATTGTTCATTTATTTGCTTTCTCACCTTAGCCATCTCTTTTTCGATTTCTTCTAGTTGATTAACTAGTGGATCGATATTTTGATTTAATGACTCACGTTTTTCCAAGTCACCTTGAAGACGCGTATAATCATATTTTAGTTCAGCTAATTTAGACTCTAAATTCATTCAAAGACAACTCCTTTATTAATTATTTTACAGAGTATTTAAATTATATCATGAAACAAAGTGGTTCTAAAATTTATAGCAAATGTGTTAAAGTTATCAATTGTAAGAGTTGAGATACGTGAAAGAAGGGTTAGTATGACGGAGCAATTTGTAATGATTATTCTTTTAATCGCTTTAGGGTACTTTTTAAAGCGAATTAATTACTTAAAAGCAACGGATAGTCAAGTACTTTCCACTTTAGTTTTAAATGTAACCCTACCTTCTTTAGTGATTGTTAATTTGAATCATGCTGATTTAAATCCATCGTTTTCGATATTGCCTGTTATGATGATTATTTACGGAGTATTAGCTAAAATTATTGTTATTTGGTGTTTTCGAAAATATAATAATCAAATGCGTGGTTCAGTAGGTATGATGATTGGTTCTATGAATATTGGATTATTTGCTTATCCACTCGTAGATGCTATTTGGCCGGGAACGGGTATGGTTTATTTTGGAATGGTTGATATTGGTGGAGCAGTAATTATGTTCGGTTTAACTTACTTTGTTGGTAGTTACTATAGTGAGGGAAGCGACCAATTTAACTTTAAATTTTTAGGTCTAAAACTCGTTCAGTCCGTTCCACTTGTTACATATATTGTTATGTTTACACTAAATATGGCTAACATTCATTTACCAAAAGTAGCCATAGATTTCTTTTCAATTTTAGGTAAAGCCAATATGCCAATGTCTATGATTTTATTAGGTGTTATGTTGAGTTTTACAATTGATCGAGCTTATTTACCTATTGCAATCAAATACCTATGCCTACATTATGGTATTGGTTTAGGTGCAGGACTACTGGTACATTATTTCTTACCGGTATCTGATCAAATGATTAAAACGACATTATTAATCACATGGTTATTACCTGTAGGTGTGGCGATAATACCTTATTCAATCCAATTTAAATACAAAACGTTACCTTTAATAGGTATGGTTACTAATTTAACGATTGTCATTAGTATTATTATATTATATATGTATCAAGCATTCTTTGTTTCATAGTCATTTTGTCATAGAGTTAAATAAAAAAACCATGCAATACATGCGGCCATAATGTTATTAAATAACATATACTATGCATGTATATTGCATGGTTTATTTTTCGATTTAGCCTTTACCACCCATAAATGCAGGATAGTTTGTCATGCCACCATCAACATAAATGGTAGTACCGTGAATATAATGAGCTAAATCTGATGCTAAGAATAATGCTACATTAGCAATGTCTTGAGCATCGCCAATTTCTTTTGCAGGAATCATTTCTAATGTTTCCGCACGTGTTTTTGGATCAGAGAATTTTTCTTTAGTATGTTCAGTTACAATAGCACCAGGAGAAATATTGTTTATTCTAATACCAAACTGAGCATATTCCATCGACATTGTTTCCATCATTAATTTTAATCCACCTTTACTAGAAGCGTAATGGACGTAATTAGGCCATGGAATTGTATCGTGAACACTTGAAGTATTAATGATAACACCTTGTTTATCTTCATCTCTGAATTGTTTTATTGCTTCTCTTGAACCGATAAATGCGCCAGTTAAGTTAATATCTATAACTTTTTGCCATTCTTCAAGCGTCATTTCATGAGTTGGTGTTGGTTTTTCAAAACCAGCATTATTAATCATAATATCTAATGTACCAAAATGCTCAACGGTCTGTTTAATTAAATTGATAACATCTTCTTCTTTTGATATATCACCTTGAACAAGTAGGGCATCTCCTCCAGCTTGTTTGATGATATTAACAGATTCTTGTAAAGAATCATCATGTTTATCAGAGCGATAGTTAAGTACAACTTTGGATTTAGCTTTACCAAAGTTTTCTGCAAAGGATTTTCCGATACCACTACCGGCTCCTGTAATAATGACTACTTTATCTTCTAAGTCTTTAAACATTTAAGAGCCTCCTAAAATATGAATTATTTCAGATTACCTAAAATAATAGCAGCAATGATAATAAGGATAATACCTGACCATATGCCTGTCATCTGACGACTGTCTTTTTTCTCTCCTAAGATAAAGATACCGCCAAGTGTAGATACGATAACTAATAATTGAGATAATGAAAAACTAGTTGCAACACCTACTTTAGGTTGTGAATAGAACATGAATAAGTTACCGATTGCCCATACTACACCAGGAATAAGGTTTAAGGCAGTAGACTTGATTGATGTTTTATGATTCATGGATAAGATGAAACCACCAATAGCCATTCCGACTGATTGGAAGAATAACGCCTTAGTACCACTAACATTAAAGATATCTCCTAATACAACATAGCCAACGTAACCAACTGTTGAAATTAAAAGAATACCCATTGCTTTTTTGAACTCTGGATCGTCAGATTTTCCTTCGTTTTTAGCTTTTAATGATGTTAATGCAATACCTGCGACTAATAGCACCATGGATAATAGACCAAAAACAACCTGTACCATAGTACTCCATTCACCAAGGAAAATAACACTAAATAATGTAGTACCGACCAATTGCATACCTGTTGAGATAGGCATTGTTTTAGATACTCCAATTAAGTTAACAGATTTTAATTGGTTGCCTTGACCAAATGCCCATAGAGCACCAGAGAATAATCCCACTATAATGACTGTTAAATCGTCAAATGCTGCATTACCACTTAGAAGTAAACAAATACCTACAATAAGCGCACCTAAAGTAGTACCTCTGATTTGGTTATAGGGGCCACCACCAACGAAAACATTGATTATAACAACACTACCCCAAAATAGTGCTGGTAACAATGCGATTAAAATATCAAGAAACTGCATATGTTTCTCACTCTCCTAAATTACGAATTAAGTGCTCCCCTTAATAACACTTGGAGTTAATTTTAAAACAAATTGGTAGAATAGTAAAAAACATCGCTCGAATTTTGTTTTGATGCGATAAAAAATACATCGCCCAAGAATAGGGAGATGTATAATAGACATTTTTAATTGTCATTAGTATTAACTGTTTCATGTATATGTTGTGGTTCTAATTTATATTTTTTATATTCATAATTAGTTTTAAAACCTAATTCGTTAAAACGTTCAACAAGTTTACTGTTTTTATTACGTATTTTGAAATAAACTTTACGCAAATCGAAATGAGTAAATGCATAATTTAATGCGTATTCTAATAAATCAAAGGCGATACCTTTCATACGATAATCAATATGTGAACTGAAATATTTTATTTCAGCACTAGCTTGTTGCTTATTGACGTCTAAATATAAATAACCTTTTAATAAACCTTCACTAACGAATAGAAATAATCGATGTGTTTCATCAATACTATTTAAAATGTCATTTGCATCCATAGCATCATGTCTAAATGTTTTCTGATGCATACGCGAAAATGCACGGTAAAATCCTTTTTGGTATTCAATAATATTTTGCTCACTACTAAGTTCTCCTATATCTTGATGAGCTTCTAAATAATAGTCCGTGAAATTATAACTGGCTTGTATTTGTTTAACGAAAGGTTTATATGTTTGTACACCTTCTTCAAATGAAAAATGATATACTGCATGATCAGGTTGCCCAGCTATCATAGCATCAAATAATTGTTGGAATAATTCCGGGGTCAATGTGAAATTTGTTTCTATAAAGGGGCCAATCACTTTGAATTTATATGTTTCACATGGAATTGCAAAAATTAGTGCTTTGATTTGGCTATCTTCAGTGATGGCAAATGCGCCAGGATTATCTATTGCTTCTTCTAATAATTGATCAAATTCAGTAAATTGTTGAGGTATTTTATATAAATAGGAAGTTACTTGGTAATCAGAAGTCTCAATGAAAGATTTTATTTCTTTAGGGTCATTTAATTGAATAATGTCCATAATCCTACCTCCGTAACATTGTGATTAATATAATTATATGGGTAATTACAAATAATTGAAAGTTAATTGATACATGTACATGTTACAATTAATGTAATCCATTAAACATAATCATTATAGACATTAAATAAACTTAAATCTATATTTATTATAGTTAAATAAGAAAGGGAATTATCACAAATGCAATCATTAATTTTAGCAGAAAAACCTTCAGTAGCACGAGATATCGCAAGTGCACTTAATATAAATCAGAAAAGAAATGGTTATTTTGAAAATAATCAATATATTGTAACTTGGGCATTAGGTCATCTAGTTACGAATGCTACTCCAGAACAATATGACAAGTCGTTTCAGGAATGGAAGCTTGAAGATTTACCAATCATTCCGAAACAAATGAAAACAGTAGTGATTGGTAAAACAAGTAAACAATTTAAAACAGTAAAGTCACTTATGCAAAGAGACAATGTTAATGAAATTATTATTGCTACAGATGCTGGTAGAGAAGGGGAACTTGTTGCAAGACTTATTTTAGATAAAGTTGGAAACAAAAAACCTATTAAGCGTTTATGGATAAGTTCGGTAACTAAGAAAGCTATTAAAGACGGTTTTAACCATCTAAAAGATGGCCGTCAATACCAACACTTATACGATGCAGCTTTAGCAAGAAGTGAAGCCGATTGGGTAGTTGGTATTAATGCAACAAGAGCTTTGACAACTAAATATGATGCACAATTATCTTTAGGTCGGGTACAAACGCCTACTATACAATTGGTTCAATCACGTCAAAATGAAATTAATGAATTTAAACCGCAAACATACTATACATTAATAATTAAAGTAGACGGGTTTGAGTTTAGCTTTGATTCTGGACAACGTCGAATCACTGACCAGAAAGAACTTAAGTCAATTGTAGATGAAATTAAAAATAAAAAAGGCCAAATTGAAAAAGTAGTGTCTAAACATAAAAAAACTTACCCTAGATCTTTATATAACTTAACAGATTTACAACAAGATGCTTATTATCGCTATAAGTTGGGACCAAAAGAAACGTTGAATACCTTACAGAATCTATATGAAAGACATAAGTTAGTTACATACCCACGAACTGATTCTAATTATTTAACGACCGATATGGTGTCGACTATCAAAGAAAGATTACAAGCTTTACTGCCGACAGAATATAAAGAAAATATAAGAGAATTAATGTCTCAATCTTATTCCACTAAAATGAATATATTTAATAACCAAAAAGTTTCTGATCACCATGCGATTATTCCTACCGAAATAAGACCAGACTTATCTCAATTAAGTAATAGAGAAATGAAAATCTATATGTTAATAGTAGAAAGATTTCTTGAAAGTTTAATGCCACCCTATGAATATCAACATATTAAAGTGCATTTAGCAGTAGGTCAGTTCAAATTTGTATTAAACGAAAATGTCACAACTCAATTAGGGTTTAAAGCATTGAAACAACAAGAAAATGAAATTGTAACTCAGAATCCTTTTAAAAATAATCAAACAGTTAACATACAACACACCGATATAAAGTCACATCAAACAACACCGCCAGATTATTTTAATGAGGGTACGTTATTAAAAGCTATGGAAAGTCCTCAGAATTATATACATTTGGATGATAAAAAACACGTTCATACACTAAAAGAAGCGGGTGGTATTGGGACTGTAGCAACACGAGCTGATATTATTGAGAAACTCTTCAATATGAATGCAATTGAATCAAGGGATGGCAAAATTAAAGTAACATCAAAAGGTAAACAAATTTTAGAACTTGCACCTTCAAAATTAACTTCACCATTATTAACGGCTGAATGGGAAGAAAAATTAATACTAATTGAAAAAGGAAGATACAATAAACATCAATTTATAAAAGAGATGAAGGCATTTACAACTGATATTGTTAATATTATTAAAAATAGTGAACAGAAATACAAACATGATAATTTAACTACTACTGAATGTCCAACATGTGGCAAATTTATGATTAAAGTCAAAACCAAAAATGGTCAAATGTTAGTATGCCAAGATCCTACATGTAAAACAAAGAAAAATATTCAAAGAAAAACAAATGCACGTTGTCCAAATTGTAAAAAGAAAATGACTTTATTTGGTAGAGGAAAAGATGCAACTTATAGATGCGTATGTGGTCATTCAGAAACCCAAGCACAAATGGATAAACGTATGAAAGAAAAGTCGAGTGGTAAAGTGTCCAAAAAGGAAATGAAGAAATACATGAATCAACAAGAAGAACTTGATAACAATCCGTTTAAAGATGCTTTGAAAAATCTAAAATTGTAAATAAATTCGAACAAAAACGAAGTAAAATTTATGAAAGTTCGTATTTAGTATTGTCTTTTTAGAAAATTGGTATTAAAATATTAAAGTATTTCAAAAAAAGGAGCATTAGCCGTGAAAAAATACTTCAAGTTCGATGAATATGGTACTAACTTCAAAAGAGAAATCTTAGGTGGTATCACTACTTTCTTATCAATGGCTTATATTTTAGCAGTAAATCCACAAGTTTTAAGTTTAGCAGGCGTTAAAGGTGTATCTGAAGATATGAAGATGGACCAAGGGGCCATTTTTGTAGCTACTGCTTTAGCAGCATTTGTAGGTTCATTATTTATGGGCCTTATTGCAAAGTACCCTATAGCATTAGCACCTGGAATGGGACTAAATGCCTTCTTCGCATTTACAGTTGTTTTAACAATGGGCATTCCATGGAAAGTCGGTTTAACAGGCGTTTTATTCTCAGGTATATTCTTCGCGATTTTGACCGTCACAGGCCTTCGTGAGATTATAATTAACGCAATACCTTATCAGATGAAAATGGCCGTCTCAGCTGGAATAGGATTGTTTATTACCTTTGTTGGTCTGCAAAGCTCAGGTATCATTGTTAAAAATGACTCAACATTAGTAACACTAGGTCATTTAACTAAAGCCCCAGTGTTATTAGCAATATTCGGTATTGTTATTACAGTTGTGTTATATGCGAAAAAAGTACCAGGTTCTATATTTATTGGTATGATCATTACTGCTATCGTTGGTATGATAACAGGTCAAATTCACACACCAACAGGCGTTGTAGGTCATATTCCAAGTATTAAACCAACATTTGGCGCAGCATTTGAAGCATTTAAAGACCCAGGACAATTATTTACGATACAATTCTTAATCGTCATTTTAACTTTCTTATTTATTGATTTCTTTGATACTGCAGGTACTTTAGTTGCAGTAGCAACACAAGCCGGCATTATGAAAGACAACAAGTTACCTAGAGCAGGTAGAGCTTTATTCTCAGATTCACTAGCAACAATTGTAGGTGCTATTTTCGGTACTACAACAACTACATCATACATTGAATCAACTTCAGGTGTGGCAGTAGGAGCTAGAACAGGCTTTGCTAGTATTGTAACTGGATTCTGTTTCTTATTAGCACTATTCTTTAGTCCATTAATCGCTGTAGTTACAAGTGCAGTTACAACGCCAGCACTTGTAGTCGTGGGTGTGTTAATGGCAGCAAATTTTGCTGAGATCAATTGGAAACGATTCGAAGTTGCAGTTCCTGCATTTATTACAATTATCATGATGCCGTTATCATATTCAATAGCTACTGGTATTGCATGTGGATTTATTTTCTATCCAATTACCATGTTAATTAGTAAAAGACATAAAGAAGTACATCCGATTATGTATGTATTAATGGTATTATTCATTTTATACTTCATCTTCGTACATGGCTAAATATAAAAAAGACGTTCACACCATCATAAGTGTGAACGTCTTTTCTTATTACGAAGCAATATAATCGCTATTTAGATTTATGACCATCTTTATATTGTGTATAGATAACTCTTGCGTTTTTATTCGGGATATAAGTTGGCGCAGCTAGAACAATAAAAACAAAGAAAATCATCAATACAAATAATGCCCAATGAATAATCATGCCTACAAAAGGAATAAATGCTACAAACGAACCAATAATTCCAAGTATTGGAATTATCACCATAGGTTTAATAGTATTTTGAGTGTCAACTAATAATATTATAGTAAGAATTAGATAAAGAAACGCATTAAATAATAATGGTTGCCATCCAAAGCTTACAATAACGCTACCACCTAAAAATGGAATACCATAAAAGAATTCACAAATGATTAAGAAAACACCAATTATTGCTAGGGTAAGTTTAATACCGTTTTTCATTTAATTCACCCCCGTTCTCTTCTATTATAATAAAAAGGAACCGAAGTTAGTATTAAAAAGATTAGGTTAAAGAAATGAAATTAAAAATAAAGTAAAAAAATTCCCTAAAACGGTTGAATAAGCAATACATTTAAAGTACAATAACAAAGTATGTGTTAGACAGAACAGAAAAAGTTAGTGGAAACCATTGATTTATCAATGATTTTCATGTAACATATCTAATGTTGGACTTTAAGAAACGCGATGAAGCGAAAGGTTACTGACACACCCGGCCGCTTTGCCATGGCGCTGTGTGAGATAGTTTTCGTGGAGAAGTCTATCACTTAAATGTAGACGAATAAGGAGGGAAAATTATGGCAAAACAAAAAATCAGAATCAGATTAAAAGCTTATGATCACCGCGTGATTGATCAATCAGCAGAAAAAATTGTTGAAACTGCTAAACGTTCTGGTGCAGATGTTTCTGGACCAATTCCGTTACCAACAGAAAAGTCAGTTTATACAATCATCCGTGCCGTGCATAAGTACAAAGATTCACGTGAACAATTCGAACAACGTACTCATAAACGTTTAATCGATATTGTTAACCCAACACCAAAAACAGTTGATGCTCTTATGGGCTTAAACTTACCATCTGGTGTAGACATCGAAATTAAATTATAATAGAAAAATTTAGGAGGTGGACTTTCGATGACCAAAGGAATCTTAGGAAGAAAAATCGGGATGACACAAGTGTTTGGAGAAAACGGTGAATTAATCCCAGTAACAGTAGTAGAAGCAGGACAAAACGTTGTATTACAAAAGAAAACTGAAGAAGTTGACGGTTACAACGCAATCCAAGTAGGATTCGAAGACAAAAAAGCATATAAAAAAGGTTCTAAAACTAATAAATATGCTAATAAACCAGCTGAAGGTCATGCTAAAAAAGCTGACACAGCACCTAAGCGCTTCATTCGTGAATTCAGAAACGTTAACGTTGATGAATACGAAGTAGGTCAAGAAGTCTCAGTTGATACATTCGAAACTGGTGACATCATTGATGTTACAGGCGTTTCAAAAGGTAAAGGTTTCCAAGGTGCTATTAAACGCCACGGACAAGCTCGTGGACCAATGGCTCACGGTTCTCATTTCCACAGAGCACCAGGTTCTGTAGGTATGGCTTCAGATGCTTCAAGAGTATTTAAAGGTCAAAAAATGCCAGGCCGTATGGGTGGAAACACAGTTACTGTACAAAACCTAGAAGTAGTACAAGTTGACACTGAAAACAGTGTAATCTTAGTAAAAGGTAATGTACCTGGACCTAAAAAAGGTTTAGTAGAAATTTCAACTTCAATTAAATCAATTAAAAAAGGTAATAAATAATTAATAAGCGAAAGGAGGAAAATGCATAATGGCTAATTATGATGTTTTAAAAGTAGACGGATCAAAAAGTGGTTCAGTTGAATTAAGCGATGCAGTATTTGCAATCGAACCAAATAATAGCGTTCTATTTGAAGCTATTAATTTACAACGTGCTTCATTACGTCAAGGTACTCATTCTGTTAAAAACCGTTCAGCAGTACGTGGCGGTGGACGTAAACCATGGAGACAAAAAGGAACAGGTCGTGCTCGTCAAGGTACAATCCGTGCTCCACAATGGCGTGGCGGTGGCGTTGTATTCGGACCAACTCCAAGAAGTTATGGTTACAAAATGCCTAAGAAAATGCGTCGTTTAGCATTACGTTCTGCATTATCATTCAAAGTTAAAGAAAATGGATTCACAGTTGTAGATGCATTCGGTTTCGATGCTCCAAAAACAAAAGAATTCAAAAATGTTTTAACTACATTAGAACAACCTAAAAAAGTCTTAGTAGTTGTTGAAAACGAAGATGTAAACGTTGAATTATCAGCACGTAACATCCCAGGTGTTCAAGTAACAACTGCTCAAGGTTTAAATGTATTAGATATCACAAGCGCTGACAGTGTAGTAATCACTGAAGCTGCTGCTAAAAAAGTTGAGGAGGTGCTCGGATAATGGAAGCTAGAGATATTCTTAAGCGCCCCGTAATCACTGAGAAATCTTCAGAAGCAATGGCAGAAGATAAATATACATTCGATGTTGATACTCGTGCTAACAAAACACAAGTTAAAATTGCTGTTGAAGAAATCTTCGACGTAAAAGTTGATAATGTTAACATCATCAACTATAAACCCAAGAAAAAACGTATGGGCCGTTACCAAGGCTACACAAATAAAAGAAGAAAAGCGATTGTAAAACTTAAAGAAGGTTCAATCGACTTATTCAACTAAAAAACATTACCAATAAGGAGGTAAACGACAATGGCTCTTAAAAAGTATAAGCCAATAACTAATGGTCGTCGTAATATGACTTCATTAGATTTCGCTGAAATTACGAAAACTACACCAGAAAAGTCATTATTACAACCGCTACCGAAAAGAGCGGGACGTAACAACCAAGGTAAATTGACTGTTCGCCATCATGGTGGAGGACATAAACGTCAATACCGTGTTATCGATTTCAAACGTAACAAAGACGGTATCAACGCTAAAGTTGATTCTATCCAATACGATCCAAACCGTTCAGCTAACATTGCGTTATTAGTATATGCTGATGGTGAAAAACGTTATATCATCGCACCTAAAGGATTACAAGTAGGTCAAACAGTTGAAAGTGGTGCTGAAGCAGATATCAAAGTAGGTAATGCTTTACCACTACAAAACATTCCTGTAGGTACAGTAATCCACAATATCGAGTTAAAACCTGGTAAAGGTGGACAAATTGCTCGTTCAGCTGGAGCTAGCTCTCAAGTATTAGGTAAAGAAGGTAAATATGTATTAATCAGATTACGCTCTGGTGAAGTTCGTATGATTCTTTCAACTTGCCGTGCTACTATTGGTCAAGTTGGTAACATCCAACACGAACTAGTAAACGTTGGTAAAGCTGGACGTTCAAGATGGAAAGGTATCCGCCCTACAGTTCGTGGTTCTGTAATGAACCCTAACGATCACCCACACGGTGGTGGTGAAGGTCGTGCACCTATCGGTAGACCATCTCCAATGTCACCTTGGGGTAAACCTACGCTTGGTAAGAAAACACGTCGTGGTAAAAAATCATCAGACAAGCTTATCGTTCGTGGACGTAAGAAAAAATAATAAAATTAACTTATTTGGGTGTGCGGCGTAACAGCTGCACGCACAGAATAAGAAGGGAGGCGCCCAAATGGCTCGTAGTATTAAAAAAGGACCTTTCGTCGATGATCACTTAATGAAAAAAGTTGAAGCACAAGACGGAAGTGAAAAGAAACAAGTAATGAAAACATGGTCTCGTCGTTCTACAGTTTTCCCAAATTTCATTGGTCATACTTTCGCAGTATACGATGGACGTAAACATGTACCTGTATATGTAACAGAAGATATGGTAGGCCACAAATTAGGTGAATTCGCACCAACTCGTACATTTAAAGGTCATGCTGTTGACGATAAAAAAACAAGAAGATAATTTTTAATAAGTAGAGGAGGAAATCCTAATGGAAGCAAAAGCGGTTGCTAGAACAATAAGAATCGCACCTCGTAAAGTAAGATTAGTTCTTGACTTAATTAGAGGTAAAAATGCTGGAGAAGCTATTGCAATTTTAAAATTAACTAACAAAGCTTCATCACCAGTTATCGAAAAAGTATTAATGTCCGCTTTAGCTAATGCTGAACATAACTACGACATGAACACAGATGAATTAGTAGTTAAAGAAGCTTACGCTAATGAAGGACCAACTTTAAAACGTTTCCGCCCACGTGCGCAAGGACGTGCAAGTGCGATTAATAAACGTACAAGCCACATTACAATCGTCGTAAGTGACGGTAAAGAAGAAGCTAAAGAAGCTTAATAACTTTCTAAGGAGGGAATACTGTGGGTCAAAAAATTAATCCAATCGGACTTCGTGTTGGAATCATCCGTGATTGGGAAGCAAAATGGTATGCTGAAAAAGATTTCGCTTCACTATTACACGAAGATTTAAAAATCCGTAAATTTATTGATAATAAATTAAAAGAAGCATCAGTTTCTCACGTAGATATCGAACGTGCTGCAAACCGTATTAATATCGCAATTCATACTGGTAAACCTGGTATGGTAATTGGTAAAGGCGGTTCAGAAATTGATAAACTTCGTAACAAATTAAACGATTTAACTGATAAAAAAGTACACATCAACGTAATTGAAATCAAGAAAATTGATATTGATGCAAGATTAGTTGCTGAAAATATCGCACGTCAATTAGAAAACCGTGCTTCATTCCGTCGTGTACAAAAACAAGCTATTACAAGAGCTATGAAACTTGGTGCTAAAGGTATTAAAACTCAAGTATCAGGTCGTTTAGGCGGAGCTGATATTGCTCGTGCTGAACAATATTCTGAAGGAACTGTTCCACTTCATACATTACGTGCTGACATCGATTATGCACACGCTGAAGCAGATACTACTTATGGTAAATTAGGCGTTAAAGTATGGATTTATCGTGGAGAAGTTCTTCCTACTACTAAGAACACTAGTGAAGGAGGAAAATAATCATGTTACTACCAAAACGTGTTAAATATCGTCGTCAACATCGTCCTAAAACAACTGGTCGTTCAAAAGGCGGTAACTATGTAACATTTGGTGAGTATGGTTTACAAGCGACAACAACGTCTTGGATCACTTCTCGTCAAATCGAATCAGCTCGTATTGCAATGACTCGTTATATGAAACGTGGTGGGAAAGTTTGGATCAAAATCTTCCCTCATACACCATATACTAAAAAACCTTTAGAAGTACGTATGGGTGCCGGTAAAGGTGCGGTTGAAGGCTGGATTGCAGTCGTTAAACCTGGTAGAATTTTATTCGAAGTCGCTGGTGTACAAGAAGAAGTTGCACGCGAAGCACTACGTTTAGCAAGTCACAAACTTCCAGTAAAAACTAAGTTTGTAAAACGTGAAGAATTGGGTGGTGAAACAAATGAAAGCTAAGGAAATTAGAGACTTAACCACTTCAGAAATCGAAGAACAAATCAAATCTTCAAAAGAAGAGCTTTTTAACCTACGCTTTCAGTTAGCTACAGGTCAATTAGAAGAAACTGCACGTATTCGCACAGTAAGAAAAACGATTGCACGTCTAAAAACTGTTGCTCGTGAAAGAGAAATTGAACAAAGTAAGGCTAATCAATAATTAATTGAAAGAGGAGGTTACAAAAGTGAGCGAAAGAAATGATCGTAAAGTTTATGTAGGTAGAGTTGTTTCCGACAAAATGGACAAGACTATTACAGTACTTGTTGAAACTTACAAAACACACAAATTATACGGCAAACGAGTAAAATACTCAAAAAAATACAAAACTCATGATGAAAACAATTCAGCTAAATTAGGAGACATTGTTAAAATTCAAGAAACTCGTCCTTTATCAGCAACAAAACGTTTTCGTTTAGTAGAAATTGTTGAAGAGTCAGTAATTATTTAATTCAAGATTAGAGATAAGGGAGGTTTAACTAATGATCCAACAAGAGACACGTTTAAAAGTAGCAGACAACTCTGGTGCTCGTGAAGTTCTTACAATTAAAGTATTAGGTGGATCTGGTCGCAAAACAGCGAACATCGGCGATATTATCGTATGTACTGTTAAAAATGCAACACCAGGTGGCGTTGTTAAAAAAGGCGATGTTGTCAAAGCTGTTGTAGTACGTACTAAATCAGGTGTACGCCGTAACGATGGTTCATATATCAAATTTGACGAAAATGCATGTGTTATCATTCGTGATGACAAAGGCCCACGTGGTACTCGTATCTTTGGTCCTGTTGCTCGTGAATTACGTGAAGGTAACTTCATGAAAATCGTATCATTAGCACCAGAAGTACTATAAAATCAAATAACCAAAATATATAAGGAGGTGCCCACATGCATATCAAAAAAGGTGACAACGTAAAAGTTATCGCAGGTAAAGACAAAGGTAAAGAAGGTAAAGTAGTAGCTACTGAACCTAAACGTGACCGTGTCGTTGTGGAAGGTGTTAACGTTATTAAAAAACACCAAAAACCAACTCAATTAAACCCTGAAGGTGGAATTTTAGAAACAGAGGCAGCTATCCATGTTTCTAACGTACAATTATTAGACCCTAAAACAAACGAACCAACTCGTGTAGGTTACAAATTTGTTGATGGTAAAAAAGTTCGTATTGCAAAAAAATCTGGCGAAGAAATTAAATCTAATAATTAATTACTAGTTGAAAGGAGGATCCACTTTGAACCGTTTAAAAGAAAAATTCAATTCTGAAGTTACTGAGAACTTAGTAAAGAAATTTAACTATAGTTCAGTAATGGAAGTACCAAAAATTGACAAAATCGTAGTGAACATGGGTGTAGGTGACGCTGTTCAAAACTCTAAAGTGTTAGATAACGCTGTTGAAGAGTTAGAATTAATCACTGGTCAAAAACCATTAGTAACTAAAGCTAAAAAATCAGTTGCAACATTCCGTTTACGTGAAGGTATGCCAATCGGTGCGAAAGTTACACTTCGCGGAGAAAGAATGTATGAATTCTTAGATAAACTTATTTCAGTATCACTACCACGTGTACGTGACTTCCAAGGTGTTTCTAAAAAAGCATTCGATGGTCGCGGTAACTACACATTAGGTGTTAAAGAACAATTAATTTTCCCTGAAATCGATTATGATAAAGTAAGCAAAGTAAGAGGAATGGATATTGTTATCGTAACTACTGCTAACACTGACGAGGAAGCTCGTGAATTGTTATCAAACTTCGGTATGCCATTTCGTAAATAATCTCTAAAAGGAGGCTAATTAAGTGGCTAAAACTTCAATGGTTGCTAAGCAACAAAAAAAACAAAAATTCGCAGTTCGTGAATACACTCGTTGTGAACGCTGTGGTCGTCCACATTCTGTATATCGTAAATTTAAATTATGCCGTATTTGTTTCCGTGAATTAGCTTACAAAGGCCAAATTCCTGGCGTACGCAAAGCTAGCTGGTAATAAACAAGAGTCTGAAAGGAGGCAACAATCAATGACAATGACAGATCCAATCGCAGATATGCTAACTCGTGTAAGAAACGCAAACATGGTTCGTCACGATAAATTAGAATTACCTGCGTCTAATATCAAAAAAGAAATTGCTGAAATCTTAAAAAATGAAGGTTTCATTAAAAACGTTGAATACGTAGAAGACGATAAACAAGGTGTTATTCGTTTATTCTTAAAATATGGTCAAAACAATGAACGTGTTATCACAGGATTAAAACGTATTTCAAAACCAGGTTTACGTGTTTATGCTAAAGCTAACGAAGTACCAAAAGTACTTAATGGTTTAGGTATTGCATTAGTATCAACTTCTGAAGGTGTTATCACTGATAAAGAAGCAAGAAAACGTAATGTTGGTGGAGAAATTATCGCATACGTTTGGTAATAAATAATAAGGAGGTGCCATAACATGAGTCGTGTTGGTAAGAAAATTATTGACATCCCTAGTGACGTAACAGTAACTTTTGACAAAAATAATGTAACTGTTAAAGGTCCAAAAGGTGAATTATCAAAAACATTAAACGAAAGAATGACATTCAAACAAGAAGAAAACACAATTGAAGTTGTAAGACCATCTGATTCTAAAGATGACAGAACAGATCATGGTACAACTCGTGCTTTATTAAATAATATGGTACAAGGTGTTTCTCAAGGTTTCGAAAAAACACTTGAACTTGTTGGTGTAGGTTACCGTGCTCAAATGCAAGGTAATGATTTAGTACTTAACGTTGGTTACTCTCACCCAGTTGAAATTAAAGCCGAAGACGGAATTACTTTCGCTGTAGAGAAAAACACAACTGTTAAAGTTTCTGGTGTATCTAAAGAGCAAGTTGGAGCAATCGCTTCTAACATCCGTTCAGTAAGACCTCCAGAACCTTATAAAGGTAAAGGTATTCGTTACCAAGGTGAATACGTTCGCCGTAAAGAAGGTAAAACTGGTAAATAATAGATAACACTCTACAGAAAGGAGTATTGAAATGATCAGTAAAATTGATAAAAATAAAGTGCGTTTGAAAAGACATTCACGTGTTCGTACTAAATTATCAGGTACAGCTGAAAAGCCACGTTTAAATGTATATCGTTCAAACAAACACATTTACGCACAAATCATTGATGATGTTAAAGGCGAAACATTAGCTCAAGCTTCATCTAAAGATAAAGATATTGCTAACGAATCAGCAACTAAAGTTGATTTATCTACAAAAGTTGGCGAAACAATTGCTAAAAAAGCAAGTGATAAAGGAATTAAAGAAATCGTATTCGATCGTGGAGGTTACTTATACCACGGACGCGTTAAAGCATTAGCAGAAGCTGCTAGAGAAAACGGTTTAGAATTTTAATTTAAAGGAGGGACAAATACATGGCTCGTAGAGAAGAAGAAACGAAAGAATTTGAAGAACGCGTTGTTACAATCAATCGTGTTGCTAAAGTTGTTAAAGGTGGACGTCGTTTCCGTTTCACTGCATTAGTAGTAGTTGGAGACAAAAATGGTCGTGTAGGTTTCGGTACTGGTAAAGCACAAGAGGTACCTGAAGCAATCAAAAAAGCTGTAGAAGCAGCTAAAAAAGATTTAGTTGTAGTTCCACGTGTTGAAGGTACTACACCTCACACAATCACTGGCCGTTATGGTTCAGGTAGTGTATTCATGAAACCTGCAGCTCCTGGTACTGGTGTTATCGCTGGTGGACCAGTTCGTGCGGTATTAGAATTAGCAGGTATCACTGATATCTTAAGTAAATCATTAGGTTCAAACACACCAATCAACATGGTTCGTGCAACTTTAAATGGTTTACAAAACCTTAAAAACGCTGAAGATGTTGCGAAATTACGCGGCAAAACAGTTGAAGAATTATATAATTAAGGAGGGAAAATAAGTTATGGCTAAATTACAAATCACCCTCACTCGTAGTGTTATTGGTCGTCCTGAAACACAACGTAAAACTGTTGAAGCTTTAGGTCTTAAAAAGACTAATAGCTCAGTAGTTGTTGAAGATAACCCTGCTATTCGTGGGCAAATCAACAAAGTTAAACATTTATTAACAGTAGAAGAAAAATAATTAAGGAGGTGCCGACATGAAATTACATGAGTTAAAACCAGCAGAAGGTTCACGTAAAGAACGTAACCGTGTAGGTCGTGGTGCAGCAACTGGTAATGGTAAAACAAGTGGCCGTGGACATAAAGGTCAAAAAGCACGTTCAGGTGGTAAAGTAAGACCTGGATTTGAAGGTGGACAATTACCATTATTCCGTCGTTTACCAAAACGTGGTTTCACTAACATAAATCGTAAAGAATATGCTATTGTTAACTTAGACCAACTTAATCAATTCGAAGATGGTACTGAAGTAACTCCAGCTTTATTAGTAGAATCTGGTGTTGTTAAGAACGAAAAATCTGGTATTAAAGTACTAGGTAACGGCTCACTAGATAAAAAATTAACAGTGAAAGCTCATAAGTTCTCAACTTCAGCAGCAGAAGCTATTGATGCTAAAGGTGGAGCACACGAGGTGATCTAATGTTTCAAACGCTTGTGAGCTTCTTTAAAACTAAAGAAGTTCGAAACAAGATTTTCTTCACTCTAGCAATGTTAGTGATCTTTAAGATTGGGACTTATATTCCAGCTCCTGGAGTAAATCCTAATGCTTTTGATCAAGCAGCAAAAGGTTCTCAAGGTGTCACTGATTTACTTAATACTTTCGGTGGTGGAGCCTTGAAGAACTTTTCAATATTTGCGATGGGAATCATGCCATACATTACCGCATCTATCGTAATGCAATTATTACAGATGGATATTGTTCCTAAGTTCTCTGAATGGGCTAAACAAGGTGATGTAGGTAGAAGAAAAATCAACAATGTAACACGTTATTTCGCTATTATATTAGCATTCATTCAGTCAATAGGTATGTCGTTCCAATTTAATAACTTATATGGTGGTCGCTTAATTGTAAGTCATTCTGTATATAGTTATTTATTGATTGCACTAACTTTAACAGCAGGAACTGCATTCTTGATATGGCTTGGTGACCAAATCACTCAGTTTGGTGTTGGTAATGGTATTTCACTTATCATCTTTGCAGGTATTTTATCAACGTTACCATCAAGTATTATTCAAGCAGGCCAACAAGCTTTTGTGGGCCAAGAAGATACGTCTTTAGCTTGGTTAAAAATAGTAGCACTCATTGTTGCATTAGTACTGTTAACAGTAGGTGCAATATTTGTACTTGAAGCGAAACGTAAAATTCCTATTCAATATGCAAAGAAACAAACAGCTCAACGATTAGGTTCACAAGCAACTTATCTACCTTTAAAAGTTAACTCAGCTGGTGTTATTCCTGTTATCTTTGCGATGGCATTTTTCTTATTACCAAGAACGTTGACGCTATTTTTCCCTAAAGCTGAATGGGCACAACAAATAGCTGATACAGCAAATCCATCAAGCAACATAGGAATGGTTATCTATATTGTATTAATCATTGCATTTGCATATTTTTATGCATTTGTTCAAGTTAATCCAGAAAAAATGGCTGACAACCTTAAGAAGCAAGGTAGTTATGTCCCAGGAATTCGTCCTGGTGAACAAACGAAAAAATATATTACTAAAGTGCTTTATCGATTAACATTTGTTGGCTCTATTTTCTTAGCTGTCATTGCAATTTTACCGATTTTAGCGACTAAGTTTATGGGATTACCAAGATCAATTCAAATTGGTGGTACAAGTTTACTAATCGTTATTGGTGTTGCTATTGAGACTATGAAATCATTAGAAGCACAAGTAAATCAAAAAGAGTATAAAGGCTTTGGTGGTAGATAATTTGTAGGAGGGCACTTATGAATATCATTTTAATGGGCTTACCTGGAGCAGGTAAAGGAACTCAAGCGAGTGAAATTGTTAAGAAATTCCCAATACCACACATATCTACTGGTGACATGTTCAGAAAAGCGATTAAAGATGAAACTGATTTAGGTAAAGAAGCTAAATCATACATGGATCGTGGAGAATTAGTCCCTGATGAAGTTACTGTGGGTATCGTTAAAGAAAGAATTTCTGAAGACGATGCAAAAAAAGGATTTTTATTAGATGGTTTCCCTAGAACAATCGATCAAGCAGAAGCTTTAAATTCAATTATGGCTGAACTTGATAGAAATATTGATGCTGTCATCAATATCGAAGTTCCAGAGGAAGAACTAATGAATCGTCTTACAGGTCGTCGTATCTGTGAGAATTGTGGTACAACTTATCATCTTGTATTTAATCCTCCAAAAGTTGAAGGTATTTGTGATCTTGATGGCGGTAAATTATATCAACGTGAAGATGATAATCCGGAAACTGTTTCAAATCGTTTGAAAGTCAATGTTAAACAATCAAAACCTATATTAGAATATTATGATAATAAAGGTGTATTGAAAAATATTGATGGTTCAAAAGATATTGAAGAGGTTACTACTGATGTCATTGATATCTTAGACCAATTACAATAGATCAACTTTTACGATCTATGTTGATGTGAATGTTTACTAACACTGTAATATACAATTTAATATGAGTGACAAATAACGATAATTAATTCCCGTAATTTTTGTTAAACTTATTAAAGCTAGTCACTAATAGATTCGTATCGTTGAAGTTGTCTATTGACGATAACCTTACTATTGCAAAAAGGGGGAAGTTAATCAATGGCTAAACAAGATGTTATTGAATTAGAAGGTACTGTATTAGATACTTTACCAAACGCAATGTTTAAAGTAGAATTAGAAAATGGTCATGAAATTTTAGCACATGTAAGTGGAAAAATTAGAATGAACTACATTCGAATTCTACCTGGCGACAAAGTAACTGTTGAGATGTCTCCGTATGATTTATCACGCGGTAGAATTACTTATCGTTATAAATAATCGTCACTCCATAATATAGGGAGGTATTAAAATGAAAGTAAGACCATCAGTAAAACCAATTTGCGAAAAATGTAAAGTCATTAAACGTAAAGGTAAAGTAATGGTAATTTGTGAAAATCCAAAACACAAACAAAGACAAGGTTAATAAAAGAGAGGTGTAAATGTATATGGCACGTATTGCAGGAGTGGATATTCCACGTGAAAAACGCGTTGTTATTTCTTTAACTTATGTATATGGTATTGGTACTTCTACAGCGAAAAAAATCGTTGAAGAAGCTAACGTATCAGCTGACACTCGCGTAAAAGATTTAACTGACGATGAATTAGGTCGCATCCGTGAAGTAGTTGATAGCTACAAAGTAGAAGGTGACTTACGTCGTGAGCAAAACTTAAACATTAAACGTTTAATGGAAATTTCATCATACCGTGGTATTCGTCACCGTCGTGGCTTACCAGTTCGCGGTCAAAAAACTAAAAACAACGCTCGTACGCGTAAAGGCCCAGTTAAAACTGTAGCGAACAAGAAAAAATAATCGGTAAAGGAGGCAAATAATAAATGGCACGTAAACAAGTATCTCGTAAACGTAAAGTGAAAAAGAATATTGAAAGTGGTGTTGCACACATCCGTTCAACATTCAATAATACAATTGTAACGATTACTGATGAATTCGGTAATGCATTATCATGGTCATCTGCTGGTGCATTAGGATTCAAAGGATCTAAAAAATCAACACCATTCGCAGCGCAAATGGCGTCTGAAACAGCTTCTAAAACAGCTATGGAACATGGTTTAAAAACTGTAGAAGTAACAGTTAAAGGACCTGGACCAGGCCGTGAATCAGCTATCCGTGCATTACAATCAGCAGGACTTGAAGTAACAGCAATCAGAGACGTTACTCCAGTACCACATAATGGTTGTCGTCCACCAAAACGTCGTCGCGTCTAATTTATGGTTGTGTTGTTACAGGTCACTGAGCAAACAGTATAAATCAAGTCGACGTATTTAAGGAGGATATTTGTAAATGATAGAAATCGAAAAACCTAGAATTGAGACAATTGAAATTAGTGAAGATGCTAAATTCGGTAAGTTCGTTGTTGAACCACTTGAACGTGGCTACGGTACTACACTAGGAAACTCCTTACGTCGTATCCTACTATCTTCATTACCAGGATCAGCAGTTAAGTACATCGAAATTGAAGGCGTGTTACACGAATTCTCAGCGGTAGATAATGTTGTTGAAGATGTATCTACTATTATTATGAACATCAAAAAGCTAGCATTAAAAATCTATTCTGAAGAAGATAAAACTTTAGAAATCGATGTTAAGGATGAAGGTGAAGTTACTGCAAGTGATATTACTCACGACAGTGATGTAGAGATTTTAAATCCTGAACTTAAAATTGCTACTGTTTCTAAAGGTGGACATTTAAAAGTTCGTCTTGTTGCTAATAAGGGTAGAGGTTACGCATTAGCTGAAACAAATAATACTAGTGATTTACCAATTGGTGTAATTCCAGTAGATTCACTATATTCACCTGTAGAACGTGTTAACTATACAGTAGAAAATACACGTGTAGGTCAAAGTAGTGATTTTGATAAATTAACTTTAGATGTTTGGACTAATGGTTCAATCACTCCTCAAGAATCAGTATCATTAGCAGCAAAAATAATGACTGAACACTTGAATATCTTTATAGGTCTAACTGATGAAGCACAAAATGCTGAAATCATGATTGAAAAAGAGGAAGATCAAAAAGAAAAAGTATTAGAAATGTCTATTGAAGAATTAGACTTATCTGTACGTTCTTATAACTGCTTGAAACGCGCAGGAATCAATTCTGTACAAGAGTTAGCTGATAAATCTGAAGCTGACATGATGAAAGTGCGTAATTTAGGTCGTAAATCTCTTGAAGAAGTAAAATATAAATTAGAAGATTTAGGATTAGGATTAAGAAAAGAAGATTGATAAAGGAGGTTAACTCATGGGTTACAGAAAATTAGGTCGTACTTCTGATCAACGTAAAGCTATGTTACGTAACTTAGCTACTTCACTTATCGTAAGTGAGCGTATTGAAACTACAGAAGCTCGTGCAAAAGAAGTTCGCAGTGTTGTTGAGAAATTAATCACTTTAGGTAAAAAAGGAGATTTAGCTTCTCGTCGTAATGCAGCTAAAACATTACAAAATGTTGAAATCTTAAACGAAGATGAAACTACTCAAACTGCTCTTCAAAAATTATTCGGTGAAATCGCTGAACGTTATACAGACCGCCAAGGTGGTTATACTCGTATTCTTAAAGAAGGCCCTCGTCGTGGTGACGGTGCTGAATCAGTAATTATCGAATTAGTATAATTTAACTATAAATACACTAACTACTTATATATAAAGCAAATGAGTGCAACGATAATGTCTGCCACATACAGACATTGTCTAGCTCAGAGTACCCCATCAAACTAAATATTAAATTAAAGCGTGAACTCAACAAAACTGATGGGGTGCGCGCTTTTTTATTTTTAAGCTGAGATATTCATATCTTCAGCTTTTTTTAATACATTATAGTTCTACATACAAAATACTTTTAATCATTATGAACACGTATACATATGATATTAAATAATGTAAAATGTTAAAGGTAATTAAAATTAAAAGGGGGAATAAAAGTGAAGGAAGAAGATAATATTATTGAATTTAAAAATGTATCATTTAAATACCAAAGTGATTCTGCCTTCACTTTAAATGACGTATCATTTCATATTCCTCGAGGTCAATGGACGAGTATAGTTGGTCACAATGGTTCAGGTAAATCAACTGTTACTAAACTAATGGTAGGTATTGAAGAATCAGATGAAGGGCAAATCTTGTTTAATAATCATAAAATTAATAAAGATAATATAGCCCAAATAAGAAAGCAGATTGGCATTGTCTTTCAAAATCCAGATAATCAATTTGTAGGAGCAATTGTTAAGTATGATGTTGCCTTTGGTCTGGAAAATCATTCAGTACCTTATCATGAAATGCAGGAAAAAGTAACAACTGCACTTAAACAAGTTGATATGTTAGATTTAGCAGAATATGAACCACATTCATTATCAGGAGGTCAAAAACAAAGAGTAGCTATTGCTAGTGTTTTAGCATTAAATCCGTCAGTTATCATTTTAGATGAAGCTACATCAATGTTAGATCCTGTAGCTAAATCATCATTATTACAATTAGTAAAAGAACTTCAAAAGGAACAACAAATTACTATCATTTCTATTACCCATGATTTATCTGAAACGATGAACGCAGATAATATTATTGTTATGAATCACGGAAGAATTTATAAACAAGGTAAACCAAGTGAAATCTATAATGATGTTGATCAACTCATGAAAATAGGGCTTGAACTACCTTTTTCTATGAAAATGAATCAATTATTGTTTGAAAGTTCATCATTTGTCACATATGAAGGGTTGGTTAATCAATTATGAGTTTAAATATGAATAATGTGAGTTATATTTACCAACCTAAAACACCATATGAGTTCAAGGCTTTAAATAATATTTCACTTAGATTTAAACAAGGCCATTATTATGCCATTGTGGGACAAACTGGTAGTGGCAAATCAACATTGATTCAACATATAAATGCGCTTCTAAAACCTACAAGTGGTTCAATAGATTTTAATGAAAAGCATATAGACAGTAAAACAAAAGATAAGTTTTTAAGACCCATACGTAAACATGTAGGTATGGTATTCCAGTTTCCAGAATCACAGCTTTTTGAAGATACTGTAGAAAAGGAAATTGAATTTGGACCGAAAAATTTCAACATGAATGTACAAGAAGTGAAAAATAATGCTTTTGATATGTTATTAGAACTTGGTTTTTCACGAAATGTCATGTCTCTATCACCGTTTCAAATGTCGGGTGGTCAAATGAGAAAATTAGCATTAGTTTCTATTTTAGCTATGGATCCAGATATTATCGTTGTCGATGAGCCAACAGCAGGTTTAGACCCTAAAAGTAAACATCAAGTTATGACTTTACTAAAAAAATTACAATTAGAGCAGCATAAGACAATTATACTAGTGACTCATGATATGAATGATGTTGCTAAATACGCTGAAGAAATCATTGTAATGCAAAAAGGTGAGGTACAGGCAATTGAAAATCCTAGAACGCTTTTTAGTCAACCTGACATACTTAAACAATGGCATATCACCTTACCGGATGTTGTTTGTTTACAAAAAGACTTTGAAACAAAATATCAGACAAAATTACCATCCACTGCTTTAACAGAGGAAGAATTCGCTGAGTTGTACAGGGAGTGGCAAAATGAAAAATAAATTAATAATTGGACGATATCTTCCTAGCAATTCATTTATACACCATTTAGATCCAAGATCAAAACTCATATTTGTGTTCGTTTTTATTATTTTTATCTTTTTATGCCATTCCTTTGGTACGTATGCATGGTTGTTTATATTGATTTTATTAATTGTGAGAATGGCTAAAATTAATTTTATGTTTTTAATTAAAGGATTAACACCAATATTTGTCTTTTTAATATTTACATTTTTAATGCACGTATTTTTTACAAAAGGTGGAACAATCCTTTTACATTGGCACTTTATATCTATTGAAAGTAATGGGATTTTAGAAGGCGTTTATATTTCTTTACGTTTAATCTTTATTGTTATGATAGCGACTGTAATGACGCTTTCAACAAGTCCTATTGATTTGACAGATGCGTTTGAAAAATTATTAACACCTTTAAAATGGTTGAAGCTACCTGTACATCAATTAAGTATGATGATGTCTATCGCATTAAGATTTATACCAACACTTATGGATGAATTAGACAAAATTATTTTAGCACAAAAGTCTAGAGGCTCAGAAATAAGTTCTGGAGGCGTCATAACAAGAATTAAAGCATTTATTCCATTGATGATTCCATTGTTTATTTCTGCCTTTCAAAGAGCAGAGGAATTAGCGATTGCTATGGAAGTAAGGGGATATGATGCACATGCAGAAAGAACGAGCTACAGACTCCTTCAGTGGCGTCTGAGAGATACATTGATATTGTTACTATTAATTCCTATATTGGGTGTATTATTGTTAATTAAATTTATGGGAGTGTAAATGATTGCGTATTTTAGTAGAAATTGAATATCAAGGTAACCAATTTTTAGGATTTCAAATTCAACAACAAGGTAGAACTGTACAACAACAATTTGAAAAAATACTAAAAAGAATGCATAAACGGCACATACGTATACATCCTTCTAGTCGTACTGATAGAGGTGTACACGCGTACCAACAATATTTTCATTTTGATACAGAATTACAAATTGAAAATAGCAAATGGCAATATGCAATGAATAGTGCCTTACCAGATGATATATATGTTAAATCTGTTAAACAAGTCGATGAAGATTTTCATTGTAGATATGATTGTGTAGGAAAACGGTATCGATATAAAGTTTATCAAGCTAAGCATCGCGATCCATTTCAAAGTGGATTGAAAACGTATATAGCAGATTCATTAGATTTAAATCAGATGAATGAAGCTGCCAAACTATTTATAGGTACCCACGACTTTACTGGATTCTGTTCACAAAAAACAGAAGTAGAGAGTAAGGTGAGGACCTTATACCAAAGTGAAATAGTTAAAACTGATGAAGGCTTTGATTATATCGTTACCGGATCAGGCTTTTTATATAATATGGTTCGTGTACTAGTTGCCTTTTTAATAGAAGTAGGAAAAGGTAAAAGAAGTCCAGAAGAAATCCCCCAATTACTAGAAGAGAAAAATAGGAATAAAATACCTTTTACAGCACCATCCGAAGGGCTATATTTAGAAAAAGTGTATTTATCAGATAAAGCACTAATTAAAGACTTTGGAGACCAAATTAAAATACATTATAAAAAATCATTACAAAATGATTGAATTGCATTGACAAAAGGCCTATGAAATTATAAGATTATTAACGGTATTGTTTTATATCCACCCCACGATAAGCCCCGGAATCTTATTGTGTTACAAGATATATAAGCAAAATAGAACAACAGTTAACAAAATAAATGAAATCTACGCTTTAAATCGTAACAATTTTTAAATCAAACCAAATAGAATATAGACATTACGGAAGTAACGATTGTTAATCAAGTTTGTCTAGAGTCTAAAACGAAGCATTTATTTTTAGGAGGACAATTATTATGCGTCAAACATTTATGGCAAATGAATCAAACATTGAGCGCAAATGGTATGTTATCGATGCTGAAGGCCAAACATTAGGTCGTTTATCATCAGAAGTAGCATCTATCTTACGCGGTAAAAATAAAGTAACTTATACACCACACGTTGATACAGGTGATTATGTAATCATTATCAACGCTTCAAAAATTCAATTCACTGGTAATAAAGAACAAGACAAAATGTATTACCGTCACTCAAATCACCCAGGTGGTTTAAAATCAATTTCTGCTGGTGAATTAAGAAGAACTAACCCAGAACGTTTACTTGAAACTTCAATTAAAGGTATGCTACCAAGCAGTCGTTTAGGCGAAAAACAAGGTAAAAAATTATTTGTATATGGTGGCGCTGAACATCCACACGCTGCACAACAACCAGAAAACTACGAGTTACGTGGTTAATTAGAAGGAGGAAATTACATTGGCACAAGTTGAATATAAAGGCACAGGCCGTCGTAAAAACTCAGTAGCACGTGTACGTTTAGTACCAGGTGAAGGTAACATCAAAGTTAACAACCGTGACGTACGTGACTACTTACCATTTGAATCATTAATCTTAGACTTAAACCAACCATTCGATGTTACTGAAACTAAAGGTAACTATGACGTTTTAGTTAACGTTCACGGTGGTGGATTCACAGGACAAGCACAAGCTATCCGTCACGGAATCGCTCGTGCATTATTAGAAGCAGATCCTGAATACAGAGGTTCTTTAAAACGCGCTGGATTATTAACACGTGACCCACGTATGAAAGAACGTAAAAAACCAGGTCTTAAAAAAGCTCGTCGTTCACCTCAATTCTCAAAACGTTAATATTGCCAAGATTGTTGCGAACTTGTTCGCAAACCAATTGGTTTACACATAATTGAGCAAAAAGCACTTCTCGAAATATCGAGAAGTGCTTTTTTGTGTTATTTAAAGTTAATATTAATTATAAATATTTCTTGAAAGTAACGTTACGTTATCCCTTATGTTAGTTGTAAGGAGGTAAAAATCATATGTACAATATAAAATTAATTAGATCTGATGAAGTATACAGACAACTTGTTAGTATGGAAAAAGATAAACGAAACAAATATTTTAAAGAGAAAGTACTTAGAGAGTTTGAAATGAAGTTTCAAATACAGCAGATCCCTTTTGATAAAGAGAGCAGTAATAATTTTGATATATTTTCATATTTAGGACAATCGCATATTATTCCTAGTGAGATTAAATTAAATGACATAGACAAGATAAAAGAAATGGACAACCATTTTTGGAATGATTGTGAACATTCAATAAAGCGTGCAATAAATCGATTTGAAATGTCTGATGTTCAACCTAAAATAAAAGAATATATATTTACAGCTTTATTAGGTGATGAAAATAAACCCACTATGTTCTTGAATCAAAATTATGTTGGGGATGGGGGCATACCAGGGTACATTATTTTATCATTAGTACCTAATAGTTATACATTAAGTAGAGTTAAAAGTGCAATTGCTCATGAAATTAATCATAATATTAGATATCAATATGTTGATTGGGATGGTGGTTCATTAGCAGAATTAATTGTAGCTGAAGGTTTAGCAGAAAATTTTGTGGAATCATTATATGGTACAGATTATATAGGTCCATGGGTAACATCAACAGACTGGAATAAGAACCAAAAATTAATCAAAAATCTTATAAAGAATAATTTAACTATTAATAATATTTTTGAATCAATCCCTTATTTATATGGTGATGAAATTTCAAAATCATATGGTGGCAAATCTAAGGGGATACCATACGCTGCTGGTTATGCATGTGGGTATTACTTAATAAAATATTATTTAGAAAAAACAAAATCTAGTATTGAAAAAGCAACAATAATGTCAGCAAATGAAATTTTAAATGAGGTGGAAGCATTTTGGAATACCAATATAGTTTAAAAGACATTATGAAAATAACAGGGGTAACCAAAAGAACACTACATTATTATGATGAAATTGCATTACTAAAAGTTAAAAAGAATGAAAGCAATCATCGTATATATTCTCAGAAAGATTTAGTAAAGTTACAAAAAATAATGTTATTAAAAAACATGGATATGAGTATTAAAGATATAAGTAAAATTATCAATAAAAATGATAGTGAATTGAAATTAGTATTACAAAATCAGAAAGAAATTTTAAAGAGAAAAATAGAAAGTTTAGAAAATACAAAGAGTGCAATTGAAAAGTATATTAAAGATGTTCCAATTACTGAAATTGAAGAATTAAATAGTATACCTTTAGAGCAATATCGAGAAGAAGCAAAATTAAAATATGGACATACAGATACTTATAAAGAATTCATTATATCTAATGGTGAAACTCTATTTAATGAAGAAAAAATGAAAAAGTTTGAAGAAATCTTTCAAAAATTTAATAATCTGTCTTTACATAAAGTGAATGCTAGAAATGCGTATGATGTCGTATATGAGTGGAAAGATTTTATGAACCAAATTGGAATTTTTGATAATCAAATGCTTTGTTTAATAGCAGATACATATCAAAATGATGAAAGGTTTAATAATTATTTTAAACGATACAAAAATCCATATATTACAGAATATATTTCTCAAGCAATTAACTATCATTTATCATAATGAGTTTAGAGTAAATCGAGCACTTCTCGAAATATCGAGAAGTGCTTTTTTTGTGTTATTTATTTAATTCTGAAACAACATCTATCATGTCATCATTAATGACTAAAGAAGCATAAGAGTCATAAGGGGTATTATCTTTATTGATAATAATTAAATTGTCACCTTTGAAATTGGATATGAGACCAGCAGCAGGTTGCACCACTAAAGAAGAGCCTAGTACAACTAATGTGTCTGCATTTTCAATTTTCTGTATTGCACGCATTATAACATTTTGATCCAACATTTCCCCGTATAATACGATGTCAGGTCGAATAGTTGCGCCGCAGATATCGCATTGCTTTAATTGTCTTTCAATGACGTCTTTTTTAGAATATTGTTGATGACATTGATTGCAATAAAAGGTGTTAAGTGACCCATGCAACTCATCTACGTGCTTGCTACCTGCATCCGAATGGAATCCATCGATATTCTGTGTAATGACACCTAAAGATTTTTCCTCATCTTCTAATTGGGCGATCCATTGATGAACAGTATTTGGAGCCTTATCTATGTACATTAATCTTTTATGACAAAAATTAATAAAACCTTCTGGATCATCTTGTAAATAATCGCGACTTAATAAATATTCTGGAGAATAACCTTCTTTAGATATTTCATCAAATAATCCTCCCATAGAGCGAAAGTCAGGTACACCGCTTGCTACCGAAACACCTGCACCTGTAAAAAATACAATGTTACTAGATTGATTTAGTATATTTTTTAAAGATTCAATTTTATTCTTCAAAAAGACACCCCATTTTCATAAAAATTTATCTATACTTTAACTTTATCTCAATCACAAAAACACTTTACAATGATATTATAATAATAAAGCTATTGATATTGAAGACGCCTGTAATTTAATAAAGGGTCAATATAAGATGGAATTTACATAAAACTAGCATGTTAAACATTAGTAGAGACATAGTGAGTAATATTTATGTTTAAATATCATTATATTACAATCAATAATATATTGTAGAGCCTAATTAAGGAGGCAAAATAAAGTGAATAAGCACGACCGTTTAGATGCGATTGCTAAATTAGTAAATAAAAAAGGAACTGTGAGAACCAATGAAATAGTAGATGGATTAAATGTTTCCGATATGACTGTAAGAAGAGATCCAGTAGAACTTGAAAACCAAGGTATATTGACGAAAATACATGGTGGTGCACGAAGTAACTCTACTTTTCAGTATAAAGAGATGTTACATAAAGAAAAACACACACATCAAATGGAAGAAAAAAGGTATATAGCTAAAAAAGCAATTTCATTAATTGAAGATGGTGATACATTATTTTTAGGACCTGGAACTACTGTAGAAATTTTAGCAGAAGAGATTAATCATCATTCACTTACAGTCATTACGAATTGTTTACCTGTATACAAAATACTATTAGAAAAACAAACCACTAATTTCCGTGTCTACTTATTAGGCGGGGAAATGAGACATTTGACCGAAGCATTTGTAGGTGAAATGGCCAATACGATACTTGAAAAACTACGTTTTAGTAAAATGTTCTTTAGTAGCAATGGTGTTAAAAATGGTGTTGTCATGACTTCTTCAATGGATGAAGCATATACACAACAACTTGCATTAGAACATTCTATTGAGAAGTATTTGCTCATCGACCATTCGAAAGTTGGAAAAGAAGATTTCACATCTTTTTGTCATTTAGATGACTTGACAGCAGTCGTTATGGATGTAACGGATAATGAAAAGTTAGATCAAATAAAATCATATATTGAAGTCGTAGAATAATATTAAAATTAACAAAAACCTTGAATCAATCGATTCAAGGTTTTTATTTTGTTCATAAATTCAACAGTTTTAATCAATTTCCCAAACATTAATGTGTGATAATCACACAATTTAATTATAAATGTTTGAATAAACTATGAATTCAAACAAAATAACAACATATTATGTTGAATTGATGTTTGATTACGTTTATAATTTAAACATGAAGATTTGAAAGCCTTTTCTCTAATTTTTGAAAGTCGCTTTTAATTAATAAATCAAAAAGGAGATTTTTTATGACAATCATTATTGGATCAGATGTTGATGGTAAACGTTTAAAAGATTTAATTAAAACATACCTAGTTGAAAAGAATTTCGATGTTTTAGACGTAACAGAAGGTAAAGAATTAGATTTCGTTGATTCTACACTTGCCATAGCGAAAGAAGTACAAAAGAACGATGACAATTTAGGAATTGCAATCGATGCTTTTGGTGTAGGTAGCTTTATGACTGCTACAAAAATTAAAGGCATGATTGCTGCAGAAGTATCGGATGAAAGATCTGCTTATATGACAAGAGGTCACAACAATTCAAAAATGATCACTATGGGTTCAGAAATTGTAGGGGATACTTTAGCTAAAAATGTAGTTAAAGGATTCGTTAATGGTCACTATGATGGCGGACGTCATCAAATACGTGTAGATATGCTTAATAAAATGTGCTAATTAAAGGAGGATAAAAAATGAAGATAGCTTTAGGTTGCGATCATATAGTAACTGATACAAAAATGGAAGTTTCACAATTCTTAAAATCAAAAGGTCATGAAGTCATTGACGTTGGGACTTATGATTTTACAAGAACACATTATCCAATCTTCGGAAAAAAAGTAGGAGAACAAGTCACTAGTGGAAATGCAGATTTAGGTATTTGTATTTGCGGAACAGGTGTAGGGATAAACAATGCAGTAAATAAAGTCCCAGGCGTTAGAGCAGCACTTGTACGTGATATGACATCAGCACTATACGCTAAAGAAGAACTCAATGCAAATGTCATTGGTTTTGGTGGGAAAATCATTGGTGAACTTTTAATGTGCGATATTATCGAAGCATTTATCGATGCTAAATATAAACCAACAGAAAAAAATGAAAAGTTAATTGCAAAAATTAAACATTTAGAAACGCATAATGCAGATCAAGCTGATCCTCATTTCTTCGATGAATTTTTAGAAAAATGGGACAAAGGCGAATATCACGATTAAAGGATGACGCATATGATATTAACACTAACATTAAATCCATCAGTAGATATTTCATATGCAATTGAAGCGTTTCATCTCGATACAGTTAATCGAGTATCAAATATTGATAAAACAGCAGGTGGTAAAGGTCTTAATGTGACACGTGTATTAAGTCAAGTAGGTGAGCCAGTTACTGCTAGTGGATTACTAGGTGGTCCATTAGGAGATTTTATTGAAAATCAATTAGACGATTCACAAATTAAACATTCATTTTTCAAAATTAATGAGCCAACGAGAAATTGTATTGCAGTACTACATCAAGGAAAGCAAACAGAAATTTTAGAACAAGGTCCTACGATTAGTAAAGAAGAAGGGGCTAATTTTTTAAAACACGTTGATACATTAATTAAAAAAATAGATGTTGTAGCCATATCAGGTAGCTTACCAAAAGGATTAAATCAGGATTATTATTCAAAGATTATTGAGAAATGTCATGAACATCAATTACCAGTCATACTAGATAGTTCTGGTGACACATTAATGACATCTATACACTCGTCATTCAAACCAACAGTCATAAAACCTAATATAGATGAACTATATCAACTTTTAAATCAACCAGTGGATGAAAGTATAGAAGGACTTAAGAAAGCACTTAACAATCCCATTTTCAATGATATTGAATGGGTTATTGTGTCATTAGGTGCTAAAGGTATGTTTGCTAAGCATCATAATCAATTCTATAAAGTTAATATTCCATCTATCGAAGTATTAAACCCAGTTGGTTCAGGTGACTCTACAGTAGCTGGTATCGCTTCTGCATTGTTAAATCGTGAGAGTGATGAGCAACTACTTAAAAAGGCGAATACATTAGGTATGTTGAATGCTCAAGAATCACGTACTGGATATGTCAATTTAAATAATTATGATGATTTGTATCATCAAATTGAATTATTAGAGGTGTAAATAATGGTAAAAACTCAAAATAAAACGGCAGCAATTTCACAATTAAGTAATGAACAAGGTGTTATTTCAGCACTTGCATTTGACCAACGTGGTGCTTTAAAACGTATGATGGCTAAATATCAAACTGGTGAGCCGACAGTTGAACAAATTGAACAATTAAAAGTTTTAGTAGCAGAAGAATTAACTCAATATGCTTCATCTATCTTACTTGACCCAGAATATGGCTTACCTGCAACAGAAGCAAGAAATAAAAATTGTGGTTTATTATTAGCTTATGAAAAAACTGGTTACGACGTAAATGCTAAAGGCCGCTTACCAGATTGTTTAGTTGAATGGTCAGCAAAACGACTAAAAGAACAAGGCGCAGACGCAGTTAAATTCTTATTATATTATGACGTTGATGATGAAGAACAAATCAATATTCAAAAGCAAGCTTATATCGAAAGAATCGGTTCAGAATGTGTTGCAGAAGATATTCCATTCTTCTTAGAAGTTCTATCATATGATGACAATATTTCAGATAACGGTAGTGTTGAATTTGCAAAAGTGAAACCTAGAAAAGTGAATGAAGCTATGAAATTATTCTCTGAACCTCGTTTCAACGTTGATGTATTAAAAGTAGAGGTACCTGTAAATATGAAATATGTTGAAGGCTTTGCAGATGGAGAGGTTGTTTATACTAAAGAAGAAGCGGCACAACATTTCAGAGATCAAGAGGCTGCAACAAATTTACCATACATTTATTTAAGTGCTGGTGTATCTGCCGAATTATTCCAAGAAACATTAAAATTTGCACATGAAGCAGGTGCCAAATTTAATGGTGTACTTTGTGGACGTGCTACATGGGCAGGTGCTGTTCAAGTATATATTGAACAAGGTGAAGCAGCAGCTCGTGAGTGGTTACGTACAACTGGATTTAAAAATATCGATGATCTTAACAAAGTACTTACTAAAACAGCAACATCTTGGAAATAAATGACATTGATTTGAGGGGAGTATAGCGCTCATGAATAGAGAAGAAGTACAATTAATTGGATTTGAAATTGTGGCATTTGCGGGAGATGCACGTTCTAAGTTTTTAGAAGCATTAACAGCCGCACAAAATAAAGATTTCGACAAAGCTGAAGCTTTAATTGAAGAAGGTAAAAGCCTTATTGCAGATGCGCATAAAGCACAAACTAGTCTTTTAGCTAAAGAAGCTCAAGGAGAAGATATCGCATATAGTGTGACAATGATGCATGGTCAAGACCATTTAATGACTACGATTTTATTAAAAGATGTCATGTCACATTTAATAGAATTATATAAAAGAGGGTGAAGACCTTGATGAAAAAGTTAATTGCCCAGATTGAGAAGGGTAAACCATTTTTTGAAAAGTTATCAAGAAACATTTATTTAAGAGCTATTCGTGATGGGTTTATTTTAGCAATGCCTGTCATCTTATTCTCAAGTTTATTCTTACTAATCGCTTTTGTACCTAATGTATTTGGATTCAAATGGGATAAAGAGATGGAAGGCATCTTGATGAAACCATATAACTATACAATGGGACTTGTAGCATTACTTGTAGCTGGTACGACAGCTAAATCACTTACAGATTCGTATAACCGTAAGCTTGAAAGTACAAACCAAATCAACTTTATTTCAACTATGCTTGCGTCAATCTGTGGTTTCTTATTCTTAGCAGCCGATCCTGCTAAAGAAGGTGGATTTTTAAATGCGTTTTTAGGAACTAAAGGATTATTAACAGCCTTTATTTCAGCATTTATCACTGTGATTGTTTATAACTTCTTTATTAAACGTGACATTACTATCAAAATGCCTAAAGAAGTACCACCGAATATTTCACAAGTATTCAAAGATATTTTTCCATTTTCAGCAGTTATTTTAATATTATATGGTATTGATTTAACAATTAGAGCAACTATTAAAACGAATGTAGCAGAAACGGTACTTAAAGTATTTGAACCGTTATTTACAGCAGCTAATGGTTGGATTGGAATCACAATTATCTTTGGTGCCTTTGCATTATTCTGGTTTGTAGGTATCCACGGTCCTTCTATCGTAGAACCTGCAATTGCTGCTATTACATATGCAAATATTGAAGCTAACTTTAAGTTAATTCAAGCAGGCGAACATGCTAATAATGTAATTACATCTGGTACACAAATGTTTATCGTAACAATGGGTGGTACAGGTGCTACATTAGTTGTTCCATTTATGTTTATGTGGGTAGCTAAATCTAAACGTAACAGAGCTATTGGTAGAGCATCTGTTGTACCAACATTCTTTGGTGTAAATGAGCCGATCTTGTTTGGTGCGCCATTAGTTTTAAACCCAGTATTCTTTATACCTTTTGTATTAACACCAATTGTAAACGTATGGATCTTTAAATTCTTCGTTGATGTTTTAGGAATGAATAGTTTCTCAGTTAACTTACCATGGACTACACCTGCACCATTAGGTATTGTCATGGGTACGCAATTTGCACTGTTATCATTCGTGCTTGCAGTAGTATTAATCGTTGTTGATATCATTATCTATTATCCGTTCTTAAAAGTTTATGATAATGAAATTCTAGAAGAAGAAGCCGGCATTAAGGAAAGTAATAGTGAGTTACAAGATAAAGTTGCAGCTAACTTTGATACTAAAAAAGCAGATGCTATTTTAGCATCACATTCAAACAAAGGTACTGAAGCTACAACAGACTTAGCAAACAATATTAAACAACAAACAAATGTATTAGTTCTATG
Source organism: Staphylococcus sp. M0911 (assembly GCF_003491325.1). NCBI lineage: Bacteria > Bacillati > Bacillota > Bacilli > Caryophanales > Staphylococcaceae > Staphylococcus > Staphylococcus sp. M0911. The sequence goes on from NZ_CP022881.1 coordinate 734,301, forward strand.
TGCAGGTGGAGGAACAAGTGGATTATTAGCCAATGCATTAAATAAAGCAGCTGAAGAATTTAATGTTCCTGTCAAAGCTGCAGCTGGTGGCTACGGTGCACATATGGATATTAGGAAAGATTATCAGTTGATTATTTTAGCCCCTCAAGTGGCTTCAAACTATGAAGATATCAAACAAGACACTGACAAATTAGGTATCAAGTTAGTTAAAACTCAAGGTGTTGAGTATATTAATTTAACGCGTGATGGACAAGCAGCACTAGCATTTGTACAAAAACAATTTGAAGATTAGATAGGAGCGTTTTTCATAATGACTAAAAAATTACCTGAAGATTTTATTTTTGGTGGAGCGACTGCCGCATATCAAGCTGAAGGAGCAACTCAAACGGATGGTAAAGGACGTGTCGCATGGGATACTTATTTAGAAGAAAATTACTGGTATACTGCAGAACCTGCAAGTGATTTTTATCATCGTTATCCAGTAGATTTAGAATTAAGTGAAAAGTTTGGTGTGAATGGTATTCGTATATCTATCGCCTGGTCTAGAATTTTTCCAAAAGGATATGGTGACGTAAATCCTAAAGGCGTTGAATATTACCATAAACTATTTGCCGAATGTCATAAACGCCATGTAGAACCATTTGTAACGTTACATCACTTCGATACACCTGAAGTACTTCATAAAGATGGTGACTTTTTAAATCGTAAAACGATTGACTATTTTGTAGATTATGCAGAATTCTGTTTTAAAGAATTCCCTGAAGTAAAATACTGGACAACATTTAATGAAATTGGTCCTATTGGTGATGGTCAATACTTAGTTGGTAAGTTTCCTCCAGGTATAACATATGACTTTGGAAAAGTATTTCAATCTCATCACAATATGATGGTGGCACATGCCAAAGCAGTAAAGCTATTTAAAGATGGTGGATATAACGGTGAAATTGGCGTTGTACATGCATTACCTACTAAATATCCTTTAGATCCTAATAATCCAGAAGATGTTAAAGCAGCAGAATTAGAAGATATCATTCATAATAAATTTATTTTAGATGCAACATATTTAGGTAAATATTCAAGAGAAACAATGGAAGGTGTTCAACATATACTTTCTGTGAATGGTGGCAAGTTAGATATCACAGATGAAGATTACCAAATTTTAGATGCAGCTAAAGATTTAAATGACTTCCTAGGTATTAACTACTATATGAGTGATTGGATGAAAGCTTACGATGGAGAATGTCTAATTACGCATAACTCAACTGGTGATAAAGGCGGATCAAAATATCAATTAAAAGGTGTCGGACAAAGAGAGTTTGATGTCGATGTTCCAAGAACAGATTGGGATTGGATGATTTACCCACAAGGTTTATATGACCAAATTATGCGTGTTGTCAAAGACTATCCTAATTATCATAAAATCTATATCACTGAAAATGGTTTAGGTTATAAAGATGAATTTATAGAATCTGAAAAAACAGTTCATGATGATGCACGTATTGATTATATTAAACAACATTTAAACGTTATCTCAGATGCAATTGCAGATGGTGCTAATGTTAAGGGTTATTTCTTATGGTCATTAATGGATGTGTTCTCATGGTCAAATGGTTATGAAAAACGATATGGATTATTCTATGTAGATTTTGATACACAAGAACGTTATCCAAAGAAAAGTGCTTATTGGTACAAACAATTAGCTGAAACAAGAGAAATCAAATAAAGTATTTTTTACAAGGTGTGTCATCTTGATGCACCTTGTTTTTTATGTGCGTGATTTGAAAAAATACTATATACTGAATGAAATATATGAAAAAGAGGTAATTTGATGAAGTCAAAATGGCTACTAATGATTAGTATTTTAATCATCGCATTGATTATAGTCGCATTAGCGATAGTTGTACGTCAACAACATGCAACGAAAGTAGATACACAACATTTTAAACAATCACATACTGGTACAATATTTGTGCATGGTTATGGTGGGAGTGCAAACTCAGAAAAATATATGGTAAATCAAGCTGTAAAGCAAGGTGTAACTAATAATGTCATCACAGCTAGGGTATCTAAAAATGGAAATGTCAATTTTAAGGGGAATCTAAAAGACAATGCTGTCAATCCTATAATCAAGGTAGAGATGGAAGATAATAAAAATGGTGACACAGAACAAAACGCTAAAAATATTAAAAATGTATTAGCAAACCTTAAATCAAAATATAAGATTGAAAAGTATAATTTTGTAGGTCACTCAATGGGGAATTTATCATTTGCATACTTTATGAAAATGTATGGTACAGATAAAGACGTACCTCAATTAAATAAAGAAGTTAATATTGCTGGGACATTCAATGGCGTTTTAAATTTAAATGAAAAGGTAAATGAAATTACGGTTGATCATAATGGTAAGCCAAGTAAAATGACTGATAATTACAAAGCATTATTATCTCTTAAAGATAGTTATAAAAATAAAGATATTAACGTATTAAATATATTTGGAGACTTAAAAGGTGGAACACATTCTGATGGGCGTGTTTCAAATGCTTCATCTCAATCTTTAAAATATTTAATAGGAGATTCGGTGAGTAGTTATAAAGAATCTAAATATACTGGAAAGTCAGCACAACATAGCCAATTACATGAAAATAAACAAGTAGCCAATGAAATAATAGAATTTCTTTGGTCTAAATAATTAAAAGGTACAATTTCCATACGTTCAAATCGAGTATTTCTTTTCATTTATAGATTGAAAGAAACGATAATGTAACTTAGTTGGATATTGTACCTTTATTTGTATAGTTTCTTATGATTCACAGTATTCCATTACTAATTCTAATAGCCTTTTTCGATTCGCTTCTCCATATACATGTGGCAAAATCATTATTTCGTCAACATTATAATCATTTTTTAGTTGTTTCAACTGAGCATTTATTTGATAAGGTGACCCACTAATCACACGGTTTGCGTTGGATGACATCTTCTTAAGTTCTCTATCAGACCATTGTCGATTTTTAGCTGTATCAATTGAAGGATAAGATTTAGGTTGATTAGCATAAAAAATCCGTATTAACCATAAATGAAAGGCATTTAGTAATTGATTAGTTTTGTCTTGATTTTCTGCGGTAATGACAAAGGTTGCTAATATAACATATGGTTTTACTTGTTCCCCATAGTGTTGATATATAGTAGATTTATACGTTTTAATAGCCGCTTGAAGGTGATGTGATGCTTGACCCATCTGTGCTATGACAAAAGGCAATCCTTTTCTACCTGCTAGTTTCGCACTTCGTTCACTCATTCCAAGTATAAACATATCAGGATAACTATCTATTTGTGGGGTTGCAATTAAAGTTTGAAATCGATGTGGTTTAGTAACATCATCAGTAAAATATTTTTGTAAGTCATTTAATTGAGTTTCGAATTGTAGTGGTTGATTTTTATTTTCGTTCAATGCTGCAAAAACATTTGGATAGCTTTTAGAGCGACCTAAAGCCAAATCTACACGTTTTGGATGTCGTGCTTCCATAATTTTAAACTGTTCTGCTACTTTATATGGACTATAGTGTGGCATCATGATACCACCGCTTCCAATACGTATATGATTCGTTTGTTCTAACAGAGACATCATAATCATCTCTGGTGCACTTGATGCTACTGATAAAACTTGGTGATGTTCTGCTACCCAATATCTTTCATATCCCAACTGTTCTGCAAGTTGTGCTAATTCGATACTATGATTCAGTGCATCAGAAGCATTTCTATTTTCAAAAATAGGCACGTAATCTAAAATACTTAGTTTCATAATTGAATGCATCTCCAATTTTGATCTCATTTATTGATTCATATTATACAGTTCAGACGAAATGATTGCGACATCTTGAACTGAGGTATTATGGTAGTATTAATAAATTGAAAAAGGATGATTCGATGAATAATGAACAAATTATTTTTAATAAATATCCTGATGGTATGCCACAGGACGATACATTTAAATACGAAGAAATAGAAACTAAAGATCCACAGAGTGGTGAGATACAATTAAAAACATTGTATATTTCAGTTGATCCGTATATGCGAGGTAGAATGTCACAAGGTGACTCCTATGTTCAACCATTTGAAGTAGGACAACCAATTATAAGTCATATCGTTGCTCAAGTAACTACTTCAGAAGCGGATGGTTTCCAAGAAGGCGATATCGTTACATGTATGCTACCTTGGAAAAAATATAATACAGTTACTAGTGACAAAGTTAATGTTGTGCCATCTACAGAAGTACCACTTGAATTGTATTTAAGTGTACTAGGTATGCCAGGCCAAACAGCTTATCATGGTTTATTAGATATTGGACGTCCACAAGAAGGTGAAACAGTTGTTGTTTCAGCAGCTTCAGGTGCCGTAGGTTCTGTGGTAGGTCAAATTGCTAAGATCAAAGGATGTCGTGTGGTAGGCATCGCTGGTGGACCTGATAAAGTCAATTATTTAACTGATACATTAGGTTTTGATGCCGGTATTGATTACAAAGATGAGTATTTCGCTGAGAATTTAGCACAAGCATTACCAGATGGCGTGGATGTATATTATGAAAATGTTGGTGGAGCTATTGCAGATGAAGTATTTAAACATCTTAATCGCTTTGCACGTGTGCCTGTGTGTGGTGCTATTTCTTCATATAATCATCCTGAAGACGACATTGGTCCAAGAATACAAGGCACGTTAGTTAAAAAACAAGCTATGATGAGAGGTTTCTTGGTAGCCGAATTTGCAAATGATTTTAAAAATGCGAGTGAAGCATTAGCAGAATGGGTTCGTGAAGATAAAATAAAAACGCAAACAACTGTGGCTAAAGGGTTTGACAAAGTACCAGAAGCATTTAGAAATCTTTTTACAGGTGACAATTTTGGGAAGCAAGTGATTAAAGTAGCAGACCCTGAATAAAAAAGTATATATTAATAACGAGGTAGATCGTTTAATTTAAACCAATTTGAGGTGATTGCAGCATGAAAGCATTAGGATTTGAACAACCATTTAACTTAGGTGAAGGGAACCACTTTAAAGCATATGACATAGACCTACCACAACCTAGGGACACTGAAATTTTAGTGAAAGTAAATAGTATTAGTGTAAATCCCGTCGACACTAAACAAAGGCAATTGCCAGTATCTCATTCACCAAGAATTTTAGGATTTGATGCTGTTGGTATAGTTGAATCAATTGGAAAGAATGTGTCTATGTTTAAAGAAGGAGATAGAGTGTTTTATTCAGGTTCACCTATCCAACATGGTTCAAATGCTGAATATCAATTAATAGATGAACAGTTAGTCGCTCATGCACCTGAAAATGTTTCAGATGAACAAGCAGCGAGTTTACCATTAACTGGAATTACCGCATCAGAAACTTTGTTTGATTGCTTCAATATTTCAGAACGTTCAAAAGACAATGAAGGTAAATCTATATTAATTATTAATGGTGCTGGTGGTGTAGGTAGTATTGCAACACAAATTGCACATCACTATGGTTTACAAGTCATTACAACTGCGTCTAGAGATGAAACAAAGAAATGGTGTTACGACATGGGGGCAGACATTGTAATCAATCATAAAAAAGATTTAAAACAGCAATTATCTCAACAAGGCATTGAAGAAGTGGATTATATATTCTGTACTTTTAATACGGATATGTATTATGAAACGATGATTGATTTAATAAGACCAAGAGGACATATTGCGACAATTGTAGCTTTTAATGAAAAACAAGATTTAAATCTACTTAAGTCAAAAAGTATTTCATTTTCTCATGAGTTTATGTTTGCGAGACCTGTTCATCAAACTAGAGATATGATTAAGCATCATGATTACTTAAAAGATATTGCAATAAAAATAGAGCAGGGTGTCTATCAACCTACAACTACTAAGGTGATTGAAGGTTTAACAGTAGACAATCTTTATAAGGCACACCAAATATTAGAAAGTCATACAATGATAGGTAAGTTAGTAATCAACATTTAATTATTTATGGGAAGTTATTTCGAAAAATTGAATCATAGAGTAAGAAGCAATTTAATTAGGACGAAATGAATAGATATTAAACGTCGAATTAACTGGAATTATTAAGCAACAAAATAGGTATATATGATTAAAACCTGAGACATCGTGTCTCAGGTTTTTTAATTTATCTATAGATCAATCTAAATTTAACAAATTATTAAAATATTAATTGATACAAATTGAAAATAAATAAAATATGATTGGGAGTAAGTAGCTAGGGTATATGAAAGATATAAAAAAGGGGGAGTGTTTTACATATGAAGGATAAATCTATTAGCATCGTATTTTGGGTTGCATTATCCATTTGTACACTATTTGTTATTTATGGTGCAATATTACCAAAACAATTAGAAACCGTTACTAAAAATATTACTTCATTTATAGCGGTTAACTTTTCATGGTATTACCTATTATTAGTGCTACTAATCTTAATAGTATGTGTGTATTTACTATTTTCTAGGTATGCATCAATTACTTTAGGTAAAGAAGGTGAAGATCCAGAGTTCTCATTACCATCATGGTTTGCAATGTTATTCAGTGCTGGTATGGGAATTGGTTTAGTATTTTGGACAACAGCTGAACCTATTAGTCATGCTTTTAAACTAACACCTTTGCATAAAGCAGGTACACAAACTGCAATCAACGATGCCATGCAATTTTCATTTTTCCATTGGGGTATTCATGCATGGGCAGTATATGGCATTGTTGCACTAGTCTTTGCTTATTTTAGCTTTCATAAAGGCTATCCAGGTTTAGTAAGTGCAACTCTAGTCCCAATATTTGGAGAAAAGGCCATGAAAGGTCCTATAGGAGGTGCCATTGACGTATTAGCGGTGATCGCTACTGTAACAGGCGTAGCTGCGACATTAGGTTTTGGTGCTTTACAAATTAATGAAGGACTTCATTTTCTATTTCATCTACCAAATAATTTTGGTACACAAGTGGTCTTAATTGTGATTGCAACAGTTTTATTTACTTGGTCTGCCTGGTCAGGTATCGATAAAGGTATTAAAACACTAAGTAACATTAATATGGCGTTAGCGTTTATTGTATTAGTTGGTTTATTTATTGTGGGTCCAACACTTTATATTTTAAATACGTTTACGAACGGATTAGGTAATTATATAGCCAATTTCTTTAGTATGAGTTTAAGAATCCCATCAAGTCATCAAAAATTCCAATGGTTACAAAATTGGACGACCTTTTATTGGGCATGGTGGGTATCCTGGGCACCATTTGTAGGAATATTTATTGCACGTGTTTCAAGAGGTCGTACTATTAAAGAATTTATTTTGGGCGTATTGTTTGTCCCAGCATTAGTTTGCTTTATATTCTTTGCTGTTTTCGGTGCATCTGCAATGTATTTGCAAGACAATAAAATTGCTAACATTGCAAAAGAAGCAACTGAAACTGCTACATTTGCCACACTAGAACATTATCCACTTGGATTTATTTTAAGTATTATTACGTTAATCGTAATTATGATTTTCTTTGTTACATCTGCAGATTCAGCGACTTACGTATTAGGAATGCTCAGTTCACAAGGCGATATTAATCCATCTTCAATTGTAAAGGTCAGTTGGGGAATCATTATGGCTTTATTTGCCATTATCATGATTTATACAGGTGGAACACAAGCAATACAGAACTTACTTATTATAGCAGCGTTGCCGTTTTCAATTGTCATTATTTTAATGATATGGTCATTATTTAAATCACTAGGTGAAGAAAAACCACGACCAAGTAATAAAATATTAGTCAAAGATAGAGATTCCGTTGTATTAGAATATAAAAGTTCGAAAGATAAAAAAAGTTTTTAGATTTTTTAAAATAAATGTTTTCGATTGCAATTAAATGGGAATAAACCATATAAGTAGTACTTAATTAAATATAAAAACTGATTATTAAATTTTAAATTATTGGTTTTGATTTATTTATAATAGGGTACTCATTTTGTGTGATACTAAAAAATATAATACTAATTGAGGAGGTGTCATACGAGGTGAAAAGACTTAAAAACTTTATCCTTGGCCTACTTATTGTAGTCATCGTTGGTTTCCTATTGTTTATGTATATTAAAGATAGTCGTATTTCTCAATACCAAGATTACTTCTTACAATTCAATTGGTTCCAACCACTATTGATTGGCCTAGCAGGATTGCTAATATTAATTGGTTTAATATTAGTACTAAGCATATTTAAACCTACGTATAGAAAACCTGGATTGTACAAAGAATTTGACGATGGTCATGTCTATGTATCAAGAAAAGCCGTTGAGAAAACAGTTTATGACACGATCGCTAAATATGATCAAGTTAGACAACCTAACGTTGTTACTAAAATGTACAACAAGAAGAAAAAATCATTTATTGATATTAAGGCAGATTACTTTGTTCCAAACAATGTTCAAGCAACATCATTAACAGAAAGTATTCGTGCTGATATTAAACAAAATGTTGAACACTTTACTGAAATGCCGGTAAGAAAATTAGAAGTAAACGTCAAAGATCAGAAAACTTCTGGTCCAAGAGTGTTGTAAGGGAGGGATATCATGGCTAATAATAATAACCAAAATGGACAAGACTCTACGCAACAACTTATTAACATATTGAAAACTTTCAAATGGAGAATCATCGGATTTTTAGCATTTTTACTTATAGCTATATTATTCCTAACTTTAGGTTTCTGGAAAACCATTTTAATTATTGTTTTATGTTTAATAGGAATTGGAATTGGGTATATTAAAGACCGTACACAAGACTTTTTGAATTTTCTAAATAGATGGAGTTAATTTAACTTTAATTTCTAAGATGTTCATTGAAAGTTTTAAAAAGATTAAAGAATAATAATTTTATTTAAAAAGGAGAATGCAAAATGGCAGTAGATAACAATAAAGCAAAACAAGCGTATGATAACCAAACAGGTGTTAACGAAAAAGAAAGACAAGAACAACAAAAACAACAGCAACAACAAGAAAATCAACAACCTCAATTTGAAAACAAATTAACTTTCTCTGATGAAGTTGTTGAAAAAATTGCTGGTATCGCAGCTCGCGAAGTTAAAGGTATCTTAGATATGAAAGGCGGCTTCACTGATAGCTTTACTAATGCTTTCTCAAGCGGTAACAATGTAACTACAGGTGTTTCTGTTGAAGTTGGAGAAAAACAAGCTGCAATCGACTTAAAAGTTATTTTAGAATATGGTGAATCTGCACCAAAAATCTTCCGTAAAGTAACTGACTTAGTTAAAGAACAAGTGAAATATATCACTGGTTTAGAAGTTGTAGAAGTTAACATGCAAGTTGATGATGTTATGACTAAAAAAGAATGGCAACAAAAACATGAAAAAGAAAACAACCAAAACAACAACAATAATGAAAGACAAGGTTTACAATAATCTGTCCATTTAGTTATTTAGTTTTATAATTAAGAAACCGTGAGATACTTTAAAGCGTATCTCACGGATTTTTTATGTCTTATTATCATGTATTAAGAATGTAAGGGGTTGTTTACTTTAATATATGTGTATTCATGCGCTTCATCTTCTAAGCGCATGGTAGTCACGCACTTATAATCAATTGATTTAGCAAATATTACATTTTGAATTTCAGAGATTCTTTCATTAGAAACATCGGTAATTGTATCTAAAATTTGGTGTATGATGTTCGCTATATCGTTCCAAATTAAATCTTCTAAATCATCTTGATTAGCAGATTGTACAACGTTTAATATTAATTCACCTAAATGATTTTGGACAGTTGAATAAAATGCTTTATTGAAAACAGAGTCTTTAGATTCTGTCAAAATACGAGATTTCTCGTGAAATTGATTTGTAGCATAACCCATGCTATTTAATCTAGCTTGATCGATTCGTAATCCTTCAAAATCTCTTACATATAAATGATTTAATGAACCATCTTCGTTAAAATGTGCTATTGCGTTCTGTAGATGTGCTTCAAGTGCAATGCCGTACTTAGTTAATAGGGGCACTACTAAGCCTAATAGGGCATGACTATAATCTTTCATCCAAGCTTGGGCAGCTTCATCGTATGAAGTGAAGTCATTGTGATTTTGGTATAACTTAATTAATGACACAATTGGCGGCTCAGGGTGATATGGATATTGGGCAACTAGACTTGATGGAATCATTGATGTTAACCCTTTTTCCTTAAGATGAATGTTAATATTGGTTCTAAACAATGTACCTAATTGTTCACTACGCTCTGTTTGTATCGGGTCTTGGTCGTTTCTATTATAAAAATGGATACCAGCTAATTCATCAATGACCGATGATGCATATGGTTTGAATGTCATGTCATTAACTAATATTTGATTTAAAATGTGGGTCACTAATGGACCGTTATGTGTGGTTTGTTCCGATAATGTTCTAATCTCTCCTGTAATATGCACATTAGTTGATAATTTAATATGAGGATCTTCATTAGGTGCTTTTGGCATCAATGTTCTAAATGATAACCCAGCATAATACGGTAAAGTACAATGTGTCTTTATGATCAAATGTTGATCAAGTTCTTTACTATAATCACGAGCAAGCACTTCATCATATTGCCAAGGATGCACAATCATCACATGATAATCATCTAGACTGATATCATGATATTCTTTTACTTCATCCTGAAGTTGTTGATACATTTTAGGGAAAAGTTGGTTCATCATGTCATTATAAGATTTAGCTAATGATTGAACTCTACTAAATTGATGATGTATCAAAATAATTTTCAAATTAATGGGTTGCGCAAATTCAGGAGAATATTTAAATGTCTCACTAGAATTCATACCTTTTCTTAACTTTGCTCCTGGATGTAGGGGATGACCTTCAATAACAGATTGTTCTGAACGTAAATAGCTATCGTCATGATTTTTAATAATATCAAACAAAGGTCGTGACTCATCTTTCATACTATAGGCTTGATAGCTAATAGCAAAAATCATATTTGCAGCGCTGTTAGTTAAATCATCTTTAAATTGATCGCTCGCCTCGTTGTCTAACTCCGGTGCTTCAATTAAAACCAATTCTAAAATATCATTCGGATGTTCTACTCGATAAAATATTGAATCATTTATGGATTGATAATAAAAAGGACCTTCAACATCTACACGATTAAATGCATGTTTACCACTTATAGGTGCATATAACTTTTTGTGAGATGCTTTAAATTCTATTTCTAAAACTTCAGGTCGATGGCTTGATAAACCTTCAATATCTTTACTTTTTAATATTCTGCTATGATCATTGCCATTTACCAAATTTTCTCTATGTATGGATGTGACTAATCTTTGTGTCACTTTATCGCGACCGATATTTACATTTTCAATAAAGTATTGAGACCATTCTGGATGAGATTGACTTAAAAATTGATAAGCATTTTGCTCATCTTTGGTCAATTTTAAATTATGTTCTTTTGTGTTTTTAATTAAATTCATAATTCACCTCTAAAAAAATATTTTACAAAAATTAATAAGATTTGTATAATCCATATTAATGATAATGATTATTATTATCAATTAAAAAGACAGGTGAAATTTATGGCTAAATTTTTCTTTTCCAGTTCATTTCTTCTGTTTTTAGGGAATTGGATTGGGCAAATCGGGTTAAACTGGTTTGTACTTACTACATATCATAACGCAGTTTATTTAGGTTTAGTTAATTTTTGCCGGCTCGTACCCATTTTGTTACTAAGTGTATGGGCAGGCTCTATAGCTGATAAATATGATAAAGGAAATTTACTGCGTATTACAATAACTTCATCATTCTTAGTGACGGCAATACTATGTGTGATGACATACTCATTTAATCAGATTCCGGTATATATTGTATTAATATATGCGACATTACGAGGAATGTTAAGTGCTGTTGAAACACCTGTGAGACAAGCGATCTTACCAGATTTATCTAATAAAATCACAACAACACAAGCAGTATCATTTCACTCATTTATTATTAATATTTGTCGTTCTATTGGTCCAGCCATAGCAGGTGTTATTCTAGCAGTTTATCATGCGCCAACGACATTTTTAGCTCAAGCTATTTGTTATCTCATAGCGGTAGCTTTATGTTTCCCTATACATATCCAAGCTACTCATATGGGGGATCATCAAAAAGAGATGTCAATAAAAGTAGTGATGGATTATTTCAAACGCAATTTAGAAGGCAGTAAGATTTTCTTTACATCACTATTAATTATGGCAACCGGCTTTTCATATACAACTATATTACCGGTACTGACTAATCATGTATTCCCAGGACAATCTGAAATATTTGGTATTGCAATGACTTGTTGTGCCATTGGAGGCATTATTGCTACTGTGATATTACCTAAAATTCTCGATCATATCGATGCTGTTAAAATGTATTATCTTAGTTCATTACTTTTTGGCATCGCCTTATTAGGTATCATTGTTCATAATTTAGTAATCATGTTTATCTGTATTACTTTAATTGGATTATTTAGCCAATGGGCGAGAACAACAAATCGCGTATATTTCCAAAAAAGTGTTAAAGATTATGAAAGGGGTAAGGTATTAAGTATTGTAATGATGGACCGAGGCATGATACCGTTAGGAAGTTTAATCATGAGTTTCTTTGCTGACAAATTTGGCGTATTAAATACATTTTTAATTATGGGAATAAGTACAGTAGCCATTTCGATCATATTTTACTTAATGCAACGAGTTCATAAAATTGGAGGAATTTCACAATGACACGCAATGAGTGGTTACTTGCGGATAAAAACATTCAACATAGAATGTTAAATGCAATATTAAAAGAGCAAATATGTCCTGAGGACGCAAAAATAAATAAAACAACAGAAAAAATTGAATTACAATATCATGGACGAGTTCTAACAGCATATGTTTTAAGAAAAAGTATGTTAGAAAGATATGTATTTGATGGAGCATTCACCTATCAATGTGGTGATGAACGCATTCAAATTACAAGTTTAGAAAGTTTACTTAACATATTGAATGATGCTTTTGATATTGAAATATCTGAGCGTTTATATCATGAGCTTATCCATAGTAGGGATAGCTTTGTAGAATCATATAAACAATTTAATAATAGAACATCATTAATTCATCAAAGTATGACATTTTCAATGTTGCCAGACACGATTAATTTTTTTACGTGGTTGCAACATATAAAAGATAATGGTGCTACAAATGATTTAAGTTACTCTGAAAGTTTAGTATTAGAAGGACATCCTACACATCCTTTAACTAAGACGAAGTTGCCATTAACGACAGAGGAAATACGTCGCTATGCACCAGAATTTGAAAAAATTATTCCATTACATATTATGCTCGTTTCATCATCACATATCATCACGACATCAATGGAAAATGATGAACAGTATATCGTTAATCAAGTTATTCCAGAACTAAAAGATAAATTACAAGCTTTTCTTAAACCACTCGATTTAGATATCAATGATTACCGGGCAATCTTTGTTCATCCTTGGCAATATGACCATGTGATTGGGGAACGTTTTAAAACATGGATTAGCGACAAAATATTAATACCAACCCCATTTACAGTTGAATCTAAAGCCACATTGTCATTTAGAACGATGGAGTTATTGCATCATCCATTTCATATTAAATTGCCAGTCAATGTACAAGCAACAAGTGCTGTACGTACGATATCTACTGTAACAACGGTTGATGGCCCTAAGTTAAGTTATGCATTGCAAGATATGTTGAATATATATCCTGAATTAAAAGTGGCTGCGGAGCCATTTGGTGAGTATGTTGATGTGGACCCTGACTTAGCTCGTCAATTAGCATGTATCGTAAGAGAAAAGCCAGTGTTAACTCAAGAAGGTTCAACTATAGTAAGTGCGAGTTTAGTGAATCGTAATCCAGTTGATAACGATGTCGTGGTTGATAGTTATATTAAGTGGACTTATAACGAACTCACTTCAGAATCGATAGAACGATTTATTCGTCAATATACTAGTACGTTAGTAAGACCATTAATAGCGTATATTCAAGATTACGGTATTGCCTTAGAAGCACATATGCAAAATACTATTGTTAATCTTGGCCCTAATTACCAAATGAACTTTTTAGTCCGTGATTTGGGTGGTTCACGTATTGATTTGCAAACATTGAAATATAAGTTACCAGATGTTGAGATTACGAATGAAAGTTTAATTGCAGATTCAATTGAAGCAGTGATAGGTAAGTTTCAACATGCCGTTGTTCAAAACCAACTTGCAGAATTAATTCATCATTTTAATCAATATGACATGGTGAATGAACAGGCATTATTTAAAATAGTTCAACAAGAAATTGAAACTGCGATTGATGACAATAAAAATCATGCCGAAGCTTTACCTCGTGTCTTATTTGGACAAAAGATTTCAGTTAAAGCATTATTAAGTATGAGAATGGAAAATAAAGTGAAGAAATATTTGAATACAGAATTGGAAAATCCAATAAAAAAAGAGGTGTAAGTACATGGCAAATATAAATATAAATTTATCCAAAATACAATACAATGCCAAAGTACTTCAAACAATTTTAGATGCTAAACACATACAATTTACACCTGTTATTAAATCTATCGCAGGTGATCGTCAAATTGTTCAAAAATTAATCGATTTAGGTATCACTCATTTTGCAGATTCACGATTAGAGAATATAAGACAATTAACTGATTTTGATTGTTCATTCACGATACTACGATCAACACAATTATCACAGTTAGATAATATGATTAAAAATGCACAAATCAGTATTCAAACCGAATTAAATACAATTTTAGAGCTTAATCGTATAGCAGAACAATTAAATTTAAAACATCAAGTAATATTAATGGTTGATTGGAAAGACGGTAGAGAGGGTGTTCTAACGTACGATGTTGTTAAATATATAGAAACCATATTAAATTTATCTCATATTCAATTAATAGGTCTGTCATTTAATTTTATGTGTTTTAAATCAGGAACACCTATCGAAGATGACGTCTTTATGATTAATAAATTTGTGAGTGCCATAGAGAGAGAAATAGGTTATCGCATGAAAATTGTATCTGGTGGAAACTCAAGTATGCTACCGTTAACAATGTATAATGACTTAGGTAAAATAAATGAATTACGAATTGGTGAAACATTATTTAGAGGTGTCGATACAACTACAGACAAGCCTGTTTCACATTTGTATCAAGATGCGATAGTATTGGAAGCGGAAATATTA
The DNA here is from genome assembly GCF_003491325.1 of Staphylococcus sp. M0911. Taxonomy (NCBI): domain Bacteria; kingdom Bacillati; phylum Bacillota; class Bacilli; order Caryophanales; family Staphylococcaceae; genus Staphylococcus; species Staphylococcus sp. M0911. The sequence goes on from NZ_CP022881.1 coordinate 749,560, forward strand.
GAAATTAAACCACGTATGAATAGCCATACGAAACAGTCATATTTGCAAGCGATTGTTGATATAGGGTACATTGATACTGATACAACTCATATAAATCCTATAGCCAATGATATCCAAATTATTGGCGCCTCTAGTGATCATTTAATGATCGATTTAAACAATCAGGATCATTATCAAATCGGTAATAAAATTCAATTTCAATTAAGCTATGAAGCCTTATCTCGTTCGATGTATAATAAAAACTTAGAAAAAGTTTATGCCACTGATATGAAAGTTGAAACGATGATACATTCTTTTAATGAACCCTTTTGTTCAATTCATAATATAAAATCAAATATTTAAACAGCGGGGCACCGACAACAGCGATCTTATATGAGATTGAGAAAAAACGTTAGGTGCTCCTTTTTAATATCTTAAATAATTAAAATTCAAATCAATGATAAAACCATTACGTATTATATAAGATAAAGGTATTCAGAGGTCTCAAATTAATTATAAAATTTATAAAAATCATATTGACAATGAGAATCGTTATCAATAAACTATATATGTAAGCATATACATAGTTAAGGAGTGGAAAAATGAAAGGTATCAAGTTTTTGAGCATACTCGGCTTAATGTTAGCTTTAGTTTTAGTGACTGCATGCGGTAGTGTAAGCAATAACGGGTCAGACGACTCTAAAAATAAATCAGCATCTAAAGCTGGGGTTGAAATTAAACATGCTGAAGGAACAACAAAAGTTCCTAAACATCCTAAACGTGTGGTCGTTCTTGAATACTCGTTTGTAGATGCATTAGCAGCGTTAGATGTTAAACCTGTAGGGGTTGCAGATGATAATAAAAAAGAACGTATTATTAAACCATTAAGAGATAAAATCGGAAATTATACTTCAGTAGGTGCTCGTAAGCAACCTAATTTAGAAGAGATTAGTAAGTTAAAACCAGATTTAATTATTGCTGATAGCAACAGACATAAAGGAATTTATAAAGATTTAAACAAAATTGCACCAACAATCGAACTAAAAAGTTTCGATGGTAACTATGATGATAATATCGATGCATTCAAAACAATTTCTAAGGCATTAGGTAAAGAAGACCAAGGTAAAAAGCGTCTAAAAGAACATGATAAGAAAATTGCTGAATACAAAAAAGACATCAAATTTGATAAAGATGAAAAAGTATTACCAGCTGTAGCAGCAAAATCAAGTTTCTTAGGACATCCTAGTGAATCATATGTTGGTCAATTCCTAACACAATTAGGATTTAAAGAAGCATTATCACCAGATGTTACAAAAGGATTAAGTAAATACTTAAAAGGACCTTATTTAGAAATGAATTCAGAAACATTGTCAGACGTTAATCCAGGTCGTATGTTTATTATGACTGATAAAGCAAGTCCGGACGAACCAACATTCAAGAAAATGCAAAAAGATCCAGTTTGGAAAAAACTTGATGCAGTAAAAAATAATCGTGTAGATGTTGTAGATCGTGACTTATGGGCAAGAGCTCGTGGTTTAATTTCTTCTGAAGAAATGGCAAAAGAATTAGTTGAGATTTCTAAAAAGGATCACAATAAAGACGATAAGTAAGGTGGAAAACGATGACTATGAAAGAACAAAGTAGTCAATCCGCTATATTACAAGAAAAAAGAAAACGCACTACACTCGCATATATTGTGAGTGTGTGCTTTCTTTTTATTTGTATTTATTTAAATTTAGCGATTGGTTCTTCTCATATTGAATTTAAAGATATCTTTCATTATATTACAGGGCATACTGATACGAAGCAGTCATTCTTGATACATAATTCAAGAATGCCACGCATGTTAGCAGGTTTATTAATCGGTGGTGCACTGGCACTTGCAGGTTTACTAATGCAATCTATTACAAGAAATCCATTGGCTTCACCGCAAATATTTGGTGTGAATGCTGGTGCTTCTTTTGTAATTGTATTAATAACGGTTCTAATACCATCACTTGAAAGCTATTCCATGATTTTAGCAATGATAGGTGCATTTTTAGGTGGATTAACGGTCTATACACTTTCAGGTTCAACCAAGGCAATGACTCCAGTTAAATTAGCATTAGCAGGTATGGCAGTTCATTTATTCTTTAGTAGTATGACCCAAGGGGTAATATTGTTAAATGAGGATTCCAACTCATCAGTGATGTTTTGGTTAGTAGGTTCATTGTCAGGTGTTAAGTGGCCAGAAGTGATTGCTATTACACCATGGTTAGTTGTGGCTATGATAGTTACAATGCTTATGGGACGACAATTAACAATAATGGAACTAGGCGACGATATTGCTAAAGGATTAGGTCAAAAAATTCAAGTTGTTCGAATGCTCTTAGGATTATTAGTCATTATTTTAGCGGGTTTATCAGTTTCAATCGTAGGTCCTATAGGATTTGTAGGCTTGATCGTACCTCATATTGTTAAACGTTATATCAATAATAATTATATTTTAATGATTCCACTCACTATTATAATTGGTGCCGATTTATTATTATTTTCTGATGTTTTATCACGACTTGTCACACATCCTTTTGAATCTCCAGTTGGTATCGTGACTTCTTTCGTAGGTGCATTTTACTTCTTATTTATCACAGTTAAAGGGGTGAAACGCGTATGACAAGGAAGAAGCATATGATTAGATATAGTATTGTTACAATATTATTAGTTATTAGTGCCATTTTTAGCTTATGTATTGGCTCAGTAATCGTGAATCCTATCGAGGCGATTAAAGGCATCTTCACACATGATAATTTTATTTTAAATGAATATAGAATCCCTAGAACATTATTAGGACTGATTATCGGTAGCAGTTTAGCGATATCTGGGGCAATTATCCAAGGTGTTGTTCGAAATCCACTTGCCTCTCCAGATGTGATAGGTATCTCTAAAGGTGCTAGTTTAGCTGCTGTCATTATCATCATGTTATTTCCATCTGCACCATTAGCTATATTGCCTATCGGTTCGTTTATCGGGGCGTTAATGATTAGCCTAATATTATCTTTTTTAATTTCTAAATTTGATGTTAAAGGTTCTAATTTAGCTTTAATTGGTTTGGCAATTGGAGCAATATGTACGGCGATTGTGCAGTTCTTGTTAATTCGTAATCCTATGGATGCTAATAATGCACTTGTTTGGTTAACCGGTAGTTTATACGGTCATAATATTTCAAACTTTTTATCTGTATTACCTTGGTTCATTATTACTATTCCGATAATTTTAATGTTGAGCCATCAATTAGATATCCTAGGATTAGGAGATAACGTCGCTGTCGCATTAGGTGCTAGAGTTAAAAGATTAAAAATGGTATTACTCATTTTATCAGTAATGTTAGCCGGTGCTTCCATTTCAGTCGTAGGTGGTATTAGCTTCTTAGGATTAATTTCACCTCATATTGCAAGACAAATAGTTGGTCATAAAACAATGCATGTCGCAATGATGTCCGGTTTAATCGGAGCGATATTATTAACATTTGGTGATGGTTTAGCAAGAGGTATTCATCCCCCATTGGATATCCCAGTAGGTGTCATTATTGCTATTATCGGGGCACCTTACTTCTTATTTTTATTAAGAAAAATGTAATCATAAGTTGTACGGCTAATGGACATATGATGCATCAAGACACAGGATATTGTGTTTCTTGGTGCATTTTATATGTCATAAAAATGTTTAAGCGAGTAGCTATGAAATTCTAAAATTATTTAACTTATAGCCATTGCACTTTGAATGTAAATCGCGTATAGTATTAAATACTTAATTATTCATAAAAATGTATATATATGAGATGACGTTTAGAAAGAAATATAAATGTAATTTGAGTATATATAATTGTATTTTTAAATAGATAGAAATGGATGACGGAAGATGAATAGATATACTAAGCAAGAAATCATTAAAGGTCGAATTAAATTTATTACAATGTCACTTATCGGCATCATTTTATTCTTAATTCCTATACCAGTAGAACAAGATAGTAAAAAGCAAACGACACTACCTGTTGCATTTTTAGCTAATTGGTTAAAAGATATTGTGGGTGGGGCAATGCCATTTATCATTGTGACAATTATAACATTATCGGCGATTTTAACACTCATTTGTTCTACGATTTTAAAAGATAAATTAGATCCAAAGGGCTTATTGTATAATGCGTTTAATGTAAATGTGAGTTGGATAATATTAAGAGTTTTAGCCGTTATTTTTGCATGGATGACGTTACTAAAAGTCGGACCTAAAATGATATATTCAGAAGATACTGGTGGACTTGTGTTTTCTAGTTTATTACCAACTTTAGTAGCTGTATTTTTATTTGCGGCTTTATTTTTACCATTACTTATGGAATACGGTCTATTAGAGTTGTTAGGACCTTTATTTAGACCTGTCATGCGACCATTGTTTACATTGCCTGGCCGTTCAACAGTAGATAATTTGGCATCATTTATTGGTGACGGAACTGTTGGTGTATTAATTACAAGTCGCCAATATGAAGAAGGTTTTTATTCAAGAAGGGAAGCAACGGTGATTTCCACGACTTTTAGTGTGGTATCAATTACCTTTGCAATTATTATTGCAGATACTGTTAAAATGCAAGATCAATTTTTCTTATTCTATTTAAGTGTTATCATTTCATGTTTAATCGCGGCAGTAATCATGCCAAGAATATGGCCATTGAATAAGATACCAGATGAATATGCGAAAGACGTATCGAGTGATGCAAGAACAGAGCAACTTCCTGAAGGTAAGACGGCGATTGGTCATGGATTTGATATGGCTACCGAAGTAGGGATTAAAGCACCAGGTGTGAAAGACTTCTTTAAATCTGGATTAAAAACAGTTGTAGATATGTGGTTTGTGATACTACCTGTAGTGATGAGTATTGGTACGATTGCGACTATTATTGCAAACTATACACCAATCTTTGAATTGATTGGTAAACCATTCGTTCCGTTTTTACAATTATTACAAATCCCTGAAGCTACTCATGCATCCCAAACTATTTTAATTGGCTTTGCAGATATGTTCTTACCATCTATATTAATTGAAAGTGCACATAGTGATTTAACTCGATTTGTTATTGGTGCATTGAGTATTACACAATTAATATATTTATCAGAAGTAGGCGGCGTCATTTTAGGCTCAAAAATACCAGTTAACATTGGCAAACTATTCGTTATCTTTTTAATCAGAACAATTATTACATTACCTATTATTACTTTAATCGCACATCTATTTTTATAATATAAAAGCCAAGATGACTTATTTGTTGCTATAACAATTGCTTATCTTGGCTTTTTATTATTTTAACTTTTGGGTAATATTATGGATTTAAAACAGATAGCACATTTGCTTTTACAATTTGGTTGCTTATAACTGGAGATGGTTCATCACTTTTGGAATCTTTAGGTCGTTGATGTGCCTCTTTAAATGCATCACTTTTTACCCAGTTATTAAAATCCTCTTCTGTTTCCCACCATGTATTAACGTACATATCCTCAGTGTCATCGTCTTCGTTATTAACTTGCCAAACTTCGATTTTATGAAATCCATTTAACGATTCAATCTTCCCGCCTTGTGTAAATCTTGGCGCCATTTTTTCTGCAAAACCTTGTTTTACAGTAATGCGATTTGTAACAACAAACATTAAAAATCACTCCTTATATATTTGTATTAGTCGTAATTGTGTTCTAATTAAATTATAGTCTTTCAACAGTACTATTAAAAATAAAAAGAGACAATGAATATTGCGCTTTTTAGCAATACCATTGTCTCTCTTATGTTTATTGAAACTTTATTATTAAAAGATTATTTTGTTAGTTCGTTATACACTTTTTGATCATTTTGAGTATAAATAATGTATTCATGGTCATCTGTATCAATAATAACGCGATTTGTTTTACCAAATGTAGAACCAATTCTAGAAACTTCTCTACCTTCAACGTTAGGTACTGCATGAATATCTTGGTCTTGAGAGATATTTTTAATTTCATTCGTTGGAATTTTGATATCTGCTACTCTCCATTGGATTCTAACCTCATTATTATCTTTTTTTACTGTCATTGCCATGATCCAATACACATCCTTTAATTAATTTTGTATGTATATCATAAATCATTTTGTAACCGTTTTCAAGATAAAATGTGATACTTTTTAAAATTAAGTCATACTAATTGTTATTTATTTTAATATTGCTCAGACCGAAAATACGTTCGTATAAATAAGGAGAATATGATAAAATATTGCTATTAAAGGAGAGGTAATTATGACTGGAAAGACACATGCATCTTGTGGACTATTAGTAGGTGCACTAACAACTCAATATTTTCATACAGATTTATTTTCATCAGTGACAGTTATTGTATTGTCGGTTATTTCTAGTTTATTACCTGATATTTGTCATACCCAAAGTAAAATAGGTAGGAAATTTAAAATACTTAGTTTTTTAATTCGACTCTTATTTGGTCATCGAACATTTACCCATTCATTATTATTTATAGGAATCATAGGGATTTTACTTCATATCATAGATACACCTATATATTATGAAGTAGCAATTATCATAGGATTGATTTCACATGTTATACTAGACATGGTAACACCCAAAGGGGTTAAATTATTGTATCCATTGCCAATAACAATTAAAACGCCATTGAATTTTAAAACAGGTGGACTTGTAGATTTATCACTTGCGACTGCTTTAACAGTTGGAGCCATTTATGTGTTTTTTCAAAGTGAAGTAAATGATATCATACATCATTGGGGATACCTATTTACGCAATATTAAAAACAAGATACATAAATTCGAACTTGAAATCGAGTGAAATTATAATTTACATAAGGAGACAAATTGATGTTAGAGAAAAATAAATTAGAGAAATTTAATCAACAACATTTATACGAATATGAAAAATTAATGAGTAGTAATGAAAAACAAGCACTTGAAGATAAAATTGAATCATTAGATTTAGAAGAAATTCAAGAGATGTATAAAAACTTATATGTTAATAGACAAACGATTGAAGATGCATCAGATGTTTCGGAAGTTAAATATACTGTTAAGTCTGAACTTGACGAACAAGGGAAAGATGAATATAGAAATCAAGGTATTGAAGCTATAAGAAATGGACAGTTTGCAGTAGTATTAATGGCTGGAGGACAAGGGACTAGATTAGGTTATTCAGGTCCGAAAGGCTCATTTGAAATTGAAGGCGTGAGTTTGTTTGAATTACAAGCACGTCAATTACTCGAATTAAAGAAAGAAACAGGACATACGATGGATTGGTATATCATGACAAGTGATATCAACCATGAAGCAACATTAGCTTATTTTGAACAGCAACAGTATTTTAATTATGATGTAGACAAAATTCATTTCTTTAAACAAGATAATATCGTTGCATTAAGTGAATCAGGACAGCTTGTGTTGAATGAAGCGGGCCATATTATGGAAACACCAAACGGTAATGGTGGTATCTTTAAATCACTTAAAAAAGCTGGCTATCTTGATAAAATGAAACAAGATAATGTTAAATATATATTTTTAAATAATATCGATAATGTATTAGTTAAAGTTTTAGACCCAATGTTTGCAGGATTTACAGTCTCAAATAATAAAGATATTACGTCTAAGACAATAAAACCTAAAAAAGGTGAAAGTGTTGGGAGACTTGTAAATAAAGATAGTAAAGATACAGTTCTCGAGTATTCAGAACTTGATCCTAATGTTGCAAATCAATTTGATAACGCAAACATTGGTATCCATGCATTTAAATTAGGATTTATTATGAGTGCAGTTGATAGAGAATTACCTTATCATTTAGCAATTAAAAATTTAAAACAACTAGATGAAGACTTTGGAGTAGTTGAACGACCAACACTTAAATTCGAGTTATTCTATTTTGATATTTTCCGTTATGGTACTAGCTTTATTACGTTACAAGTATCAAGAGAAGAAGAGTTTTCACCATTGAAAAATAAAGAAGGAAAAGACAGCGTAGAAACGGCAACGGCTGATTTGAAACGAATGGGAATGATTTAAACTAAGGTGGTCCATATCATGTCAAACACAGAACAACATATTGAATCAAATCATAGTTCTTTTAAAGATATTATGCCTTTGTCATTTGGTGAGGAAGTTGGTAATACTGTCACACATGGCTTTGCATCATTTTGTACAATGATTATATTACCATACGCTGCAGTGCATAGTTTTAATAAGGGCGGCACATTATTGTCGACAAGTATTTCAATATTTGTCATAAGTTTATTTTTAATGTTCATATCATCAACGGTCTATCATGCTATGGCGAATCATACAGTACAAAAATATGTATTGCGAATTATAGATCATAGTATGATATATGTTGCGATATCAGGTACATATACACCAATACTTTTAAATGTAGTTGGTGGTTGGTTAGGTTGGACTGTGTTTATTCTATTATGGGGGACAACAGTGTGGGGCATTTTGTATAAGTCAATTGCCACTCATGTTAACCATAAGCTAAGTCTAATAGTTTATTTAGTTATGGGGTGGGTAGGTGTTATATTTGCACCTATTATCGTTTTACGAACATCATGGATATTTATACTATTTATTGTATTAGGTGGTTTATCTTATACTATTGGTGCTTGGTTTTATGCACAAAAAAACCGACCATATTTTCATATGATTTGGCATATATTTATTTTAATAGCTTCATTTTTCCATTTAATAGGCATACTATTTTTTATGTCTTAAACAGAAAATATAAGGTAACTAGGGATATTACGATGATGTCTCTAGTTACTTTTTTAATTAATTAGAAATCATTTAAAAAAGAGATATCTTTTTTTACAGGTAGAAAAATAAGATAAAATATAACTAATTGAAAAAGTCATACTAATTAATGATTGTTTTATTAAATGAAAGTCTATAATATAGATTGAGTTGTAAGAAAAATTAAGTTGGAGGACAACTAAATGAGATTAAAATCGATGATAACGGTATTAGCGTTAATTTTGATAATGTTTATGGCTGCAATTGAAGCGTCAATTATTTCACTAGCAATGCCGACCATTCGTCAAGATTTAAATGCTGGAAGCTTTATTTCTTTAGTATTTACAGCATATTTTATTGCTTTAGTTATAGCAAACCCGATTGTTGGTGAACTGATGTCGCGATTTAAAATTATATATATCGCTATCACAGGGTTAGTTTTATTTGCCATTGGTAGTTTTATGTCAGGTACAAGTGAAACTTTTACGATGCTCATTATATCTAGAGTCATTCAAGGATTTGGTGCTGGTGTGATGATGTCGTTATCACAAATTGTTCCAAAACTTGCCTTTGAAATTCCATTAAGATATAAAATTATGGGCATTGTAGGTAGTGTTTGGGGCGTATCAAGTATTATAGGCCCACTTTTAGGTGGAGGTATTCTTGAAATAGCAACTTGGCATTGGCTTTTCTTCATTAATATCCCCATTGCACTTATTGCGATTATATTAGTCATTTTTACATTCCATTTTCCAGAGGAAGAAATCGTATCTAAAACAAACTTTGATGTTAAAGGTTTAAGTTTATTTTATGTATTTATTGGTTTATTAATGTTTAGTTTGCTTAATCAGGGTCAAGTTGTATTGAATGTTTTATCACTACTACTTGCACTATTGGTAGGGTTTATTTTATATAAAGTTGAAAAAACAACTGATCACCCATTTTTACCAGTGGTAGAATTTAACAAATCGATTGCTTTAGTATTTATTACAGATTTATTAATTGCCATTTGTTTAATGGGCTTTAATTTATACATTCCTGTATATTTACAAGAACAATTAGGTTTATCACCACTTCAAAGTGGATTTGTTATTTTTCCATTATCTGTGGCATGGATAATATTAAACTTTAACCTAGCTAAATTAGAAGCAAAATTTTCTAGAAAAGCATTGTATATTGGTGCATTTACGTTCCTAATTATTGGCAGTATCATTATTATTTTCGGTATAAAACTACCGTTACTTATAGCGTTTAGCGTTATTCTTGCTGGCTTAAGTTTTGGGTTTGTGTATACAAAGGACAGTGTCATTGTTCAAGAGGAAACGTCACCACATCAAATGAAAAAGATGATGTCATTTTACGCTTTGACTAAAAACCTAGGGTCATCAATTGGATCAACTGTTATGGGCTATATGTATGCTATGAAATCAGGGTTGTTCGGTAGCAACTTGCATAATGTATTAGGATTAGCCATTGTTATTGCAATTGTATTAGTGGCGATATGGAGTTTCATTTATAAAAACAAACCGGTGACTAACTAAAAAAATTTAACAAATCGTTTAGAACGCCTACATTAATTGTGGGCGTTTTTATAATTTTATAAGGTCATCGATTAATGGTAAAATACTTTATGTATTCAAAATAGGAGGAGGATAAGTGTAATGAAGTTTTTTAGAAATAAGATGTATAATTTAATATCTACACTTATTGTTCTTACTATTTTTATTATTTCAGGAACGATTTTTTTAATGTTTTTAGGGTTTGGTTTATATGGCTTAAGTAGGATTTTGATATATTTTAAATTAGGTTATTTTGGCTATAATAAAAGCTTTTACGACAATATTTTCTATTATGGAAGCTATATTGTTTTAGGATATTTCACTTTATTCGCAGTTGAACATCTTATGGATTACTTTAGAAAACGCTTGCCACAAAACCCATACTTTCAAGGAGTTACTTATCATTTAATAGGATACTCTGTTACGACAATATTGTTTTACTTTATAATACATGTCCATTACACATATATAGATATTAAGTTTTGGGTGATTATGGTAATTATAGGATTCTTATATATTTGTAAAGAAATTTTCTATCCAGATAGCACAAATTTAAATAATAAAAAGTAATGAGCACTAAATTTGAATAGTTTTTCGTAGTTTGTTTGAATGAAATACTATTATTGAATAAAGGAGATTATGTTCATGAGCAATATAGAAATTAATAAAAGACGAAGGAATTTAATTGTTTCTGTAATGCTAATTAGTGCTTTTGTAGCTATTTTAAATCAAACATTATTGAATACAGCTTTACCGCATATTATGAGAGAATTAAAAATCGATGAAAGTACATCTCAGTGGTTGATAACGGGATTTATGTTAGTTAATGGTGTTATGATTCCGTTAACAGCATATTTAATGGATCGAGTTAAAACGAGACCATTATATTTATCTGCAATGGGTACCTTTTTAATTGGATCGATTGTAGCTGCCATTGCACCTAATTTTGGTGTCTTAATGACTGCGAGAGTTATTCAAGCTATGGGTGCAGGTGTATTAATGCCTCTTATGCAATTTACATTGTTTACACTGTTTTCTAGGGAAAGACGTGGATTTGCAATGGGATTAGCTGGTTTAGTAATTCAATTTGCACCTGCAATCGGACCTACGTTCACAGGTTTAATTATTGATCATGTGAGTTGGAGAGTACCATTCATAATTATAGTTGGTATCGCATTAATTGCACTTGTCTTCGGTTTTATATTTATTTCAAGCTATAACGAAACTAAGCAAACTAAGCTCGATAAACGTTCTATATTATATTCAACAGTTGGATTTGGTATGATGTTATATGCATTCAGTAGTGCGGGTAGTTTAGGCTTCGCGAATCCAATTATCATAGTTACATTAATAGTAAGTTTGATAATCATATTGATATTTGTTAGACGTCAATTAACAATTTCCAATCCATTACTTAATTTAAAAGTGTTTAAGACGAGAACTTTTTGTTTTAGTACGATTACTTCAATGATAGTGATGATGTCCATGGTTGGACCTGCATTATTAATTCCATTATATGTACAAAATGCTTTAGCATTGTCCGCATTATTATCAGGTCTAGTCATCATGCCTGGTGCGATAATTAATGGCTTAATGTCTGTGTTTACAGGTAGTTTTTATGATAAATATGGTCCAAGGCCTCTTATCATTTCCGGTTTTACTATTTTAACCGTATGCACATTTTTATTGTGTTTCTTAAAAGCAGACACATCCTATATGTATTTAATTATTATATATGCAATAAGAATGTTTGCAGTTTCTTTATTAATGATGCCTATTAATACAGCTGGTATTAACGCACTAGAAAATAAAAACATTTCCCATGGTACAGCCATTATGAACTTTGGACGTGTTATGGCTGGATCTTTAGGAACAGCTTTAATGGTTACATTTATGAGTATGGGCTCAAAATGGTTAGGATCTACAATAGCAACATCAGGAAGTAAAGAAATGATACAGCGACAAACCGTTGCTGCAGGTGTAGATGTATCATTTGCGTTAGTAACATTATTCGTAGTAGTTGCATTTAGTTTCGCATTATTCATCAAAGAACCTAGGAATAAGAATAAAAATATTAGAGAAGTATAAAAATCATGTATTCATAGAAGTTAGCTATTTATTTAAAGCTAACTTCTTTTTTTATTACATAAAAAGTCTTATACTAAAAAAGATAGACTAGGTAATAGCACAGTATAGTTATTTAGTTGAGACAATATAAATAAGGGGGATTTACTTTGTTAACGGTAAATCAAGTCAAAGAATTAGTTGGAGAAATAAAAGATCCAATTATTGATGTACCTTTAAAAGAAACTAACGGAATAGTTGATGTTTCTATTAAAGAAGAAATTGAACATGTTAGTGTTAAAATTGCTATGGCACAATTAGGTGGACAACCTCAACTAGACTTACAAATGGCTGTAGTTAAAACGCTAAAAGAAAATGGAGCGAAAACAGTAGGTATTAGATTCGAAGAGTTACCTGCAGGTACAGTTGAACAGTATAGAGGTAAAGGTACTGAAAAGCCTAAAACGATAGAAGGATTATTATCAAAGAATAATTCTGTTGAATTTATAGCAATTGCGTCAGGTAAAGGCGGCGTTGGAAAATCAACAGTTGCAGTTAATCTAGCAGTTGCTTTAGCTAGAGAAGGAAAAAAAGTTGGACTAGTAGATGCTGATATTTATGGATTTAGTGTACCTGATATGATGGGCATTGATGAAAAACCTGGTATCGAAGGGAAAGAAGTTATCCCAGTTGAAAGATATGGCGTTAAAGTTATTTCTATGGCTTTCTTTGTTGAAGAAAATGCACCAGTCATTTGGAGAGGACCAATGTTAGGTAAAATGCTTACTAACTTTTTCACGGAAGTAAAATGGGGTGATCTAGATTACTTATTATTAGATTTACCTCCAGGTACTGGTGATGTTGCGCTAGATGTTCATTCTATGCTTCCTTCTAGTAAAGAAATTATTGTCACTACACCTCATCCAACTGCAGCATTTGTTGCTGCGAGAGCAGGTGCTATGGCTAAACATACAGACCATTCAATTTTAGGTGTAATTGAAAACATGAGTTATTTTGAAAGTAAAGAAACTGGCAATAAAGAATACGTGTTTGGTAAAGGTGGCGGAACGAAACTAGCAGATGAGTTAGAAACTCAATTGTTCGGTGAATTACCATTAGAACAACCAACATGGAACCCTACAGATTTTTCTCCGTCTATCTATCAACCTGAAGATAGATTAGGCAAAATCTATCAGACAATTGCTCAAAAAGTAATCGCAAGTACACAAAAGTAACAAAAAGTTATTAAGCGTATAAAATTAACTATATTTTTATACGCTTTTTCTATTGCATTTTAGAAAAATCCTGTTAGAATATTTTCTTGTGAGTTATTCAACTCGAAAATATCAATTTAAAAAAAGTTTGATTTCATTGTTGACTTCAAAAGATAAAATTGATATTATATAAAAGTCGCCAAAAACGACAAGTTAAGTTTAATAAAACTTTGTTAAGAAAGTGTAAAACTTACTATTGCTAAGCGAAAACAAATCGTTTAGACTTAATAAAGTAATCTTAATTAAATATTGACTTCGAATTAAAGAAGTTATATAATAATGAAAATTGTTTCAAATGAACATTGAAAACTGAATGACAATATGTCAACGTTAATTCCAACAATGTAACGAAAGTTACAACAATTAATTTAGTTTTATGAGCTAATCAAACATCATAATTTTTTATGGAGAGTTTGATCCTGGCTCAGGATGAACGCTGGCGGCGTGCCTAATACATGCAAGTCGAGCGAACAGATAAGGAGCTTGCTCCTTTGACGTTAGCGGCGGACGGGTGAGTAACACGTGGATAACCTACCTATAAGACTGGGATAACTTCGGGAAACCGGAGCTAATACCGGATAACATATTGAACCGCATGGTTCAATAGTGAAAGGCGGCTTTGCTGTCACTTATAGATGGATCCGCGCCGTATTAGCTAGTTGGTAAGGTAACGGCTTACCAAGGCAACGATACGTAGCCGACCTGAGAGGGTGATCGGCCACACTGGAACTGAGACACGGTCCAGACTCCTACGGGAGGCAGCAGTAGGGAATCTTCCGCAATGGGCGAAAGCCTGACGGAGCAACGCCGCGTGAGTGATGAAGGTCTTCGGATCGTAAAACTCTGTTATCAGGGAAGAACAAATGTGTAAGTAACTGTGCACATCTTGACGGTACCTGATCAGAAAGCCACGGCTAACTACGTGCCAGCAGCCGCGGTAATACGTAGGTGGCAAGCGTTATCCGGAATTATTGGGCGTAAAGCGCGCGTAGGCGGTTTTTTAAGTCTGATGTGAAAGCCCACGGCTCAACCGTGGAGGGTCATTGGAAACTGGAAAACTTGAGTGCAGAAGAGGAAAGTGGAATTCCATGTGTAGCGGTGAAATGCGCAGAGATATGGAGGAACACCAGTGGCGAAGGCGACTTTCTGGTCTGTAACTGACGCTGATGTGCGAAAGCGTGGGGATCAAACAGGATTAGATACCCTGGTAGTCCACGCCGTAAACGATGAGTGCTAAGTGTTAGGGGGTTTCCGCCCCTTAGTGCTGCAGCTAACGCATTAAGCACTCCGCCTGGGGAGTACGACCGCAAGGTTGAAACTCAAAGGAATTGACGGGGACCCGCACAAG
Source organism: Staphylococcus sp. M0911 (assembly GCF_003491325.1). NCBI lineage: Bacteria > Bacillati > Bacillota > Bacilli > Caryophanales > Staphylococcaceae > Staphylococcus > Staphylococcus sp. M0911. Next base: position 764,569 of record NZ_CP022881.1, read on the forward strand.
CGGTGGAGCATGTGGTTTAATTCGAAGCAACGCGAAGAACCTTACCAAATCTTGACATCCTTTGACCGCTCTAGAGATAGAGTTTTCCCCTTCGGGGGACAAAGTGACAGGTGGTGCATGGTTGTCGTCAGCTCGTGTCGTGAGATGTTGGGTTAAGTCCCGCAACGAGCGCAACCCTTAAGCTTAGTTGCCATCATTAAGTTGGGCACTCTAAGTTGACTGCCGGTGACAAACCGGAGGAAGGTGGGGATGACGTCAAATCATCATGCCCCTTATGATTTGGGCTACACACGTGCTACAATGGACAATACAAAGGGCAGCTAAACCGCGAGGTCAAGCAAATCCCATAAAGTTGTTCTCAGTTCGGATTGTAGTCTGCAACTCGACTACATGAAGCTGGAATCGCTAGTAATCGTAGATCAGCATGCTACGGTGAATACGTTCCCGGGTCTTGTACACACCGCCCGTCACACCACGAGAGTTTGTAACACCCGAAGCCGGTGGAGTAACCATTTATGGAGCTAGCCGTCGAAGGTGGGACAAATGATTGGGGTGAAGTCGTAACAAGGTAGCCGTATCGGAAGGTGCGGCTGGATCACCTCCTTTCTAAGGATATATTCGGAACATCTTCGTAGAAGATGAAGGAATAACATTGACATATTGTATTCAGTTTTGAATGTTTATACAACATTCAACATATCTTCTTTTTCAAAGAAAGCGATTCGCAGACAATGCGTTGAGATACTTTAAAGCGGAGTTTACTAGAGTAAATGGGTATTTAAAGTAATGATAACAAAGCAGTATGCAAACGCTTGACTGGAAATAGAACTTGTACATTGAAAACTAGATAAGTAAGTAAAATAGATTTTACCAAGCAAAACCGAGTGAATTAGAGTTTTAAAGCTTGAATTCATAAGAAATAATCGCTAGTGTTCGAAAGAACACTCACAAGATTAATAACGCGTTTCCTGTAGGATGGAAACATAGATTAAGTTATTAAGGGCGCACGGTGGATGCCTTGGCACTAGAAGCCGATGAAGGACGTTACTAACGACGATATGCTTTGGGGAGCTGTAAGTAAGCGTTGATCCAGAGATTTCCGAATGGGGAAACCCAGCATGAGTTATGTCATGTTATCGATATGTGAATACATAGCATATCAGAAGGCAGACCCGGAGAACTGAAACATCTTAGTACCCGGAGGAAGAGAAAGAAAAATCGATTCCCTGAGTAGCGGCGAGCGAAACGGGAAGAGCCCAAACCAACAAGCTTGCTTGTTGGGGTTGTAGGACACTCTATACGGAGTTACAAAAGTATATATTAGACGAATCATCTGGAAAGTTGAATCAAAGAAGGTAATAATCCTGTAGTCGAAAATATATACTCTCTTGAGTGGATCCTGAGTACGACGGAGCACGTGAAATTCCGTCGGAATCTGGGAGGACCATCTCCTAAGGCTAAATACTCTCTAGTGACCGATAGTGAACCAGTACCGTGAGGGAAAGGTGAAAAGTACCCCGGAAGGGGAGTGAAAGAGAACTTGAAACCGTGTGCTTACAAGTAGTCAGAGCCCGTTAATGGGTGATGGCGTGCCTTTTGTAGAATGAACCGGCGAGTTACGATTTGATGCGAGGTTAAGCAGCTAATGTGGAGCCGTAGCGAAAGCGAGTCTGAATAGGGCGTTTAGTATTTGGTCGTAGACCCGAAACCAGGTGATCTACCCTTGGTCAGGTTGAAGTTCAGGTAACACTGAATGGAGGACCGAACCGACTTACGTTGAAAAGTGAGCGGATGAACTGAGGGTAGCGGAGAAATTCCAATCGAACTTGGAGATAGCTGGTTCTCTCCGAAATAGCTTTAGGGCTAGCCTCAAGTGATGATTATTGGAGGTAGAGCACTGTTTGGACGAGGGGCCCTTCTCGGGTTACCGAATTCAGACAAACTCCGAATGCCAATCAATTTAACTTGGGAGTCAGAACATGGGTGATAAGGTCCGTGTTCGAAAGGGAAACAGCCCAGACCACCAGCTAAGGTCCCAAAATATATGTTAAGTGGAAAAGGATGTGGCGTTGCCCAGACAACTAGGATGTTGGCTTAGAAGCAGCCATCATTTAAAGAGTGCGTAATAGCTCACTAGTCGAGTGACACTGCGCCGAAAATGTACCGGGGCTAAACATATTACCGAAGCTGTGGATTGTCCGTAGGACAATGGTAGGAGAGCGTTCTAAGGGCGTCGAAGCATGATCGCAAGGACATGTGGAGCGCTTAGAAGTGAGAATGCCGGTGTGAGTAGCGAAAGACGGGTGAGAATCCCGTCCACCGATTGACTAAGGTTTCCAGAGGAAGGCTCGTCCGCTCTGGGTTAGTCGGGTCCTAAGCTGAGGCCGACAGGCGTAGGCGATGGATAACAGGTTGATATTCCTGTACCACCTAGTATCGTTTTAATCGATGGGGGGACGCAGTAGGATAGGCGAAGCGTGCTATTGGATTGCACGTCCAAGCAGTAAGACTGAGTGTTAGGCAAATCCGGCACTCATAAGGTCAAGCTGTGATGGGGAGAGGAAATTGTTTCCTCGAGTCGTTGATTTCACACTGCCAAGAAAAGCCTCTAGATAGATAACAGGTGCCCGTACCGCAAACCGACACAGGTAGTCAAGATGAGAATTCTAAGGTGAGCGAGCGAACTCTCGTTAAGGAACTCGGCAAAATGACCCCGTAACTTCGGGAGAAGGGGTGCTCTTTAGGGTTAACGCCCAGAAGAGCCGCAGTGAATAGGCCCAAGCGACTGTTTATCAAAAACACAGGTCTCTGCTAAACCGTAAGGTGATGTATAGGGGCTGACGCCTGCCCGGTGCTGGAAGGTTAAGAGGAGTAGTTAGCTTCTGCGAAGCTACGAATCGAAGCCCCAGTAAACGGCGGCCGTAACTATAACGGTCCTAAGGTAGCGAAATTCCTTGTCGGGTAAGTTCCGACCCGCACGAAAGGCGTAACGATTTGGGCACTGTCTCAACGAGAGACTCGGTGAAATCATAGTACCTGTGAAGATGCAGGTTACCCGCGACAGGACGGAAAGACCCCGTGGAGCTTTACTGTAGCCTGATATTGAAATTCGGCACAGCTTGTACAGGATAGGTAGGAGCCTTTGAAACGTGAGCGCTAGCTTACGTGGAGGCATTGGTGGGATACTACCCTAGCTGTGTTGACTTTCTAACCCGCACCACTTATCGTGGTGGGAGACAGTGTCAGGTGGGCAGTTTGACTGGGGCGGTCGCCTCCTAAAAGGTAACGGAGGCGCTCAAAGGTTCCCTCAGAATGGTTGGAAATCATTCATAGAGTGTAAAGGCATAAGGGAGCTTGACTGCGAGACTTACAAGTCGAGCAGGGTCGAAAGACGGACTTAGTGATCCGGTGGTTCCGCATGGAAGGGCCATCGCTCAACGGATAAAAGCTACCCCGGGGATAACAGGCTTATCTCCCCCAAGAGTTCACATCGACGGGGAGGTTTGGCACCTCGATGTCGGCTCATCGCATCCTGGGGCTGTAGTCGGTCCCAAGGGTTGGGCTGTTCGCCCATTAAAGCGGTACGCGAGCTGGGTTCAGAACGTCGTGAGACAGTTCGGTCCCTATCCGTCGTGGGCGTAGGAAATTTGAGAGGAGCTGTCCTTAGTACGAGAGGACCGGGATGGACATACCTCTGGTGTACCAGTTGTCGTGCCAACGGCATAGCTGGGTAGCTATGTATGGACGGGATAAGTGCTGAAAGCATCTAAGCATGAAGCCCCCCTCAAGATGAGATTTCCCAACTTCGGTTATAAGATCCCTCAAAGATGATGAGGTTAATAGGTTCGAGGTGGAAGCGTGGTGACACGTGGAGCTGACGAATACTAATCGATCGAAGACTTAATCAAAATTTATGTTTTGCGACGCAAAATCATTTTACTTACTATCTAGTTTTGAATGTATAATACATTCCATTTGTCTGGTGACAATGGCAAGGAGGTCACACCTGTTCCCATGCCGAACACAGAAGTTAAGCTCCTTAGCGCCGATGGTAGTCAGACTAACGTTCCGCTAGAGTAGGACGTTGCCAGGCAAATATATAATTATTCCACAGTAGCTCAGTGGTAGAGCTATCGGCTGTTAACCGATCGGTCGTAGGTTCGAGTCCTACCTGTGGAGCCATGGCTCCTTGGTCAAGCGGTTAAGACACCGCCCTTTCACGGCGGTAACACGGGTTCGAGTCCCGTAGGAGTCATTTATGGAGAATTAGCTCAGCTGGGAGAGCATCTGCCTTACAAGCAGAGGGTCGGCGGTTCGAACCCGTCATTCTCCACCATTGATTTTAATTAAATATGCTGGAGGGGTAGCGAAGTGGCTAAACGCGGCGGACTGTAAATCCGCTCCTTCGGGTTCGGCAGTTCGAATCTGCCCCCCTCCACCATCTTAATGGGCTATAGCCAAGCGGTAAGGCAACGGACTTTGACTCCGTCACGCGCTGGTTCGAATCCAGCTAGCCCAGCCATAAGAGCCATTAGCTCAGTTGGTAGAGCATCTGACTTTTAATCAGAGGGTCAGAGGTTCGAATCCTCTATGGCTCACTCTTAACATCTTTCTTCGGAAAGATGTTTTTTTATGTTGTTTTATGTAAGCGGATACATTATTCTATAAATAACATGATAAAAAGAGGTGGATATATTAATGAAGAACATAGATATTATTGGGGCACCTTCGACATTTGGCCAAAGAAAATTAGGTGTGAATTTAGGTCCAGATGCTATAAGATATGCAGGATTACAGGAAAGATTAGAAAATTTAGGTATGAATGTTCAAGATATTGGCAATATAGACGTTCCTGCTATAGATTTGAAAAAGTTTAATTCTGAGCAACAAGGCTTGAGAAATTATGATGAAATTATAAGCGTCTCAAATGTACTTAGCGAAAAAGTTGAACAAACGATAGTAAATCATAGATTTCCATTAGTTTTAGGTGGAGATCATTCTATAGCGGTAGGTTCAATTTCTGGTATTAGTAAACACTATGAAAATCTTGGTGTAATTTGGTATGATGCTCATGGAGATTTGAATATACCTGAAGAGTCACCATCAGGAAATATACATGGGATGCCACTAAGAATATTATTAGGTGATGGTCCAAGTGATCTTGTTAATTTAAATAATAGTCAACCTAAACTTAAACCTGAAAATATAGTTTTAATTGGTATGAGAGATTTGGATAAAGGTGAACGTGAGTATATCAAAGCACAAAACATTAAAACTTATACTATGGCAGATATAGATAAACTTGGAATCGAAACAGTTATTAATGATACTTTAAGTTATTTGAAATCAAGAAATGTTGATGGGTTACATTTATCATTAGATGTCGATGCCTTAGATCCAACTGAAACACCAGGAACAGGAACAAGAGTATTAGGTGGGTTAAGTTATAGAGAAAGCCATTTTGCTTTAGAATTACTTCATGAAAGTAATATGATTACATCAATGGATTTGGTTGAAGTTAATCCATTAATTGATTTACATAATAGTACAGCTGAACAAGCAGTTTCATTACTTGGGACATTTTTCGGAGAAACATTATTATAAAATAATTATTGCAACTTGCATGTGTTTTGACATGCAAGTTTTTTTCATTTTTCTCACCGTTCATATGACACGTGTTCTAATGATTGATATAATGGATGATATGGAAAATGTTATCGGAGGAGATGTTATGGATTTTTCCAATTTTTTTCAAAATTTCAGTACTTTGAAAGTCATAACTAGTGTCCTCGATTTATTGATTGTGTGGTATGTCCTTTACTTACTTATTACAGTTTTTAAAGGAACTAAGGCAATACAATTATTAAAAGGTATTGTTGTTATAGTAATCGGTCAACAAATCAGTAAAATGCTAAATTTGACTGCGACTTCTAAATTGTTCGATATCGTAATTCAATGGGGTGTACTTGCTTTAATAGTTATTTTCCAACCTGAGATTCGAAGAGCGCTTGAACAATTAGGTAGAGGAAGTTTCTTGAAACGTTATACAAATGCCTATACTAAAGATGAAGAGAAGTTAATCCAATCTGTATCTAAAGCGGTTCAGTATATGGCTAAGCGTCGTATAGGTGCGTTAATAGTGTTTGAGAAAGAGACAGGTTTACAGGATTATATTGAAACTGGAATTCCTATGGATTCTAAAATTTCTCAAGAATTATTAACCAATGTATTTATACCTAATACACCTTTACATGATGGTGCTATGATCATTCAAGGAACAAAAATAGCAGCAGCCGCTAGTTATTTACCTTTATCAGATAGTGTTAAAATTTCAAAAAGTTTAGGTACTAGACACAGAGCAGCAGTAGGTATTTCAGAAGTATCAGATGCTTTTACAGTTATTGTTTCTGAAGAGACAGGTGATGTGTCAGTAACATTTGATGGTAAACTAAGACGAGATATTTCAAATGAAGTGTTTGAAGAATTACTAGCTGAGCATTGGTTTGGCACACACTTTCAAAAGAAAGGTGTGAATTAATATGTTAGAGAGTAAGTGGGGGTTAAGATTCGTTGCACTTATTTTAGCAATATTTTTCTTCTTATCTGTTAATAATGTTTTTGGTAACATATTTAATTCAGATGATATTTCACAGAAATCAACAAAGACAATCCAAGATGTTCCAGTGGAAGTAGTTTATAACCATAAAGATTTACATGCAACTCATGTTCCAGATACTGTAGATGTGAACATTTCAGGGCCACAATCTAAATTATTAAAAATTGAAAGTCCAGATGACTTAAAAGTAGTGGTTGATTTATCTGGTGAAAAAGCTGGTAAATATCATGAAAAATTCCAAGTTAAAGGAATAAGTAATGGTATTAATTACAATGTAAAACCTAAAGCAGCCAATATTACATTGGAAAAGAAAACGACTAAGACGATGCATGTTCAACCGGATGTAAGTCAAAGCGATATTTCAAATGAATATAAAATAGATAAACAACAAATTTCACCTGAGACAGTTAAAGTTACAGGTGGAGAAGAACAATTGAATCAAATTGCTTACTTAAAAGCAACATATAAAAATGCAACTAAGATTAGTAAAGATACGAAAGATGTTGCAGATGTTAATGCTTACGATAAAGATTTAAATAAATTAAACGTATCAATTAACCCAGGACAAGTTGATTTGAAAGTGTCTGTTAAGCCTTTTAGTAAAAAAGTTAAGGTTAATACTAAGACTACTGGAAATTTAGATGGTAATAAAAAAGTTGATCATATTAAATTAGATGATGATGAAGTAGAGATTTATGGTAGTAGAGAAGACTTACAGGGTATAGATAATATCACAGCTGAAGTTGATTTAGATCATATTTCAGAATCAACTGAAAAGACAGTGAAATTTAATTTGCCTAAGAATGTAAGTAAGGTTGAACCTGAAGAAACAAAGGCTTATATTACGGTTAAATAATTGAAAGAAATAAAAGGAGAGTAAATCATGGGAAAATATTTTGGTACTGACGGTGTCAGAGGTGTCGCAAACGAAGAGTTAACACCAGAACTAGCATTTAAATTAGGTAGATATGGTGGCTATGTACTAGCACATAATAAAGGTGAAAAAAATCCTAGGGTACTTGTAGGAAGGGATACAAGAGTCTCTGGTGAAATGTTAGAATCTGCATTAATTGCAGGGTTAATTTCTATTGGTGCAGAAGTCATGCGTTTAGGTATTATTTCTACTCCAGGTGTTGCATATTTAACTAGAGAAATGGACGCAGGACTAGGTGTTATGATTTCGGCATCACATAACCCAGTTGCTGATAATGGTATTAAATTCTTTGGTTCTGATGGATTTAAACTTTCTGATGATCAAGAAGAAGAAATAGAAGCACTATTAGATCAAGATGAACCAAGTCTTCCAAGACCAGTTGGTACTGATATCGTTCATTACTCAGATTATTTTGAAGGTGCACAAAAATATTTAAGTTATTTAAAATCAACAGTAGATGTGAATTTAGAAGGCATGAAAATAGTTTTAGATGGTGCCAATGGATCTACATCATCATTAGCACCATTCTTATTCGGTGATTTAGAGGCGGATACTGAAACAGTAGGCTGTAGTCCTGATGGCTATAATATCAATGAGGAATGTGGTTCTACACATCCTCAAGCACTTGCAGAAAAAGTACTTGAAACTGGAGCAGATTTTGGATTAGCATTTGATGGTGATGGTGACAGAATCATTGCTGTAGATGAAAAAGGACATATCGTTGATGGTGACCAAATTATGTTCATCATTGGCCAAGAAATGCACAAGAATCAAGAACTAAATAATAATATGATTGTTTCAACAGTTATGAGTAATTTAGGTTTCTATAAAGCATTAGAGAATGAAGGTATCCAATCTAATAAAACAAAAGTCGGCGATCGTTACGTGGTTGAAGAAATGAGACGTGGCAATTATAATCTTGGTGGCGAACAATCAGGTCATATTGTTTTAATGGATTATAATACAACAGGCGACGGATTATTAACAGGTGTGCAACTTGCAGCTATCGTTAAAATGTCAGGTAAATCATTGAGTGAATTAGCTTCACAAATGAAAACTTATCCGCAATCACTAATCAATGTGAGAGTAACTGATAAATATCGTGTTGAAGAAAATATTGATGTTAAAGAAGTAATGACTAAAGTTGAAGTGGAAATGAATGGTGAAGGTAGAATTTTAGTGCGTCCTTCAGGTACAGAACCTTTAGTACGTGTGATGGTAGAAGCATCAACTGACGAAGATGCACAAAGATTTGCACAACAAATTGCCGATGTAGTCGAAGACAAGATGGGTTTAGATAAATAAATGATAAGAGCACATGTCACAAATTAAATGTGGCATGTGTTTTTTATATTACAAAAAGAACCAGAAACAGTAGTTTCTGGTTCTTTAAATATCTTATTTTGCAACTAGTTCATTATATTCTTTTTCAATTTCTTCAGCTAATGGTCCTTCAACTTTAGCATATGTTTGTAAGAAGGCTTTAATACCATTTTCATGAATATAATTATTTTTCTCAACTGTTTCTTGATCAGCTTTGTCGTCATATTTTAAAAGTAGGGCAGCTGCTTTAACCAAGCCATCTCTTTCTAAATTATGTTCATATAAATAATTCAATGGTTTGATGATACGATCTTTCGGTCCAATTTTACGTAGTGTTCCGCGACCTACGCGAGTAACTTCATCAGAAAGATGTGGGTTATTGAAACGTTCGATAATTTTTTCTACGTATTGTGATTGTTCAGTTTTAGTGAAATCAAATTCACGAGTAATATATTCGCTTGTTTCAGCTAATACACGTCTTAAACCTGCTTCAATCGTACTATCTTGAACGGCATCTAATACTGTTGCCTTATTATCATTATATCCTGCATATGCTAAAAATGCATGACCTGTATTTACTGTTAATAATTTTCTTTCGATATAAGGTGTTAGATCATCAACGTATTTAATATGATCTAACTCTTGACCATACCAAGCGTCTTTTTCGACTACCCACTCGAAGAACGGTTCTACCATAACATCTAAAATATTTTCATTTTTTTGTAATGGAACGATTCTATCAACTGCAGAGTTTGCAAAGTGAATATGATCGCCTAGAGGGCCAGTGATATCTAAGATAGCTTTTTTAAGTGTGTCTGTTGCCATTATTGCATTTTCACATGCAACGATATTAACATGATTTTCTTTTTCTTTTAAATATGGTGCAAATGATTTAGCGATAATTGGTAAGATATTAACACCAACTGCAGTAGTAATTAAATCAGCTTCTAAAATAGCTTGTTTTAATTCATCAGACGGTTTAGCTGAGTTAATCGCATCAACATTGTTCACACGTGTAGTTGTTTTAGACTCATCTGCTAAAATAACGTCGTATTCATGCTCTTTTTGTAAAGCATTAATAATGTCTTCGTTAACATCTGCAAATGTAACTTTAATATTATTATCTGCTAAGATATAACCAATAAAACCACGACCGATATTACCGGCACCAAAATGTACTGCTTTCATTATGCATCAGCCTCCTCAAAGACTTGTTTGATTTCGTCAGCAGATTTAGCATTGATAATACGCTCTACATTTTCTTCTTCACTGAAAGTAATCGCGATTTTAGATAATAGGTCTAAATGTTCTCCATCTTTACCAGCAATACCAACTACGACTTTAACTTCTTCGCCATTCCAATCTACGCCTTCAGGAATTTGTAATAAGCTTAATCCAGATTGGATAACGTTTCCTTTAGCTTCTTCAGTACCATGTGGTATAGCTAAGCCATTGCCCATAAATGTAGATACGACATCTTCACGATCTTTCATTGCTTGGATGTAGTTTTCTGTTACAGCACCACTATCTACTAAAGCTTGTCCTGCTTTTTCGATTGCTTCGTTTTGACTACCTACTGATACATTGATAAAGATATTTTCGTTACTGAATAATTCACTCATTGATTAATACACTCCTAAATTAATTGTTGTTTTATTTGTTTTAAAAATTGCTTTTCCAGTATGGTTTTAAATTCCTGTGGATTTTGCATAAAATCATCTAAGTTTTCCAAATGATCGCTAAGTGTTTCTGATATTGTACTAACTAGTTTTGTCATGATTGCATCTTCTGGAATAAACATACTTAACATATATTTAATTAAATGATTGTCATTTTGAACATTACTCAACACTATTGGTTCTTCCAAGGTCGTAATAAGGATACTAGGTTGTTTAAACATAGCATCTTTCATATGTGGAATTGCAATAGGGTAGGGTTGTAATATCCAACTTGGATTTTCCTCTAACCGCTGTTGTAATTGTTCAGCGAATGACTGACCATCTTCAATGATATGTTGACTTACTAAGTAATCAGCTAAATGTTGTTTCCAATTTTTAACTGATTTATATTCTATTTTCACTGAATCAACTAATTTTAAACCTGCGCGCATGGTTTCTAAAATATCTTCTGAGGATGCTTTTTGAGTCTCCACATCTTTCTCTTTTACCACCTGATGTGATTCTTTGGTATTTAAAAATGACGCCACATAACCGATATCTGAATCAGGAAGTAGGGGATTCACTGTTAAAAATGGTCTATCGATATCTAAATTAACTGTCGATATTATGCCATCATAACTAGATAAATCTAATACATTTAAATCACTTACAGATGCTTGGGTAATACGTTCAATTTCACTAAATACTTGTTCAAGACGAGTTGCTAATAAACGACTAGTCCCAATACCGCTACTACAAACAACTAGAATGTTTAGAAATTGATGTCCTTGATTTTTGATAGATCCTCCAAAATGAAGCACGATAAAGGCGACTTCACTTTCAGGGAATATCAAATCTGGCCAAACGATGCGTAACGCCTTACTCACATTATCAAATAGTCTTGGATATTTGTACTTAATCATATCGGTTAACGGGTTGTAAGTTTCAATATTTGATTCTAAGCGATTGATAGCTGGATTAATATGCAATGATAAACCATTTATTAAAGTATCTTTATCATCAAAGTATTGCCCTGAAATCTCTTCTACTGACTGTACAAAAGATTTAATTTTTTGTTCGCTTTTTTTATCTTCAAATAATGAATCTTTAGTATCTTTACGTTTTGAACCGCGCAAATGAATGGTAATAAATGTGATTTCAGCTTGGTTAAATTGAACATCGTATAAGTATTCTAAATGTTTGGCGATTTCACTAGCAATTTCATGTTCAAACGTATCTTTTACAGATTGATAAATGTCATCATTAAGTGATACATATTCGTTGTTTTGCATTCTTGTAATACTTAAAACGATATGAACAGTTAGTGTTAAATAGCTAGATTCAGTCAATGAATAGGGAAGTTGCCCTAAATAATCCATTAAAATTCTCTCAACTTTAAATATTCTATCTAAATCCACAAGTGATTGCTGAGATTGATGTAATGATTGGTAAACAAAGTGGTTTTCGATTACTGAATACATACTTGTACTATTTAAGTTATTCACCATTAATTGACTTAAGAACTCTCTTTTTTTAGATTCAGTGCCGTTTAAAATAACACCTTCGCCACGTTTACGTGTTAATGATAATTGATATAATGATAAATCTTGTTCTAATTCATCTAGCAATTTGGTTAACGACTGAATGGATACGCCAATTTCTTGAGCTAGACTATATTGTTTAACAGCATGCTTAGACTGTATAAGAGCATATAGAATAATAACTTTTTGCTCTTCTACTGATAAATCGAGCGTTTGCTGCTGAGTCATTTCAAGTTTTAATGCTTGAATATTTTGGTTAAGTCCTTTTAAGCGTATTCCTTTTTTATTTACACGTTCTAATTCTATAGAGAAAGTATCAATATAAGATTCAACATGTTTTAATTCTCTATGAATAGTACGAGAGGACACTGCCAGTTGCTGAGCAATGTCGTATATAGTGACATATTGACCGTGATACTTGATTAATAGTTCTATAATCTCTTTTTCACGTGTACTCAATAACATGGCGGTATCCTCCATTTAATATTTATTTAAAATTATTGTTCTTCTTTTTTAAGGTTATTTAATAACTCTTCATATCTAGGTGAATTTAAGAAATTATCAACTGAAATATGAATTGCATTTGGTACTTGTTTGATAGCACGATCAGTTAACGTTTTTTGAGTGATAACTAATTGAGCATCGTTAGGTAATTGGTTAATAGCTGTATTTGTCACATTTACATCAGAAATGCCAGCTTTTTTAAATTTATTTCTTAACATACTAGCACCCATTGCACTAGAACCCATACCCGCATCACAAGCAAAGATAACATGGTTAACGTTACTATAATCATGAGCATCTACATCTTCAGTATTATAGTTATCTAATAATTGATCAGCGTCGTCTTCAGTATTATTAGATTCTTCTGTTGATGTAGCACCTGCAGTTGCACTAGCTTCTTGATTATTTTCTTTACTGCTTAATTTTGAAGATACACTTGACTTTTTACCTTTAGTAGCTTCCATTTGAGCAGTAGCTGACTCTAAATCTTGTTTAGGTTCTTTTGTAAACTTAAGAATAATTGCTGAAACTGCGAATGATACTAATGTTGCTAACACCACACCTAATAACATGTGAAGAAATTCTCCTCTAGGTGCGTTAATACAATAAACGATGAATGATCCTGGAGATGCAGGGCTTTTGAATCCGAATCCAGTTGCTTGGTATGTTGCAACGCCTGTCATACCACCTAAAATAACTGAGATGAATAACATAGGTCTCATTAATACATATGGGAAGTAAATTTCATGAATACCACCTAAGAAGTGGATAATTCCTGCACCATATGATGTTGCTTTTGCAGTACCTTTACCAAAAATCATGTATGCAAGTAACACACCGAAACCTGGTCCAGGGTTTGATTCGATTGCGTATAAAACAGATTGACCTGCTGTAGCAGCTTGGTCTGCACCAAGTGGTGTGAATACACCATGGTTTATAGCGTTATTTAAGAATACGATTTTAGCTGGCTCAACAATAATACTTACGATTGGTAATAAGTGAGCGTGAACTAAAGCTTCAACTGCAACAGATAAAATGTGCATGATGAATTTCATAATTGGAGCTAAAATTTCAAAACTTAGAATTGTCATGATGAAACCTAAGATACCGGCTGAGAAGTTATTGAATAACATCTCGAAACCTTGTGGTGTTCTAGGTTGAATGATTTCATCTGTTTTCTTCATTAACCAACCAACTAATGGTCCCATAATCATAGCGCCTAATAGCATTGGTGTATCTGGTAATGCAACGATAACCCCCATAGTTGAAGTTGCAGCGATAATACCACCACGTAATCCATGAATTAAACGACCACCACTAAATGCAATTAATAATGGAATTAAGAATTTAATCATTGGATCGGCTAATTGAGCTAAATCTTTATTTGGTAACCAACCATTGTCGATAAAAATTGCAGCGATAAATCCCCAAGCGATGAATGCACCAATATTTGGCATAATCATACTACTAAGGAAAGAACCGAATGCTTGAACTTTACGGCCGAAACCTTTTTTCTCTTGTGTTTGTGCCATTTCTACACCTCTTTTTAAATTAGTATTTTGACTATATATATTGTAAATCTAAGAAGGTCATTACTACAATAAGAACAAAATTCGAATTTGTCATATAAATCGTGACAACAATAATTCTATTATATGTAGGTAAAGAGAATGTAAATATACAGTTTGTTAACAATTAAATTCATATGCAATTTACGCTAGGAATTTTTTACAAAAAGCTTGTGAAAATATTTGCAATTGAGTAAATTGTCATTGTACAATAGGTTTTAATGGAAAGGAGGATAGAAGATAAATATTACAAAGCGCCTGTGCAAGTTGTTGTTATAATGCAATAATTAAGAATTTAATTCAAATGTTGAAATTCTTATAGCTTATAAGCACATCTTGTAGACGAGGAGGATAGTGATCGAAAAGATCGGCGGATGCTATCCCGGATGTGGCTCATTCGTTAGCTTATTAAGTAAAACAATAGGGCAACCTATTGGACAAAGTTAATAAGATCGCCAGTAAATATTATATAAAATGAAAGACGTTAGAATGCTAAGTGTGATAAAATATCACGCTTATTTTCAAGTGGGTTCAAATACTTTTTTGTGACTTGTTGTATCGAAATAATAATGATAGAAGATTACTAAACTAAATTATGGGTAATAAATCATTGTTACTAACGTTATTTCAATAATTGGAGGAAAAATAAATATGTGCGGAATAGTAGGATATATTGGCTACGATAATGCCAAGGAATTATTATTAAAAGGATTAGAAAAATTAGAATATAGAGGTTATGATTCAGCAGGTGTAGCTGTTGCAAATGAATCAGGTACTAAAGTATTTAAAGAAAAAGGACGTATCGCAGAATTACGAAAAGTAGCTGATAGTAGCGATATTGATGGTACTGTTGGAATCGGTCACACTCGTTGGGCAACTCACGGTGTTCCAAATTATGAAAACTCTCATCCACATCAATCAACAACTGGTCGTTTTACACTTGTACATAACGGTGTAATTGAAAACTATGAAGAATTAAGAAGTGAATACTTAAGCGATGTTAAGTTTGTTTCTGAGACAGATACAGAAGTTATTGTTCAATTAGTTGAATATTTCTCTAAACAAGGTTTCGAAACAGAAGACGCATTTACAAAAGTAGTCTCATTATTACATGGTTCTTATGCGTTAGGTTTGTTAGATGAAGAAGATAAAGACACAATGTTTGTTGCTAAAAACAAATCTCCATTATTAATTGGAGTTGGTGATGGCTTTAACGTTATTGCTTCAGATGCGTTAGCAATGTTACAAGCAACAAATGAATATAAAGAAATTCATGACCATGAAATCGTTATTGTAAAACGTGACGAAGTGATTATTAAAGATGCTAATGGTCAAGTTCAAGAACGTGAAACATACACTGCTGAAATTGATGCTTCAGATGCTGAAAAAGGTGTTTATGATCACTACATGTTAAAAGAAATTCATGAACAACCAGCAGTTATGCGTCGTATTATTCAAGAATACCAAGATAATGAAGGTAACTTGAAAATTGATGAAGATATTATCAATGATGTTTCACAAGCGGATCGTATCTATATTATTGCTGCAGGTACTAGTTATCATGCAGGATTAGTAGGTAAAGAATTCTTAGAAAAATGGTCTGGTGTTCCAACAGAAGTACATGTGGCATCTGAGTTTGTATACAACATGCCTTTATTATCTGAAAAACCACTATTCATTTATATCTCACAATCTGGTGAAACTGCAGATAGTCGTGCAGTATTAGTTGAAACTAAAAAGTTAGGTCATAAAGCATTAACAATTACGAACGTGCCTGGTTCTACATTATCTCGTGAAGCAGACCATACTTTATTATTACATGCTGGTCCAGAAATAGCTGTAGCTTCTACAAAAGCATATACAGCACAAATAGCAGTATTATCTATCTTAGCTCAAATCGTTGCTAAAACACATGGTCGTGAAGCGGATATCGATTTATTGAGAGAATTAGCTAAAGTGACTACTGCAATCGAAACAATCGTAGACGATGCACCAGTAATGGAAAAAATTGCTACTGATTTCCTTGAAACAACTAGAAATGCATTCTTTATTGGTCGTACAATTGATTATAATGTCAGCCAAGAAGGTGCATTAAAACTTAAAGAAATTTCATATATTCAAGCAGAAGGCTTTGCTGGTGGGGAATTAAAACACGGTACAATTGCCTTAATTGAAGATCGTACACCAGTGATTGCACTAGCAACACAAGAAAATGTGAACTTATCTATCCGTGGTAATGTTAAAGAAGTTGCAGCACGCGGTGCAAGTACATGTATTATATCTATGGAAGGTCTAGATAAAGAAGATGATACTTACGTGATTCCTCACGTACATGAATTATTAACACCATTAGTTTCTGTAGTTGCACTACAATTGATTTCTTATTATGCTGCATTACACAGAGATCTTGATGTTGATAAACCACGTAACTTAGCTAAATCAGTAACAGTTGAATAATCATTTAGATAAATTGAAATAATTATAAAACATACTTGATAACCTCTTTTTAGTCAATATTAACTGAGAAGGGGTTATTTTTATTGCACTTTTATTCAATTAATGACAAAATTTTAAGTAATATATCATTACGTTATGGAGGATAATATGGACAACATCAAAGCGATATTTTTAGATATGGATGGTACGATTTTACATGAAGATAACAGAGCATCAGAATATACAAAAGACGTCATTAATGCTTTAAGAGAGCATGATTATAAAGTGTTTTTAGCAACTGGACGTTCATATTCTGAAATTCATCAACTTGTTCCTGAAGGTTTTTCAGTAGACGGTATTATTAGTTCAAATGGTACTACTGGAGAAGTAAATGATGAAAATATATATAAGCATAGTATGTCGCTCGAGTCTGTTAAGCGTATAGTGTCATTAGCACAACAGCAAAACATATACTATGAAGTATTTCCATTTGGGGAACAACGACTTGTCTTAAAAGAAGATGAGCAGTGGATAAGAAATATGATTAGCGGTGGAGATACACCACCTAATAATGTAGGGCAAAGCGAATGGGCCTCAAGACAAGAAGCACTCAAAGATAAAATTCAATGGGTAGAAACATTACCAGATAAAGACTATTCGAAAATATATTTATTTGATACAAACTTAGATAAAATCACTCATTTCAGAGATGAATTAAAGCAAAATAAAGTGTCACTTAATATTAGTGTTTCTAACTCTTCACGTTATAATGCTGAAACGATGGCTTATAATACTGATAAAGGAACAGGTATTAAGGAAATGATTGATTACTTTAATATAAAACAAGAAGAGACCCTTGTAATGGGTGATAGTGATAATGATAGAGCTATGTTTGAATTCGGACATTATACAGTGGCAATGAAAAATGCTCGAAGTGAGATTAAAGCATTGACGAATGATGTGACAGAATTTACAAATGAAGAAGATGGTGCGGCTAAATATTTGGAAAAACACTTATTAGATTAAATTAGAATAGTGATTAGATTAATAAAATAAGACGACGTTCAAAGGTTTAAAACCAATGAACGCCGTCTTTTATAATTGTTCTTTATTTGTTATTAGGGTTGTTTTTATCAATTGTATCTTTTGCTGTTTTTTCTAAATCATCTTTTCTTGATGATGCTGTATTTGATAAATCTTCTTTATGTTGAGTAGCTTTATCGTTTAAGTCTTTATTAGAATCTTGAGCATTAGATTGTGTTGAGTCTTTTAAATGACTTGTATGATCATTAGCACTTTTATCAGTTTTATCTTGTAATTGACTAGATTGTGTTGATTTAGCTTTAGCATCTTTATTATTTATAGCTTTATCTTTTTTGTCTTTTTTACCTTTTTTAGAATCAGTTGTTACTTTTTCGCCACGACGTACGAAATATTGAACGATTCCCATTAATAAAGCATAGTAAATAAATAGTGTTACTAAAATAACAATAACTTGTAAAATAACTAATAATACTTGAGCAACTGTTTGAGACATACTACCAGTTGCCATTTGTACAAGAGTCACTAATACACGTGTGATGATAGTAATTAATAAATTGATTAATAAAATACCAATAAAGAATTTTAACCAAGTTTTATGGCCATTTTTAATTGCTTTAAATCCTTCTTTGAAAAGTTTAATTGGTCCTTTTGTTGGGTTTTCTGCGTATGCGGCTGTGCAGTTAATAATTAACACAAAGAAGAACCAATAAAAGATTGAAGTAATGAATCCAACAATTAAAGTTACACCAATTTGGAATGCTAGGTAAGCAGGCATTGGATTATCCATGCCGCTAATAGGTCCTTGGACAGCATTAAATAATGGTGATAGCGCAAGGCCAATCAATTTATTTACTAAAAATAAAATGACTCCCATAATGATAAATAATACTACTGTGATTAGTGCGAGTAACACACTTTTACCATAATGACCTTTTTTAAATGAGATAAATAAATCAGTGAACTTAACTTTTTCTTTTCTAATTGCTTTTGAGATAACATTAATCGCACCTGCAATCAATTGATAACCTAAAAAGATAAATAATAATATAACGACTAATGCAAGCCCAATAATCGGTGTAAGTAATGGTCCGACTGGTTGACCGAATTGCATCATCATTTGCAACTGCATGATTTGTTGGCCAATCATAGCCATTGCCACTCTACCGATTAAAAAGATGACGATAAAGCTTACTAATGTAAATAGTATTGCTTTAAGATTCTGAGGTTTAGCATTCTTAAATGCTAAGTTGTAATATTTAAACAAATTTTAAGCACTCCTTTTCGTTAATATAAATACAATATCAAAAATTTGGACTTTTTCAAATTAATATCTAACATAATAGGGTATTAAGTGTTAAAATGTTCTAATGAATTGAAAATGAAAGGAGATATCATCATGAAATTTGCAATTATTACTGACGTGCATGGTAACTTTGATGCATTAGAAACTGTATTGGATGATATTGATAACAGAGAAGATATTGATAAAATTTATAATCTTGGTGACAACATTGGAATTGGTCACGAGACAAATAAAGTATTAGATCATATATTTGATCGTGACGATATGGAAATGATTGCAGGGAATCATGATGAAGCTATTATGTCTGTTGTTAATGGCACTCCTTATCCAGATGATTTAAAAGATAAATTTTATGAACACCATCGATGGATTGCTGGCCATTTAGATGAAGAATATTATGAAGAACTCAATCAATTACCACGTTATATCGAAAAAACAATTTGTGGAAAAAAAGTTTTATTCATTCATTATGAAATCGCTAATGATAAATTGTCATCTTCAATTGATGAACAACCGTTTAGTCCAATCGTTAAAGATGATGAAAATGAAATGACTCAATTATTTGCGGATAAAGATGCTGATTTAATCATATTTGGTCATAACCATCGTTTGCATATGTTTGATGACAAAAATAAAATGTATTTTAACCCAGGTGCTGTCGGATTGAACAATGGTCCACACGCTGTTTATGGTATTGTAACGATTACTGATACAGACATTTCATTAGAAAGAGTTAAATTAGCATACGATAATGAGGAATTTTTAGAAGGATTTGAAGCTAAACAAGTACCTGCAAAAGAACTTATATTTGAAAAATTTATGTAATTAAAAAGTTGCCCTATCAATTGAATGATGGGGCAACTTTTTATTATTAATGATGATGAACGCCAGTACAAAGTGTTGTCTCGTCATGATCATGATTCACTGTTTCTAATTGAATTGTCATGTGTTGAATATTTAAATGTAACAAGTCATGTTCGATATGTTTAAGCAATTGTTCGCAATCTTTGACAGTTAAAGTGTCTGATACGACAGCATGGCAACTTAATGCATTCATATCATTAGATATCGTCCACACATGATAATCATGCACGCTTTGGATTTCAGAGTTTCTCATTAAAGTTTGTTTAACGATATCTAAATCTACATCGTTCGGTGTACCTTCCATTAATATATTTAAAGAAGATTTGGTAATACCATAGGCACTTTTTAAGATAATAACAGAAACTAAAATACTCGCTATCGGATCAGCAATAGACCAACCCAATGTCCAAATTAATATTGCAGCGACAATTGCACCTATAGAACCAAATAAGTCTCCAAGTACATGTAAGAATGCACCGCGCATATTTAAATTGTGTGATGTATCTCCACCTTTGAACATTAAAAGTGCAATGACAACATTGACAATTAAACCTAAGATACTAATGACAAACATTTCTTTTGACTGAACTTCTGGTGGCGCGAAAAAGCGTTTAATAGCTTCTATAACAATTAGTATACTTATGACAAAGAGTGTAACACCATTGAAAAGTGCTGCTAAGACTTCAAAGCGCTTATACCCATAGGTCTTAGATATTGTTGCATGTTTTTCTGCATAGATAAATGCAATGAGCGCGACTAAAAGTGATAGGGCATCACTGAACATATGGAAGCCGTCAGAAAGTAAGGCTAGACTATTGGCTAAAAAACCGCCAATAATTTCTACTAACATAAATAGGGCTATAATAATAAATGAGATTAATAGGATTTTTTTGTTGTTTGTATGTACATGCCCATGTGCATGATCATGATGATGTGTTGACATATTATTTTTCACCTTCTATAGGGTGGCTCGCATGATGAATAGCTTGTTTCAATAGAGTAGAAACATGTTGGTCATCTAAAGAATAAATCATACTTTGACCTTGACGTTTTGATTTCACAAGTTTTACTGATTTTAAAAGTTTTAGTTGATGGGACACATTAGATTGGGATAACGACAATGAATGAGAAATGTGACCAACACTTGCTTCACCTGACGCTAATAACTCCATAATTCTAATTCGATTAATATCACTTAAAGCTTTAAAAATATCTGTCACACGTTCCAAGGTATGTTGATCAGATAGGTCTATATACTTTTCAGTCATACGAACACCTCTTTATATATGAATATGTATTCATATATTAATATAATCTACATTGCATATCTAGTCAATAGAGTTATGGCGTTTAAATAATGATAAAAAAGGTAACAATAATAATATAAGTTTTTAAGGAGGACGTTTGATATGAGTATTTTGATTATAGGCGCAAATGGCGGCGTGGGTTCTAAATTGGTTGATCAATTAAAAGATGATAATGTTGATTTTACTGCAGGTGTTAGAAAAGATGAACAAGTTAAAGCATTAGAGGATAATGGTATTAAAGCTTTAAATATTGATGTCGAAAAAGATAGTATTGAAGATTTAAAGAATAAGTTTAAAAAGTTTGATAAAGTCATTTTCTCAGTAGGTTCTGGCGGTAGTACAGGAGCGGATAAAACAATATATGTAGATTTAGATGGTGCAGTAAAAACAATTAAAGCAAGTGAAGAAGCGGATATTAAGCATTATGTAATGGTTTCAACATACGATTCAAGAAGAGAAGCATTTGATCAAAGTGGCGACTTAAAACCATATACTATCGCTAAGCACTATGCGGATGATTATTTAAGACATTCTAATTTAAATTATACTATTGTGCATCCAGGTGGCCTTAAAGATGACCAAGGTACAGGACAAATAAAAGCAGATTTATATTTTGACAGTTATGGTTCCATACCACGTGAAGATGTAGCCAGTGTATTAAAACATGTAATAACTTCAGATAAATTTAGCAAACAAGAATTTCAAATTGTATCTGGTAATGAATCCATTAATGATGCATTAAAATCTTACGAATAATGAAGTAGTAAATATAGCGACATATAAATATATAGGACGAGCAGAAATCTGCTTGGCCTATATATTTTTTATACTTTTTAACCCTAAATAATAATACATACAGTTACTATTCATTTGTATTATAAATTGATATAATGACGAAGATTACCTTAAATATAATAAAATAGTATATTTAAAAGTAATAAATGACGTGAATATCGATTGAAAATAGTCAAAAATCATCTTAACCATAAAAATATGAATTGTGATACAATCACATATAGTGAGTTAAATATATTAATCGTTGATTTAAACATCAATAAGTACATACGTAGAATACGAATCGTTGATAAATCATTGGTCAACGATATTTACATAAACATCAAGAGTAATGGAGGTGTAGACATGCCACTGTTTTTGAAACCTATTTTCCATGAGAAAATGTGGGGTGGTAATAAATTAGAAAACTTTGGATACCAACTACCCAATCAACAAATTGGAGAATGTTGGGGTATCTCAGCTCACCCTAATGGTAAAAATACAATTAAGAATGGTCCATACGCAGGTCAAACGTTAGATCAAGTTTGGACAGAACATCGAGAATTATTCGGTGAGTTTCCTAGCAAGGATTTTCCATTGCTCGCTAAAATTGTTGATGCAGAATCCCCGTTATCTATTCATGTTCACCCTGATGATTCTTATGCCTATGAAAATGAGAATGGTCAATACGGAAAATCAGAATGCTGGTACGTGATAGATGCAGAGGAAGGGTCTGAAATTATACTAGGAACAACTGCAGATTCAAAAGAGACATTTAAAAAGCATCTAGACGATGGGTCAGTTGAAGATACATTAAGAAAAGTAAATGTAAGGTCAGGCGAATTTTACTTTGTACCAGCTGGAACAATTCATAGTATCGGTGCAGGTATTGTTGCATATGAAGTTATGCAGTCTTCGGATATTTCTTATCGTGTCTATGATTATCAACGCGATAATCATAATGGGGAGTCAAGAGAACTTAATATTAATAAAGCATTAGATGTCATGGCATTTAATAATGATCTACCTAATATTGTTCCAGAAAAAGAGATTATAGAAAGTCATCAATGTACGCATATCGTTTCTAATGATTTCTTCACTATAGTGAAATGGGAAATTTCAGGAACTTTAAATTATATGAAGCCACGTGAATTTTGTTTAGTGTCTGTAATAGATGGTGAAGGGAAATTAATTACAGACGGTGACATTTTTGATATTCAAAAGGGAAGTCATTTTATTTTGACTTCAGAGGATTTAGATAATGTATTTGAAGGTGACTTTTCTTTAATAATAAGTTATATCTAATGATTAAATAAAGGATGTTCAAATTATGAAGCAGTTTTTATATATTTCATTGCTATGTGGAGTGATTGCAGGTGCTGGTGTGTTTCTGAATATGCCACATTATCCTTCATTAATGATACCTAGGTTGGTTGCTATTATAGGCGTTCTTAGCGCAGCTATCACGTTTCGAGATAAAGATACAAGTGCCATGCTATCATTAGGTGGTATTATGATTAATTTATTGCCACTGCTTGGTTCTTTCGTACCTTCTCATTAAATTTGAAAAAATGTCTTTATTAAAATAATAACTAAATATAATTTATCTATATAGACTAATGCGGATTTTAGCATTAGTCTATTTTTAATTATTTAAGTCCTGAATGATTGCTTTTTAATAAAATATTTGAAAAATAGTTGTAGTAGCATTGGTGTGTTAGATATAATAAGGTAATTACAATAACTTATTTTACATATAATAAGGTGAGGAGATTCGTGATGACAGAAGAAATCAATTACTTTTGGTTAAATTGTGGTTATAATAGATGGAATCATAATGAACCTTTAGTAGGTCAAACGACATTATTTGAATCAGGTGCACAATTTAATCCTACTCAAGGATTTAGAGCATTTAAAAAAGCAAAAGCCGGTGACCAAGTCATCTTTTATCAAGTACAAACTGATACAGGTTTGTTAGGTTTTGGAGAAATACTAAGTGTTCAAGCAGGTGCTCAAAATAAAATCAGAGTTGAATTTAAATTTAATGAAACGTTAAATCCTTTAACTACAGATTATTTAAAGCGTAGTGAAGCACTAGATTTTAGAATGAGTAATATGAAAGAAACACTATTTAATCAAATTAGAAAAGAAGAATTTGATCTTATCGTTCAACTTGGTAAAGGTGAAACCAAAATTCCGCGTTATTTCTTCCTGTCAGAAACAGAAGATTTTGAACCCGGTAAGCACTACACAATATTTACACATACTTACAATGGTATTAAGCGAAATGGCTATCACTTCTATACACAATTAGAAGTTGGAGATAATGTAATTATTTACAATAAATATCAAAACCAATCTGTAATTGGTGTTGGTGAAGTGACTAGACATATTCATGAAAAACCACCAATTCCTGGCAGAACCAATAGTACAGCTATTGAAATTATGTTTGGTAAACATATAACACCAATATCACTTGGTCATTTGAACAAGCATCCGAAGCTTAAAAACTTATATTTCTTACAAGAAAACGCTAAGCAAGCAATAGCGAGTATGTCGCAAGTTCAATATGATGCTATTTTAGAAATGAGCGATAATAATGGAATTAAAAATCCATTTGAAACAGTTGAGAAATCAAATTTATTAGAAGAGCAACACCAAGAAACAACAATTAAGCCTTTTATTCTACTAGTTGTAGATAAAAAAGAAGAAGGTTTAAAAGCTGCAAATGATTTGTTACAAAAAACAAATGCCAATCCAATCATTACATCTGGACATCCAGATTTTAGTGAAGATATGTTATATGGTAAATATCTTCCTAACGAAAGTGGTGCGTTATACTATCGAGAAGGCTTTATCACTCAAAATATGCCTAAGAAAGATAAAAGCTATCTTGTAATCGACAACTTTAATAGAATCGATCCTGATATATTCCAAACTTATATCAACGTTCTTGAAGGATATGAAGTGACATTACCAAGATATAACAAAGAAGGTAATATGATTAAGTGGTCAA
This sequence comes from Staphylococcus sp. M0911, assembly GCF_003491325.1. Lineage (NCBI taxonomy): Bacteria > Bacillati > Bacillota > Bacilli > Caryophanales > Staphylococcaceae > Staphylococcus > Staphylococcus sp. M0911. The sequence goes on from NZ_CP022881.1 coordinate 789,457, forward strand.
AAGAAAAAGACTCATTTTATCATTTTAATCCTAACTGGCACATCATTGGTGTCACTTATGACTCATTAGAAGAAATTCAGCAAAAATATTCTCAACAATTTTTAAAATATACTAGAATTGTAAAAGTTAACCAAGACTAACTCTAAGTTGATTTTATGAAGTAATCATTTAGTATCCTATGACTTAATAGGTAAATTATGATTGTATTCATAAAATCGACTTATTTTTTATCAAAAAGTGGATAATTTGTTTATAAAAAGGTGAATAGGAAAAATACATAATGAGTTAAAAAGGAGTGAGTTTAATATGGCAATCATTTATTATGATGGTAATTGTGTTTATTGCTATAACTATGCGATATGGTTAATTCAAAAAGGGTTATCACATAAATATGAATTTGCGACATTAAAAGGTGAGTATGGCCAACGCTTGTTTAATCAACATCCGGAAGCGAAGAATAGAAATAGCGTAATAGTAGTAGATGGAGACCATATTGAATATGAATCTACAGCGATTGCTTCACTCATTACGTCATTACCTAATCAGTATAAATTATTAGGTTTATTATTATATGCCATACCTAAATCCATTAGGAATTTGGGTTATCAATTATTTGCTAATAATAGAGATAAAATGTGGCGCACACATTGGCATCAACCTAATGTTTATGAGAAATCATTCTTTTTAGATGATAATGCACATGTCAAATTGGTTGATTCTCAATTATAATACTTAATTGAGAATACTTGGACTAAATATTATTAATGAAATCATTGATGAACAATTATATCTTTAAATGCTGAGATTTATTTGTGAATATCATATGAACTTATTTATAATCATTATAAAAAAACGTATCATTTTACTTTACAGATTATAATAATTCTAATATAATAAGAGTATAAACAAAGCGTTAAAGGTAGTAAAAGGAGCGAATATTAATATGACAAATCATAATGATGTAGTAAAAGAGTTAAACCAACAAGTTGCTAACTGGACAGTAGCTTATACTAAATTGCATAATTTCCATTGGTATGTAAAAGGACCTAATTTCTTCTCATTACATGTAAAATTTGAAGAATTATACAATGAAGCTGCACAATATGTAGATGATTTAGCAGAACGTATTCTAGCAGTTGGTGGTAATCCTGTTGGAACTATGAAAGAGAGTTTAGATATGTCAATTGTTGAAGAAGCTGGCAAAGGTTACGCTGCTGAACAAATGGTTGAAGAATTATCTAAAGATTTCACAAACATTTCTAAACAATTAGAAAATGCTATTAAAGTAGCAGGTGAAGCTGGCGACGATGTATCTGAAGATATGTTTATCGGCATGCAAACGTCAGTAGATAAACATAATTGGATGTTACAATCTTATTTAGGTAAATAGGATGACTATAAAATCAAGCTAAGAGGCACTTTGTTAAACAAAGTGCCTCTTAGCTTTTCATGTAAAATATTTTAATAGCAACTTAATAATTTATAATTATTATGATAAATTTTATTAAAATAACCAAGCACATCTAAATCAATGTGCTTGGCTTTTATATTATTCAGCTATTTCTAATGCAATTTCCATCATTTGTGTAAATGATGTTTGACGTTCTTCTGCAGTTGTTGCTTCATCTCGTAAGATATGGTCGCTTACTGTGAAAACACCTAATGCTTTTTTACCAGCATGGATAGCATTTAAATATAATCCGGCTGATTCCATTTCAATACCTAATATACCCATTTTCTTCCATGCATCATTAAACGTTTCATCTGCATTATAAAAAGTATCTGATGATAAAACGTTACCGACATGAGATACCGCACCGATGTCATCTGCAGCTTGTTTCGCTTTTGTAACTAAATCAAAATCAGCGATAGGTGCAAAATGGCCAGGAATTTGATATTGATCTACATAATTTGAGTTAGTAGATGCAGCTTGTGCGATGATGACATCATATAAATTTACATGTTCTTGTAATGCTCCACATGAACCTACACGAATAATTGTATCTACATCAAAGAAATGATAAAGCTCATATGAATAAATACCTATACTAGGAATGCCCATACCAGAACCCATAACAGAAATTTCTTTACCTTTATACGTTCCAGTATATCCAAACATATTACGAACTTCATTGAATTGTTCAACATTTTCTAAGAAATTATCGGCGATGTATTTTGCACGTAGCGGATCACCTGGCATTAATACTGTTTTAGCGATTTTAACTCCATTTGGTTGAATATGAGGTGTACCATTTGTCATTTGTTATCTTCTCCTTAAATACATGATTATGTTTAAGATAACATTTGTTTAAATTTATTGCTAATTTTTGTACTATATAGATGAAGGGTATGTTAAACGAATGCATTTGTTCACCAAATGAGATGGACGAAAATTGCATTGTAAAAAAGTGAGGAGGACCTTTTAATGAATTATGCAAAATATATAGATCACACACAGTTAAAGCCTGAATCAACACGTGAACAAATCGATAAAATAATCAGTGAAGCCAAGGAATATGGTTTTAAATCGGTTTGTGTTAATCCAACACATGTGGAATATTCAGCAGAACAATTAAAAGGGACAGACGTCTTAGTATGTACTGTCATCGGTTTTCCACTTGGAGCATCCACTAAAGAAGTAAAAGCATTTGAAACGAAAAATGCGATAGAAAACGGTGCTGTAGAAATTGATATGGTAATTAATATTGGTGCTTTAAAGGATAAGCGCTTTAACGATGTCAAAGAGGATATAGAGAGTGTAGTAACTGCAGCAAATGGTAAGACGGTTAAAGTCATCATTGAAACAGTTTTATTATCAAATGAAGAAAAAGTAAAAGCTTGTGAGCTTGCAAAAGAAGCTGGTGCACACTTTGTTAAAACATCAACAGGATTTGCTGGTGGTGGTGCTACAGCTGAAGACGTTAAGTTGATGAAAGACACAGTCGGAGATGCTTTAGAAGTAAAAGCTTCAGGCGGTGTACGTAATTTAGAAGATTTTAATCAAATGTTAGAAGCTGGTGCTACACGTATTGGTGCAAGTGCAGGAGTTCAAATTATTCAAGGGTTAGAATCGGATTCAAGTTATTAATTCATCTCATTAAAGTAAAGAAAAATAAATCAAGAAACAAACATCTAAAAAGGGGCTGTTTTTATGAGAATGATAGATATTATTGAAAAGAAACGTGATGGGAAATCATTAAGCAAGGAAGAAATCGAATTCTTCATTGAAGGTTATACCAACGGAGAAATACCAGATTATCAAGCTTCAAGCTTAGCTATGGCAATCTTTTTTCAAGATATGAATGAAGAAGAACGTGCTCACTTAACAATGGCAATGGTTAATTCCGGAGAAGTTATCGATTTATCTGATATCGAAGGGATTAAAGTTGATAAACACTCTACAGGCGGTGTTGGGGATACAACAACATTAGTACTAGCGCCTTTAGTGGCTTCAGTTGGCGTACCAGTAGCTAAAATGAGTGGTCGTGGTTTAGGCCATACCGGTGGCACAATTGATAAATTAGAGTCTGCTAATGGTTTTTATGTTGAATTAACTGAAGATGAATTTATTAAGTTAGTCAACGAGAATCAGGTCGCAGTTATGGGACAATCAGGTAACCTTACACCAGCAGATAAAAAGTTATATGCACTAAGAGATGTTACAGGAACTGTCAATTCCATTCCGTTAATAGCATCTTCAATAATGAGTAAGAAAATTGCAGCCGGAGCTGACGCGATTGTATTAGATGTCAAAACTGGTAGTGGCGCATTTATGAAGACACTAGAAGATGCTGAAGCCTTAGCGCATGCGATGGTAAGTATTGGTAATAGTGTTGGTAGAAATACAATGGCGATTATATCTGATATGAGCCAACCTTTAGGTAACGCGATTGGTAATGGCTTAGAGCTAAAAGAAGCAATTGAAACACTGCAAGGATATGGTCCAGAGGACTTAAATGAATTGGTACTTACATTAGGTTCGCAAATGGTTGTGCTTGCCGAGAAAGCAGATAATTTAAAAGATGCACGTGAACTATTGGAAGCATCGATTCAATCTGGTAAAGCTTTAGATAAAATGAAAACTTTTATTAGAAATCAAGGCGGTGATGTAAGCGTAATAGAACATCCTGACAGTCTTGAAGATGCGAAATATAAAATAGACTATACTGCAAAAAAAGATGGTTTTATATCAGAAATGGTAGCTAATGAAATTGGTGTTGCATCAATGATGTTAGGTGCAGGTAGACAAACTAAAGAAGACGACATCGATTTAAGTGTGGGTATCGTTTTAAACAAAAAAGTCGGTGACAAAGTAAATGCTGGTGAGTCTATCCTAACCATCCATAGTAATCAAGAAAATGTGAATGATATATTTGATAAATTAAATGAAAGTATTAAAATTGATAGTAAAGGTTACACACCAACATTAATACACAAAATAATTACCGAGTAGGAGATGTAAATATGACTACACCATTTAAACGTGTGCATCTAATTGTGATGGACTCAGTTGGTATTGGCGAAGGCCCTGATGCCGCAGCATTTAATGACGAAGGGTCACATACTTTAAAGCATACACTTGAAGGTTTTGATCAGTCGTTACCTCATTTAGAAAGATTAGGATTAGGTAATATCGACCAATTACCAGTTATCTCAAGTGTCGAGGAACCTCAAGCTTTTTATACAAAATTAAGTGAGGCTTCTGTAGGTAAAGACACAATGACAGGTCACTGGGAAATAATGGGATTAAATATTATGCAACCATTTAAAGTATACCCAGATGGTTTTCCTGATGAATTAGTCCAAGAAATTGAAAATATGACAGGTAGAAAGGTTGTTGCTAACCGTCCTGCATCTGGTACTCAAATTATTGATGAGTGGGGCGAACATCAAATGAAAACCGGTGATTTGATTGTATACACAAGTGCTGACCCGGTACTTCAAATTGCTGCTCATGAAGATGTGATACCTTTAGAAGAACTATATGATATATGTGAGAAAGTCAGAGAACTAACCAAAGATCCTAAGTATTTAATTGGTAGAATTATTGCTCGACCATATGTTGGTGAACCTGGTAACTTCACACGTACATCTAATCGTCATGACTATGCATTAAAGCCGTTTGGTAAAACAGTTATGAATGAATTGAAAGATAATAACTATGATGTTATTGCAATCGGAAAGATTAATGATATCTATGATGGTGAAGGTGTAACTGAAGCTATTCGAACTAAAAGCAATATGGATGGCATGGATCAATTAATTAATGTTGTAAAAAAAGATTTCAATGGATTAAGTTTTCTCAATTTAGTTGATTTTGATGCTCTTTATGGTCATCGTCGTGATAAACCAGGATATGCACAAGCAATCAAAGACTTTGATAATCGATTACCAGAGCTGATCGACAATTTAAATGAAGATGATTTAGTCATTATTACAGCAGATCATGGTAATGACCCAACAGCTGAAGGTACCGACCATACTAGAGAGTATATACCTGTACTAATGTTTAGTCCTAAAATCAAGCAGTATCATGAATTGCCTGGAGATACAACATTTAGTTCAATAGGTGCAACAATTGCAGATAATTTCAACGTAGAAATGCCCGAATTTGGAAAAAGTTATTTAAAAGAAATGGGAGTGGAACACGAATGAAATTTCTAAGATGGCTATTAGGTATTAGTTTTGGAACAGCAGGTGTATTACATTTTACGAGAGAAAGACAGTTTAGAAACATTGTGCCTGACTATTTACCATTACAAAAAACAGCAGTACTTGTAACTGGCGTATTTGAAATATTCTTTGGTATTGCTTTACTTATTAAACGCCCAGCAAGTTGGTTGAAAAAAGGAATAAATTTATTCTTATTAGCAGTTTTACCTGCAAATGTTTATATGGCGAGAAAAAAATTACCACTTGGTGATAAAGAAGTGCCGGCATGGGCATTATGGTTACGTTTACCATTACAATTTGTACTGATTGGTTTAGTTAAAAAATTATAAGATTAAATAAGCCAGGATGTTAGCAATGAAGCTAACATCCTGGCTTATTTTATACATATATAGTGCTATTTAGCATTGCCATAAATGTCGTGCCATTGATTACGTTTATCTAAGAACGCTTGCGCGATTTCTTTGGCACCTTCTAATGAATGACTAGCAGCCCAACCACATTGTACTTCATTACATGCAGGGACTTCTGTTGCGTTTAACACATCATGGAGAGTTTTTTCAACAATATCTAATACATCTTCATAATCATCATGGTTGATAAATGAAACATAAAATCCTGTTTGACATCCCATTGGGCTTAAATCTACTACTTTATCTGTATGATTTCTGATGTTTTCCGCCATTAAATGCTCTAGTGAATGTAAACCAGGCATTTCCATATGTTCTTTGTTAGGTTGTTTAAAACGAATATCATATTTGTGAATTTTGTCGCCATTTAGTCCTTCCATTGTGCCTGCTAATCGAATAAATGGTGCAACCACTTTTGTATGATCTAAATTAAAACTTTCTACGTTCATTTTGGGCATTATATTTTCCTCCTCAAATATACGAAACAACAATTTATTAATAACTAAATTGTAACAATACTGTTTTGTTTTTACAATTTCGAGGTAACAGTATCTTTTACTAAAATACAAGTTTGAATAGTGAGAAAATTGTGTAATTATAAATAAATGTAATGACATTTAAATCTAAATCCGATAGAATAAGTAATAATTAAATGATAGATGTGGTCATTATAGTGCATTTGTAGAATGGGAGCTAGGTAATATGAGTGAGAAACAAGATATTTTAGATTATATTGAAAATAATAAATATGATTATGTAGAGATGAGTCACCGAATACATGAAAGACCAGAGCTTGGTAATGAAGAAATCTTCGCTTCAAGAACATTGATCGATAGTTTGAAAGCGAATGGATTTGAAATCGAAACAGATATTGCTGGACATGCTACAGGATTTATAGCTAGATATGATTCGAATAAAGAAGGTCCAGCTATTGGCTTTTTAGCAGAATATGATGCCTTACCGGGACTAGGTCATGCATGTGGACATAATATTATCGGTACGGCAAGCACATTAGGTGGCATTGCTTTAAAACAAGTCATTGACGATATCGGCGGTTCAGTTGTGGTACTCGGATGTCCTGCAGAAGAAGGCGGAGAAAATGGAAGTGCTAAAGCATCTTATGTTAAAGCAGGTATTATTGATGAAATAGATATTGCATTAATGGTACATCCAGGCAATGAAACATACAAAACGATAAATACATTAGCGGTTGATGTATTAGATGTTAAATTTTATGGGAAAAGTGCACATGCTTCTGAGAATGCGGATGAAGCTAGAAACGCATTAGATGCTATGATTTCATATTTTAATGGTGTAGCGCAACTAAGACAACACATTAAAAAGAGTCAACGTGTCCATGGTGTCATATTAGATGGTGGTAAAGCAGCCAATATTATACCTGATTTTACACATGCTCGGTTTTACACAAGAGCCACGTCAAGAAAAGAATTAGATGTTTTAACAGAAAAAGTAAAACAAATTGCAAGGGGTGCCGCAATTCAAACAGGTTGTGATTATGAATTTGGTCCAATTCAAAATGGTGTCAATGAGTTAATCAAATCACCAAAATTGGACGATTTATTCGAAAAATATGCCATTGAAATGGGTGAAGCAGTCATTGATGATGACTTCGGTTATGGTTCAACTGATACAGGTAATGTTAGTCATGTTGTACCTACAATTCATCCGCACATTAAAATTGGATCAAGAAATTTAGTAGGGCACACACACCGGTTTAGAGAAGCAGCAGCTAGTTTACAAGGTGATCAAGCACTCATCAAAGGCGCAAAAATTATGGCCTTAATGGGATTAGAAATAATTAAAAATCAAACATTATTCGATGAAATAGTTGAAGAACATCATCATATGAAAGGACATGTGAAATCATGAGTGAAAACGTATATAGTCCCAAATTAACATTAAGCGATTTATATAATGATGATGTTGTTTATACATCTAGGCCTTCATATATATCTAATCCATGGTTAAAGCCTGATGAACATCAATCTAATTTTTTAACTGGCCGAGAGTTATTAATTGCCAATCAGTTTCCGGTTATTGTACATGAAGCGAGTGTAACTTCTAAATTAGAGACCCTATTTAAAGAGGTGGGTAAACAAATCCCGCCTCATATTTATCAGTTTAGAGATCAACAAACTTATGAATCTTTAATAAAAAAATTGGCATATGAAAATAATAAAAAATTATACTTCCAATATATTCATGACGACGATGTATTAGAGAAGTCATACTATGCATTAAATAAAGATGTGTTTGTTGCGCTTAACAATAAAGCAAGAATCCCAGAATGGACGAATGGTAAATATCTTCCAAAGAGAGAGATTGTACCTATTGAGTCTTTCAAAGATGCGATACAGAATTGGAAATATCCTTTTGTCATTAAGCCAGGGGATGATTTACCAACTGCTGGAGGATATGGTGTGATGATTTGTTACAATGATCATGATCTAGCCGAAGCTCAAAAACGTATTGAAGAAGCAACAGAAGCAACTGATCAATTAATTATTGAACAAAAAATTGAAGCCGTACAAAACTATTGCGTTCAATTTGCTTATTCCGAAGACATTGGTATTCAATACTTAGGTACCGCGCGACAATTAACAAATGATTATGGTTTCTATAACGGTAATGAAAATGTAGAAGATGTGCCACAACATGTCATAGACGCAGGTCGTGAAATTATGTCAATTGGTGTAGGGTTAGGTTTCTTTGGTGTTGCTGGATTTGATTTATTGTTAGATGAACATCATGACGTATACGCCATTGATTTAAACTTTAGACAAAATGGTTCAACGAGTATGCTACTATTATCTGATGAATTAACAAACGGATATCATAAATTCTACAGTTATTTCTCAGATGGAGATAATGACCATTTCTTCAATACCATCTTAAAATATGTGAAAAAAGGTGTTCTATATCCTTTATCATATTATGATGGTGATTGGTATGGTAAGAATAAAGTAGGTTCTAGATTTGGATGTATATGGCATGGCAAAGACAAAGCATCGATTCAACAATTGGAGAAAGCATTTTTAGAAGAATTAAAAAATTAAATGATATTGTAATAACTCTTAAAATTTAAGTGATAAGCTTAATTTTTAAGAGTTTTTTTAAGGAATAATGAAAAAAGTGAGTGTTAGGTATACGATTCTTATCGTATTGACTAACATTAATGAGTATTTTAATATTTTAAGTAAGGAATAAAAGAATATCTATGAATCGAGGGTGTAAAATGTCTTACAAAGAGGAATCGTTTTTCAAAGAAATGTTAATAAATGAATATATTTATTTTGCTTCAAAAAATAAAAAAATAGTACGTTTAATGAAAAATGAACAGACCTATGTAGCTGTATGGACAGATGCAGACACTGCGAAGCAATATTTAAATGATAACGAAATCAATTATGATAAATTAATACAATTAGATTTAGATCGCTTTGTCGCATATGACTTAGATGAATTATTTGATGAAACGGATAAAGTAATGATTGATACGACAAACGATAATACAGGTAAACTTGTCAATATATATGATGTCACTCGAGAATTGATGTCAGAATTAGATAAAATTAGAGTTAAAGAATTTGTTAGAGATGTAGCGAAATATGATCATGTGTATGGACTAACTAATAAGAACGAAAAAAACTTTATTTTAATAGATGATGGAAGAGAAGATAAACCACAAATTATGCCAGTTTGGAGCTTAAAGAAAAGAGCTCAAAAAGTTCAAGAGGAAGACTTTGAAGAATGTGATTTAATTGAAATTGAGGCCAGTGTGTTTGGTGAGTGGTTAGATAAATTACGTGATGACGATAAAGGTGTTGGAATAGATTTAAAACCAGGTGTCATCGGAACAATAGTATCAGCACAAAAATTATCTAACGAAACAACATTCTAATATTTAAAAGGGAGGTTGAGACATACAGTTTTTGTCTCGACCTCCCTTTTAGTTTAATGATTGTCATTCAGATGTATCGCGCCTATTGCACCAGAAAAGGCGCTATGTTCAATGTAAAATGGGTTGAATCCTCTTAATACAGTATAATCTTCGATTACTTTACGTAATAACGGATTATTGTTAAATGATGAACCGATGTAAACAACATTATCAGTTTGATGCTCATGAGCAACTGTAATAGACATCGTTGTAATAACTTCTCCCACAACACCCACAACAGAGGCTAATTTATTCTCTAATGAAAAGTCTTCATTCAAATGATGTAAAACATTACCAAAGTTTGCGGCTGTTAAATCACCAGGAATAGGGGGTTCACAATCTTTATAAATATGTTTGACTTTTAAATCAATCGTATCTCTATCACCTTTTTGAGCCAAATCTGTTAATTGTTTATAATCTGAAATTTGGCTTAATAAATAACCAAGACCTTGAATCATACCGCCACCAGTACCTATACCTCCAACACGTTGTTGTTGTTGACCATCAAAATAATGAAGTGAAGTACCTGTACCTACATTGGCAAAAATATATTGATTAATATCATGACCTTGTTCTTTAAGTAAAATACCTAGTCCTTTTGAAGCAGCATCAAATTCAACAAAATTTTGAGTTGGTTTTGATAGTTGTTCAGCTATAATACTTGCTTGACCACCAGTCAAACTTAAACTCTCGAATTCAATTTGGTTTAACCACTGAATCACTTTATCAATATTAATGGTTAGTTCGGTGTGATATTTACGTTTATTTTCGAATTCTTGAACGATTTTAATTAAAGTTCCACCAGCATCGATTCCTATTTTCATTTCCACATTCACCTCAAATCAAAAATCCATCACCCATAATAGTATAATAAATTAAGCGAAATACAAGAGTTTATTTTATTTAAAAAATGAACTCATAAAACAATGCAATTAAATTACAATTCTAAAATAGGACTTTGTATACATTTTATTTGGTAGATATTTTAAATTATATGAGAATTCGTATTACAATAGGGTAAAGTAATATATAATAAGTGAGTAATTAAAGATAAGGGGATTAACTTATGAATATAAAAAAGCAATTTGAAGATATAACGATTCAAGTCTTTGAAGAAAAATATCGTACGGATATATTAAATTTTGAACTAAGTGAGAGACAGCAAATCTATTCTTCATTACCTAAAACAGTTTTAAAAGAAGCACTTAATGATGACAATCGTGTTGCTAATATTGCGAAGAATAAAGATGGAGAAGTTGTGGGGTTCTTTGTATTACATCAATATTATCAACATGAAGGGTATGATACGCCTGAAAATGTCGTTTATGTACGATCATTGTCAGTTAATGAACGATACCAAGGACATGGTTATGGTACTAAAATGATGATGTATTTACCTCAATATGTACAAGCATTGTTCCCGGACTTTAATCATCTATTTTTAGTTGTTGATGCTGAGAATCAAGCAGCTTGGAACGTGTATGAACGTGCAGGTTTTATGCATACAGCTACTAAAGAAGAAGGACCAATTGGTAAAGAAAGATTGTATTATTTAGATTTAGATTCTAAACATGTGTCTTCCTTGAAACTCGTTGAGAACGAATCTTCAGAAGAAGCTAATATTCATTTAATTAACTTACTCAAGGATGGAGAAAAAGTAGGTTTTATTGGTATTGAACAGATTGATGATAGAATGCGTATTTCTGGAATTGAAGTTAATAAAACGCATCGAAATGAAGGTATAGCTGAAAGTGCATTAAGACAATTACCAACTTATATACGTAAGAACTTTGATAATATTAAGGTGTTATCTATTACTTTGTATGGAGAAAATAACGAATTAAGTCCACTGTGTATTAATAGTAACTTTGTTGAAGTAGAACAAGCAGAGGATTACATTCTATTTGAAAAATATATAAATTATTAACAGAGATTGCGTAAACGCCCATTGTCATTTATAATTTATTTTTGTTACTATTAATTAACGAAATTTGACCTACTAGTTTAAGATAAAAATCCTTTGAAAGGAAGTATTTTATAATGAAAATTAAAGATTACACTAAAGAAATGGTAGATGAAAAATCATTTATCGATATGGCTTACACACTTCTAAATGAAAAAGGCGAAACAATGAATTTATACGATATTATTGATGAATTCAAAGCCTTAGGTAATTATGAATACGATGAAATTGAAAATCGTGTTGTTCAATTCTATACAGATTTAAATACTGATGGTCGCTTTTTAAATATCGGTGAAAACCAATGGGGAATTCGCGATTGGTATTCTGTAGATGATATTGAAGAAAAAATTGCACCAACTATTCAAAAATTTGATATTCTTGATGACGATGACGAAGAAGATAAAAACCTTAAATTATTAGGTGAAGATGAAGCGGATGACGATGATGATATTCCAGCAGTTACCGATGATCAAGAAACATTAAATGATCCTGAAGATGAACAAGTCGAAGATGAAATTAATGAAACTGATATCGTTATCGACGAAGAAGATGAAGATGAAGATGATGACTTTGATGATGAAGAAGAGGAAGAAGAATATCAAAGCTAAATTTCTAATTGACTTTTAGTTTAAAAATGATAGAATTTTATTTGGGCTCCTTTAAATAGGACACGTGTATAAATGTTATACGCTCCCCTTACAAATATGTGAGAGGGAGCGTTTTTTTTATTTTAATAAAATAAGATTCCAATGTAATGTTTAATGTTGTAGAATGAATATTATTTCAAAGTAACTATCAAATACACTGTGACATGTAAATAGAAAAGTATATGTGAATGTATTAAACACATTGTTCCTTTCAAATTAAATACATACTTAATTTATAGTAAATGCTTTTGATTTTAAGCAAATAATATGCAAACTCTAATAAAATTCAGGAGGTCAAATCATGACAAAGTTTATATTTGTAACAGGTGGCGTAGTTTCATCATTAGGTAAAGGGATTACTGCTGCTTCTTTAGGAAGATTATTAAAAGATAGAGGTCTTGAAGTTACGATTCAAAAATTTGATCCGTATTTAAATGTCGATCCAGGAACAATGAGTCCTTATCAACATGGTGAAGTTTTTGTAACTGATGATGGGGCTGAAACGGATTTAGATTTAGGACACTATGAACGTTTTATCGATATCAATTTAAATAAATATTCAAACGTAACTGCAGGTAAAGTATATTCACACGTCTTGAAAAAAGAGCGTCGTGGTGATTATTTAGGTGGAACAGTACAAGTTATTCCACACATCACTAATGAAATTAAAGAGCGCTTGTTATTAGCTGGTGAAAGTACTAATGCTGATGTTGTTATTACTGAAATTGGTGGTACAACAGGGGATATTGAGTCTTTACCATTCTTAGAAGCAATTCGACAAATTAGAAGTGACTTAGGTAGAGAAAATGTAATGTATGTTCACTGTACACTATTACCATATATCAAAGCAGCAGGCGAAATGAAAACTAAACCAACACAACATAGCGTTAAAGAATTACGTGGATTAGGTATCCAACCAGACCTAATTGTTGTTCGTACTGAATATGAAATGACACAAGACTTAAAAGATAAAATTGCTTTATTCTGCGATATTAATAAAGAAAGTGTTATCGAATGTCGTGACGCTGATTCATTATATGAGATTCCACTACAGTTGAGTAAACAAGAAATGGACGACATTGTTATTAAACGTCTACAATTAAACGCAAAATATGAAACACAATTAGATGAATGGCAGCATTTACTAGATACTGTAAATAGTTTAGATGGTAAGATTACCATTGGTTTAGTTGGTAAATATGTAAGCCTACAAGACGCATATTTATCTGTGGTAGAATCACTTAAACATGCAGGTTATCCATTCAAAAAAGATGTTGTAGTTAAATGGATAGATTCAAGTTTAGTAACTGATGAAAATGTTGCAAGTTACCTTTCTGATGTAGATGGTATTCTAGTGCCGGGTGGATTTGGTTTCCGTGCCAGCGAAGGTAAAATTTCAGCCATTAAATATGCGCGCGAAAATAATGTGCCATACTTTGGTATTTGTTTAGGCATGCAACTCGCTACAGTAGAATTTGCACGTAATGTCTTAGGATTAGAAGGTGCACATTCAGCTGAATTAGATCCTAGTACACCACATCCAATTATTGACTTATTACCTGAACAAAAAGATATTGAAGATTTAGGTGGTACTTTAAGATTAGGATTATATCCTTGTACAATTAAAGAAGGTACTTTAGCACATTCTATTTATAATGAAAATAATATTGAAGAAAGACATCGTCATAGATATGAATTCAACAATGATTATAGAGAGCAATTAGAGGCTAATGGAATGGTATTCTCTGGTACAAGCCCAGATGGAAGATTAATTGAAATGGTAGAGATTCCAGAGAAAGATTTCTTTATTGCATGTCAATTCCATCCAGAATTTTTATCTAGACCAAATAGACCACAACCCATTTTTAAAGCTTTTGTTGAAGCAGCTTTAAAACATCAACAACAATAATATTAATAAAGCCTATGGATATGAATTAGTTCATACCCATAGGCTTTGTTATTTTATAATTCTAAATCACGTGTCATTTCAACCATTTGAGTATAAATATCATAATAGATATAGTTAAAAGCAATAGGGTGAGGTTGTACAATCTTATCGTAATCTTCAGTGTATACGATAGGTCTTGGCGTTGATAGATTGATAAAATGCATTAAATGTTCAGGAAAATCATCTCGTTTAGGGTGATTACATACAAGAACAAAGTCGATATCAGTCTCTATTAGTTTATTTACGTCACGTTCGACGTCTTCATTGTATGTAGGTGAAAATAAAAATACGCGGTCTGTTGTATCTAATTCTTCAAAGCTGTTTAAATCTGTTAAAGGTAAGCTTGATTTTAACTTTTCATGACTATGTAGGATGAAGTCTTCATAAAATTTCAAATCGTCATATCCTTTAATATAAACATGGCCTTCGCCACCAATGGCTTGTATTAAACATTGTGCCCCCATTTGTACATCTAAAGCTTGTTTTTCAATTCTATCTAAGATACCTATTAATTGCGTATTGAGTATTTTTGACATATTCTACCTCCATTCTATTCATTAAAATATTGTAAATAAAGCCATAATTGATTGCAATGATTATAACTAATTATAATTGGATACGTTTTCAAATCGAGTAGTGGTAAGGATTGTGAAAATTGTAAATTTTAAATCATCTATTCGAATGCATTTAAGTTGTAATTTTGTTATAATGAGTTTGAAAAAATACGTGCTCAAGCACTCAAGGAGGAACTATAATGCCTTTAGTTTCAATGAAAGAAATGTTAATCGATGCAAAAGAAAATGGTTATGCGGTTGGTCAATACAACTTAAATAACTTAGAATTTACACAAGCTATTTTAGAAGCTTCACAAGAAGAGAATGCACCAGTTATTTTAGGTGTTTCTGAAGGAGCTGCTCGTTACATGAGCGGATTCTATACAGTAGTTAAAATGGTTGAAGGTTTAATGCATGACTTAAACATTACAATACCAGTAGCTATCCACTTAGACCATGGTTCAAGCTTTGAAAAATGTAAAGAAGCAATTGATGCTGGATTCACTTCAGTAATGATTGACGCTTCTCACAGTCCTTTTGAAGAAAATGTTGAAATCACTTCTAAAGTGGTTGAATATGCTCACGAAAGAGGCGTTTCAGTAGAAGCTGAGTTAGGTACAGTTGGTGGTCAAGAAGACGATGTAGTAGCTGACGGTGTCATCTATGCAGATCCTAAGGAATGTCAAGAACTAGTTGAAAAAACTGGTATCGATACATTAGCGCCTGCATTAGGTTCAGTACATGGTCCTTACAAAGGTGAACCAAAATTAGGTTTCAAAGAAATGGAAGAAATTGGTGCTTCAACTGGTTTACCATTAGTATTACATGGTGGTACTGGTATCCCAACTAAAGATATCCAAAAAGCAATTCCTTATGGTACTGCTAAAATTAATGTTAACACTGAAAACCAAATTGCTTCAGCTAAAGCTGTTCGCGATGTATTAAACAAAGATTCTGAAGTTTACGATCCACGTAAATATTTAGGACTTGCTCGTGAAGCAATTAAAGCAACAGTTAAAGGTAAAATTAAAGAATTCGGTACTTCTAACCGTGCTAAATAATTAAATATCTTTTAATAAGCCATTAAACCTAGGTTTAATGGCTTATTTTTATGCTATAATGATTACGAAATTTATAAAATTGCATAAGTTTTAAGCATACTAAATAAAAATATAGTATTGTTGGCATATGGAAATCAGAACAATTTAATGCGGAGGAAACAAACTTTAAATTCGTAACTTTTGATGAACATGATATAACATAATGTTGAACCAACTATGTATTCATGAACTATTTTACAAACAAAGTAAAATTATTTTATAATGCTAATAATGTAAATTTTTAACAAATGAAGGAAACAAAGGAGAAAAAGATATGGCTCAAGAGGTAATCAAAATTAGAGGTGGAAAGACACTTAAAGGAGAAGTGAATATTAGTGGTGCTAAAAATAGTGCTGTAGCAATCATTCCTGCTACTTTATTAGCCCATGGACAAGTGAATTTAGATGGGTTACCACAAATCTCTGATGTAGAAACACTTGTTAGCTTATTAGAAGATTTAAATATTAAAACAAAATTAGACGGTACTAAATTAGATGTTGATACAACTGAAATTGAAAATGCACCATTACCCAATAATAAAGTTGAATCTTTAAGAGCCTCATATTATATGATGGGAGCAATGCTAGGAAGATTTAAAAAGTGTGTCATTGGGCTTCCAGGTGGTTGCCCATTAGGGCCACGTCCAATCGATCAACATATTAAAGGTTTTAAGGCATTAGGTGCAGAAATCGATGAATCTAGTGACACGTCAATGAAAATTGAAGCTAAACAATTAAAAGGAGCTAATATCTTTTTAGATATGGTGAGTGTTGGTGCTACAATTAATATTATGTTAGCTGCGGTACATGCAGAAGGACAAACTGTTATTGAAAATGCAGCAAAAGAACCTGAAGTTGTAGATGTGGCTAATTTCTTAATTAGTATGGGAGCACAAATTAAAGGTGCCGGTACAACGACAATTAAAATTACTGGCGTAGATACATTACACGGTACAGAGTATCAAGTTATACCTGACCGTATTGAAGCAGGCTCATACATGTGTATGGCGGCAGCTGCGGGAGAAGAAGTTGTCATTAATAATATAGTGCCAAGACATGTTGAAGCATTGACAGCTAAATTAAAAGAATTAGGTGTCGATATCGAATTAAACGATGAAAAAGCTGTTATTAGAAAGAGCGAACCTTATCATAGTGTTGATATTAAAACACTGGTATATCCAGGATTTGCAACAGATCTACAACAACCGATTACACCATTATTATTTATGGCAAATGGTCCATCATTTGTTACAGATACAATTTATCCTGAAAGATTCAAGCATGTTGAAGAACTACAACAAATGGGTGCTAACATTAATAAAGATAATGGCACAGCAACGATTAAACCATCCACTCTTAATGGGGCTGAAGTTTATGCGAGTGATTTAAGAGCAGGTGCATGCTTGATAGTAGCTGGTTTAATCGCGGAAGGCGTTACAACTATATACAACGTTAAACACATTTATCGTGGGTATACTCAAATTGTTGAACATTTAAAAGCGCTCGGTGCAGAAATTTGGACTGAAACAGTTTAAAAAATGTGGTATAATAAATATACTTAAAATTATAAGCACAGATTTTAGTGCATTAGTATTAAGATATATGAGTGAGAGGTGAGATTTATGGAAGTATGTCCTTATTTAGAAGAAACTTTTAAAATATTAGGACGCAGTTGGAACGGTTTAATCATCAACTATTTATCTAGATGCGAAGACCAATCTGCACATTTTTCCGATTTGAAAAGAGACTTGAAAACAATCACGCCTCGTGCACTAAGTATTAAACTGACTGAATTAGGAGACTGGGGATTGGTTGAAAAAAGAATCGTTTCCACTAGTCCAGTAACCATTATTTATGAATTGACAGAAAAAGGAAGTTCATTAGCTGACGCTTTAAAACCAATTGAAGAATGGGCACAAAATAATATTAATCTAGAATCTGAAGCAGAACCTGTAAAATAATTCAGACAGTTGTACTTAGAATTGTTTAATTTCTAGATTACGACAACATCCTTATGATTAATTTTAATAAGAGGATGTATTGTAAGAGTGAGGCAATCATGTATTGCTTCGCTCTTTTTCTATGCCATTTTACAGATTGAGTGAATTCGATTGTAAATTCATAAATTTTAAATTTTAAAATGATTAAGTGCAATTGAATCAATGAGCAGATATGTTTAACTTTGTAACAAAATGGTTAGAATAGTTGTATAACAAATCTAAGGAGTGAAGTTTGATGAGACATTTCACTAAACAATATATTAATGGTGAATGGGTTGATAGTGCTAGTGGAGAAACAATAGAAGTAATTAACCCTGCAACTGAAGAGGTCATTGGTTCAGTGGCTAAAGGTAATGAAGAAGATGTTAATAAAGCAGTTGAAGCTGCAGATAATGTATATTTAGATTTCCGTCATAGTACGGTTGAATATAGAAGAGATTTACTAGATAAAATCGTTAAAGAATATGAAAATAGAAAAGAAGATATTGTACAAGCGATTACTGATGAACTTGGTGCGCCGTTATCAGTTTCTGAAAAAGTACATTATCAAATGGGACTTAATCATTTTACTGCAGCGAGAGATGCATTAGACAGTTTTGAATTTGAAGAACAACGTGGTGATGATTTAGTTCTGAAAGAAGCTATCGGCGTAGCAGGTTTAGTTACACCTTGGAATTTCCCAACTAATCAAACATCACTTAAATTAGCTGCAGCATTTGCAGCAGGAAGCGCTGTTGTCTTAAAACCATCAGAAGAAACACCGTTCGCTGCTGTTATCTTAGCTGAAATATTTGATAAAGTAGGCGTGCCTAAAGGCGTATTTAACCTTGTTAATGGTGACGGTGAAGGTGTAGGTAATCCGTTAAGTGAACATCCTAAAGTTAGAATGATGTCATTTACAGGCTCAGGTCCTACTGGTTCAAAAATTATGGAAAAAGCAGCTAAAGACTTCAAAAAAGTATCATTAGAACTTGGTGGTAAGTCACCTTATATCGTTTTAGATGATGTTGATATTGAAGAAGCGGCTAAAGCGACAACAGGTAAAGTTGTTAATAATACAGGACAAGTATGTACTGCAGGTACACGTGTATTAGTACCAAATAGTATTAAAGAAGACTTCTTAAAAGCTGTGAAAGCACAATTTAGTTCAGTCAAAGTCGGTGATCCTAGAGAAGAAGGTACACAAGTTGGACCGATTATTAGTAAAAAACAATTTGACCAAGTTCAATCATATATTGATAAAGGTATTGAAGAAGGTGCAGAATTATTTTACGGAGGTCCTGGTAAACCTGAAGGTCTAGAAAAAGGATATTTTGCTCGTCCTACTATTTTCATTAACGTTGATAATCATATGACTATTGCTCAAGAAGAAATTTTTGGTCCTGTTATGTCAGTGATCACTTATAATGATGTAGACGAAGCAATTAAAATAGCGAATGATACGAAATATGGTCTAGCTGGTTATGTTATTGGTAATGATAAAGACACATTACACAAAGTGGCACGTTCTATTGAAGCAGGAACAGTTGAAATTAATGAAGCTGGACGTAAACCAGATTTACCATTTGGTGGATATAAACAATCTGGATTAGGTCGTGAATGGGGCGACTACGGAATTGAAGAATTCTTAGAAGTAAAATCAATTGCAGGTTATTTCAAATAATTAAAAAATCTTATGAATCAAATTTTTGTGAATGCACGTTACGTTATAAAGTAACGTGCATTGTTTTAAATATGTTAAATACAAAATTCGTTTTGTATTTAAATTAAAAGTTTGCTATAGTTATTCTAGTATTTAGAAGGTTATGATGAACAAAGTCGTGATAAGCACTTCAAAAGGCTTTTTTTAGTAAATGCTAATTAATAGCCATCTATGTTCCATCACAATCTTTTTAACATAAAAAATAAGGAAATGGGTGCAAGTCTATGCCTGAACGAGAACGAACTTCTCCTCAATATGAATCTTTCCACGAACTATACAAAAACAACACTACTAAAGAACTCACTCAGAAAGCTAAATCTTTAAAATTAACTAATTATAGTAAATTGAATAAGAAAGAACTTGTATTAGCTATCATGGAAGCTCAAATGGAGAAAGATGGCAATTATTATATGGAGGGTATTTTAGATGATATCCAAACCGATGGTTATGGTTTCTTAAGAACTGTTAATTATTCTAAGGGTGAAAAAGACATCTATATTTCAGCAAGTCAAATTCGTCGATTTGAAATTAAAAGAGGCGATAAAGTAACAGGTAAAGTTCGTAAACCTAAAGATAATGAGAAATACTATGGATTACTACAAGTGGACTTTGTTAACGATCAAAATGCTGAAGAAGTAAAAAAACGTCCTCACTTCCAAGCGTTGACGCCTTTGTATCCAGAAGAACGAATTTTACTTGAAACTGAACCAAAAAATTATTCAACACGAATCATGGATTTAGTAACTCCTATTGGCTTAGGACAACGTGGGCTCATTGTTGCGCCACCTAAAGCGGGTAAAACATCATTACTTAAAGAAATTGCTAATGCAATTATTACCAATAAACCAGAAGCCAAATTATTTGTCTTGTTAGTTGGTGAGAGACCTGAAGAAGTAACTGATATAGAACGTTCAGTTGAATCAGCTGAAGTTGTACATTCAACGTTTGATGAACCACCACAACATCACGTGAAAGTTGCAGAATTATTATTAGAGAGAGCTAAACGCCTTGTAGAAATAGGGGAAGATGTCATTATATTAATGGACTCAATTACTCGATTAGCTCGAGCTTATAACTTAGTCATTCCACCAAGTGGCCGTACGCTTTCTGGTGGTCTTGATCCAGCATCTCTGCATAAACCAAAAGCCTTTTTCGGTGCAGCCCGAAATATAGAAGCGGGTGGTAGTTTAACTATCTTAGCTACAGCTTTAGTAGATACAGGCTCAAGAATGGACGATATGATTTATGAAGAATTCAAAGGTACAGGTAATATGGAGCTTCACTTAGATCGTAAACTATCTGAACGACGTATCTTCCCAGCTATAGACATTGGTCGAAGTTCTACACGTAAAGAAGAACTGTTAATTAGCAAGGCAGAGTTAGATACATTATGGCAACTTCGTAATCTATTCACGGATTCTACGGATTTTACAGAGAGATTTATTCGTAAGTTAAAACGTTCAAAAAATAATAAAGATTTCTTTGAACAACTACAAAAATCAGCAGAAGAAAGCACAAAAACAGGTAAACCTATTATTTAATTTTACAAAGGGTTGCGTTTTACATTAATTACTATTATAATTACCAAGTATTGGGTAAAAACTCACAAATAACTCTGTTCCAGATGGTTCAGGGCAAAGGAGCTGAAAACAATGAAACAAGGAATTCATCCTGAGTATCATAAAGTTATCTTTTTAGATACTACTACAAACTTTAAATTCTTAAGTGGTTCTACTAAAACATCATCAGAAACTATGGAGTGGGAAGATGGAAATGAATACCCAGTTATTCGTTTAGACATTTCTTCTGATTCACATCCTTTCTATACAGGACGTCAAAAATTCGCTGCTGCGGATGGTCGTGTGGAACGCTTCAACAAAAAGTTTGGTCTCAAATCAAACAACAACTAATTTTAAGTTTAGACTGTCTACACCATATCAATGGTTATGTAGGCAGTTTTTTTATTATAGTTATATTTAGAGATGACTTGCTATTCAACATAAGAGTAATAAAGAAATGAGTAAGTTATAGAATATTACTGTAGCTAACTTTTTCGAGTTATTATTGTATAATAGAATAGATTGCAAAAATAGCATTTATGATATTTTAAAATATGATATAATTAAGCGATTATGTTTTGAAAAAGGGTGGAACGCTTAATGTATGAAACTTATCATTCCGGATGGATTGAATGTATTACCGGAAGTATGTTTAGTGGTAAATCAGAAGAACTTATACGTCGACTTAGACGGGGAATTTACGCTAAACAGAAAGTTATTGTTTTTAAACCAGCAATTGATGATCGCTATCATAAAGAAAAGGTAGTTTCACATAATGGCAATGCAATTGAAGCTATAAATATTTCAACAGCTAGAGAAATTTTAAATCATGACATATCTCATGCAGATGTTATCGGTATAGATGAAGTTCAATTTTTTGATGAAAATATTGTAAGTATCATACAACAACTTGCTGATCAAGGTCATCGAGTCATTGTGGCTGGATTAGATATGGACTTTAAAGGCGAACCGTTCGAGCCAATGCCTGAATTATTGGCATTAAGTGAGCATGTTACAAAATTGCAAGCTGTATGTGCGGTATGTGGAGGGCCTTCAAGTCGAACTCAAAGACTTATAGATGGTCAACCCGCTAAAGCAGATGATCCAATTATTTTAGTAGGTGCTAATGAAAGTTATGAACCAAGATGTAGAGCGCATCATATTGTAGCGCCAAGTGAAAATGAGAAGGAGGAAATGTAGTGTTTGATCAATTAGAAATTGTAGAGGAAAGATATGAACAATTAAATGAAATGTTAAGCGACCCAGATGTCGTGAACGATTCAGATAAATTACGTAAATATTCAAAAGAACAGGCAGAATTGCAAAAAACTGTAGATGTCTATAGAAGTTATAAAAGTAAAAAAGAAGAGTTAGCAGATATCGAAGAAATGCTAAATGAGACTTCTGATAAAGAAGAAATTGAAATGTTAAAAGAAGAAAGCTCAAGTTTAAAAAATGAACTTCCTGAAATGGAAGAACAATTAAAATTATTACTTATTCCTAAAGATCCAAATGATGAAAAAGATGTTATCGTTGAGATTCGTGCTGCAGCTGGTGGTGATGAAGCAGCAATTTTTGCTGGAGATTTAATGAGAATGTACTCTAAGTATGCTGAAGCGCACAACTTTAAAACAGAAATTGTTGAAGCATCAGAAAGTGACCATGGTGGCTATAAAGAGATCAGTTTCTCAGTATCCGGTAACGGTGCATACAGCAAACTTAAATTTGAAAATGGTGCGCATCGTGTTCAACGTGTTCCTGAAACAGAGTCAGGTGGTCGTATTCACACGTCAACAGCTACAGTCGCAGTATTACCAGAAGTAGAAGATGTAGAAATCGAAATTAGAAATGAAGACTTAAAAATTGATACGTATCGTTCTAGTGGTGCAGGTGGTCAGCACGTCAATACAACAGATTCAGCTGTTCGTATCACTCACTTACCAACAGGTGTCATTGCTACTTCATCAGAAAAATCACAAATACAAAACCGTGAAAAAGCGATGAAAGTATTAAAAGCAAGATTGTATGATATGAAATTGCAAGAAGAACAACAAAAATATGCATCACAACGTAAATCAGCAGTAGGAACAGGTGACCGTTCAGAAAGAATTAGAACGTATAACTATCCTCAAAGTCGTGTAACTGATCATAGAATTGGCTTAACATTGCAGAAACTGAATCAGATTATGGAAGGTAATTTAGATGAGATTATCGATGCCCTAACATTATCTGAACAAACAGATAAATTGAAAGAATTAAACAATGGTGAGTTATAAGGATTACTTAGCAAATGCTATTTCATTAGCAAAAGAGAAAGGCTATGAACAAACACGAGCTGAGTGGTTATTACTTGATACATTTAATTGGTCACGTACAGACTATCTTATTCATATGAATGATGAAATGTCTGTTGCTGATAAAGCTAAACTTGGTTTAAATTTACAAAGAATGCTATCTGGAGAACCTATTCAATATATTGTAGGGTTTCAATCTTTTTATGGATACCGATTTACAGTATCTGATCGTTGTCTCATTCCTAGACCTGAAACTGAAGAAGTGATGTTACATTTTTTAAACCTTTGTAACGAAGGCGATGCAATAGCAGATATAGGGACAGGCAGTGGTGTATTAGGCATCACATTAAAAAAGTTAAAGCCTACTTTAAGCGTAATAGCTACCGATTTATATGAAGATGCATTAGAAGTGGCACGATTAAACGCAGAACAACACGGAGAGAACATTGATTTCATTCAAGGTAATGCGTTAAAGCCATTGATAGAACGAAATATTAAAGTAAATGGTCTGATATCAAATCCGCCATACATTGATGTCAAAGAAGTCAAAGATATGGCTAAAACAGTCGTAGACTATGAACCACATCAAGCATTATTTGCAAAGAGTCAAGGTTATGCTATTTATCAATCGATTCTAAATGATTTACCTAAGGTGTTATTACCAGGCGCACATGTAGTGTTTGAAATTGGTTATAACCAAGGTCAGACTTTAAAAGAGATAGTGAATGATATGTACCCAGATAAGGCAGTCGCAATTTATAAAGATATTAATCAACTAGATAGAATTTTAGAAATTAAATGGTAAAGTCACGCTCATTTAAATAAATGGATTACTTTTAATTATTAAATTCTTAAATGTATTTAACATAGCTATCGGGTGGGAATGGGCTTTCTTTCAATTGAATATTGAAAGATGATAAGCTATCCCACCTTTTTGTTTTGTTAATCAAAGAAAGAGAGGTGTAAAAGAAAAGTGGAAACCAAAATTTGGGATTTAAGAACATACAGAAATGATATTAATCAAAGTCCTGATATACAGGAAATTAAAGACACAGTTATAAATGGTGGGTTAGTTGCTTTACCTACCGAAACAGTATATGGGTTAGGTGCAGATGCTACTAATCAAAAAGCTGTTAGCCACATATATGAAGCCAAAGGCAGACCGTCTGATAATCCATTAATTGTACATATCCATGATATGTCGCAGATGAATGATTTTGTCGATACATTAGAGCCTAAGGTTCAGAGTTTAATGGAAGCATTTTGGCCGGGACCTATTTCATTTATATTACCTCTCAAGTCAGGTTATCTGTGCCCAAAAGTAACTGGTGGTTTGAATTCAATTGCAGTGAGAATGCCAAGCCACCCCATTGGCAGAAGTGTATTACAACATATTGATAAACCAATTGCAGCGCCAAGTGCTAATATTAGTGGTAGACCTTCCCCAACAACGTTTGAACATGTATTCCAAGATTTGAATGGTAGAATTGATGGGATTATTAATGGTGATCAAAGTGAAGAAGGTTTGGAAAGTACAGTGTTGGATTGTACACAATACCCGTTTAGAATTGCACGTCCAGGTTCAATAACTAAGAAAATGATTGAAAACGTACTTCCCAATTGCATAGAGGCATCAAATTATAATGAAGCTTCTCAACCCATTGCACCAGGAATGAAATATAAGCATTATTCACCAGATACTCCAGTAACCATTTTAAAAGAATTAAACAAAAAAATTCTAGACCATAATAAATGGAAACAGGTGGCGTTTGTAGTGCCTGATAGTTTGTCACATTTTCTACCTAAAGAAGCGATATATATAAAATTATGTGACAATGTAACAGATATTAAACAAGCCAATCATTTACTTTATAGTATTTTGCATGAAATTGATCAACGTGCAGATATCACTCACGCATATATTTACGGATTTGATGAAAGTGATCAATCTGAAGCGATTATGAATCGCATGTTGAAAGCTGCTGGAAATAATATTGTGAAAGAGGCGTCATTATGAAAGTGATTTTTGTTTGTACAGGAAATACGTGTCGAAGTCCATTGGCTGAAAGTATAGCAAAATCTTTATTTAAAAATGAAAATATTACAGTAGAATCAAGAGGTATATTTGCTTTAGATCATCAACCGATTTCAAAACTGTCAGAAGAAATCATACATGAACAAGAATTACCACAGCCATCATTAACACAATCTTTTTCTGAAAAAGATATTGAAGCAAATCTTATTTTAACCATGTCACAATCACATAAAGCAATTTTGAAATCGCAATATGGTTCAGTTACAAATATATTTACTTTAAGCGAATTTGTAGGTGACGAATCTGAAGTTAATGATCCATATGGTGGGGATAAAAAGATTTATTTGAATACTTATAAACAAATTTATGACTTAATTAGTAAAATTAATCCAAAAGATCTGCAAGAGAATTATATATAATTAGTATATGTTACGCTTTAAATACGTTATAATAAGGGAGTATAGCAAGTTTGCTATGTTCCTTTTTTATATTTTAAGGGGGTGGGTTTTAAATGCAAGATTTTTCAATGTTGTTAGAAGAATTAAAAGCGATGTCATTTTTTAATGAAGGTGAAATATGTTTGATTGGTTGTTCAACTTCTGAAGTGTTAGGTGAACGCATTGGTTCAGTAGGGTCAATGGAGGTAGCTGAGTCAATATTTAATGATTTAAACGAAATTAAATTACAAACAGGGGTTTCGTTTGCATTTCAAGGATGCGAACATATCAATAGAGCAATCACCATTGAAAGATCCGATTTTAATCCACTGACAATGGAAGAAGTTACTGTTGTTCCAGATGTTCATGCAGGCGGTAGTTTAGCAACTTATGCATATCAACATATGGAAGACCCAATCGTTGTTGAACATATCACCGTGCCTAAAGGTATAGATATAGGTCAAACATTAATAGGTATGCATATTCAACATGTTTGTGTACCGGTTAGAACAAGTGTAAAGCAAGTTGGGGAAGCAATCGTTACCATTGCGACATCTAGACCTAAGAAAATTGGTGGCGAACGTGCAAAGTATAATTAATTAGTTGAAAGAAGGGGTTTATAGGTCTTACATCGAAAAGCAAGATAAAGTAATTTTTGAAGCCATTGAGCAAGAGTTTAATCGACAAAATAATAATATTGAGTTAATTGCATCAGAAAACTTTGTTTCTGAAGCTGTTATGGAAGCACAGGGTTCAGTATTAACCAATAAATATGCTGAGGGCTATCCAGGTCGTCGCTATTATGGTGGTTGTGAGTTTGTAGATGTAACTGAATCAGTTGCTATTGATCGTGCTAAAGCACTATTTGGTGCTGAGCATGTCAATGTGCAACCACATTCAGGATCTCAAGCAAATATGGCTGTATATTTAGTAGCTTTAGACTATGGAGATACAGTTTTAGGTATGAACTTAAGTCATGGTGGTCATTTAACTCATGGATCTCCAGTAAACTTTAGTGGTAAATCATATCATTTTGTTGAATATGGCGTAGATAAAGATACAGAACTTATTAATTATGATGAAGTACGTAAGTTAGCCATTGAACATAAACCTAAATTAATCGTTGCAGGTGCATCTGCTTATTCTCGACAAATTGATTTTAAAAAATTCAAAGAAATCGCTGATGAAGTAGGCGCTAAATTAATGGTGGATATGGCACACATTGCAGGGTTAGTAGCTGCAGGGTTACATCAAAATCCTGTCGAATATGCTGACTTTGTGACAACAACAACGCATAAAACTTTACGTGGACCACGTGGAGGAATGATTCTTTGTAAAGAGGAATACAAAAAGGCAATTGATAAAACTATGTTCCCAGGTATCCAAGGCGGACCACTTGAGCATGTGATTGCTGCAAAAGCAGTTGCTTTCGGCGAAGCGTTACATAATGATTTCAAGGTATATCAAAATCAAGTGATTAAAAATGCCAAAGCATTGGCAGAAGCATTATCTAAAGAAGGTTTTAGAATTGTATCAGGTGGTACTGATAATCACCTAATAGCTGTAGATGTTAAAGGTTCTGTGAATATCACTGGTAAAGTAGCGGAAGAAACACTTGATAAAGTTGGAATCACTTGTAATAAAAATACTATTCCGTTTGATCAAGAGAAACCTTTTGTAACAAGTGGTATTAGATTAGGAACACCAGCAGCCACTACGCGTGGATTTGATGAAACAGCATTTGAAGAGGTTGCTAAAATTATTAGCTTAGCATAAAAAAATCATGAAGATGAAACTAAGTTAAATGAAGCAAAATCACGTGTTTTAGCTTTAACTGAACAATATCCTTTATATCAATAATATTAAGGGATTTTTAGAATATTGGAGGAAATGAAAATGAGTAAAGTACATGTATTTGATCATCCATTAATACAACACAAATTAAGTTATATTCGTGAGGCTCATACAGGAACGAAAGAGTTTAGAGAACTTGTTGATGAAGTGGGCATGCTTATGGCTTACGAAGTAACAAGAGATTTAGAGTTACAAGATGTTGAAATTGAAACACCTGTGACTAAAATGACAGCTACACGTTTAGCAGGTAAAAAATTAGCTATTGTACCTATATTAAGAGCAGGATTAGGTATGACAGAAGGTATTTTAAGTTTAGTACCAGCAGCTAGAGTAGGACATATTGGACTTTATAGAGATCCCGAAACTCTTGAAGCGGTAGAATACTTCTCTAAAATGCCTCAAGATATTGATGAACGTGAAATTATTGTTGTAGATCCTATGTTAGCTACTGGAGCTTCTGCCATTGAGGCTATTACTTCATTAAAAAACAAAGGGGCCAAAAATATTCGTTTTATGTGTTTAATAGCAGCACCAGAAGGTGTAGAAAAAATGAAAGAAGCACATGATGATGTTGATATTTATATTGCTGCTTTAGACGAGAAACTTAATGATAAAGCTTATATCACACCAGGATTAGGTGACGCAGGAGATAGATTATTTGGTACTAAATAGATAATGAAAACGGAGATAGATACGTTTGAAGAAAAAAATTATGACAATCTTTGGGACTAGACCGGAAGCTATCAAGATGGCGCCACTAGTCAAAGCAATAGAAAATGATAATCAATTAGAAGTATGTGTAGTCGTTACAGCACAACATAGAGAAATGTTAGATTCTGTATTAAACACATTTGATATACAACCTGATTATGACTTAAATATCATGAAAGAAGGTCAGACACTTTCAGAAATTACATCAAAAGCTATGATGGAATTAGAGTCAATAATCAAGCGTATTAATCCTGATATGGTATTAGTTCATGGAGATACAGCAACTACATTTTCAGGAAGTTTAGCAGCATTTTATAATCAAGTACCGATTGGCCATGTTGAAGCAGGTTTGAGAAGTTTTGACAAATATTCACCATATCCTGAGGAAATGAATAGACAAATGGTAGGTGTACTTTCTGATATTCATTTTGCACCTACCTCAAATGCCAAAAAGCATCTGTTAGATGAAGGTAAGAAAGAAACAACAGTTGTAGTGACTGGAAATACTGCAATTGACGCATTGAATTATACGGTTAATGAAGACTATCAATCTGAGATACTTGAAAAGCATAAAAATAAGAAAATTTTGTTACTAACTGCTCATCGTAGAGAAAATCTTGGAGAGCCAATGGAAAATATCTTTAAAGCTGTTCGAAAACTTGCTGACGAAGATGAATCATTAGTTGTTGTATATCCAGTGCATATGAATCCTAAAGTTAGAAACATCGCTCAAGAAATTTTAGGGAATCATGAAAGAATAGAACTAATTGAACCATTAGATGTGTTAGATTTTCATAATTTTGCTAAACAAGCATATATAATTCTTACAGATTCTGGTGGTATTCAAGAAGAGGCACCTTCATTACACAAACCGGTATTAGTTTTAAGAGATAATACTGAGAGACCTGAAGGCGTTGATGCTGGCACATTAAAAGTAGTAGGCACGTCATTAGATAATGTCTATAAAGAAACTAAGCATCTTTTAGAAGATCAGCAAGCCTATCAATGCATGTGTAATGCTAAAAATCCATACGGTGATGGTAAATCTTCTGAAAGAATAGTGAATCATATAAAGTATTATTTTAATTTAACAAAGGAAAAACCAAAAGATTTCAATTAATAAAAAAATGTATACCGTTTAAATGTGGCCAATTTGTGACAATTTTGCCTTAAAATTTAACAACAATTTGAATAGAATTGACACCGTTGTGGCCACTATATTATCATTTAGATTGTATGAGTGGAACGGTTTACATGATTGTATAAGACACTCGGAGGCAAACAAATGGGTCGTTTCTACATCATTTTTAAACAATATATACAATATTATCTTTATTTATTGATATTATTAGGTATATTGTATCTCTTTTCACCCCATCCATTTTTACTTGGATTGATTATTGGCACATGTGGTTCTTTAATCAATACATACATCTTTGAGAGTTATTTATTCCACGCACAGAAAGCAGATACTAATCATATATCTACAGGCAACACGTGGAGATATTTAGTCGCTATAGTTGTGTGTTCAATTTGGTTTTTCTTTAAAGATCACATCAATATCATCGGGGTGTTAATAGGGCTAATGATTTCTTATATTGTAATCATATGTCGCCCTCTACTTAATAGGGAGTAAAATTCAATACGAAAGAGGTGAGAATATGGATCATAAACATCCGAAAGTAAGTTGGGATGTTTTCGGCTTTGACCTTGTTTTTAACATGGCAAGTGTAATGATGGTGCTAATTACTGCAGTGATCGTTTTTCTATTAGCTATTATTTGCACACGCAATCTGAAGAAACGACCAACTGGCAAACAAAATTTCATTGAATGGATTTTTGACTTTGTTAGAGGAATCATTGAAGGTAATATGGCATGGAAAAAAGGTGGACATTTTCACTTCTTAGCAGTGACTTTGATTTTATACATCTTTATTGCAAACATGCTAGGTTTACCATTCTCAATTGTAACTAAAGACCACTATTTATGGTGGAAATCACCAACAGCTGATGCAACAGTTACATTGACATTGTCTACAACAGTAATTCTTTTAACGCATTTTTATGGTATTAAAATGCGTGGTACTAAGAATTATTTTAAAGGTTACATTCAACCGTTTTGGCCACTTGCAATTATAAATGTCTTTGAAGAATTTACTTCAACCCTAACACTTGGACTACGTTTATATGGTAATATCTTTGCAGGTGAGTTATTGCTTAGCCTATTAGCTGGACTTGTAACAAATCAACCAGCTTGGGGTTGGATCATTGGTATTCCTGGTTTAATTGTTTGGCAAGGATTCTCAATTTTTGTAGGTTCAATCCAAGCATATATCTTCATTATGCTTTCAATGGTTTACATGTCACATAAAGTGGCAGATGGACACTAAATTTTAAAAATTATATACAATCTTAGGAGGAAAATTTATTATGAATTTAATCGCAGCGGCAATCGCAATTGGTTTATCAGCATTAGGTGCAGGTAT
Source organism: Staphylococcus sp. M0911 (assembly GCF_003491325.1). Classification (NCBI taxonomy): domain Bacteria; kingdom Bacillati; phylum Bacillota; class Bacilli; order Caryophanales; family Staphylococcaceae; genus Staphylococcus; species Staphylococcus sp. M0911. The sequence goes on from NZ_CP022881.1 coordinate 820,787, forward strand.
TGGTAACGGTCTTATCGTTTCTAGAACAGTAGAAGGTGTAGCACGTCAACCAGAAGCTCGTGGTCAATTAATGGGTATTATGTTCATTGGTGTTGGTTTAGTTGAGGCTTTACCTATCATCGGTGTTGTAATTGCATTCATGACATTTGCTGGATAAGACATTTATTTAAGGCGAAGTCTATTAGACTCTCGCCGTTCGTTTTATTTTTTATTGCTTAATGATTATTTTGACGAAAGGAGTGTCATGATCCCGTGACTGCAACAGCTAATATGTTCGTTATTGGTGCAGCTTCAGGCGTTGAGTGGGGTACTGTAATTGTACAAATCGTTACTTTTATTATCCTATTAGCGTTATTGAAAAAGTTTGCTTGGGGTCCATTAAAAGAAGTAATGGACAAACGTGAACGTGATATTAACAAAGATATCGACGATGCTGAACAAGCTAAATTAAATGCACAAAAACTTGAAGAAGAAAATAAACAGACACTTAAAGAAACTCAAGATGAAGTTCAAAGAATTCTAGAAGATGCGAAAGTTCAAGCTCGTAAACAACATGAAGAAATCATTCATGAAGCTAATGTGAGAGCTAACGGCATGATTGAAACAGCTCAAAGTGAAATTAATAGTCAAAAAGAACGTGCAATTGCAGATATCAATAATCAAGTATCAGAACTATCTGTTTTAATTGCTTCTAAGGTTCTTAGAAAAGAAATTTCAGAGCAAGATCAAAAAGAATTAGTTGAAAAGTATCTAAAAGAGGCAGGCGATAAATAATGGCAAAAATCGCTGATAAATACGCAAAGGCATTATTCGATGTTTCTGCAGATACAAATCAATTAGATAATATTTATGAGGAATTGGAAGTAATTAGTCATTCCTCTTTCGATTATATTAAAGACTTAAAAGCTATTGATAGTAATCCGAAATTAACATTACAAAAACGTCAAAGTTTTGTAGAAAATGTTTATGGTGACGCTAATCAATATATTGTTAACATGTTAAAAGTATTAGCCGAAAATCGTCATATTTCATATATTGAAGATGTATTTAAAGCTTTTCAATCTCAGTATAATCAACATAATAATCAAGATTTCGCATTAATAGAATCTACTTATGATTTAAACGATGATGAAATTTCTAAAATCGTTGAACTAGTTAAACAACAAACAAACTTATCTAAAGTAATTGTGAATACTAAAATTAATCAAGACTTAATTGGTGGTTTTAGAGTTAAGGTCGGCACGACTGTTATGGATGGCAGTGTTAAAAATGATCTTGTTCAATTACAACGTAAATTTAAAAGAGCTAACTAATTAATAAAGAGGAGTGACATAGATGGCCATAAAAGCTGAAGAAATCAGTGCATTACTTCGCTCACAAATTGAGAATTATGAGTCAGAAATGTCCGTTACAGATGTTGGTACAGTATTACAAATTGGTGATGGTATCGCATTAATTCACGGACTAAACGACGTTATGGCTGGTGAGCTAGTAGAATTCCAAAACGGCGTGCTTGGTTTAGCACAAAACCTTGAAGAATCTAATGTTGGTGTGGTTATCTTAGGACCATACACTGAAATTAGTGAAGGGGACGAAGTTAAACGTACTGGACGTATTATGGAAGTACCAGTAGGTGAGGAACTTATTGGACGAGTAGTAAATCCATTAGGTCAACCAATTGATGGACAAGGTCCAATCAATGCTACTAAAACTAGACCAGTAGAGAAGAAAGCAACTGGAGTTATGGATCGTAAGTCAGTTGATGAACCTTTACAAACTGGTATTAAAGCAATTGATGCATTAGTACCAATTGGTCGTGGTCAACGTGAGTTAATCATCGGTGACCGTCAAACTGGTAAAACAACAATCGCAATTGATACAATTTTAAACCAAAAAACTGAAGATACAATTTGTATCTATGTTGCAATTGGTCAAAAGGATTCAACAGTAAGAGCGAACGTTGAAAAATTAAGACAAGCTGGAGCTTTAGATTACACAATCGTTGTTTCAGCATCAGCAGCAGAACCTGCTCCATTACTATACATTGCACCATATGCAGGTGTAACAATGGGTGAAGAGTTCATGTTTAATGGTAAGCACGTATTAATCGTGTATGATGACTTAACTAAACAAGCATCAGCTTACCGTGAACTTTCATTATTATTACGTAGACCTCCAGGTCGTGAAGCGTATCCAGGTGATGTTTTTTACCTACATAGTAGATTACTTGAAAGAGCAGCTAAATTGAACGATGACTTAGGCGGAGGATCTATTACAGCGTTACCTATCATTGAAACTCAGGCTGGAGACATTTCTGCTTATGTTCCAACAAACGTTATTTCAATTACTGATGGTCAAATTTTCTTACAATCTGACTTATTCTTCTCAGGTGTAAGACCTGCGATTAACGCTGGACAATCAGTATCACGTGTTGGTGGTTCAGCACAAATTAAAGCTATGAAGAAGGTTGCGGGTACTTTAAGATTAGACCTTGCTTCTTATAGAGAATTAGAATCATTTGCTCAATTTGGTTCTGATTTAGATGAATTCACAGCTAGAAAATTAGAGCGTGGTAAACGTACAGTTGAAATCTTAAAACAAGATCAAAACAAACCACTTCCTGTTGAAAATCAAGTATTAATCATCTTCGCATTAACAAAAGGATATTTAGACGATATTCCAGTTGAAGATATTACTCGTTTTGAAGACGAACTAAACCACTGGGCAGCTTCAAATGCAACTGATTTATTATCAGAAATCAGAGAAACTGGTGGCTTACCAGATGCTGATAAATTTGATACTGCAATTACGGAATTCAAAAAAAGTTTTAGTAAATCTGAATAATAAAGAATAGTAATTAAAGGTGGTGAGATAGTGGGTTCTTTAAAAGAAATAGATACACGTATAAAATCAACCAAAAAGATGAAGCAAATTACTAAGGCGATGAACATGGTATCAAGTTCTAAATTACGTAGAGCGGAGAAAAATACTAAACAATTCAAGCCTTATATGGATAAAATGCAAGATGCTATTACAGCTGTAGCTGGATCAAATAAAAGTTCTAGCCATCCTATGCTTAAAGAAAGAGATGTAAAACGTAGTGGTTATCTTGTTATCACAAGTGATAAAGGTTTAGCTGGTGCGTACAGTGCTAATGTACTTAAAAGATTAGTAACTGACATCAAACAAAAGCATAATGATAGTAGTGAATATAGTATTGTGGTATTAGGTCAACAAGGTGTTGATTTCCTAAAAACACGTGGTTATGAAATCGAAAGTTCACTAGTTGATTTACCAGACCAACCTTCATTTAAATCTATTCAAGCTCTTGCAAAACATGCAATTGATTTATACAGTGAAGAAAATATTGATGAGTTAAATATATATTATAGTCATTATGTAAGTGTGTTAGAAAACAAACCTACTACTAAAAAGGTTCTTCCATTATCTCAAGAAGATTCAAGTCAAGGTCATGGTCATATGTCTACATATGAATTTGAACCTGATAAAGAATCTATCTTAAGTGTTATCTTACCGCAATATGTAGAAAGCTTAATATACGGTACGATATTAGACGCTAAGGCAAGTGAACATGCTTCACGTATGACAGCAATGAAAAATGCGTCTGATAATGCTATAGAACTTATTGATGACTTATCATTAGAATATAACAGAGCTAGACAAGCAGCTATCACGCAACAAATCACTGAAATTGTTGGTGGTTCAGCAGCACTTGAATAAAATTAAAAGGAGGAAAATAGCATGGGAATTGGCCGTGTAACTCAAGTTATGGGTCCTGTCATTGATGTTCGTTTTGAACATAACGAAGTCCCTGATATTAATAATGCCCTTATTATTGAAGTTCCAAAAGAAGACGGAACGTTAAACTTAACATTAGAAGTTGCACTACAATTAGGTGATGATGTTGTACGTACAATTGCAATGGATTCAACTGATGGTGTTCAAAGAGGCATGGATGTTAAAGACACAGGTAAAGATATTAGTGTACCTGTTGGCGATGAAACGCTTGGAAGAGTATTTAATGTACTAGGTGAAACAATTGACTTAGAAGAGAAAATTGATGATTCAGTACGTCGTGATCCAATCCATAGACAATCACCAGGTTTCGATGAATTATCTACTGAAGTAGAAATTCTTGAAACAGGTATTAAAGTAGTAGACTTATTAGCACCATACGTTAAAGGTGGTAAAGTTGGACTATTTGGTGGTGCCGGTGTAGGTAAAACCGTTTTAATTCAAGAATTAATTAACAATATTGCACAAGAACATGGTGGTATTTCAGTATTCGCGGGTGTAGGTGAACGTACTCGTGAAGGTAATGATTTATACTATGAAATGAGTGATAGTGGTGTAATTAAGAAAACAGCGATGGTATTCGGACAAATGAATGAACCACCTGGTGCACGTATGCGTGTAGCTTTATCTGGTTTAACTATGGCTGAATACTTCCGTGATGAACAAGGGCAAGACGTACTTTTATTCATCGATAATATTTTCAGATTTACACAAGCTGGTTCTGAGGTATCTGCATTACTTGGTCGTATGCCTTCAGCGGTTGGTTATCAACCAACATTAGCAACTGAAATGGGTCAATTACAAGAACGTATTACATCTACAAATAAAGGTTCTGTAACATCTATCCAAGCAGTATTCGTACCTGCCGATGACTATACTGACCCAGCTCCAGCAACTGCCTTTGCACACTTAGACTCAACTACAAACTTAGAGCGTAAGTTAACTGAAATGGGTATTTATCCGGCAGTAGACCCATTAGCATCAACTTCTAGAGCATTAGAACCATCTATTGTTGGTCAAGAGCATTATGAAGTTGCTCGTGGCGTTCAATCTACATTACAAAAATATAGAGAATTACAAGATATCATTGCAATTCTTGGTATGGATGAATTATCTGAAGAAGATAGACAAACTGTAGAACGTGCACGTAGAATTCAATTCTTCTTATCACAAAACTTCCACGTGGCAGAACAGTTCACTGGACAAAAAGGATCTTACGTTCCTGTTAAAACAACTGTAGCGGACTTTAAAGATATCTTAGAAGGTAAATATGATCATATTCCGGAAGATGCATTCCGCTTAGTAGGTAGCATGCAAGACGTTATTGCGAAAGCTAAAGACATGGGTGTTGAAGTCTAATAATTAGGAGGTATGGATAATGAATACATTAAGCCTAAATATTGTCACTCCTAATGGTTCTGTCTATGAACGAGATGATGTAGAACTAGCTGTTTTACAAACTACAGCTGGCGAAATGGGTGTGATGAATGGACACATTCCAACCGTTTCTGCATTAAAGACTGGCTATGTCAAAGTAAATTTTCATAATGGAAATGAATATATAGCAGTTAGTGATGGGTTTGTAGAAGTTAGACAACATCAACTATCAATTATTGTCCAAACAGCTGAAACTGCTACTGAAATTGATGTTGAAAGAGCTAAATTAGCTAAATCAAGAGCAGAATCGCATTTAGATAATGATGATGATAATAGTGACATTAATAGAGCCAAAAGAGCGTTAGAACGAGCAAATAACCGTTTACGTGTGGCTGAACTTAAATAAATGATAAAAGGCTTGGAAATTGACCAGATGTGGTGTTTCCAAGCCTTTTACTATACATATAAATCTTCCATTATTTGCAGTTAATTGTAGTATCATTATTAACTTTTTTCATGTACAATGTTATACAGTAATCAATTCTAAGGAGTTAACTATGGATTATCTTGGACAGTTTGCAATCATACATTTGGTATTACATGTGATATGTATATGTATTGCATATTGGGCATTAAATGCAATTCGTCTAGACCAATTTTTTAAAAAAGGTTATGCTACACAAGTTCAAATTTGTATGATATTTATAGCTATCATGTTGGGAACGAGTGTGAGTAATTTCATAATTGATTTATTACAGTTTTCCACTCAATTAAAATATATAATGAAATAGTGCGTTTTTGGTTTTTTCATATTGAAAAACGGATATAATATATTAATGAATAATAGATTTTATATAGTAGGGAAATGTAAATAACTAGGAGATTTAAGTGGAGGATTTAAGATGGATAAAATAGTAATTAATGGTGGTAACCAATTAAAAGGCGAAGTTAAAGTAGAAGGTGCTAAAAATGCAGTTTTACCTGTATTAACAGCTTCACTATTAGCTTCTAAAGGTACAAGTAAATTAGTTAATGTACCTGCATTAAGTGACGTAGAAACAATTAATAATGTATTATCAACATTAAATGCAGATGTTACATATAAAAAAGATGAAAATGCAGTTGTAGTAGATGCTACAAAAACTTTAAATGAAGAGGCACCGTATGAATATGTAAGTAAGATGCGTGCAAGTATTTTAGTTATGGGTCCTTTATTGGCACGTTTAGGACATGCAATAGTAGCATTACCAGGTGGTTGTGCGATTGGAAGTCGTCCAATTGAGCAACATATCAAAGGTTTTGAGGCACTAGGAGCTGAAATACATTTAGAAAATGGAAACATTTATGCAAATGCAAAAGATGGTTTAAAAGGTGCTTCAATTCATTTGGACTTCCCAAGTGTAGGTGGAACTCAAAACTTAATTATGGCAGCGTCATTAGCATCCGGTAAAACAGTATTAGAAAATGCTGCTAAAGAACCTGAAATTGTTGATTTAGCTAATTATATAAATGAAATGGGCGGAAAAATTACGGGTGCTGGAACCGACACTATTACAATCCACGGTGTTGAATATTTAACAGGTGTAGAGCATTCTATTATTCCAGATAGAATTGAAGCGGGTACTTTACTTATCGCTGGTGCAATTACACGAGGAGATATTTTTGTTCGTGGTGCTATTAAAGAACATATGTCTAGCTTAGTTTATAAGTTAGAAGAAATGGGCGTCAAATTAGATTATCAAGAAGATGGTATTCGTGTATCTGCTGAAGGAGATTTAAAACCTGTAGACGTAAAAACATTACCGCACCCTGGTTTCCCTACAGATATGCAATCTCAAATGATGGCATTATTATTAACTGCCAATGGCCATAAAGTAATTACAGAAACAGTTTTTGAAAACAGATTTATGCATGTTGCAGAGTTCCGTAGAATGAACGCTAATATCGACGTTGAAGGTAGAAGTGCTAAAATCGAAGGTAAGAGTGATTTACAAGGTGCACAAGTCAAAGCAACTGATTTAAGAGCGGCAGCGGCACTAATATTAGCTGGTTTAGTAGCTGAAGGTACAACTCAAGTTACTGAATTAAAACATTTAGATAGAGGTTATGTAGATTTGCATGGTAAATTAAAATCATTAGGTGCTAATATCGAACGTATTAATGATTAATTTAAAGTATTAACTTTTGTTCAAACTTGGAGGGTTAAACATCATGGAAACAATTTTCGATTATAATCAAATCAAACAAATCATACCACATAGACAACCATTTTTACTGATAGATAGAGTTGTAGAATACGAAGAAGGTAAACGTTGTGTGGGATTAAAACAAGTTTCAGGTAATGAACCATTCTTCCAAGGGCATTTTCCAGATTATGCTGTAATGCCTGGTGTATTAATTACAGAAGCATTGGCCCAAACTGGTGCAGTGGCTATGTTAAATAGTGAAGAAAATAAAGGTAAGATTGCGCTTTTTGCAGGTATAGATAAATGTCGTTTTAAAAGACAAGTAACTCCTGGTGATACACTTATGTTAGAAGTAGAAATAACAAAAATTAAAGGACCAATTGGTAAAGGTACTGCTAAAGCAACAGTAGATGGTCAATTAGCATGTAGTTGTGAATTAACTTTTGCAATTCAAGATGCTAAGTAAAACAAAACCTACACTCATGTTCAAACATGAGTGTAGGTTTTTGAATTTACCTCTCGAATTTTTCATCTTTAAGTTTAGGCTTAGATTGCATCATACGGTTAAATGTTTTCTTTAGTTCTTCACCAGTTAGCCCATCATCTACTAATTCTTCTAGTAAGCTTTCTGCGTAGACTTGTCTAAGGGTATAAATATGACATTCGAATACTATTGACATAGTCTTTTCAAACTGAGTTACACTTTTTACAGTAGCATCAAATAATGCTGGATCATTGGCAGGTCTTGTTATGACTACACGTATATCTAACAATTGATCACTATCCATATAATCTTTAAATGTATGATAGTGTTCATTAGAAATGACAATTTCTAAAAGCCATCCTGTTCCACTACCTTCCTTATTTATAATCACGCCATCTTCTAATTCATATTCGGTTACACCGCCATTTTCACTTACAATTTGAAAACGTACAGCTTTAAATGTCTTCATTAAGTCCACATCCCATTTATTTATATATTTACAAAAAGTGATTTATTATTAATCAACTGATTTAAATATTGATTATTTTCTTTAAATATATCAAATATGAAGGGTGAATAGCTATATATTTCGATAAAATAGCTTTTTGACAGTATAAAGAGATGTGATTATTATATAACTTAAGAGGAGGTGACACATGTTAAATAAAATAGTTTTAGTTGGTAGACTTACAAAGGATGCCCAAATTTATGAAAAGGAGGAAGGTAGTAAAGTAGCAACATTTTGCGTTGCTACGGAAAGAAATTATAAAGATCAGAATAATGATATCGCATGCGATTATCTATATTGCAAAGCCTTTGGGAAAACAGCTACGAATATTGAAAAGTTTACATCTCAAGGATCTTTAGTAGGTATTACTGGCCAAATGCGATCACGTAAGTATGAAAAAGATAATCAGACACATTTTGTAACTGAAGTTTATGTAGAAACAATTAAATTTATGTCCTCTAAGACAAAAGAATCCAATATCCTCTCTAATGAATATAATGAAGCACAAAATGAATGCTTCATATAGGTTAGACAGCCATTAATTATTCAATAACTCCCAATTATTTATACTTTTATCCTATCTTAATATAAATTATCATCTTTCAATTATACTCAAGCGACCTTTTTTAATTTTTTTAAATAGAAAAAGGTCGTTTTTGTATCCATATTTTACTTTAAAAATGACATATTTGCGTCAGAATTATCTGATAGATTTCATTAGATAGGGTGTTTTTTTAGTTGGTAAATAGTTTGACTTAGTTATATGTTTATTAAAAGGTATATTGTTATACATTTTTTAATAATTGAATTTATGTGTTACATTTGCTATTGTAATAATTGAAAATGATTAAAAATAGAACTACTAGGGGCGCCTATAAAGGCTGAGATGAATTTAATTCAGACCCTTAAAACCTGATTTGGTTAGTACCAACGGAGGAAAGTAGTGTAACATATTAACGGTATTAGGTCGTGCCTTAATTTTGCTACTTTCCAGTTTGGAAAGTAGTTTTTTTATTTCAAGGAGGAAATTTTATGAGTTTTTCTAAAGATTTAAGAGTGGCAGCAGAACCTATTATTGAGGATATTTATAATGATGGTTTCATACAAGATTTATTACATGGTGAATTATCTAAACAAGCGGTAAGACAATATCTACGTGCAGATGCATCTTACTTAAAAGAGTTTGCTAATCTATATGCACTATTAATTCCTAAAGTGCATAATATGGATGACGTTAAATTTTTAGTGGAACAGATTGAATTTTTATTAGAAGGAGAAGTAGAAGCACATGAAATTTTAGCTTCATTCATAAATGAACCATATCATGAGATTGTTAAAGAAAAAGTATGGCCACCAAGTGGTGATCATTATATTAAGCATATGTACTATAATGCCTATGCACATGAAAATGCAGCATATACGATTGCAGCAATGGCACCATGTCCATATGTATATGCGGTAATTGGTAAAAGAGCGATAAAAGACAATCAACTTAATAAAGATTCAATTACGTCTAATTGGTTTGAATTTTATAGTACAGAAATGGATGCACTAGTAAATTTATTTGATGAATTAATGGATCGTTTAACAGAGAATTGTACTTAAGAAGAAAAAGAAGAGATTAAGGAGAATTTCTTACAAAGTACTATTCATGAAAGAAACTTTTTCAATATGGCCTACGTAGATGAAAAATGGAATTTTAGAGGTGACAAATATGAATAAACCTAAAATTGCTTTAACTATTGCAGGTACTGATCCAACTGGCGGTGCTGGAGTAATGGCTGATTTGAAGTCATTTCATTCTTGCGGCGTTTATGGAATGGCAGCAATAACGAGTATTGTCGCTCAAAATACGATGGGCGTAGAACATATTCATAATCTAGAGACATCATGGGTTAAAGAACAATTGGATAGTGTATTTAATGATGAACTTCCTCATGCAATTAAGACAGGGATGATTGCTACAGAAGAGACGATGCAATTAATCAAAAGTTATTTAGAAGATTATCCTACAATTCCATACGTGATTGATCCTGTTATGCTAGCCAAAAGTGGGGATTCGTTGATGGATGATCAAACCAAACAAAAGTTGCAAAGTACATTATTACCTTTAGCTGATGTTGTTACACCTAATATTCCAGAAGTGGAAGAAATCACTGGTATAAAGATTGATACTGAAGAAAACATTCGAAAAGCAGGAGATATATTTATCAATGACATTGGCAGCAAAGGTGTAGTCATTAAAGGTGGACATTCTGCCGACTTAAATAATGCTAAAGATTTTTTATTTACAAAAGATGGCGTATACACATTTGAAGATGAACGATTTGATACTAAACATACTCATGGAACAGGTTGTACATTTTCAGCTGTCATTGCTGCTGAATTAGCTAAAGGTCGTAGTATTTATGAAGCAGTTGAAAAAGCTAAAACATTTATTTCTTTGAGTATCAAATATACCCCTGAGATTGGTAAAGGTCGTGGCCCAGTCAATCATTTTGCGTATCTAAAGAAAGTAGGTTTAGATGATGAATAATTTAGAAAAGCTTAGAAATGAGAATCCTTTAATTGTTTGTTATACGAACGATGTAGTTAAGAATTTTACTGCAAATGGTCTATTAAGTATTGGTGCAAGTCCGGCAATGAGCGAGGCACCAGAAGAGGCTGAAGATTTTTATCAAGTTGCAAGTGGATTACTAATTAATATTGGTACGCTTACGCATAATAATGAAGCAGATTTAATTAAGATAGGTAAAATTGCAAATCAACTTGGTACACCAATTGTTTTTGATCCTGTCGCAGTAGGAGCGTCACAATATAGAAAAGATTTTTGTAAAAACTTTTTAAGTGAAGTAAAAGTTGCAGTGATTAAAGGGAACGCTTCAGAAATATTGACACTCATTGATACCAATACAACAATGAAGGGGACTGATGGAGATAGTTCACTAAATGCAATAGAAATTGCCAAGAAAGCTCATCAAAAATATCACACTGCAATTGTAGTCACAGGTAAAGAAGATATCGTAGTTCAAGATGGCAAAGTGACTCAACTTTCAAATGGTTCTCCTATGTCTGCTAAAATTACAGGTGCTGGTTGCCTATTAGGTGGAATTATTACTAGTTTCTTATTTAGAAATAATCAACCTCAACAAGAAACACTTGTAGAAGCGGTTAGTTTTTATAATATAGCTGGTGAAATTGCTGAAAACGCAGATCATGTCAAAGGTCCTGGCTCATTTTTACCAGAATTACTAGATCAAATGTATTTATTGGATTATCAAACCTTTGAAAAATATGTTAGAAAAGAAGAGGTTGAATAAATGTCATTTAAAGCAACAGATTTAAAAATATATTTTATATGTGGCACCCAAGATATACCTGAACACCAAACTATTCAAGGTATCCTAACACAAGCTTTAGAAGCTGGCATTACGATGTTTCAATTTAGAGAAAAAGGTGATAAAGCTTTAACTGGCTCGAAGAAAGAAAAATTAGCTAAAGAATTACAAGCTCTATGTCAATCATATGATGTACCATTTATTGTTAACGATGATGTCTCATTAGCCAAGAGCATTAATGCTGATGGTATACATGTTGGTCAAGATGATGAAGATGTTCGAGCTTTTGCAAATGATTTTCAAGAAAAGATTATCGGTCTAAGTGTTGGAAATTTAAATGAGTATGAAAAATCAGATCTCACTAATGTTGATTACATCGGAGTTGGACCAATGTTTGAAACACCATCTAAAAGTGATGCTAGTGCTCCAGTAGGTCCAGATATGATTACACAGTTAAGACAAAAAATGGGTGATTTTCCTATGGTTGCTATTGGAGGTATTAATGAGGAGAATGTGCCCCTCATTGCAAATGCAGGTGTTGATGGCATTTCAGTGATTTCAGCAATTAGCAAAAGTAATAATATTGACAACACTGTTAATGAATTCAAGAAATATTTCAATTAATCTTTAATTTTTCCACTTTTTGTTTTATCCTAGAGTATGAGTATGATAGAATAAATCCTATGTGAATATTACAATAGAGGTGGAAAAATGAAGAAAAAAGCGTTGCTACCTTTGTTTTTAGGTTTAATGGTCTTTTTAGCAGGCTGTGATTATTCAAAACCTGGAGCTCGTAGTGGATTTTTCTATAATACGTTCGTTGATCCAATGAAACACTTATTACAGTGGTTGGGTAACGATGTTTTACACAATGATTATGGTTTAGCTATTATCATTTTAGTATTTGTTATTCGTCTTGTGTTACTTCCATTCATGTTATCAAACTACAAAAATAGTCATATGATGCGTGAAAAAATGAAAGTTGCTAAACCTGAAGTAGATGGTATTCAGGAAAAGGTTAAACGTGCACGTACTCAAGAAGAGAAAATGGCTGCTAACCAAGAATTAATGGAAGTTTATAAAAAATATGATATGAATCCAATGAAGAGCATGTTGGGTTGTTTACCGATGCTAATTCAAATGCCTATTATCATGGGGTTATACTTTGTACTTAAGGACAAGTTAGTTAATGGCTTATCTGTACACCCTCATTTTTTATGGTTTAATTTAACTAAACCAGATATTTGGATTACAATTATTGCAGGTGTGCTTTACTTTATACAAGCATATGTTTCAAGTAAAACGATGCCTCAAGAACAACGTCAAATGGGTTATATGATGATGATTGTATCACCTATTATGATTATTTGGATTGCGTTAAGTTCAGCATCAGCATTAGGTTTATATTGGTCAGTCAGTGCAGCATTCTTAGTTGTACAAACACATTTTGCTAATATGTACTATTCTAAACTTGCTAAAAAAGAAGTTGAACCATTACTTGAAAAATTTGATCAAGACGGTAAGTCATCAAATAAAAAAGGTAAAAATACTCAAGTCGTATCTAAGAAAAATAAAAAATAATTTAATTAAACCAGCAAATCATTGATTTGCTGGTTTTTCTTATATATAGTGCCATTCGTCAAAAAACTGGGAAACGAATGACTTCATAAATTCATGACGTTGTGCTGCAATATGCTTAGCAGTTTGAGTATGCATTAAATCTTTAAGTTTAAATAATTTTTCATAAAAGTGTTTTATAGCAGAAGGTGGTAATTGTGTTAGAGTTGATTCACTAAAATCATTAGGCATTATTGTTTCCGTCCACATTGGTTCATTGAAATAACCTGCAAATTGAAATGTTCTAGCAATACCAATAGCACCAATGGCATCTAGACGGTCGGCATCTCTGACAATTTGACCTTCAGTTGATAATTCAATATAGTTGTTTGAACCATTCTTATAACTCATATTCTCAATAATATGTATAACATGAGTTTGATCATCTTCAGATAATTCAATTTCTCTTAAAAACTCTATTAATTTAGCTTTAGCCTGTTGTTCATTTACTAATTTAGGGTCAATCGTATCGTGTAGTATACTAGAGAGTTCAATGATAAATGAATGTTCAAAACCTTCTTTCTTAGCAATATACTTTGCTAATGCGTGTACACGACTAACATGTTCAACATCATGACCACTATAATCATTTTTATGAAATGCTTGCATATATCTGAAAGCCATTTGAATGCGTTCTTCATTTTTCATTTCTATTCATCCCTTCAAAACGAAAACCTGAGACAACAATAGGTATGGGTCTCAGGTTTGATTTTATTTTAATTACATATATTTTTATTTTACAATCGATTAAATCTTATTTGTTGAATACATAGTATTATAAAATAGGAGATAAGAGTTGTGATATACCTTCTTTAAATTTGATCCATAAGCTACGCGATTCATATTTTTCTTTAGTTAATTGATCGGAAACTTTCATATCATCAATGAAGGCTTGTTTTAAAGAACGAGCAATACCTTCGTCATATATAAAGGCATTCACCTCAAAATTTAGCGTGAAACTTCTATGGTCCATATTGGCAGTACCAACACTTGCGACTTCATCATCAATAATTAATGTTTTGGAATGTAAAAATCCATTATTATATTGATATACGTTGACGCCAGCTTCTAAGAGGGAAGCTACATTTTTTAGAGTTGCCCAATAAACAAAAGGGTGATCAGGCATATTTGGAGTCATAATATTGACTTCTACACCCCCAAGTGCAGCAATTTTAATTGAATCTAAAAAAGCTTGGTCAGGAATGAAATAAGGTGATTGGATATAAATTGATTTTTTAGCAGAAGAAATCATTTTTAAATATCCATATTTAATTTGTTCCCATTCTTCATCTGGACCACTAGAAGCGATTTGTATTCCAATAGTACCACCTGAATTGACATCTGGGAAATAGCGTTCTTCGTAAGTAATATTGTCACGTGTAGATTGAGAGTTCCAGTCTAGGATGAATCTTAATTGAAGAGCGTTAACTGCATCTCCTTCAACACGTAAATGTGTATCGCGCCAATATCCAAACTTTTTAGATTTACCTAAATATTCGTCACCAACGTTAAATCCACCCACATATCCTATTTTACCGTCTATCACAGCGATTTTACGGTGATTTCGATTGTTCATTCGTAAATTAATAAGGGGGAGTTTTGATGGGAAAAAAGCTTCTGCATGACCACCTTTTTCACGAAATGCTTTCAAATCCTTTTTCCTTAAGTCTCTTGAACCCATATCATCATATAACATTTTAACTTCAATACCAGCTTCAGCTTTATCTTCTAATGCCTTTAAAATGGTCTTTCCAAGTTTATCACTGTGAAAGATATAATATTGAATATGTATATAATCTTTAGCATTTTTAATATCTTCTAATAAATCATCAAACTTTTGATGACCGTCAGTATATATCATTAAATCATTATCAGTTGTTAAAAAAGCTGCATTATTATATAACAACATTTGTACCATTTCTTTAAACTTAACAATTTGATGATTTCCCTTTGAAAAGTTTTTATCTTTTATGGCTTTAAGTTGTTCATCAACAATCATTTCAAGGCCAACTTTATCGTCTTTATCCAATGTAAAAATGTGATTTCTTTGAATTTGACGGCCAAAAAGTAGATATAATATAAAACCTAATAAAGGTAAAAATACAAGGACTAATAACCATGCCCATATTGAATTAGCACTACGTCTTTCCATAAAAATAATGGTAAAGGCAAAGGCTAAGTTCAAAATAAAAGCACCAATCAAAATAATATTGATAATAAGATTGGAATGAGCGAAAGTCATCGTGAATATTTCGACCATAAAATACCTCCTTATTATATTATTTGTATTAAAATTTAATTGATTTAACAAAAGTTTTTAACTACATAATTGTACCATGAAGTCATCTTTTTATCATTATACTGATTGTATTAATAAGTGTTTCTATTATTGACTAAATAGTATTAGAGAAGTAGGATAGTAGGGAAATCAATAAAGAGGTGACTCAAGTGACAGAACAAGATCATGCGCATCACTCTGAACAAAGTAAAGCAAATTTAAAATCGAGATTAAACCGTATTGAAGGTCAAGTGAGAGCTATTAATCGAATGATAGAAGAAGATGTATATTGCGATGATGTGTTAACTCAAATCAGAGCTACACGTTCTGCATTAAATAGCGTAGCTACTAAATTATTAGAACAACATATGAAAAGTTGTATTGCAGAAAAAGTTAATCAAGGACATCAAGAAGAGGCAATGGAAGAGCTACTCGTTACTTTTCAAAAACTTATGAAAGATTGAGGGATATTAAGTGCAACAAAAAATTGTTTATACAGCTGGTATAGAAACACAAGAACAATCTGAATCTGTAAAAAATCTTTTAACTGAAATGATAGGTGTATATCAAGTTGAAATCGATATCAATACTGGAAACATTTCAATAGAATTTGAAACACCTGCGAATTTAAATAGTATTGAAAAAGAAATTTATGATGCTGGATATAAAGTCCTCTATTGATAATACGCAAATTCAGTTTATTGAACATATTTTTAAGTTATAAAAAGTAAAGATTATATTAAATTTTAAAAATCATGTAGTAAAGTAGTCTGAATTGGGGTATGATTAGTTATGAAGTCAACCAAACGAGGTGTTATTAGTGAAGAATTCAGAGAAAATTCAAAATGTAGTCAGTTTATTATCATCATTAGGTGTAAATATTAAAAAAACTAAATCTCGTTTAGACATTATTAATACGTTACCTACAACAAATCAAATCAGTCACGAATGTAAATAAGTGAACTTGATTTAGGATTTTGGTTAGTAAGTGCACTTAAATTGTAAATGTGAGTCGTCGTTTCAAAAGGGCGATTTTTTAGTAAAGAAATAGAGTCAGTCCTTTCACGGACTGACTCTATTTTTATTTGATATAAATTATTCTTTTGAAGTTTCATATTTTTTAGGTTCATGATAATAAATGGATAAGATGACACCAATTCCAGTCATTAAACTCCATAATGAGCTACCACCATAACTAATGAATGGTAAAGGAATACCAGTAATTGGTAACAATTGAACTGTCATTCCAATATTTTGTAAAACATGGAAAACAATTAGTGATACATATCCTATAATGAATACTTTATTATATTGATCATTAATCCGACTAGCTAATCTAATTAAATGAAAGACTAAAATTAAAAATAACAAAATGAGAATAACTGATCCTATGAATCCCATTTCTTCGCCTATCACAGAGAAAATAAAATCGGTATGATTTTCAGGTATATAAACTTCACCATGATTATAACCTTTACCAAATAGTTGACCTGAACCAATGGCCTTTAGTGATTCGGTTAAATGATAACCATCTCCACTACTATATGAGTATGGATCCAACCATGAATTGATTCGTCCCATTTGATACATCTTAATACCTAATAAATTTTCTATTAATGATGGTTTGAAAAGAATAGTAAGTATAATTGACGAACCAATTACGATTGCCGCAATGAAGATAGGTGCAAGTAATCTCCATGTAATACCACTAACTAGCATGATTCCGGCAATGATTGCACAAATAACCAACGTTGTTCCTAAATCATTTTGTAATAAAATCAACGCCATTGGAATAATAGAAACACCTATGATTTTGAAAAATAATGTCAAATCAGATTGAAATGACTTGTTAAAAGTAAATTGATTATGTCGTGCCACTACTTTAGATAAAGCCAATATAAGTATAATTTTCATAAATTCAGAAGGTTGAATACTAATTGGTCCAAAGCTATACCAACTTTTGGCACCATTAATAACTGGTGTGATAGGTGTTTCAGGTAATATTAAAAGTCCTAATAATAAAATACAAAAAATTCCATAAAGCAAATATGTATAATTTCTTATTTTTTTAGGTGAAATAAACATAATTATTATGGCCATTATTGCGCCTAGAATATAGTACATTATTTGTCTGATTCCAAAGTTAGCACTATATTGTCCACCGCCCATGGCAGAACTAATTAATGTAACACTTAATATAGCTAACAATGTAATGATTGCTACTAAAATCCAGTCTACTTTAAGTAGCCAATGTTTGTTAGGCTGTTGACGGGATGAATATTTCATAATTTACTCCTTTTACTACACGTGATGAGATATTTGGTAATGAATTATCAATATTGATAATCATTCATCTATCATCCATAATTATATAACGATTTTACATGACTTTATAGAAATTTGCTAGAATATCAAGTCCAAATGAACTAACCATTTTATTTCAAATGATATATTTAGAGTGAAGATTGGTTAGGTTAAGTAACTTTTCCATTTATATTAATAGATTATAAAATGCAAAAGTCCTATCAAATATGATAATATTAAGTTTCAGAGAAGACTTTGTATATTAAAAATACATATATTTAAAAGTAGATATTAAAATGATAAGACGTTATTCCATAGCGTTTATTGGAGGAAAAACGAAATGACAAAAGAAAATATTTGTATCGTTTACGGAGGAAAAAGTGCAGAACATGATGTATCAATCTTAACTGCCCAGAATGTATTAAATGCGATTGATAAAGATAAATATCAAGTTGATATTATTTATATAACAAATGACGGTGAATGGAAGAAACAAGATAACATCACTAGTGAAATTGAATCAACAGAGGATTTAAGAATCGATAATATTCCTACCGGTGAAATTTCTCAATTATTAAGTAAGGGAAGTTTAGGACAATCATATGATGCTGTGTTTCCATTATTACATGGCCCAAATGGAGAAGATGGTACAATTCAAGGATTATTCGAAGTGCTCGACATTCCTTATGTAGGAAATGGTGTTTTAGCAGCATCAAGTTCAATGGATAAACTAGTTATGAAACAATTGTTTGAACATAGAGGGTTACCACAATTACCATACATTAGTTTCTTAAGAAGTGAATTTGAAAAATATGAGAATAATATTCTTAAATTAGTTAATGATAAATTAAGTTACCCAGTATTTGTTAAACCTGCAAACTTAGGTTCAAGTGTAGGTATTAGTAAATGTAATAATGAAGATGAATTAAAATCAGGTATTAAAGAAGCATTCCAATTTGACCGTAAATTAGTGATAGAACAAGGTGTTAATGCACGTGAAATAGAAGTTGCAGTTTTAGGCAATGACTATCCTGAAACAACATGGCCAGGTGAGGTTGTTAAAGATGTAGCGTTTTATGACTATAAATCAAAATATAAAGATGGAAAAATACAATTACAAATCCCTGCAGATTTAGATCAAGATGTACAAATGACTTTAAGAAATATGGCATTAGAAGCATTTAAAGCAACGGACTGTTCAGGTTTAGTACGTGCAGATTTCTTTGTTACTGAAGATAATCAAATTTATATTAATGAAACAAATGCAATGCCAGGTTTTACGTCTTTTAGTATGTATCCAAGTCTATGGGAAAACATGGGTCTTTCATATGCAGATTTAATTGCAAAATTAATAGATTTAGCTAAAGAAAGACACGAAGATAAAAAGAAAAACAAATATAAAATAGATTAAACGAGGTTGCTTGAAATGATTAACGTAACATTAAAACAAATTAAAGCATGGATTGATTGTGAAATAGATGAGCAATATCTTCATCAATCAATTCAAGGTGTCACAATTGATTCCAGAGCGATAAAAAAAGACATGTTATTTATACCTTTTAAAGGTGAAAACGGTGACGGTCATCGTTTCGTTGAACAAGCACTCAAAGATGGAGCAGGTGCATCATTTTATCAAAAAGATGTATCACTGCCCAAGGATATCGAAGGACCTATTATATGGGTAGACGATACGTTGCAAGCATTACAAGATTTAGCTAAAGCATATTTAAAATATGTTAATCCAAAGGTCATTGCTGTGACAGGTTCCAATGGTAAAACAACAACTAAAGATATGATTGAAAGTGTACTTAATACAGAGTTTAATGTGAAAAAGACACAAGGTAACTACAATAATGAGATTGGTATGCCTTTAACTATTTTAGATTTAGATAAAAACACTGATATTTCTATTTTAGAAATGGGAATGTCAGGATTCCATGAAATTGAATTATTATCTACTATTGCTGAACCAGACATTGCTGTAATTACTAATATTGGTGAGTCACATATGCAAGATTTAGGTTCACGTGAAGGCATTGCTCAAGCTAAATCAGAAATAACAATTGGCTTAAAATCAAATGGTACATTTATCTATGATGGTGATGAACCTTTGTTAAAACCGCATGTCGAACAAATTAAAGAAGCTAAATGTATTAGCATTGGGTTAGAACAAGGCAATTCATTAGTATGTAGTGTAAATGATCAAGTTGAAACAGAAGGCATTGCATTTACAATTAATCATCAACAAGAATATGAATTACCTATATTAGGTATTCATAATATGAAAAATGCTGCTATTGCCATTGCAGTAGGGCAAGAATTAGGACTTTCGTATAAAACAATTCAACACAATATCAAACGTGTTAAATTAACAGGCATGAGAATGGAACGTCATGAAACAGAACAACAAGTTACTGTCATTAATGATGCATATAATGCAAGTCCAACAAGTATGAAAGCTGCTATAGATACGTTAAGTAACATGAATGGACGAAAGATTATTGTGCTTGGTGATGTTCTTGAATTAGGTGACAATAGTCAACGTATGCATGAAGAAGTCGGAACTTATTTACAGAATAAACACATCGATCAATTAATTACATTTGGTAGTGAAGCAACATTTATACACAATACAGGTAAGTCATATGTTGATGAAGCACATCATTTTAATGATAAAGAAAAACTTATTTCTTATATGACACATATCGTTCAACCAGATGATAACGTATTAATTAAAGGTTCAAGAGGTATGAAATTAGAAGAAGTAGTAGATGCATTAATTAAATAATGCTTTATGTTATTGTAGTAAGACTCATGTTAATTTCTCATATAATTGGGAATAACATAGTAGTCTTACTATTTTTATTTAAAAAATAAAATATATTTATGAAACGCTTCCAAATTATATAAAACACCAGTTTAAAAGGAAAAATTTCATAATAAAAGGACATGATTCACCACGATATGCCAACTGCTTTATTGCTATAATAAATGTTAGGTGGTACTATTAAGAAGTTGATAAAACATAAATGAACATATATGCAAAAAAGTATATTGAGAAATAAACATGTAAAAGGAGAATTATTTTGCAAAATTTTAAAGAACTAGGGATTTCGGATAAAACGGTTCAAACACTTGAATCTATGGGGTTTAAAGAGCCAACTCCTATCCAAAAAGATAGTATCCCTTATGCGTTAGAAGGACATGACATCCTTGGACAAGCTCAAACAGGTACTGGTAAAACGGGTGCGTTTGGTATACCTTTAATTGAAAAGGTTGTTGGAGAACAAGGTGTTCAATCGTTAATTCTAGCGCCTACTAGAGAATTAGCTATGCAAGTTGCAGAGCAATTAAAAGTATTTAGTAAAGGTCAAAACGTACAAGTTGTTACGGTATTTGGTGGTATGCCAATCGAGCGCCAAATTAAAGCCTTGAAAAAAGGACCACAAATCGTAGTAGGTACACCAGGACGTGTCATTGACCATTTAAATAGACGTACATTAAAAACTAACGATATTCACACACTTATCTTAGATGAAGCGGATGAAATGATGAACATGGGATTCATCGATGATATGAGATTCATCATGGATAAAATCCCGGCTGAACAACGTCAAATGATGCTTTTCTCAGCTACTATGCCAAAAGCTATTCAAACGTTAGTACAACAATTCATGAAAACACCAAAAATTATTAAAACAATGAATAATGAAATGTCTGATCCACAAATCGACGAATATTATACAATTGTTAAAGAATTAGAAAAGTTCGATACTTTCACTAATTTCTTAGATGTACATCAACCAGAACTAGCTATTGTGTTCGGTCGTACAAAACGTCGTGTAGATGAGTTAACAAGCGCGTTACTTTCTAAAGGTTATAAAGCTGAAGGTTTACATGGTGACATTACGCAAGCTAAACGTTTAGAAGTATTGAAAAAGTTCAAAAATGATCAAATTGACATTCTTGTAGCAACTGACGTAGCGGCACGTGGTTTAGATATCTCTGGCGTTAGTCATGTTTATAACTTTGATATCCCTCAAGATACTGAAAGTTACACGCATAGAATCGGACGTACTGGTCGTGCTGGTAAAGAAGGTATCGCTGTTACTTTTGTAAATCCAATCGAAATGGATTATATTCGTCAAATCGAAGATGCTAACAATAGAAGAATGACTGCTTTAAGACCACCTCATCGTAAAGAAGTATTGAAAGCACGTGAAGACGATATTAAAGAAAAAGTACAAAACTGGATGTCTAAAGACAATGAACCTCGTTTACAAAGAATTTCAACTGAACTACTTGAAGAGTACAATGATGTTGAGTTAGTTGCATCATTATTACAAGAGTTAGTTGAAGCTAATGATGAAGTTGAAGTTCAATTAACTTTTGAAAAACCACTTTCACGTAAAGGTCGTAATTCAAAAGGTAATAATAACTCTAGAAGAGGCAATAATAAACGCGGTGGCGGTAAATTTGATAACAAAAATAGACGTTCATCAAAAGGTTTTGCTTCTAAGAAAAACGGTAACAAAAAATTTGACCGTAAAGATAAATCATCTCAAGGGTCAAACAAGACAATGAAAGGTCGCACATTTGCTGACCATCAGAAATAATTAATTTATCAATACTCAATATATTTGTATTAAAAATAGAGCATACATTTAGCTTCGGTTAAATGTATGCTCTATTTATTTGTTTCTAAAATATACTAAAGTAATTTGGGTTTAAAGAACGTTAATAAGTAATGAGGAGCATTTAGAAGGTAATTTGTCTATGATATAATGTGACTAAAATGAAAAGGAGCTTATTGATGGATAATACATTTCATAAAAGTCCCAGAAATACATTGACATACTATTTTTTAACTTCAGGGCTTAACTTGATTATTGAAATTATTATTTTTACAATTCTATTTTATTTATGGAATCAATTTAATTGGTGGCACTTTATCATATACATATATTTTCTTTTATGGGGGATAAGTTTAATTAGATTCTTTTACGTTCCTATTGTAAATTATCACTTTTTATATTATCGAATTCATCATAATATTTTAGAGGTGAAGTCTACTTTTTTCTTTAAACGTCAAGACATCACTAAAGTAGAAAGACTTCAATTTTTACAAATTAGAACTAACCCACTAGCTAAATTATTTAAAATTAATGAAATTTCATTTGTTTCTGCAGGTCATTCGATTGAATTACCATTTGTTTCTGAAAAGGAAGCAGAATATATAGAAGATCAAATTTTTAGTCAATTGAGGGGAGCTGAATATGATGTTTAGCCCACAAAAATTACACCCTATTTCTTATATATCAGGCTTAATTGAAGCGTTCAAACAAAATATTATTGTAATTATTGTATTTTTAGTTTTTAACTTTAAAGACTTTGATTTTACTAATATTCGTGAGTATATTGTACCGGCAGTGTTGTTTATATTTTTCTTAATATCGTTTATTGGACAAATATTGAAAGTGTATCAGACAAGATATTGGATTGAAAACAACCACTTTATATTAACAACGGGCATATTCAACAAAGAACGTAAAGAGTTAGATATCAGTCGTATTCAATCTGTAGACACTTCACAAAGTATGATTAATCAAATAGTAGGTGGTGTGCAATTACAAATAAAAACACCAAGTGATGGTATAGAATTATCAACTATATCCAAATCACAAAGTATTGAATTAGAACATACAATCAAAAATATTCAAACTCAGTTAGATAATTCTCAGATTGAAATAGAAACAAATGATTTTCATAATACTAAAGAGAATAATGAATTACATAAGAAAGAATCATTTAATGAGGTACCCAAAAAACGTCGTGTATTTAAGTTATCAATCAGAGATTTAATTTTAATGTCATTAACAAGTGGTGCTATAGGAATCGCAATAGCAACTATTTCACCTATCATAGGTAGTGTGTCCAATATCATTCCGTGGAAAAGTATTACTGAAGAAATGACTCATTTGGCTAATGCCATTGTATTAATCGTAAGTATCATCATTGGAGTGATATTAGTTGCGAGTTATATTATAGGTGCAATTATCAATTTCATTAAATATTTCGGATATACACTAACACAAGAAAATCATCAATTGAAAATTCAATATGGTTTGTTTACTAAAAAGAACGTTACCGTACCTACAGAGCGTATTCAAGCAGTTGTCGAACATCAATCATATATTAGAAAGTTATTCGGTTTTACAGCTATACACGTATTGATTACGAGTGATTTTGAAGAGAAGATGGAAGATGATTCAACTGTAGGTGGAAATATAATGATTATTCCATTCATAAAGCGTAAAGAGGCATATAGAATCATTAAGGCATTAATTCCAGAAATGGAGTTCAAGCCTGCTCATATCGGCATGCCTTGGAGAGGTTTTCATAGACATTTTTTAATCCCTTCGTTGGTATTAATCTTAATTGGTATTATAGGACTATATTATTGGTCAGCTTGGGCTTTATTTATAGTTTGTATAATGATTTTAGCACTAATTATTGAAGCATTAATTTATATTCATTTGTCTGGATTTCAACTTGAAAATGACGAAATGACAGTACAGAAAGTGAACTTGTTTAGTATTAAAAGATACTATTTAAAATACGATAAAATTATTGGAATGGAAATCAAAACTCATCCATTTTTAATAAGAAATCATTTAGGTAATTTCAACTTCTTAATTTCTAAAGGTGCTTCAAATCAAACAATTGGATTAAAATTCTCAGATGAAAAATCAATAGAAACCCTTAAAACATGGTATGTAGGAGGTGATCAACGTGTCGAATTATAATTATATGGATGTTAATGCTAAGAAATCTATGGTTTTAGCTAATTCTATTTTGTTGATCATACTTTTTCTTATTTTGATTTGTATTCTAATTCTAAATTGGAAATTTTTACACTTAACAGATAACTGGTCAATCGCTATTGGAGGTATAATACTCTTTATTGTATGCAGTATTACAATGTTATTCGTTATACCAACATTTAGATATAAGAATTTCAGATATAAAATAAAGAATAACGAGATACATGTGAGAAAAGGGATTATCTTTATTAATACTAATATTATACCGTTTTTTAGAATTCAAAATATTGATATAAGCGAAGGCTTTATTATGAGAAAATATCAACTAGCTACAGTCACTTTATCAACAGCAGGAGGTAACTCTGAATTATTACTTATAAACAAAGAAAAAGCTGAAGAAATCAAACATTTAATTAAAGAAAGACGAAATAGTGAAAATCTAAATCAAAATGATGTAAAATTATAAGAATAGAATGATAAAAGATAACGAGGCGTCCTATGATATATGGTATTGGATTAGATTTAATAGAAATTGAGAGAATAGAAAATGTTTATAATAAGCAAAAGCAAAAGTTTGTTGAACGAATTCTATCTAAAGAAGAGCAAATCAAATTTAATAGTTTTTCACAACAAAAAAGAAAAATTGAATATCTTGCGGGAAGATTTGCTACTAAAGAAGCGTTTAGTAAAGCTTTAGGAACTGGATTAGGGAAAACAATAGCATTTCATGATATCAACTGCTATAACGATCATCTAGGCAAACCATGCATAGACTATAGTGGTTTTCGAGTTCATGTGAGTATTACCCACACTGAAAATTACGCGATGAGTCAAGTTCTTTTAGAGAAACAAGATGATAATCATGATGTGTGAACTAACTCATTTGTATTTATGTTGTTAGGTTTTAAAGGAGGTAATGACATTATGTCAGAAAAATTTTACAGATCGACGTATTTAAATATAGATTTGAATGCTATCTTATCTAATTATCAAACTTTTGATAAATTGCATGCTAATAAGACTGTTATATCAGTCATTAAAGCCAATGGATATGGTTTAGGTAGTGTTAGAATTGCACAACACTTAATGGAAAATGGTGCTTCATTTTTTGCAGTTGCAACATTAGACGAAGCAATAGAATTACGTATGCATGGCATTAAAGCTAAAATTTTAATTTTAGGAGTAATTCCGCCTAAAGATATTAATAAAGCTATCCAACACCGTGTCGCATTGACAGTCCCTTCAAAATCTTGGTTAAAAGAATCCATTAAGAACATATCAGATGAAAATGAGAAAGCACTTTGGTTACATTTAAAACTTGATACAGGTATGGGTAGACTAGGTATGAAAGATGTTGAAGAATACAAAGAAGTTGTAGATATTATTAGTAAATATGACCAACTTGTATTTGAAGGTGTATATACTCATTTTGCATGTGCTGATGAACCTGGAGACGATATGGCTACACAATATCAAAAATTCAAAGAACTTGTAGAACAAGTAGAAAAACCACATTATATACACACACAAAATTCAGCAGGTTCTCTATTAATGGATGGTCAGTTCTGTAATGCGATTCGTTTAGGTATATCACTATACGGATATTATCCTTCTGAATATGTGAAAGAAAACGTTAAAGTACATTTGAAACCAAGTGCACAATTAGTGAGTGAAATTGTACAAACAAAAACATTGAATGTTGGTGATTCTGTAAGTTATGGCAGTACTTATACTGCAACGGAACCAACGAGAATAGCTGTATTACCAATTGGCTATGCAGATGGTTATTTACGTTCTATGCAAGGGTCATATGTCAATGTGAACGGTCAACAATGCGAAGTAATAGGAAGAGTATGTATGGATCAAACGATGGTCAAAATTCCAGATACAGTAAAAGTCGGAGATAAAGTAATTCTGTTAGATAACCATGTAGATACAGAACAATCTGTTGAAGCATTAGCTAAGCAGCAAAATACAATAAATTATGAAGTTCTATGCAATTTATCAAGACGATTACCACGCATTTATCACATAGAAGATAATACAGAGATATCTAATGAATTATTAAAATAAGTATAGTCACTGATTTCAAAATTTGTTATTATTAAGTTAAATTAAGAAATCTTAATAATGCAACTTTTGGAATCAGATGGAGGTTCTTTGTATGTTATCTTTTAATCAAAATAGAAGTTACAGTTTAGAGCAATCTTTAAAAGAAGGTTATGCACAAATGGCTGATTTAAATCTCTCCCTAGCAACCGAAGCTTTTCCTATTGAATGTGAAGCGTGCGATTGCAATGAAACATATTTAACTTCTAATGCTAAGAATGAATGATTAGAAGAGGAGACGTTTATCTAGCGGATTTATCGCCTGTTCAAGGGTCAGAACAAGGGGGAGTGAGACCCGTAGTCATTATTCAGAATGACACAGGTAATAAATATAGTCCCACTGTAATTGTAGCTGCAATTACTGGAAGGATTAATAAAGCTAAGATACCTACACATGTTGAGATTGAAAAGAAAAAGTACAAACTTGATAAGGATTCAGTCATTTTACTAGAACAAATTCGTACTTTAGATAAAAATCGTTTGAAAGAAAAACTCACATATTTGTCTGATAACAAAATGAAAGAAGTAGATTACGCCCTAGACATCAGTCTAGGTTTACATAATTTCAATCATTCTAAGACATAATTAATTGTATGTATTATTCCAATACAAATAAAATAATGAGATCAAAGACAATAACTTTATAATAATTACAACTGCTTAAATATATATAAATAGATTTATTTATAACGTTGAGCATTTAGTTTTTAACATTTTATGAGCAATGATAGTTATTTCGAAGTATTATTTATTATAAAAGGATGTCTTAAGTTTTACGGCTTTAGGTATTCCATTCCTAAAGTCTTTTTTAGATGTATCGAGGTTTTAGTCTTTTTTACTAATTATAAAGAAAGGTATTTTGATTGAACGTTAGAAACTGAGCGTTGAAGTCGTATTGAGGAGGCAAAATCGTGGAAGAATTTAAAAAAGATTATAAAAAATTGATTGATGAAAGTTTAAGCACGAATAATAAAACTCAATTAATAAAAAAGTGTGAAGAGTTTACTAATGAAGTTATAAAAAAGGACATTTTGCCAGAAGATATTGTTGAAATACATAAAAATTATATATCTTCATTAAACGTTACTGATCACGAAGCGCTTGATACTTTAGATGTCCTTCAAGAAGTAGTTAAAGGATTTGGTTACAGTTATAGAGATTATCAAAAATTAGTAAACAAACTTCAATACCACGATAAAGAAATAGATCTAGCTTCTAGACTTCAACAAACTATGTTGAAAACAGATATTCCTCAATTCGATAGTATTCAAATTGGTGTAATATCAGTTGCAGCTCAAAAGGTAAGTGGAGATTATTTTAACTTAATAGATCACAATGATGGTACTATGAGTTTTGCAGTTGCAGATGTCATTGGAAAAGGTATACCGGCTGCTTTAGCAATGAGTATGATAAAGTTCGGTATGGACTCATATGGACATTCTCAATTGCCAAGTGAAGGGTTAAAGAGGCTCAATAGAGTTGTCGAAAAAAACGTCAACCAAAATATGTTTGTTACAATGTTCTATGGTTTGTATGAAGAAATGAACCATTTATTATATTGCAGTTCAGCTGGTCATGAACCAGGTTATGTATATAGAGCCGAAACTGAAGAGTTTCAAGAAATTGAAGTAAGAGGCCGTGTTTTAGGTGTTAATCAACAAACTAGATATAGTCAGCAGGAAATACCAATCTATATTGATGATTTGGTGATTATATTTACTGATGGAGTCACAGAAGCAAGAAATAAAGAAGGCGAATTCATCCAGAAAGATACTTTATTAAATTTAATCAAGAAATATAAACATATGCACCCTCAAGATATTGTTCAAATTATTTATGAAGCAATATTAAAAGTACAAAATCCTAATAAAAAAGATGATATGACTATTTTAATTATTAAAAGAGTAAATTAATTTTTATTTTATGATTAAGTAACGTTGACTTTGGGTATAATTATTCTTGAATAGTAAACTAGAAGATTTGAAATATAATTAGGAGTGTAACCAAATGAATCTTAATATAGAGACTGTCACACATGATACATATTATGAAGTTAAAGTTGGCGGAGAATTAGACGTTTATACAGTACCTGAGTTAGAAGAAGTGTTAGTACCAATGAGACAGGAAAGTACACACGATATTCATGTAAATTTAGCAAATGTTAGTTATATGGACTCAACAGGTTTGGGTCTTTTTGTAGGCACACTTAAAGCATTAAATCAAAACGGTAAAGATTTATATATCTTAGGCGTTTCTGACCGTATAGGAAGATTGTTTGATATTACCGGATTAAAAGATTTAATGCATGTTAATGAAGGAACGGAGGTAGAGTAACATGCAATCTAAACAAGATTATATTGAAATGCGGTTACCAGCTTCTGCCGAATATGTAAGTCTAATTAGATTAACATTATCTGGAGTGTTTACTAGAGCAGGTGCATCATATGATGATATAGAAGATTCAAAAATTGCTGTAAGTGAAGCAGTTACGAATGCAGTCAAACATGCATATAAACATAATCCCGAAACAGGCATGATTAATTTGTGCTTTGAAGTCTTTGAAGATAAAATTAAGATTGTGATTTCAGATCAAGGTGAAAGCTTTGATTATGAGACAACTAAATCTAATTTAGGGCCTTATAATGATAACGAAAATATAGATTTCTTACGTGAGGGTGGATTAGGATTATTCTTAATCGAGTCACTAATGGATGAAGTAACTGTTTACAAAGAGTCTGGTGTTACTATAAGTATGATTAAGTATATAAAAAAAGAGCAGGTGCGAAATAATGACGAAAGAGTCGAAATCAGTTAATGATGTATCACCTGAACAGATTAACCAATGGATTAAAGAACACCAAGAAGACCAAAATAGCGGAGCTCAAGATAAGTTAGTAAGGCACTATCGTAAACTAATTGAATCATTAGCTTATAAATATTCTAAAGGTCAATCACATCATGAAGATTTAGTTCAAGTGGGAATGGTTGGTTTAATAGGTGCTATAAATAGATTTGATTTGTCATTTGATCGAAAATTTGAAGCATTCCTAGTGCCAACTGTTATTGGTGAAATAAAAAGATATTTAAGAGACAAAACATGGAGTGTTCATGTACCTAGACGTATAAAAGAAATAGGTCCACGCATAAAGAAGGTAAGTGATGAACTTACAAATGAATTAGAACGTTCACCTTCAATAAGTGAAATTGCTGCTCGTTTGGAAGTTACAGATGAAGAAGTACTTGAAGCTATGGAAATGGGCCAAAGCTATAATGCATTAAGTGTAGACCATTCAATTGAAGCGGACAAAGACGGGTCTACAGTTACCTTATTAGATATTATGGGTCAACAAGATGATAATTATGATCTTACAGAAAAGCGCATGATACTTGAAAGAATTTTACCAATATTATCTGACAGAGAGAAAGAAATCATTCAGTGTACATTCATTGAAGGATTAAGTCAGAAAGAAACTGGTGAGCGTATAGGACTAAGCCAAATGCATGTGTCTAGATTACAGCGAACTGCAATTAAAAAGTTGCAAGAAGCAGCTAAACAATAAATATTTAAAAATAGTTAACATTAATATTTATAAGATTATTATTTCTTTAGTCAGAAGCCACACAGTAAAGTGAGGTACTGTTGAAGAAATAGTAATCTTATTTTTGTTTTTATACTTATAATACTTGATAATAAGAGTATTAGTATTAATAATTACAGAAAGCAACTATGTTAAAATAAAAAGATAAATTAAAGAAAAAGTGTGGTAGAACTATGGACAATCATTTAATAAAATCAATTATTGAAAAATTTAATTTTTCAGAAAAACAAATTACTTCAGTATTAAAACTTTTAGAAGATAAAAATACCGTTCCGTTCATTGCGAGATATCGTAAAGAACAAACTGGTGGTTTAGATGAAGTAGAAATTAAACAAATATCAGATGAATATCAATACATGGTCAATTTACAAAAAAGAAAAGAAGAAGTTATTCATAGTATTGAGCAACAAGGTATGCTAACTAATGAATTAAAAAACAATATTCTTAAACAAACTAAATTACAACGTGTTGAGGATTTATATAGACCTTATAAACAAAAGAAAAAAACACGTGCCACTGAAGCGAAAAGAAAAGGTTTAGAACCTTTTGCTACTTGGTTGTTACAGCCTAAACTAAATGAAAATGTTGAATCAAAAGCTCAAATGTTTATTAATGAAGAAATAAAAGGCGTTGAAGAAGCTATTCAAGGTGCACAAGACATCATTGCAGAGCAAATTTCTGACAACCCTAAATATCGTTCAAGAATATTAAAAAATGTATATCAACACGGACAAATCGTAACTACTAAAAAGAAAAAAGCTGAAGATGAAAAAGAAATATTCTCTATGTATTATGATTATGCAGAACCGATTAAAAAGATAGCTAATCATAGGGTTTTAGCCGTTAATAGAGGAGAAAAAGAAAAAATATTATCTGTAAAAATAGAATTTGATACAGAACAAGTAGAAAAAGACATCGAAAAACAAGAAATAAAAAGTGAAAATGAAGCGACAGAAATTGTAAGAAATGCAATTAAAGATAGTCTCAAGAGATTAATAATGCCTTCTATTGAACGAGAAATCAGAGGCGATTTAACAGAAAAAGCTGAAAACCATGCTATAGATGTTTTCAGTGAGAATTTAAGAAACTTACTATTACAACCGCCTATGAAAGGGAAGCAAATACTAGGTGTAGATCCAGCTTTTAGAACAGGATGTAAACTAGCGGTTATTAATCCATATGGTACATTTGTGGCTAAGAATGTGATATATCCACATCCTCCAGTGAATAAAATTGAATCAGCTGAAAAAATAGTAGTAAAAATGATTAATGATTATGATGTTCAATTAATTGCAATTGGGAACGGTACGGCTAGTAGAGAAACAGAACAATTCATCGCTAATGTAATTAAGAAATATAATCTTAATGTGCAATTTATTATAGTAAATGAAGCAGGTGCGTCAGTATATTCAGCATCAGAAATTGCGCGTGCAGAATTTCCTGATTTCCAAGTTGAAGAAAGAAGTGCCGTTTCAATAGGAAGAAGGGTACAAGATCCTTTAAGTGAATTAGTCAAAATAGATCCAAAATCAATAGGGGTAGGTCAATATCAACATGACGTGAACCAAAAAGAATTAGAGAAAGCACTAACATTTGTTGTCGAAACAGCAGTAAACCAAGTTGGCGTAGATGTTAATACGGCTTCACGTTCATTATTACAATATGTATCAGGACTTTCATCACAAATTGCACAAAATCTAATAGAATATAGAGAAGAAAATGGCGCTATTAAACATCATAAAGATATTGCTAAAGTTAAGCGTCTAGGTGCCAAGACATTCGAACAAAGTATAGGTTTCATGAGAATTGTAGATGGTTCAGAACCGTTAGATAATACATCTATCCATCCAGAAAGTTATGAAGTAACATATGAATTACTAAACCAATTAAATCTTAAAGTTGAAGATTTAGGTAGTGAAACATTAAAAAGCACATTAGATTCAGTTGATGTACATGAAATTGCTGATCAATTAAATATAGGTATACCAACTTTAGAAGATATTATAAAATCTTTAAAAGCACCAAATAGAGATCCACGTGATGAATTTGAAACACCAATTTTAAAATCAGATGTTTTATCAATAGCTGATCTATCAGAAGGAATGAAACTCAGTGGAACTGTTAGAAATGTTGTAGATTTTGGAGCATTTGTTGATATTGGCGTCAAACAAGACGGACTTGTCCATGTCTCAAAACTATCAAAAAAATTCGTGAAGAACCCTATGGACATCGTAAGTGTAGGAGATATTGTCGATGTTTGGATACTTAGCATAGATACACAAAAAGATAAAGTTTCATTGACGATGATTAATCCATATGAATGATCAGGAATTGCAAAGTTTAGTATGTGATATTTCCTTAAGATATTTTAAAATCCCATTTAAACATAATGCGTATTTTAATAAACGCTTAAGGACAACTGGCGGTAGATATTTACTAAAAACACATGATATAGAAATCAATCCAAAACAATATGAGCATTATGGTAAAAAAGCCATTATCGATATTATAAAACATGAACTTTGTCATTATCATTTGCATATTTTAGATAAAGGTTATAAACATAAAGATCGAGACTTTAAAAATTTAAGTGCAAAAGTTGGTGCACCAAGATATTGCGGTCCAACTCAATCATATGAAGCACGTGCTAACCATGAATATATTTGTACTAATTGTGGTACAAAATATTTAAGAATAAAAAAAGTAAATATAAGTATCATGAGATGTGGCAAATGCGGTGGAAAATTAAGGTTAAATAGAAAAAAGGTTAATTAAATCATTATAAATCTAAGAGTAAATAGATATGAATTTGAGGGAGAGTACTATTAAGAAAATTAATTAAGTGCTCTCTCTTTATATTTCAAATAAGTATTGACATTACTTTTACAATGATTTATTATAAATAGCGTTGCATTAATAAATTAGCAAACATTACAAGATAATTAATTTTATTAATTTAATGTTAAAAAGTTATTGACATCGTTTAATAAATGATTTACAATTTATTATGCTATTGAGAAATCGATAAACTTTTGAATGCGTTTTGCCAGCGGTCGTGGCGGAATGGCAGACGCGCTAGGTTGAGGGCCTAGTGGGAGAAATCCCGTGGAGGTTCAAGTCCTCTCGGCCGCACCAAAATAACTTTTGAAATTATATATGCGGGTGTAGTTTAATGGCAAAACCTCAGCCTTCCAAGCTGATGTTGTGGGTTCGATTCCCATCACCCGCTCCATGATTTATTTAAATGAACATTGAAAACTGAATGACAATATGTCAACGTTAATTCCAATAATGTAACGAAAGTTACAACAATTAATTTAGTTTTATGAGCTAATCAAACATCATAATTTTTTATGGAGAGTTTGATCCTGGCTCAGGATGAACGCTGGCGGCGTGCCTAATACATGCAAGTCGAGCGAACAGATAAGGAGCTTGCTCCTTTGACGTTAGCGGCGGACGGGTGAGTAACACGTGGATAACCTACCTATAAGACTGGGATAACTTCGGGAAACCGGAGCTAATACCGGATAACATATTGAACCGCATGGTTCAATAGTGAAAGGCGGCTTTGCTGTCACTTATAGATGGATCCGCGCCGTATTAGCTAGTTGGTAAGGTAACGGCTTACCAAGGCAACGATACGTAGCCGACCTGAGAGGGTGATCGGCCACACTGGAACTGAGACACGGTCCAGACTCCTACGGGAGGCAGCAGTAGGGAATCTTCCGCAATGGGCGAAAGCCTGACGGAGCAACGCCGCGTGAGTGATGAAGGTCTTCGGATCGTAAAACTCTGTTATCAGGGAAGAACAAATGTGTAAGTAACTGTGCACATCTTGACGGTACCTGATCAGAAAGCCACGGCTAACTACGTGCCAGCAGCCGCGGTAATACGTAGGTGGCAAGCGTTATCCGGAATTATTGGGCGTAAAGCGCGCGTAGGCGGTTTTTTAAGTCTGATGTGAAAGCCCACGGCTCAACCGTGGAGGGTCATTGGAAACTGGAAAACTTGAGTGCAGAAGAGGAAAGTGGAATTCCATGTGTAGCGGTGAAATGCGCAGAGATATGGAGGAACACCAGTGGCGAAGGCGACTTTCTGGTCTGTAACTGACGCTGATGTGCGAAAGCGTGGGGATCAAACAGGATTAGATACCCTGGTAGTCCACGCCGTAAACGATGAGTGCTAAGTGTTAGGGGGTTTCCGCCCCTTAGTGCTGCAGCTAACGCATTAAGCACTCCGCCTGGGGAGTACGACCGCAAGGTTGAAACTCAAAGGAATTGACGGGGACCCGCACAAGCGGTGGAGCATGTGGTTTAATTCGAAGCAACGCGAAGAACCTTACCAAATCTTGACATCCTTTGACCGCTCTAGAGATAGAGTTTTCCCCTTCGGGGGACAAAGTGACAGGTGGTGCATGGTTGTCGTCAGCTCGTGTCGTGAGATGTTGGGTTAAGTCCCGCAACGAGCGCAACCCTTAAGCTTAGTTGCCATCATTAAGTTGGGCACTCTAAGTTGACTGCCGGTGACAAACCGGAGGAAGGTGGGGATGACGTCAAATCATCATGCCCCTTATGATTTGGGCTACACACGTGCTACAATGGACAATACAAAGGGCAGCTAAACCGCGAGGTCAAGCAAATCCCATAAAGTTGTTCTCAGTTCGGATTGTAGTCTGCAACTCGACTACATGAAGCTGGAATCGCTAGTAATCGTAGATCAGCATGCTACGGTGAATACGTTCCCGGGTCTTGTACACACCGCCCGTCACACCACGAGAGTTTGTAACACCCGAAGCCGGTGGAGTAACCATTTATGGAGCTAGCCGTCGAAGGTGGGACAAATGATTGGGGTGAAGTCGTAACAAGGTAGCCGTATCGGAAGGTGCGGCTGGATCACCTCCTTTCTAAGGATATATTCGGAACATCTTCGTAGAAGATGAAGGAATAACATTGACATATTGTATTCAGTTTTGAATGTTTATATAACATTCAACATATCTTCTTTTTCAAAGAAAGCGATTCGCAGACAATGCGTTGAGTTACTTTAAAGCGGAGTTTACTAGAGTAAATGGGTATTTAAAGTAATGATAACAAAGCAGTATGCAAACGCTTGACTGGAAATAGAACTTGTACATTGAAAACTAGATAAGTAAGTAAAATAGATTTTACCAAGCAAAACCGAGTGAATTAGAGTTTTAAAGCTTGAATTCATAAGAAATAATCGCTAGTGTTCGAAAGAACACTCACAAGATTAATAACGCGTTTCCTGTAGGATGGAAACATAGATTAAGTTATTAAGGGCGCACGGTGGATGCCTTGGCACTAGAAGCCGATGAAGGACGTTACTAACGACGATATGCTTTGGGGAGCTGTAAGTAAGCGTTGATCCAGAGATTTCCGAATGGGGAAACCCAGCATGAGTTATGTCATGTTATCGATATGTGAATACATAGCATATCAGAAGGCAGACCCGGAGAACTGAAACATCTTAGTACCCGGAGGAAGAGAAAGAAAAATCGATTCCCTGAGTAGCGGCGAGCGAAACGGGAAGAGCCCAAACCAACAAGCTTGCTTGTTGGGGTTGTAGGACACTCTATACGGAGTTACAAAAGTATATATTAGACGAATCATCTGGAAAGTTGAATCAAAGAAGGTAATAATCCTGTAGTCGAAAATATATACTCTCTTGAGTGGATCCTGAGTACGACGGAGCACGTGAAATTCCGTCGGAATCTGGGAGGACCATCTCCTAAGGCTAAATACTCTCTAGTGACCGATAGTGAACCAGTACCGTGAGGGAAAGGTGAAAAGTACCCCGGAAGGGGAGTGAAAGAGAACTTGAAACCGTGTGCTTACAAGTAGTCAGAGCCCGTTAATGGGTGATGGCGTGCCTTTTGTAGAATGAACCGGCGAGTTACGATTTGATGCAAGGTTAAGCAGCTAATGTGGAGCCGTAGCGAAAGCGAGTCTGAATAGGGCGTTTAGTATTTGGTCGTAGACCCGAAACCAGGTGATCTACCCTTGGTCAGGTTGAAGTTCAGGTAACACTGAATGGAGGACCGAACCGACTTACGTTGAAAAGTGAGCGGATGAACTGAGGGTAGCGGAGAAATTCCAATCGAACTTGGAGATAGCTGGTTCTCTCCGAAATAGCTTTAGGGCTAGCCTCAAGTGATGATTATTGGAGGTAGAGCACTGTTTGGACGAGGGGCCCTTCTCGGGTTACCGAATTCAGACAAACTCCGAATGCCAATCAATTTAACTTGGGAGTCAGAACATGGGTGATAAGGTCCGTGTTCGAAAGGGAAACAGCCCAGACCACCAGCTAAGGTCCCAAAATATATGTTAAGTGGAAAAGGATGTGGCGTTGCCCAGACAACTAGGATGTTGGCTTAGAAGCAGCCATCATTTAAAGAGTGCGTAATAGCTCACTAGTCGAGTGACACTGCGCCGAAAATGTACCGGGGCTAAACATATTACCGAAGCTGTGGATTGTCCGTAGGACAATGGTAGGAGAGCGTTCTAAGGGCGTCGAAGCATGATCGCAAGGACATGTGGAGCGCTTAGAAGTGAGAATGCCGGTGTGAGTAGCGAAAGACGGGTGAGAATCCCGTCCACCGATTGACTAAGGTTTCCAGAGGAAGGCTCGTCCGCTCTGGGTTAGTCGGGTCCTAAGCTGAGGCCGACAGGCGTAGGCGATGGATAACAGGTTGATATTCCTGTACCACCTAGTATCGTTTTAATCGATGGGGGGACGCAGTAGGATAGGCGAAGCGTGCTATTGGATTGCACGTCCAAGCAGTAAGACTGAGTGTTAGGCAAATCCGGCACTCATAAGGTCAAGCTGTGATGGGGAGAGGAAATTGTTTCCTCGAGTCGTTGATTTCACACTGCCAAGAAAAGCCTCTAGATAGATAACAGGTGCCCGTACCGCAAACCGACACAGGTAGTCAAGATGAGAATTCTAAGGTGAGCGAGCGAACTCTCGTTAAGGAACTCGGCAAAATGACCCCGTAACTTCGGGAGAAGGGGTGCTCTTTAGGGTTAACGCCCAGAAGAGCCGCAGTGAATAGGCCCAAGCGACTGTTTATCAAAAACACAGGTCTCTGCTAAACCGTAAGGTGATGTATAGGGGCTGACGCCTGCCCGGTGCTGGAAGGTTAAGAGGAGTAGTTAGCTTCTGCGAAGCTACGAATCGAAGCCCCAGTAAACGGCGGCCGTAACTATAACGGTCCTAAGGTAGCGAAATTCCTTGTCGGGTAAGTTCCGACCCGCACGAAAGGCGTAACGATTTGGGCACTGTCTCAACGAGAGACTCGGTGAAATCATAGTACCTGTGAAGATGCAGGTTACCCGCGACAGGACGGAAAGACCCCGTGGAGCTTTACTGTAGCCTGATATTGAAATTCGGCACAGCTTGTACAGGATAGGTAGGAGCCTTTGAAACGTGAGCGCTAGCTTACGTGGAGGCATTGGTGGGATACTACCCTAGCTGTGTTGACTTTCTAACCCGCACCACTTATCGTGGTGGGAGACAGTGTCAGGTGGGCAGTTTGACTGGGGCGGTCGCCTCCTAAAAGGTAACGGAGGCGCTCAAAGGTTCCCTCAGAATGGTTGGAAATCATTCATAGAGTGTAAAGGCATAAGGGAGCTTGACTGCGAGACTTACAAGTCGAGCAGGGTCGAAAGACGGACTTAGTGATCCGGTGGTTCCGCATGGAAGGGCCATCGCTCAACGGATAAAAGCTACCCCGGGGATAACAGGCTTATCTCCCCCAAGAGTTCACATCGACGGGGAGGTTTGGCACCTCGATGTCGGCTCATCGCATCCTGGGGCTGTAGTCGGTCCCAAGGGTTGGGCTGTTCGCCCATTAAAGCGGTACGCGAGCTGGGTTCAGAACGTCGTGAGACAGTTCGGTCCCTATCCGTCGTGGGCGTAGGAAATTTGAGAGGAGCTGTCCTTAGTACGAGAGGACCGGGATGGACATACCTCTGGTGTACCAGTTGTCGTGCCAGCGGCATAGCTGGGTAGCTATGTATGGACGGGATAAGTGCTGAAAGCATCTAAGCATGAAGCCCCCCTCAAGATGAGATTTCCCAACTTCGGTTATAAGATCCCTCAAAGATGATGAGGTTAATAGGTTCGAGGTGGAAGCGTGGTGACATGTGGAGCTGACGAATACTAATCGATCGAAGACTTAATCAAAATTTATGTTTTGCGACGCAAAATCATTTTACTTACTATCTAGTTTTGAATGTATAATACATTCCATTTGTCTGGTGACAATGGCAAGGAGGTCACACCTGTTCCCATGCCGAACACAGAAGTTAAGCTCCTTAGCGCCGATGGTAGTCGG
Source organism: Staphylococcus sp. M0911 (assembly GCF_003491325.1). Classification (NCBI taxonomy): domain Bacteria; kingdom Bacillati; phylum Bacillota; class Bacilli; order Caryophanales; family Staphylococcaceae; genus Staphylococcus; species Staphylococcus sp. M0911. The sequence continues at coordinate 859,583 of NZ_CP022881.1, forward strand.
ACTAACGTTCCGCTAGAGTAGGACTTTGCCAGGCAAATAATAGGATGCGATGAGCCGCATTGAGACCGTAAGGTCTCTTTTTTTATGCCCAAAAAAGAAAGTCAACGCAGAGCAAATGCGTTTAGATGATGAATTGAAGAATGAGTGCAACGAGCTTAGTCGAGCTAAGTGAGTAAGGGAGAGATGAAAATGAAGAAGTATAAGCGTATTTCTCTCAAGTTGAAAAAGCTCCTTAGCGCCGAAGGTAGCAGACTAACGTTCTAAAGCAAAACAGTGATTGAAAATCACATGTTTTACTTACTTAATAGCATGAGCTATTAAGATCAATAGCGCATGCCGCGCAAATATAATTGAGACCGTAAGGTCTCTTTTTTTTATATTCAAAAAAGAAAGTCAACTCAGAGCAAATGCGTTTAGACGATGAGTTGAAGAATGAGTGCAACGAGCTTAGTCGAGCTAATAGTTCAAAGTATAAACTAAAACGAAGCCATGCACGTTTACATAGCTTCGTCCGTTTTAAATTAATAATGAATATAGCATTTTATTTTCATTAATGTAAATGTTTGAAGAATCAAATTGATTTACATTTTCTTTTAATTGTTGTAAATCTGTGTGATCTTTTAGTTGAATGCCTATAATAACAGTACCAGTATTTTGAGATGATTTTTTTAGATATTCAAATTTAGTAATATCATCTTGTGGTCCTAGTACATCATTAACGAATTCTCTAAGTGCACCAGGTCTTTGTGGAAAATTAAGAATGAAATAATGCTTCATTTCTTCGTATAATAATGAACGTTCTTCAATTTCTTTCATACGGTTAATATCATTATTACCACCACTTACGATACAAACTACTGTTTTTCCTTTGATTGATTCACGATAGTCTTCTAATGCTGCTACACTTAATGCTCCAGCAGGTTCGGCAATAATTGCTTGTTTAGAGTACATATCTAGAATTGTTGAACAAACTGCACCTTCATCCACTTGTACATAGTCATGTACGTAAGATTTAGCAATTTCAAATGTAATATCACCGACTCTAGCGACTGATGCACCGTCAACAAATTTATCAATGTTTTCTAATTTTACAATTTTGTTATTAACTACTACAGATTCATACATACTACTAGCTCCAGCAGGTTCTACTCCAATGATTTTAGTTTGTGGAGAATAATCATGAAAATAAGTACTAATACCTGAAATTAAACCACCACCGCCAATAGCTGCAAATAAATAATCAAAATTGATATTTTCCTCGCGAGATTGTGTAATCATTTCTTTAGCTAAAGTACCTTGACCTGCAATAGTATAAACATTATTAAATGGATCAATAAATGTCATATTATTTTGTTTAGTATATTCAAGCGCTTCTGCTAAACAATGGTCAAATGTGTCACCAGTTAATTTAATTTCAACATTGCCATTTCCAAAGAATTGAACTTGATTAATTTTTTGTAAAGGCGTAGTGACGGGCATAAAAATGACAGCTTTTAGATTAAGTTTTTTAGCTGTGTAGGCGACACCTTGAGCATGGTTTCCAGCACTAGCACATGTAATCCCTTTACTTTGAATATCATCAGAAAGGACTGAAATAGCATTATAAGCACCACGTAATTTAAAGGAACGTACCCATTGCAAGTCCTCTCTTTTTAAATATACCTTACAATCATACTTTTGAGATAAATAGTGATCTAATTGTAAAGGCGTTTCTTTAACTATATTCTTAAGACGTAAATAAGCTTCGTCAATATCTTTGGTTGAAACTGTTGTTTTTACTGTCATAATATTCCCACCTTAATGTGCTTTTTCATATTTTTCAATTAAATCTTCATATTGTAAAGTAATATCAATATCATCAAGACCATTGATTAGTTTATTCTTCCAAGTTTCATCAATATCAAAGTGGAAGGTTTGTTCTGGTGATGATACAGTTTGATTTGGTAAATCAATTGTGATTTCGTTGAATGTTGCAAGATGTTCACGTGAAGGTTTATCTAATACGATAGGGAGCATCGCATTCTTAGTACAATTCATATAAAAGATATCGCTATAACTTCCAGCAATGATGATACTAAAACCATAGTCTTTCAATGCCCAAGCAGCGTGTTCTCTACTTGAACCGCAACCGAAATTATCGCCAGTGATTAAAATACTAGCTCCTTGATATTCGGGTTTGTTTGGATTGAAGTCTGGATTATCGCTTCCATCTGGTAAATAGCGCCATTCATCAAACGCAAATGGACCAAAACCAGTTTTTGAAATACGTTTTAAATGAACTTTAGGTATAATTTGATCTGTATCAATATTATCGTAAAAGAGAGGGACAATTTTCCCTGTATATGTTGTGATTGGTTTGATATCCATCTATACGACCACCTTTCTAACATCAACAAATCGCCCATTAATTGCTGCTGCAGCGGCCATAGCAGGGGAAACGAGATGAGTTCTTGCTCCCTTACCTTGTCTGCCCTCAAAGTTACGATTGCTTGTAGACGCACAATGGACGCCTTCAGGTACTTGGTCTGGATTCATACCCAGACACATTGAACAACCTGGTTCTCGCCATTCAAAGCCCGCTTCTTTAAATATTTTATCGAGTCCCATTGATTCTGCTTCTTTTTTAACTGTTCGAGATCCGGGTACAACAATAGCTGTAATATTAGGATGTACATGATTGCCCTTCACAATATGACTAGCTTCGATTAAATCAGTAATTCTAGCATTAGTACATGATCCTAAAAAGACATATCCTAATTCGATATCTTCAGCTTTTTGTCCTGGTTCGAGTCCCATATATTGATAAGCACGTTCGTCATTAGAATCTTTAATTGTAGGGAAGGGAGTATTAAAATTAACGCCCATTTCTGGATTAGTACCCCAAGTGACTTGAGGTTCCAAATCAGAAACATCTACTTCAATGACTTTGTCAAAAATAGCATCCTCATCAGAATATAGTTGTTTCCATTCAGATATGGATTGGTCGAAATTGTTAGCATATGGTCTATCTTTTACATATTCAAATGTAGTTTCATCTGGTTGCATGATTCCATATTTAGCACCTGCTTCAATAGCCATATTACATATGGTCATTCTAGCTTCCATTGAAAGCTTTTTGATTGTTTCACCAGTGAACTCTAAAGCATAACCAGTACCAAAGTCTACACCGAATTGGTTAATAAGATAAAGAATAATATCTTTGGCATAAACACCTTTAGGTAAGTTTCCATTGATATCTATCTTCAAATTTTTTGGTTTAGTTTGCCAAAGTGTTTGTGTAGCAAAGACATGTTCTACTTCACTAGTTCCGATACCAAAAGCAATGGCACCAAATGCCCCATGTGTAGCAGTATGAGAATCGCCACATACAATGGTCTTTCCTGGTTGTGTTAATCCAGTCTCAGGACCAACCATATGCACGATACCTTGTTCATCTGATCCCATATCAAATATGTGTATACCGAAGTCTTTTGCATTCTTTTGTAACGTTGTAATTTGCTTATTTGCTATTTCATCTTTGATATTAAATATATCTATTGTTGGGACATTATGATCTAATGTAGCAAATGTTAAATCGGGACGACGTAAGCGTCTATTTTGAATTCTCAATCCTTCAAACGCTTGCGGTGATGTTACTTCATGTATCAAATGTAAATCTATATATAATAATTGAGGGTCACCTACATTTCCATGTAAGACATGTTTATCCCATACTTTGTCAAATAGTGTTTGTCCCATAAGATGACGCCTCCCTTAAGTATAAAATTCTTTTAAAAATTTAATAATTTGTGATGTAGTATACGTTCCGCCTAAATCAGCTGTACATTTTCCATCTCTAATGAGTTGATAAACATTGTTCTCTAATTCATTAGCTGCCTCAATTTCTTTGAAACTTTCACGTAAACACATTGCTAATGATAATATCATTCCAAAAGGATTGGCTTTATCTTGGCCCGCAATATCAGGTGCTGAGCCATGAATAGGTTCATATAATCTTGTTCCATCTTTGCCAAAGCTAGCTGATGGAGATAATCCTAAAGAACCTGGAATGACAGAAGCTTCATCACTTAAGATGTCTCCAAATAAATTTTCGGTGACGATGACGTCGAATTGTGTTGGACGTGTTATCAAATGCATACTGCAGGCATCAACGAGTAAATATTCTACTTCTACATCTGGATAGTCATGACTGACTTCCTCAACCGTTTTTCTCCAAAGTTTACTTGAAGCAAGTACATTTTCTTTATCGACAGACGTTAACTTTTTATGTCGTTGTTGTGCTATTTCAAATGCGACTCTAACAATTTGTTCAATTTCAGCACGCGTGTAAGTTAAAGAATCTAATGCATGATGATCAGTTAACTCACGTGGTTCACCAAAATACAAACCTCCTGTTAATTCTCTAACTATGACTAAATCTGTACCTTCAACTCTATCTTGTTTAAGAGGTGAAAGATGACTTGTACCATCAGTCACTATAGTAGGGCGAATATTAGCATATAAATTAAGTGATTTTCTTAATTTTAATAAACCTTGTTCTGGACGTACTTTAGGATCTGTCCATTTCGGACCTCCAATAGCACCTAGCAATATCGCATCAGCATTTTGACAAGCCTTTAATGTTTCATCAGTTAGAGGCGTGCCATAGGCATCTATGGCAGCTCCTCCAAAATGATGTGTATCTACTTGATACTCAAAATGATATTTCTCACTGATTTTTTCTAAAACTTCTAAACTCCCATTTAGTATTTCTGGGCCTATACCATCTCCAGGTAAAGCGACGATGTTATAGGTCATGATTGGATACCTTCTTTCTCTTTAGCTTCTGCAACGTATTTTGCATGTGCTTCAATATAAGCTTTACAAGAAGCTTTTAAAATATCGTGATCAATACCAATACCATTAACTTCTTTATTATCGATAACAAGATTAACATGTACTTCTGCTTGAGCATCTGTACCTTCTGTAACAGAATCAATACGATAATCGATTAATTCTGTTTCACGTTTAAAGATACGGTCAACAGCATTATAAATTGCAACAATGGATCCTGTACCAATACTTGAGTCTTGATAAATATTGCCATCTTTATCTTTAATCACAACGACTGCACTTTGAAGACCATTAGAAACGAATTGAAGTTGTAATGCTTCTAGTTGATAAATCGCACTTTGTTCATGTTCTGAGCCTTGAATTAAAGCATGGATATCGCGATCAGAGACTGATTTTTTCTTATCAGCAATAGATTTAAATTGTTTAAATAAATTAATTTGATCATCAGGAGAAATGTCATAGCCCAGTGCTTTTAATTTTTCAGCAAAGGCATGTTTACCTGAAAGTTTTCCTAAAGGTAATTCAGTAGTACTAACACCAACTAATTGAGGTGTAATAATTTCATATGTTTCACGGTGTTTAAGGATACCATCTTGATGTATACCAGATTCATGACTGAATGCATTTTGTCCTACGATCGCTTTATTTCTTGGTACACGAATACCTGCATAGCGAGAAATTAAGTCAGAAGTCTTCTTAGTTTCTTTTAAATCAATTTGTGACTCTATGCCATAATGATCTTTACGAACATACAGTGCCAAAGCGACTTCTTCTAGTGCTGCATTACCTGCTCGCTCGCCTATACCGTTAACAGTACCTTCTATTCGTCTCGCACCACCTTCAATAGCAGCTAGACTATTTGCAACCGCCATTCCTAGGTCATCGTGACAATGTGAACTATATATAATTTCATTATCAGATTGCACGGATTCAGTTAAAGTTTTAAAAATTTGTCCATATTCATTTGGGTAACTAAAGCCTACAGTGTCAGGAATATTAATAATAGTTGCACCAGCATCAACAGCTGTTTGTACACTTTTTATTAAAAAGTCCATATCTGTACGTGTTGCATCTTCAGGTGAGAACTGAACGATATCAAACAATTGTTTAGCATAAGTAACATGTTCTTTTATAGAATCTAAAACTTCTTCTTGAGTCATTTTCAATTTATGTTCTAGATGAATAGGGGATGTCGCAATAAAAACATGTACTAGAGGCTTAGCTGCATGCTTTGTTGCTTCGTAAACTGCATCTATATCAGACTTAATACATCTAGCTAAACCACAAACAGCAGTTGTTGTTAAGGCTTTAGAAATAGCTTCCACTGATTTGAAACTCCCTGTACTAGAAGCAGGGAAGCCAGCTTCGATAACATCTACACCCCATCTTTCAAGTTGTTGTGCTATTTTTAAACGTTCATCGAATGTAAAATTCACGCCTGGTGTTTGTTCACCATCTCTAAGAGTGGTATCAAATATTTGAATATGGCTACTCATTTTAATCAACTCCTTAATCCATTACTATTACTTTTCAATGCTTTTTGATTTAATAAATGGCATCATATCACGTAATTTACGGCCCACTTTTTCAATTGGATGACCAGCTTGTTCTTCACGCATTTTATAGAATTCTTTAAATCCATTTTTATTATCTTCAACAAAACTATTAGCAAATTTACCGTTTTGGATATCTGTTAATACAGCTTTCATATTGTCTTTGACATCTGGAGTGATGATACGACGTCCAGATACATAGTCACCATACTCTGCAGTATTAGAAATTGAATAACGGACATTATCCATACCGCCTTCATACATTAAATCAACGATTAATTTCATTTCATGTAATACTTCAAAATAGGCTAATTCTGGTTGGTAACCAGCTTCAACTAATGTTTCAAATCCACTTTGAATTAATTTATGGATACCGCCACATAGTACAGCTTGTTCACCAAATAAATCCGTTTCTGTTTCTTCTTTAAATGTTGTTTCAATTACACCAGCTCTTGTAGATCCGATACCTTTTGCATAACTTAATGCAATATCTCTTGCATGACCTGTAGCATCTTGTTGAACACCAAATAAAGATGGCACTGCACTACCTTCTTCAAATGTACGTCTAACTAAGTGACCTGGTCCTTTTGGTGCAACTAAGAAAACATCGACATCTGCAGGGGGTTGAATAACACCAAAGTGAATATTGAAACCATGAGCAAATGCAAGTGCGTTACCAGCTTCTAAATTAGGTTCAATTTCATTTTTATATACATCACCTTGGATTTCATCTGGAATTAAAACCATGATAACGTCAGCTTGTTTCGTTGCTTCTGCCACAGGATATACATCGAAACCATTTTCCTTAGCTTTATCAAAAGAGCGTCCTGGACGGATACCGATAACAACATCATATCCGTTATCTTTTAAGTTTTGTGCGTGAGCATGGCCTTGTGAACCATATCCAATCACAGCAATTTTTTTACCTTCTAAAGCGTCTGTTTTTACTGATTCATCATAATAAACTGTTGTCATAATACATTCCTCCAAAATAATTAAAAATTAGCAATATTCCGAAAATTAAAGTGTGTGATAAACATAGGATGATAGCTGTTCGGTTAGTATGCTTTTATAGAACACTAGCGCATCGATGTTTTAATCATAATTTATATTAAGCAGAGTATTGTTCTACATTTAAAACGTTTATTTGTTGTTGTAATTTATTTAATAAAATATTTAATACGTCTTCATCTTCAATATTAACAATAAGTTCCATATCTGAAATATTAGGATTATCGTCACGTTTTTTGACATGTAATTCTTCAATATTATATTGCAATCTGACGAATGCACTTGTAATTCTATTTAGAGTACTTACTTGATTCATAACTTCAAATTTTAAATGTCTTTTCATTAATATCCCTCCATCTCGTTATTAGCTTTGCCACTAGGAATCATTGGATTAACTGGCTCAATTGGAGAGATACGAACTTCAATAAGGGCAGGTCCTTCATAATTAAATGCTTCATCAAGTTTAGATTTAAGTTGATTTGGTTGATCAATTAAGAATCCTTTGACGCCATATGCTTCAGCCATTTTTATGAAATCGGGTTGATCATTAAATACTGAATGTGAAAAACGTTGATTAAAGAACTTATCTTGCCACTGTTTAACCATGCCTAATGTACCGTTATTAATGAGGACAATTTTAATGTTTAAGTCATATTCTGGTAAAAGTGCCATCTCTTGATTCGTCATTTGGAATCCGCCATCTCCGACAAAACAAACAACTGTTTTATCTGGTGAAGCGAGTTGTGCACCAATTGCAGATGGAATACCGAATCCCATCGTACCAAGACCTCCACTAGTAACCCATTGACTGTGACTTTTGAATGGATAGAATTGAGCTGCCCACATTTGATGTTGACCAACATCTGTTGTGACAATAGCATCACCATTTGTGATTTTACCAATATATTCAATAGCCTCTTGTGGCTTACAAAAGATGTCTTTATCATCTTTTTCATATTTAAATGGGTGATTGGATTTGTTTGATTGACAGTATTGTAACCATTCATCGTGTGATGGAACATTAATTTGAGAAGCTTCAAGTTGTTCTAATACATTTTTACAATCTGCAACGATACCTAAATCAGTGGCTATGATTTTATTGATTTCTGATGGATCAATATCTACATGAACCACTTTAGCATTAGGTGCAAAATCATCTGGTTTACTGGCGAGTCGATCATCAAAACGACTACCTAAGTTAATTAATAAATCACACTCGGTTAATGCCATATTACTTGCGTATGAACCATGCATACCTCCCATACCTAAGAATAGGGGATGTTCGTATGGAATAGCCCCGAGCCCTAACAGTGTTGTGACAGTTGGAATTTGATGTTGAGTAACAAATTGAGTCAGTAATTCATTGGATTTTGAATGATTGACACCAGCACCTGCTAAAATTAAAGGCTTTTTAGAATGATTTAAATATTTAACTAACGTGTTAATATCATTTGATTTAGCTACAGTATTAACTTGATAACCTGGTAAATCGATATGGTCAGATAGACCCACATTGGTAGATAATACGCCCATATCCTTAGGGAAATCTACGACTACCGGACCTTTTCTACCAGAATTAGCTACGTGGAAAGCTTCGTGAACGATTCTAGGAATATCTTCAACTTTTTTTACTTGATAATTTTGTTTAGTAATAGGAGCGGTCATTGATAATAAATCTGCTTCTTGGAAAGCATCTTTACCGATACCTGGTGTCGCTACTTGTCCTGTAAAGACTACTAATGGTAATGAATCACTATGAGCGTCAGTAATACCTGTAATAGCATTTGTAGCTCCAGGACCACTTGTTACAACAACCACACCAGTTTTACCAGAAATTCGTGCATATCCTTCAGCAGCGTGTGTTGCACCTTGCTCATGTCTTGCTAAAATATGTTTAATTTTACCATCATAAAATGTGTCATATAGAGGTAATACGGCACCACCTGGATAACCAAAGATAAAATCGACATCTTCATTTTGAAGTGCTTCAACTAATATTTCAGAACCAGGACGCATCTCATTTATAGTCTGACTCTTCATATATTCAGGTTTGCTAGATTCAGCAACTTTCATGGTATCTACAGGTTGGTTCGACGTTGCTGTATTATGTTCTGACATATCACTAAGTTTAGTCATTAAAATCAACTCCTATTATTTAGATAAGATTCTCAGGTACTTGCATGATGCCACCAGTATTGGCACTTGTGACTAATGATGTATAACGTGCAAGATAACCAGTCTTAACCTTTGCTTTAAATGGTTCTAATTGTTCTCTACGACGATATAATTCCTCTTCAGGTTGATCAACATTAAGTGTACGATTTGTTAAATCGATGGTGATTTCATCACCGTCTCGAATAAGTCCGATTGGCCCACCAGATGCTGCTTCAGGAGAAATATGTCCTACTGCAATGCCTCGTGTTGCACCTGAAAAACGACCATCTGTAATTAATGCTACATCTTTACCTAATCCTCTACCGACAATAGAAGAAGTAGGGGCTAACATTTCAGGCATACCTGGGCCGCCTTTAGGTCCTTCATATCTGATAACGACCACATGTCCTTCTCGTACTGTATGATTATCAATGGCTTCAACTGCTTCATCATGTGAATTAAAGCAAATCGCTTTACCAGTGAATGTTTTAATTGAAGGATCTACACCACCAACTTTGATAACTGCACCTTTAGGAGCCAGGTTACCAAATAAGATAGATAAACCACCTTCTTTATCATATGGCTTCTCAAGCGAATGGATAACATCAAAGTTTTTAATTTCTTTACCTTCATTATTTTCTCGTAAAGTTTTTCCAGTGACTGTGATTCTATCTGGATGTAAGGTACCTTCTTTTTTCATTAATTCATTGATAATTGCTGGAACGCCACCTGCTTCGTGAACATCATGCATTGAGTATGAAGAACTTGGAGCAATTTTAGATAAGTAAGGTGTTTTTTTAGCGACTTCATTAATACGTTCCAAATCATATTCAATACCAGCTTCGTTAGCAATTGCTAATGTGTGTAATACTGTATTTGTAGAACCTCCCATAGCCATATCCAGTGCAAAGGCATCATCAATCGCTTCTTTGGTAACAATATCTCTAGGTTTAATATCATTTTTGATATTTTCTACTAATCTAAAGGCAGCTTGACGAATCATTTCACGACGTTGGTCACTAACTGCTAATGCTGTACCATTGTATGGTAATGCTAAACCAAGTACTTCCATGAGACAGTTCATTGAATTGGCAGTGAACATACCTGCACATGAACCACAAGTAGGGCAGGCATTTTGTTCCATATCTAAGAATTCTTCTTTAGAAATAGAACCTTCTTTAAAAGCACCAACGGCTTCAAACATAGAAGATAATGTTAAAGCTTTACCTTGAGCAGATAATCCAGCTTTCATCGGACCACCTGAACAAAAAATTGCAGGTACATTAGTTCTAACAGCTGCTAGTAACATGCCTGGTGTAATCTTGTCACAGTTTGGAATATAAAATAAACCGTCAAACCAGTGGGCATTAATTACAGTTTCTGCAGCATCAGCAATAATTTCTCTAGAAGGTAAAGAATATCTCATTCCAATATGACCCATCGCAATACCGTCATCTACACCAATTGTATTAAACTCAAATGGAATGGCACCTGCCTCACGAATCGCTTCTTTTGCTATATCAGCTAATTCTCTTAAATGAACATGTCCAGGAACAATATCAATATATGAATTACAAATAGCTACGAAAGGTTTGTTCATATCTGTTGGATTTTGAAGTGCGCCCGTAGCATGTAAAAGACTTCTTGCTGGAGCTTGTTGATCTCCTTTTTTGATCATGTCGCTTCGCATAATAAATTCCCCCGTAATTTTTTACTATAAGAAAATAAAAAACGTCCCAATGGTTATTGGGACGTTCAATAAGTCCCATTCAATTACAAATAGGACTTAAACATTTAGTAAATGAAAAAATTACTAAAGTTCGAGCCCTTGAGAGTATAATAAAATAATAATATTTGAAGTTGTCGTTGAATGTTGCGTTGTATAATGTCTCATTTTATTTATACTCCCTTCGTTGAATGGTTATTTATTCTAAATAGTTTGAATTGTTTTAAAATTTATAAACCTAATTTACTATAAGGTGAAAATGATGTCAATAATAATTTAGAATTTTCTAACAATTACAAATCTATTTTGTTGAAAATATTTACGAAGAAATATAAGACAAAATTTGTTACACTTATTAAGTTAATATATTTATTGTGTAGTTAAAAAGTAAATAGGAGAATGACCTATGATTAGTATTAAAGATAAAAACGAGATGAAACAATTTGCGGCTAGATTAGTGGCATTAGTCCAAGCTGGGGATTTAGTTTTACTGAATGGAGATTTAGGTGCAGGTAAAACAACATTCACGCAATTTATAGGTGAAGCTTTAGGTGTTAAGAGAACAATCAATTCACCAACATTTAATATTATTAAATCTTACAAAGGTACACATTTAAAGTTACATCATATGGATTGCTATAGACTAGAAGATTCAGAAGAAGATTTAGGATTTGATGAATACTTTGAAGATAATGGCTTAACAGTGATTGAATGGAGCCAATTTATTGAGGATTTACTACCTGATGAATCACTGACAATAAATATTGAAGTTATTGATGAAATGAGTCGACACATTACGATAGAAGCTAAAGGCGAACATTATGAAGCAATGAAGGAGGCGTTAGAACAATGAAATTATTATTGATAGATACGTCCAATCAGCCTTTATCTGTCGCATTAACAGATGGCAATGATGTTTTAGCTGAAATAACCAATAATTCAAAGACGAATCATTCAGTACAATTAATGCCTGAGATTGAACGTTTATTTAAAGAAAGTAGTATCTCAAAAAATGATCTCGATGGCATCGTAGTTGCTGAAGGCCCAGGTTCATATACTGGATTAAGAATTGGTGTGACGACTGCTAAAACACTTGCCTATGCATTAAATTGTAAATTGTATGGCGTTTCTTCATTAAAAGCTTTGGCAGCAACTGTTAGCGAAAAAAACAAACTTTTAGTACCCATTTTTGACGCCCGACGTGAAGCGGTTTATGCAGGAATTTACCAAAGAAAAAATGGAATATTAGAAACTGTATTAGACGATCAATATATTTCAATTAACGACTTGAAACTGAAATTACATGAACTTGATCAACCACATGTATTTATAGGTGAAGATACGGTTAAATTAGAACATTTGCTAGATGCTAAGGGCATTAATCAATTACCACAAGCATCAGTCATGAAAAATTTAATTAGCCAGCCAACTGAAATCCATAGTTTTGTTCCTAAATATCATAAAATAACTGAGGCGGAAAGAAATTGGATAGACCAACAGAAGAACAATTAAATATTAGAAAAATGAGTAAAGATGATGTTCCAGCAGTCTTTGACATTGAAAGATCTAGTTTTAATGATAGTTCATGGTCAATCGATGCATTTTATCATGAAATTGAAAAGAATGAGTTTGCTAATTATTTCGTCATAGAATTTAACCATACGATTATTGGATATTTAGGATTATGGGTTGTCATTGATCAAGCACAAATAACCACAGTTGCGATTGCAGAGCAATTTAGAGGATATGGTTTAGGACAATTATTATTAAAATATGTCATGAATTATGCGAGACATCGATGTGAAGTGATGAGTTTAGAAGTTAGAGTGGATAATACAGTGGCTCAACATGTTTATCAAAATTTAGGTTTTCAATATGGTGGAAAACGAAAAAATTATTATGGAGAAGGGCAGGATGCATTAGTCATGTGGGTGAATTTACGTGAATAATCAACAGACATTAATTTTAGCAATAGAGACAAGTTGTGATGAAACAAGTGTAAGTATTATTAAAAATGGTACGGAAATATTGTCCAATACAGTGTTAAGCCAAATTGAAAGTCATAAGCGCTTTGGTGGTGTTGTACCTGAAATTGCTAGTCGTCATCATGTCGAAGGAATCACAACGACTATAGACACTGCTTTACAAACTGCAAATGTGACTATGAATGATATTAATGCTATCGCTGTAACGCAAGGACCTGGACTTATAGGTGCGTTACTCATAGGTATTAATGCAGCGAAAGCACTTGCATTTGCATATGATATACCATTAATACCCGTTCACCATATTGCAGGACATATCTATGCGAATCATTTAGAAACGCCTTTAACATTTCCATTAATGGCATTAATCGTTTCAGGAGGTCATACAGAATTGGTTTATATGAAAGATCATCTCCATTTTAAAGTGATAGGTGAAACAAGAGATGATGCTGTAGGTGAAGCATATGATAAAGTAGCACGTACAATTGACTTGCCATATCCAGGTGGACCTCAAATAGATCAATTAGCAGCTATAGGTGAAGATACGTATCAATTTCCTAGAGTTTGGTTAGAAAAAGAAAGTTATGATTTCAGTTTTAGTGGACTAAAAAGTGCAGTTATTAATCAATTGCATAATCAACGTCAAAAAGGGCAAGACATTGTGCCAGAAAATGTGGCAACTAGCTTCCAAAATAGTGTTGTTGAAGTGTTAACAACTAAAGCGATACATGCTTGCAAAGCGTATAACGTTAAGCGATTAATTGTTGCTGGTGGTGTAGCAAGTAATCGTGGACTAAGAGAAAGTATTTCTAAACAGTGTGAAAATAATCAAATCCAATTAACCATTCCTACACCAAAATTATGTACTGACAATGCAGCGATGATTGGTGCAGCAGGTCATTTCTTGTATTTAGCAGGCATTCGTGGGGATATGGCAATGAATGGACAAAATAATATCGATATTGAAGATTTTTCAATTGAATCTTTATCATAATTATAAAGTCAGTAATGCGAGATTAAATAGAATCTCACACTACTGACTTTTTATTATATATCCTTAACTTGTTGTTTGGCACGTTCATAAATATCAGTAGGGAATTGTGTCAATCTTAGCAATTCGATTGCATTTCTTGTATTTGCTTTACCTGGTTTGATTTTAAAGTCAAACGCAATGGAATCATCTTTAATTGATTCATTAAAGTGATAATTTGTATAAGATATATTTAATAAATTTGATAATTCAATATCATGTGTTGCAGCTAATACATAGTAATTTGGCAAGTGAGATAAATAAGTTAATACTGATTCAGAAGCGGCAATACGTTCTGTAGTATTGGTTCCTTTAAAGATTTCATCAATGAAACAGTATACTTGATTATCCGTTGAAATATTGAATAAACGGCGAATGGATTTCAATTCAGCCATAAAATAGCTATCTCCTGATAAGACATCATCTGCATTAGCCATAGACGTGTAGACTAATCCAGGTACATATTTAAATTGAGTGGCTGTTGCAGTGTTAATTGTTTGAGCCAAAATAAGATTAAGCGCAACAGTCTTCATGAAGGTTGATTTACCAGATGCATTCGAACCGGTTAATAAAATATTTCGATTGAGATTTAAATCATTTGGAACAGCATTGTTAATTAATGGATGTACAAGTTGATTAAACTCACATAATTGCTGTTGAGTATTACTATTTTGAATTATTTCAGGTTCGCAGTATGCTTCTAATGTCTCTTGGTATAAGGCAATTGCATAATGATTATCTAATTGGCCAATATAATCGTAGCATTTTAATACTTCATCTAAATATTTATAGTAACTATGTTGAATCGTGTGAAAAATAAGATAATCTAACATAAATATAGTTTTAATTAATAAAACAAAGGCTGATGCAAAGTCAACGCTTTCGACTTTAGCTAATATGCCACTTAAATATCTTGCAGTTTTAAAGTGATTGAAATTAACGTCTATTTGCGGTGTTCCCTCTATATCAGTAAGATTTTTACACTGCTTTAAAATATTAGCAGTATAAAAAATGGTTTTTAAATCTTGTTCATAAGTTCGTTTTAAACTGACCGATAAAATGATATTAATCACACATGCCATGATGAATAACAGAATACCATTTGACGCATCAAAGCACGTATAAATTAAAGCGATTATTGGTAATAAGGGGGCTAGCATAAATATTTTTTGACATTTAATAGGTGTGAGTTGATCGGGAAAATGTGGATAGACACTTTTACCAACTAGACCTAACCGTAATGAAACCTGATTCCTAAAAGAAGTATCTTCTTTAAAACGATTGAGTAATATTTTATTGTTCATTTTAAACATTCTACGTAATGTTGCATATAAACGCATCTCCCCAAGTGCTGTGAAATTGAAATTCATACTTTGAAATAATGCATCCATATTTAAGTCAGACCATGTCTTGTTATCAATTAGTTGACGATCATCATAGTTATCAAAATAGGTTTGAAATTGATAATCATATTTCGCATTTGGCCTGATAAATTTTTCTAACTTTTCTTGATTAGACCATAAGCCGTTAATTTTATTAATGAACTGTCGTCTATTAATGATAGAAGTAATGATACTAACGACTGTGGTTAATATAATAACGCCTAAAACAAATAATAAAAATAACTGTGGGTCATTCATTTAAAAACTCCTTGATGTATTGTTTTTTTAATTATTTCATATCATTTAATTTGAAACAATCAATGATAAAAATGAGAAGTCAGAAGATATGTCAATAGGGAACATGCGTACTTATCAACAATAAGTGCACAACTTGTGGATAAGTGGTGTTAATTTTTGTGGATATAGCAAATTTTTATCTGAATAACTCTAAAATTTAGTTACATATTACCTGTGGATAACTAGGATAACTCTGTGGATAGCCATCAGATAGGCGAAAATGAATGTTAATAATAATCAATTAAAAATCAGAAAAAAGACACTAAAAAGTAGAAAATCTACTTTCTAGTGTCTGGAAAAATAATAGTTATTTATAATTTTTCTTGTAATTCTTCCCATTCAAGCATTGCTTGTTCTAATTCTTGTTCGGTATTCGATTTTAATTCAGCTAGTTCATTGGATTTTACAGGATCGCTATAAACATCGGGTTGTGTAAGTTGATGATCAATGTCTTCGATCTTTGCTTCACATGATTCGATGATGGCTTCACGTTGCTCGATTTCACGTTCTATTTTGCGTTGTTCGCGACGACGCTGCTTTTGGTTTTCATATGATGACGCTGTAGTATGTTTAGTATTTGAGTGATTTGCAGACTCAATTTCACTCTCTGCTTTAGCTTTTAAGGCTGCAGCTTCTTCTGTTTTTTCAATATAATATTGATAATCACCAAGATACATTTTTCCACCATCATGATCTAGGTCAAATACTTTATTGGCTAATTGATTGATGAAGTATCTATCATGGGATACAAAGATAATAGTACCTGCAAAATGTTCTAAAGCTTGTTCTAACATTTCTTTCGAATCTATATCGAGGTGATTGGTAGGTTCATCTAAAATAAGTACATTATCACGTTGCAACATTAACAAGGCTAATTGTAATCTTGCCTTTTCGCCACCAGATAAATCATTGATAATTTTTTTGACGTCGTCTTGTACGAATAAAAAACGGCCTAATACTGCTCGAATATCTTTTTCGTTCATATTTGGATACTGGTCCCAAACATAATCTAAAATGGTTTTATTTGATTTGAATTCAGCTTGTTTTTGGTCATAGTAACCTATTTGTAAATTAGCACCAAATGTGACTTCGCCACCGAGTGGACGTTGTCTTTGAGCAATGGTTTTAATTAAAGTGGTTTTACCGACACCATTTGGCCCAATAATAGCGATGTGATCACCTTTGGATACTTCCAAATTAATAGGTTTAGTAATAGGTGTATCATCATAACCAATTTCTAATTGTTTGATATGCATGACGTCATTTCCGGTATTTCTATCAAATCCAAATTGAATGTTAGCACTTCTTGCATCAATCATTGGTTTATCAATACGCTGAATTTTTTCTAATGTTTTACGACGGCTCTTTGCCATTCCACTTGTAGAAGCTCTTGTGATATTTTTTTCTACAAATGTTTCTAACCGTTTAATTTCTTCTTGTTGTTTTTCATATTCTTGCATACGTTTTTCATAATATTTATCTCGCTGTTGAATAAATTGTTCATAATTACCAATATATCGTTTAACACTACCTAAAGCGACGTCATAAACTTGTGTAACGATTTTGTCTAAGAAATATCTATCATGACTTATAATGACAATTGCGCCTTTAAAGTAACGCAAATAATCTTCTAACCATTTTGTAGTTTCTAAATCAAGATGGTTGGTAGGTTCATCAAGTAATAATAGATCTGGTTCATTTAACAACATTTGTGCAAGTGATAATCGTGTTTTTTGACCACCACTAAAGTCATTAATAGGCTTATTAAAGTCATCTTCATTAAAATTCAATCCATGAAGAACTGTTTTAATTTTACTGTCATATTGATAACCTTCTAATTGCTCAAATTGATTTGATAAAGATTCATATTTTTCCATATGTGATTGATAAGTAGGTGTATCATACTCATTTGCATGGGCAGCTAACCAATCTGTTTCACGTTTGATTAATAGTTCCATATTTTTAATATGTTCAAATGGTTTTGACATTTCCTCGAACACAGTGGCGTTAGAGTCCAACGTCATTTGTTGTGTTAAATAGCCCATCTTAAGATTTTTAATCTTTGAAATGTGACCACTATCATAATCTTCAACGCCAGCAATGATTTTCATAAGTGTTGATTTACCGGCACCATTTCGTCCAACAACGCCTATTCGTTCACCTGTTTTCACTTCAAAATCAACGTTAGTAAAGATATCTTCACCATCGAACGATTTAGAGATGTCATTAAGTTGTAAAAGTATCATCCGACTTCACCTTTCTAAATATGCGATATCATTATAAACTATACATATAGTTTGATATGTTTAAATGTTTTGTTTATCATATTAATATTTATTTTACAGTATTAAGCTGTGTCTTGAAACTAGGATATTTATTTTTAAATTTTATTAATGTATAATTAGCAAGTATTCATTGTGAACAATTATTTGGATTTTTATTGTTGCAAACATATATACATAAAATTAAAACCGTTTAGCGTCGAAGGGAGACAAATAAAATGGCAAGTAACGTTAAAATTCCTCGAGCAACTTTAAAACGTTTACCGTTATATTATAGATTTGTGAGTAATCTAAAATCTAAAGGTATTGACCGTGTTAATTCTAAAGCTATTAGCGAAGCATTACAAATAGATTCAGCTACGATTCGTAGAGATTTTTCATATTTTGGCGAATTAGGTAAAAAAGGATATGGCTATAATATAGATAGTTTAATTGAATTTTTCAAAGCTGAAATTAGTGGTAGCAATGATATTAAAATTGCAATTGTTGGTGTGGGTAACTTAGGTCGAGCATTATTAACATATAACTTCTCAATTCACGATGAAATGACCATTACAGAAGCATTTGATGTAAATCAAGATGTCATCGGCGAACAAGTAGGCCGTGTTGTTGTAAAAGATAGCAAGACTTTAAAACATACGTTATCAAATCAAGATATTGATGTAGTCATTCTTACAACACCTGAACAGGTTGCCCAAAGTGTTACAGATGAGCTGGTTGAATCTGGTATTAAAGGTATTATGAATTTTACACCAGCGAGAGTGAGTACGCCAACTGATGTACAAGTACATCATATTGATTTAGGTATTGAATTACAGTCCTTACTTTTCTTTATGAGAAATTATGATGAATCAATGAAATAGCATATTGATCATTTGGTGGGACTTTTTATGAATGATAAAGTATTGATTCAAATAGGGTGTATGTATAAAGCACATTTACCTACATTAATATACATTCCAGGACAATTGGTATTGAACGGTCATACATTAGTGTTCAAGTCCTATTATACAAATCATAATCCTCTAAATTTAGATATTGATGTTAAAAAAATTATTCGTTACCAAATACGTAAGGGGTTACTGGGACATAAATTATTGATTTACTATAACCAAACTTGGTATAAATTTAGTCATTTTAAAGCAAATGAATTGCAAGCATTAGTTCATTATATCGATGAAATACAAGCACTTTAAAAAGTGATGAGCAAGAGTACATCTTATCGAGATGTACTCTTTTTTTATTTTAAATAAAGCATTTCATTGATAAATGTGTAGAATTAAGAAACATATTATGATAGTGAACTTGAAATATAACACTTTATCCTGTAAAATAACTTAGTATTTATATCGGAAAAGGGTGATAACGTGGTTTGGATGATTATAAGCGGTTTGATCGTCGGCGTACTATTAGGATTTGTAATGCAACGAACACGCTTTTGCTTAGCAGGCGGTTTTAGAGATATGTATGTTCAAAAAAGTAATAAAATGTTCTATGCATTGCTTGTTGCTATTACAGTTCAAAGTATTGGTTTATTAATATTAACAAGTTTAGGTATAGTAAATGTTCCAGCACACACATTTCCAATTGTTGGTACAATCATTGGTTCTTTTGTCTTTGGCATAGGTATTGTATTAGCAGGTGGTTGTGCTACTGGAACATATTATAGAGCAGGAGAAGGTTTAATAGGTAGTTGGGTTGCACTCATTTTATATGCATTAACAAGTGCAATTACTAAGACAGGTGTTTTGTCACCAGTCCTAAAAGTAATTAATCAACCTACAAATGTCAATGCAAGTATGGCAGATACATTGCATATTCCCAATTGGATTTTAGTAATACTAATAACGTTAATTACTTTAATATTAGTGACAAAAACACTTAAAAAGCCTAAAGTAGCAGTCCCTAAATTAAAACAGAAGTATTCAGGCGTAAGACATTATTTATTTGAAAGAAGATATCATCCGTTTGTAGCGGCTATTGCAGTTGGTTTAATCGCTTTATTAGCTTGGCCAATGAGTAGTTCTACTGGTAGAGATTATGGATTAGGAATTACGACACCTTCAGCAAATATTGTTAATTTCTTAATTACTGGAAATACACAACTCATTGATTGGGGCGCATTTTTAGTTATAGGTATATTCCTAGGTTCTTACATTGCTGCTAAAGGATCAAAAGAATTTAAATGGCGTTTACCAGATAAGAAAACAATTAGAAATAGTGCAATTGGTGGCATTTTAATGGGCTTTGGAGCCTCTGTTGCAGGTGGTTGTTCAATCGGTAATGGCTTAGTTGAAACGGCGACAATGAGTTGGCAAGGCTGGATTGGTCTAGGTTCAATGATTCTAGGTGTATGGTTTATGAGTTACTTTATTTTTATTAAGCCAATGAAACAACTACAACAATCGACTAAAAAACAACAAACACAAACGACTTAAGGAGGAGTTATTATGGTATATGAATTAGGCACAGTTGGTATGGTTTGTCCTTTCCCTTTAATAGAAGCTCAAAAGAAAATGACTGAATTAGATTCTGGTGATGAATTAAAAATTGATTTTGATTGTACACAGGCGACTGAGGCAATCCCTAATTGGGCGGCAGAAAATGGTTACCCTGTTACTAATTATGAACAACTTGGTGATGCGTCTTGGACAATTACTGTACAAAAGGCGTAAAATAATGATAAATATAGATAGAGCATCCATCATGGGTGCTCTATCTATATTTATTCAACTAGAAATTAGTATTTTAAGCGATTACATTTATGATAGAATAGATATAAGTTTTCCAAAATATGATGGGTGAGTAACTTTTATAAAAAATATATCGGATATCGCAAAATTAGCAGGAGTATCAAAGAGTACGGTTTCTAGGTATTTAAATAATGGATCTGTCAGTCCAAAGACACGTTTGAAACTAAGTAGGATCATTAATGAACATGACTACCAACCGAATCAATTCGCGCAAAGTTTAAGAGCAACTCAAACACGTATTATAGGTGCTATCATTCCAAGGATGAACTCTTATGCTGTTGATGAAACAGTGAAGGGTATCGTAAATCAATGTCAACAACATAACTATCAACTGTTACTTAACTATACTGGATTACATATGGAAGCAGAAATTGAAGCCATTGAAACGTTATCTCGTAGTAAAGTAGATGCAATTATTTTAATGGCAACTGATATTACTGATAAACATTTGGAAGTGATTGATAAAGCTAATGTACCTGTCATTATTGTTGGACAAGCATATCCTGGTTTACATAGCATCACGCATGATGATTATCAAGCAGGATTAAAAGTGGGTGAGTGGGTAGGTCAAAGACAACCGCGACGTGTTGTATTTTTTAGTGTTACTGAGAAAGATATTGCGGTAGGTGTACATAGGAAAAGTGGTTTAATCGATGGCTTATCAAAATATCAAATTAAACCAGATATATTTGAAACCTCATTTAAATATGAAGAAGCATTAAAAGATATTAAGCAAACGTTAACAAAGATTAATGATGCTGACGTCATTATTGGTGCGACTGATGCCATTGCGTTGGCAATTCATAAATATCGTTTTAATTCAGATCAATTATTAAAACCAACAATAATTCATGGATTTGGTGGAGATCCTATGACACAAATTGTTTCTCCAATTATTCGAACAATACAGTTTAATTATTATGAAGCGGGACAACGTGCGATGCTTGAAGTTAGACAATTGATTAAGGGAGAATCTATTGAAGAATCCATCGTGATACCAGTGAAATTATAAAGAATATATTCAATTTATATGGAACCGATACCAGTATAAATGATAAAATATAAACATCATACTTACTAGGTCAAGTGACTCATGTCTATAGAATTTAGAAAACAAATTCTATAGACAATGCAAGTTGGGGAGAACAAGTATAAAGACATACATTTACATGAACGTGTATGATATAGCATAAAGTTTCGATCTTAGGTGCAAACATCATGCTTAAACATAAGTATATGTATCAAGGGTTCTTTATTATTTATAAACTTAACCCCATTTACTTAAACGATTATTATAAAATAGGGGGATATGAATGACTGAATGGACTAAAGAAGAACGTTATCAACGAATAGAAGAGGTTGATAGCGATAAATTATTAAATTTAAAACAACAAGTACAATTATCTCCGTATAGACAAACTTTCCATATTCAACCAGAAACGGGTTTATTAAATGATCCCAATGGTTTAATTTATTTTAATGGAAAGTATTATGTCTCACATCAATGGTTCCCATTAGGCGCAGTACATGGTTTGAAATATTGGTTTAATTATACGAGTGACGACTTGGTTCACTTCGAACCTCAAGGAGTCATACTAAGTCCAGATACCAAATTTGATAGTCATGGTGTTTATAGTGGAAGTGTTTTTGAATTTCAAGGTCATTTATATTATATGTACACTGGAAATCACCGTGATCATAATTGGGAAAGACATTCATCACAAATGATAGCTAGAATGAAAGCTGACGGTTCAGTAGAGAAGTTTCCTAAACCTGTTATTAGCCAACAACCTGAAGGCTATACAAGTCATTTTAGAGATCCAAAAGTATTTCAAATTGAGGACCAATATTATGCGATTTTGGGTGCCCAAACTATGGATGAATTTGGTAGATTATTATTATATAGCTCGAAAGATATTGTGAATTGGCATTTCCAAGGAGAAATTAAAACATCATTAAACCAATTTGGTTATATGTGGGAGTGTCCTGACTATTTTGAACTGGATGGCCATGATATCATTATGTTCTGTCCACAAGGCATTGATAGTGAGGAAGATAAATATCGTAATATTTATCAATCTGGCTATATCATGGGTGATTTAAATCTAGATACTTTAGAGTTTGATCATCAATCATTTTTAGAATTAGACAGAGGTTTTGATTTTTATGCTCCACAAACATTTCTCGATAAAAATGGTCAACGTATCTTAATTGGTTGGATGGGATTACCAGAAACAACATATCCTACAGATGAAGAAGGTTGGGCACATTGTTTAACTATTCCAAGAGTATTAACTGTTGAAAACGGTAAGTTGAAACAAAGACCTATTCAAAGTCTAGAAAAATTAAGATATAACAAAGAAACTGCTTTAGGTTACGCTAATAAATTTACAACGAAGTTACATCCTTATGAGGGTAAACAGTACGAATTAATCATTGATATTTTAGAAAATGATGCTTCTGAAGTTTATTTTGAGTTAAGAACATCAAGATATCAATCGACAATGATTTCTTATAATAAGCGTGACAATAAAGTGACGCTTGATCGAACTGATAGTGGTTTGTTACCAGGTAATGTGGAAGGTACTACACGTAGTACAAAATTGGATTCAACACTAACTCAGTTACGCATATTTGTAGATACATCAAGTATAGAAATTTTCTGTAATGATGGTGAACGTGTATTAACTTCAAGAATATTCCCTGTGGAAGAAGCAACCGGTATTAAAACTTCTACTGAATCAGGACAAGTTTATTTACAATTTACGAAATATAATTTGAAAGGTGATCTTTCATGAGACGTTTATTCGCAATTGGTGAAGCGCTAATCGATTTTATGCCAACAGTAACTGATACTGCACTTAAAGACGTGGAACAATTTTCACGTCAAGTAGGTGGTGCACCTTGTAACGTTGCTTGTACAGTACAAAAGTTAGGTGCACAAGCTGAAATGATTACGCAACTTGGCAATGATGCATTTGGAGATATTATCGTTGAAACACTACAAAATATTGGTGTTGGTACTGGTTATATTAAAAGAACAAATGAGGCGAATACAGCACTTGCTTTTGTAAGTTTAAAGGCAGATGGGCAAAGAGATTTTTCATTTTATCGAAAACCATCTGCAGATATGTTATATGAAGCTCAAAATATTGAAGATATAGACATGGGTAAGGGTGATATTTTACATTTTTGCTCTGTTGATTTAGTAGATAGCCCAATGAAACAAGCACATTTAGCAATGGTTGAGAAATTTGAACAGCAACAAGGAACTATTGTTTTTGATCCTAATGTCCGATTGCCTTTATGGGATAATGAAGAGGATTGTCGTAACGCTATACTGACATTTATACCTAAAGCACATGTTATTAAAGTTTCAGATGAAGAGCTTGAATTTATTACGGGAGAGCATGATGAATCTAAAGCGATTGCATCGCTATTTGTAGGTCATGTTGAAGCGGTAATTTATACGCAAGGTGCTAAAGGTGCCTCAATTTATTTAAAAGATGGGACAGTAAAACATCATGAAGGCTTTAAAGTCAAAGCCATCGATACGACTGGTGCTGGAGACGCCTTTATAGGAGCCGTGATAAGTCAAATATTAACTCATCAAGATATGTCTATAGAGAGATTGTTTAAACAACAAGGTGAAGCAATCTTACATTTCAGTAATCTTGTAGCAGCAAAAGTAACGACAAAATATGGTGCCATTGACAGTATTCCTACTTTAGATGAAATTGATCATGCATAATAGAACAACCATCCGTTTAAGACTAACGGATGGTTGTTTATTTATATTAATAATGGAATTATATCTTTTTGACATTACGAACAGATGCATAACAGTGTTCTTTATTTTTAAAATAGACAATACGCTCTTTAGAATCAATGGATTCAATATTTCTCCGATTAATCACAAAGCTATTATGACATCTAAAGAAACGGTCATCTAATTGACTTAATTCTTTAAGGTTACCATAAAATTCGATTTGTCTATTATCTAAATGTGCAATTAAACGATGTGATTTACTAGATGATTCAAAAAACATGATATCGTCATATTGTACATAAACTGAATTACTACCACGTTTCAACTCAATTGTTTCTACATTACTTTCTTTGGATAATAATTTGAGTCTTGTGTGAGCTGTTTCTAAACAATCGATAATACGTGTTTTCAGTTCTGCAGGATCATCTTTGAATATAAAATCCATTGCAGCGACTTTATAAACGAAAGTGAGATACGTTAATTCACTATGGCTTGTTACAAAAATGATATTACCTACAGGATCATGTTTTCGAATTTCACTACCTAATTTAATACCATTTATATCTGCTTCAAGTTGTATATCTAAGAAATAACAACCGATGTCATTCATATTTTTGGATTGCTCAAGCACTTCATAAGGATCATCAGTTGCGAGAGCAAGCTCCATAGGCTTCTCTTCAATCATAATGTAATTTTTAATAATGGAAGCCATATTTTCTCGTTGTTTTGGATCATCTTCGCAAATGAATATTTTCATGATTTCACATCCTTATGATTCTTTATCGATAATTTCAATTTTTTGAACAAAAAAGCCATTTTCAATGACTGTATCTAATAATACATTATCATTATTATCAGTGATTTCTTTAAGTGTAGATAACCCTAAACCTCGATTATCACCTTTTGTAGAAAATCCTTCTTCAAAAAGTTCATGAACACGAGGAATACTATCTTTACATTTATTCATGATAATAAGCGTTACAGATTCATCCTCTTTGAAAAAGGCGATACGAATAAGGGCATCTTCTAATGATTCTGATGCCTCAATCGCATTATCCAACGTAATACCAATAATACGACTTAGTTCTATCGTATTCATATCAATGCGTTCAATCACATCAGGGACTTCAATACTAATCGCGATTTCTTTTTCTTGAGCTTGAAGAATCTTCGTCGTAATAAGCCCTTTGATTTCACGCACCTTGAGCTTCTCAATACCGTTAAGTTTAAGGGAACGTGTTTCTAAGTTATCTTTCATCGGTACAATTTGTTCGTTGAAGTACTGACGTAAGCCTGGCATATCGTCTTCACGAATAAATTCAGACATCGTTGATAGAATATTGACATAGTCATGTCGAAACTTACGCATTTCATTATTAATAGATTCAATTTTTAAAGTATATTCGTAATACGTTTCAATCTCTTGAAGATTACGTTTATAACGCATTTCACGTAAAGTGAACATTGAAAGAATGAAAATAATGATGCTTAAAAAGATAATTAAACCAACAAAAATGATTCCATAACTTCTTAAGCTTTCGAATGCAGAAGTATTGACTAAAGAATAAGAGTAAAAAAATACGAACGATATTATTAATACTAAAGCGATAATGATATTATATGTTTTATTCATCGAAAGGTATGATGTTTTTAGTTTTTGTAATAAAAATCTCAGAATTAGAGAAGTTATCAAAGAAACTATAAAAAATACTAACATGTATATTGTAAGTAATATATATGTATTAGTGATTTTATCTAAAACCGTTACGTACAATACTAAAGTAGTGAAGTTGCTCAAATACATTATCAATGAAGTAATTAAAACAGCCAAAAAAAAATAAAATTTAATTTTCCTATATAAGAAAATTAAGCTAGATATAACTACAAAAAGTAAAGATTTCGTACCAAATAATTCGTATAATACAAGAGAAGAGATTATAATCCCTGTGATGATAAAATAATCTCTTCTTGTATATTTGATAAACGATATTAATTTTGTAACCCAAAAGTATAAAATTAATTGCAAAATAGCAAACGGTATATTATTGATTAATTCCATTTAATACACGCTTTCTAAATTAAATGATGTTATTCGTATATTTTAGTTAATTCGCTAGGTACTTCGGGTTCATCAAAGAAGTTAGTACATGGACTATAACCAGCTACAAAACCAACGAATTCCATGATTGAAGTGAAAAATTTAAAAAATAAATTGACTAAAAATTCCATAATGTTAATCCTCCTTAGGGAAAAAGATAGGTAATAATGTAATTGATTCAACAATAATTCCAAATAGAATTAATTGTGAATATGGTTCTTTAATTATAAACGATATTATGACTAATAACATGTAAACTGCAATGGAGAGTATTCTTTTCTTTTTCACTAAGCGTTTAGGTATAGGTTGTTTCTTTGTTGCAGCAGGTGCATAGATAATTACTATTAAGTAACCAATTAATGCAAAGATAAGCATTTCAAATTTACCAATTGATAAATATACGATAAGCCATGGCATCAATAGAAAAATAATGATGTTTTGAATATGACATAGTAAAGATGATTTAGCATGTGCGCCATGCGCGTAAAACCTTAAAATCATATATGCTAAATGCATAGTTAACGTATACCAGAAAATATGAAATATTATCGCTAACCCATATGTTACTATAAATTTCGCTATGTTACTTACTACAACTTGCATACCTAAACGAACTTTTAGAAATTGTATGCGATCCAAGTTATTTCTACGTTGTAAGTAGTTGGCAAATTGATCAATTTTTGTATCTATTATTTTCACTTGTTCACTACTCTCCTTAAGTATCATTATACAATTTTGTGCAACTTATTTTGTGTTTTATGCCTAACTGTGAAAAATAAATACTTAACTGTATAATGTACTTTCTAAAAAGTATTTTATCATAAAAAGGCTTACAGTTTAGTATAAAATATTGCGAGTTAGGAATTTTTTAAGTCAAAGAGGTATAACCATGTTTTAATAGACTCATATCACAGAGATGTGATGGAAATAGAGTTGAAAATTTGCTTAATCTACTTATTAGAATTATTTGTCAAAGTAATTCTAGTTCCATTACTAGAAGGAAGGAGTGATTTCAATGGCAGCAGATATCATTTCAACAATCGGTGATTTAGTAAAATTAATCATTAACACTGTGAAAAAATTCCAAAAATAATTTTTTCAAGTTAGTTAAGATGAGTATTTAGGATTTACAATAATTCAAATGGAAGGAGTGATTTCAATGACTGCAGATATCATTTCAACAATTGGTGATTTTGTAAAATGGATTTTAGATACAGTAAAAAAATTCACTAAATAATAGTAGAAATTCATTGTAACTTTGTTTTCTTCGTATAATAGGTGAGTTATTAAGCCATCCCAACTTAATAACTTGCAACATTAGTAGGTGACCAAACATTTACTAATATGACTGTAGTTTTCCTTG
The DNA here is from genome assembly GCF_003491325.1 of Staphylococcus sp. M0911. Taxonomy (NCBI): domain Bacteria; kingdom Bacillati; phylum Bacillota; class Bacilli; order Caryophanales; family Staphylococcaceae; genus Staphylococcus; species Staphylococcus sp. M0911. The sequence continues at coordinate 887,819 of NZ_CP022881.1, forward strand.
GACTCAGTGTTACGTATTATTCTTAGCTACCTTTAACTAGGTATTTTTCTAACATGTAAGCTATCGTAAAACAACATTCAATTTATCATTATAAAAAGAGATAAATTCACTAAAATTTTTTCATAATTAATAACATCCCCAAAAAATAGATTGAAAAAATAACTGTAAAAACATTCCCTTAATAATAAGTTATCAAAAGCCGTGAGCCCCTCCCAAGCTCACGGCTTATTCTTATATACAACAAAACCCACTCAATTAAATTGCATCGAGTGGGAAAGATTCAATTTCTATTTATATAAATCAAGTTTAAGATTATCAAATACTGGAATTGATTGGCGTTGTTCTATAGCTTCATTAATATCTATATTTACAGTTAAAGAATCCTCTTCGCTATTTAAACTTCCAATAATTTCGCCATTAGGATTGATGACAATTGAATGCCCAGCATAATCTGTTTGACCATCATTGCCACAGCTATTTGTACCGATAATGAACATGTCATTTTCAATTGCTCGTGCTTTTAGTAAAGCGAGCCAATGATTTAATCTTACTGTTGGCCACTGTGCAACATAAAATGCTACTTTTGCGCCACTACGAGCGGGGTATCGTAGTAATTCTGGAAATCTAAGATCATAGCATATAATTTGAGTAGCCAAAGTGCCATCAGATAAAGCAAAGGGTTCAGGAACATTCACACCTGGTGACATGAAATCGGGTTCTCTTAACATTGGAACTAAATGGATTTTATTATATTCATTTATACAATTACCATTAGATAATACTGTAAATGCTGTATTATAAATAGATTGATCAACTTTATTTGATACAGAGCCAGCAACAATATCAACTTGATACCTTTGCGCTAGATTTGTAATAAATGGCAAACTAATTTTTAAGTTATCATCCGCTAGATCATTTAATTTCTCTAATGCATAGCCGTTGTTCCACATTTCAGGGATTACTACAACGTCTGTGTCGTTTTCTAATTTATCTTCAAACCATTGTTCAATTTTTGCCATATTTTTCTCAGATTGACCATATTCGATATATATTTGAAATAGTTGAACTTTCATATATATCACTCCTCTTAATTGATTAATTATAAGATACTAAAATTATATCTAGATAGCAAAAAAGTGGGGTAATTTCTGTAAGAAATTTACGCCCACTCAGTGTTAAATTCAATCAATTATTTTTTAATAAGGAAACGAGGTTCAACTGGTTTAATATCTTTTTCACCAGCTTGCTCACGAACATTACCAAAAGGCATTTGAGCTACTAATTTCCATGTTTTTGGAATGCCAAATTCATTTGCAGTTGCTTCGTCAACGATTGGATTATAATGTTGTAATGAAGCGCCAATACCTTTAGTAGCTAATGCAGTCCAAATGGCATATTGATGCATTGCATTTGTTTGATTAGACCAAATTTCAAAATTGTCATAGAAGTTTGGCATTTTTTCTTGTAATCCTGTAATAACATCTTGATCTTCATAGTAAAGAATAGTTCCATATGAATGTTTGAAGTTATCAATTTTTTGACGTGTAGGTTCAAAATCACGATCTGGACCCATTGTTTCTTTTAAAATAGCTTTCGTGTTTTCCCAGAATTTTTCATTTTTATCATTTAATAATAAAACGATACGAGTAGATTGAGAATTGAATGCTGAAGGTACATGTTTAACTGCATGTGCAATTAACTCTTCTAACTCTGAATCTTCAATTGAAATAGTACTTTCTAAATTGTATATTGTACGTCTTTGCTCCATAGCATCGTTAAATGAAACGTCATTGTTCTTTTTATTAAATAAACCCATATTCAATCTCCTTTGTTATAGTTAATAACTATTTGTATCTTTAGTATAAATATTATACTCGATAAAGTAAACTAATAATTACTGGAAAATTTCAAAAATATTAATATTTTTTATCAATAAACATATATCAATGCATTATTTGGTTACTTTATATATACTTGATTTAGTAAAGAAATAATAATAGGAGGTGACTTTTGATGCAGAAAAAGTTAAAACATAAATTAATGTTACCTGGATTTGCATTAATATTAAGCACATCATTTCTAAGTCCGTCGGTTTTTGCGGCTGAAAATTCAAATAAGCCACCTCAATCAGATACAACTCAAACAAATGATTCAAATCAGAACAACAATGATAAAAATAATGCTGAACCATCAACTGATGATAAAAAGGATACATCTCAATCTTCTGATTCTAATCAAAGTGACTCAAATCAATCTGACCAAGATCAAACTAATCCTGATAATAGTAGTAATACATCTGATGGTAGTAAAGATGACACCCCAAATTCGGGACAAAATGATGGTTCAAATTCAAATGATAACACTGATTCAAACAATGGTACTTCTGATAATAATGATAAGCCTGGGAATCAAGATAATCAGGATCAGACTGATAATAATCAAGATAAACCAAATGATGACCAAAATGATGGATCAGATAGTAATCAAGATTCAAACTCAAATCAAGATAATCCAAGTACTAAGCCAGATGACAAGCCAAATGATAAAGATGATGGTTCTAATTCCAATCAAAATGGACAAACCAATCCAGATAAACTAGGGTCTAACCAAAATGGTCAAGACAAACCCAATGGATCTAACAATCAAGACAAACCAGATTCTAATCAAAACAATGATAAACCAAGCACGCAACCAGGTTCAGGACAAACTCATCATCAACATCAAAAACCAAGCAATCAGCAACCACCTATAAATCAAGGTCAGCAGTCATCTCAAGATGGAAACTCACAATATCCCGGTGAAAATAATTCAAATCATCAAGCCAATGGAACAGGTTCGACTCATCATGGTCAATCAAATAATCAAAGACCCAATCATTGGCAAAATGCAAATAATAATAACGTGAGCAATAGCCAATATCAGAATTCTAATCATAATTCTGTGCAATTAATGCCTCGATACGACTCTCAAAATCAAGTTTTAGGACCAGTGCGGAAATCAAATTCATACGATCAGTCACAATCTAATACATCTAATTATGATAGTAATCGTTTTATGTGGCAAAGACCGGAATCAATTTTCAACAATCAAAAAGGCTTTGAGCGTACATCAAATCAGCAGTCGCTAATAAGAAGGTTTAATTCTTTAGCAGAAGGTTCATACAAATATAACCCATTTGTGATTAATCAAATTCATCAACTTGATAATTCTAATGGTGCTATTTCAGATAGGGATATTTACAATATTTTTAGAAAAGAAACGTTTAGTGGAAATCAATATTTAAATTCATTACAACAATCATCTAATTATTTTAGATTTCAGTATTTTAACCCATTGGATTCAAAGAAGTACTATAAAAACTTAGATGATCAAGTTCTAGCTTTAATAACAGGCGATATAGGATCAATGCCTGATTTAAAGAAACCTGAAGATAAAGAATCGAGTGATAAAAGTTCTTTTGAAAATCATAGCGATGATAAAATAAGTACATCAAATCAACAGAAAGAAAGTTATCAAAAAGAGCAGAAAACAAATCGATTATTAATGACGTTAGGTACAAGTATTATTGCCATTTTCATTGGTGTAATCATTGCATATCTGTTAAAACGACGAAAGCAAGATGAAGGTGCACAATAAAATGATATTAAAAAATAGAGCCAATCACTGAAAATGTGACTGGCTCTATTAATTTATATTTAATTCAATATAAGATGGATGATAAAGTTGGCTTGTTCTTGTACTTTTTTAAGTGCTTCACCACCGAAGACTTGCATAATGACAACAGTACCGTTTTGTAACATGTGAATGACAATTGGTACAGCAATTCTATTTGTATATGTATAAGCTAATGAGAATAACATTCCCATACCGAAATACATAGGTAAAAATTTAATGTCATTATGTGCTAATGCAAAAAGAAGTGAACTTACAATAGAAGCTATTAAAAAGGCAACGATACGATTACCTTTGATAGCGTTGTATAATTCACCAAATAACACCTTTCTAAATACAAACTCTTCTAAAATTGGACCAACAACTGAAATTAATATAATAAAGACTGGCATTTGTTTAGCAATAGCCATTAATCGCTCAGTATTAGGACTTTGTTGTTGTTGTCCTAAAACAAGTGTGTAAATTAAACTCACAACAACTTGATATACCATGACGATACAAAATCCAAGTAATGCCCAACTGATGATGTAGCGTTTGGATTCTTTAACACCTGCTTCGAGACGAGTAGGATTTTTAATATATAAGTTAATTAATATGATTAATATAGCTGCGACTATAAATAATGATACTTGTGTATATATCATAAATTGAGTTGTTTCCATACCTTTTTCTGGTTGGATTAATCCACTTCGTAATAACATGCCTGGTAAAAATTGAGCTAAGGCATAAATTAATACTGTTAATAATGACACCCAAAATCTTTTCATATTGGACCTCCGATTTTCTGTTTATAGTTTATTTTATCGTAAAAAATCATTATGTACAAAATAAATTCAAAGACGTCCTGCTTGAAATATTGACCAAATTTGATTATTATAAAAGTACTTTAGCACTCTAAAAGTTTAAGTGCTAAAATTCGTACTCAACAAGGAGGAACAATCATGCTTAAACCATTAGGAAATCGTGTGATTATTGAAAGAAAAGAACAAGAACAAACAACTAAAAGTGGTATCGTATTAACAGATAGTGCTAAAGAAAAATCAAATGAAGGCATCGTTAAAGCAGTCGGAAAAGGGCGCTTATTAGATGATGGTTCTAGAGTTGCTCCTGAAGTAAAAGAAGGGGATACAATTGTATTCCAACAATATGCAGGAACAGAAGTTAAACGTGGCGATGAAACATACATCGTATTAAATGAAGATGACATTTTAGCAATTATTGAAGCATAAAATAAACGTATTATAAAAAAGTAAGAAGATTGACAATACTGGAGGTTAGACATAATGGCTAAAGATTTAAAATTCTCAGAAGACGCACGTCAAGCAATGTTACGTGGTGTAGATAAATTGGCAAATGCCGTGAAAGTGACAATTGGACCAAAAGGACGCAATGTTGTATTAGATAAAGAATATACAGCGCCATTAATTACAAATGATGGGGTCACAATTGCAAAAGAAATTGAGTTAGAAGATCCATATGAAAATATGGGTGCCAAATTAGTTCAAGAAGTAGCTAACAAAACAAATGAAATTGCTGGTGATGGTACTACCACTGCAACAGTATTAGCACAAGCAATGATTCAAGAAGGTCTAAAAAACGTAACTAGTGGTGCAAACCCTGTAGGTTTAAGACAAGGTATTGATAAAGCAGTTCAAGTAGCAGTTGAAGCTTTACATGAAATTTCTCAAAAAGTAGAAAATAAAAATGAAATTGCTCAAGTAGGTGCCATTTCTGCAGCAGATGAAGAAATTGGTAAATATATTTCAGAAGCTATGGAAAAAGTGGGCAACGATGGTGTTATTACTATAGAAGAATCTAATGGTTTCAATACTGAATTAGAAGTTGTAGAAGGTATGCAATTTGATAGAGGTTACCAATCACCATATATGGTCACTGACTCAGATAAAATGATTGCGGAGTTAGAACGCCCATATATTTTAGTTACTGATAAGAAAATTTCTTCTTTCCAAGATATTTTACCTTTATTAGAACAAGTGGTTCAATCTAATCGTCCAATTTTAATTGTAGCAGATGAAGTAGAAGGCGATGCATTAACTAATATTGTATTAAACCGTATGAGAGGTACTTTTACAGCAGTAGCAGTTAAAGCACCAGGATTTGGTGATCGTCGCAAAGCAATGTTAGAAGACTTAGCAATCTTAACAGGTGCACAAGTCATTACAGATGATTTAGGATTAGAATTAAAAGATGCTTCAATTGATATGTTAGGTAGTGCTAATAAGGTTGAAGTTACTAAAGATAATACGACAGTTGTTGATGGAGACGGTGATGAAAATAATATCGATGCACGAGTTAGCCAAATCAAAGCACAAATTGAAGAAACTGATTCTGACTTCGATAGAGAAAAACTACAAGAACGTCTTGCTAAATTAGCCGGAGGTGTTGCAGTCATCAAAGTAGGTGCTGCTAGTGAAACTGAATTAAAAGAACGTAAATTACGTATTGAAGATGCTTTAAACTCAACTAGAGCAGCTGTTGAAGAAGGTATCGTTGCTGGTGGTGGAACAGCATTAGTAAATATTTATAAAAAAGTAAGTGATATTGAAGCAACTGGCGATGTTGAAACAGGCGTTAATATTGTCTTAAAAGCATTGCAAGCACCAGTTAGACAAATTGCAGAAAATGCAGGATTGGAAGGTTCTATTATTGTAGAACGTCTTAAAAATGCAGATGCAGGTGTTGGATTCAACGCTGCAACAAATGAATGGGTTAATATGCTTGAAGAAGGTATTGTAGACCCTACTAAAGTAACACGTTCAGCATTACAACATGCAGCAAGTGTAGCTGCAATGTTCTTGACAACAGAGGCAGTTGTAGCAACAATTCCAGAAAAAGATCAATCAGAACAAGCTGGAATGGGTGGCGGCATGCCTGGTATGATGTAAGTTCACGCCATCGCATTGGACAATTGAAAAAAACTTCATAAATTAGACATAAAGATAATTAAAACTTTCTAGTGATCCATTTCGCTAGAAAGTTTTTTTATTTATTGAAATTGATGCGTTTTTAAGCTATTTATCATAAATAATGACAACTTATTCAATTAAAATATCAAAATATTTTATAGAATAAAATAGTTGAGGTACCAATCCACAAATGTTATATTATTTATTGTGATTTTTATAAAGAAATGTTTTAATTCAGAAACGACGTGTTGATTTGAATTAACGCATTTTTCATTTTGACAATTAAATAATAAGGAGGAAGTCATAATTGAAACACCCTAGAAAAGACAACCAAGAAAATAAAAAAATAAACTATTTTTCCATTAGAAAGTTAAAAGGGTATGGCGTGACTAGTATTACTGTAGCTTCATTGTATTTAATATTTGGACATACTAACATGGCAAATGCAGCAGAATTCAATCAACCTACTGAAATAGATAACAGCTATACAAATAGTACAATGATTGAAGATAAGCAAGATGAGAAAAAGCTTAACCAAAATACTGAAATATTAAACGCAACTACAAATAATACAAACAACGAAACAACTCCAAATAATACGAGCAACGAAGCAACGCCAGTAATGGATAATAAGCAGGTGACTTCTGAACAATCAAATAGTGGTAATAATGAGCAATTAAAACAATTAATTCAACAATATAAAAAAATAAATTTAAATGATAAGACAGATGAATCAATAAAAGAATTTAACTATGATATTACTAATGCTGAAAAATTTTTACAAAAAGAATCTACTCAAGCAGAAATTGACGGATATTACAGAAATTTCATTAACAGTGCTGCTAAATTAAAAAGAAAAAAGAATAACAATGAAGTTCAAATTACAAAAGAACAAAATGGTAATAAAGGTATACCTGCAACAAACACAGAGCCATCAAGTAATAATCAACATTCTCAAGTAGTGCGACAATCAGAAGGTGCATCATTTAGGGCAGTACCAAATCAAAATAATAATGACCCTTTAAAATACAATGAAACTAATACCGGTGTGATTAACGGACACTTTGATCAAGTTTCTGGAGGAAATTTACCAAATCAAAAAACAAGTCTAACGGTTGTTAAAGATGTCATTGGATGGACGAGTTTATCTACAGATCCAGATAAAGAATTTCCTATAGTAATGACTACTAAAGTAAGAAATTATCCAACATTTATGAGTGATAGTTCAGCACCTTATGGCGTCGTATTAGCCAGAACAACAGATGGATTTGACAGACGTGTGCCTGACCCTAGAGTAGCCGGTATTTATCAAGATATTGATGTTGCACCTAATTCAGAATTAGTCGTAGATTTTATATCTTCAGCTTTAGCAACAATTAATGCTTGGCCAGGTGTAAAAGCCAAAATAACAACACCAGACGGTAATCGAGTATTATTTGATAAACAGATAAATGGTATGGGTAAATATCCAACTGGAAAACTGAATCTCATGGTCAATGTTCCAAGTGATGTTGATAGAGTTAGGTTATCCTTTATTCCAATTTCAAATTCGTACACATTAACCTCTAACCAAACAAATAGTGCTTATGGTTTTGGAGATAATCCAAATTACATGTACGGTGGTGCTGTTAGTAGAGTTAATGTAAATAGTGGTGCTTATGTTGTATCTAGAGTAACTGAAATCAATTACGACTTTACAAGTGATTCATCAACTTCTAATTATGCACGTGGTACAATTTCAGTAATCCTTGAAAATAAAGGACACACAAGTTCAAATGAAACCATTTATCGAGTAACGTTACCACAAGGAACAAAATTTGTTTCTGCAACAAATGCGAGTACGAACTATAATGAGGCAACGGGTTTATTAACACTCAATGCTGGAAAAGTAGCTGCTGGAACTACTAAGACGATAACGTATACTGTTGATTTCCCTGCCGTTAAACCAAGTATTGTAGATTTAGATGGAAATGTAACCTATAGAACTGATGCGTCATTCCGAGGAAATGATAGACAAAAATCTGGTATAGATAAAGTAGAACAACAACAAGTTGCAATATTAATGTATAAGGAAGACTTAAGAAATAAATATAATGATACGAAACAATATTTGGATTCAATCAATGAAGCGGATTATACAACAGTTTCAGTTAATAATTTAAAATTAAAATTGGATGAAGCCAAAGCTATTTTAGATGAAGCCAATAATAATGTGCCAATGGCAGATAGAAAAAACCAAGATTTTATCAATCAAATTACTACTCAAATAGAACATGAAAAAATTAAACTTAAGCGCCTTACACCTTCAATACCTGTAATGACAACTAATGAAGAAAATGCAAGCTTAACAGTTACTCCACAAGGAGACACTGATAAAATGACAGTGCAATATGTTGGACCAAATGGAGATCCAAAAGAAGTTGTAGCAACAAAAGCAGGAGATCAATGGACATTAAATGAAACACCGACAGGTTTTAGTATAGATAATACAAACGGTTCAGTGACAGTCAATTATCAAGGTGTCCAAAACGGGAGTGAAGTTTCCGCATATGATACAAGCGGGAATAGTGACCCGAGTGATGAAGTAAGAAAAAATGTTCCTTTAAAACAAGATACACCATTACCTCCAACGATAACGCCTAATGAAACAAATGCGAGTGTAACGGTAACACCACAAGTTGATGCAGATAAAATGACAGTGCAATATGTTGGACCAAATGGAGATCCAAAAGAAGTGATCGCGACAAAAACAGGAGATCAATGGGCATTAAATGAAAGCCCTAAAGGTATCAGTATAGATAATATAAGTGGCGTAGTGACAGTAGGCTATCAAGCTGTTCAAAATGATAGCGAGGTTATTGCTACAGAGAAATATGGTAATAGTGATACAAGTGCAGAATCACGAGCGAATGTACCATTAAAAGAAGCGACGCCAACGGCGCCAGTCATTACATCAGATGAAGCGAACGCGAGTGTAACGGTAACACCGCAAGGTGATGTAGATAAAATGACAGTGCACTATGTAGCACCGAATGGCGATGCGAAAGAAGTAATTGCGACAAAAACAGGAGGTCAATGGGCATTAAATGAAACGCCAACAGGTATCAGTATAGATAATACAAGCGGCGCAGTGACAGTTAATTATCAAGGTATTCAAAATGGTAGCGAAGTCAGTGCGAGTGAAACGCATGGAAATAGTGACGCAAGTACAGAGTCTAGAGCGAATGTCCCTGTGAAAGAAGCAACGCCAACGGCGCCAGTGATAACATCAGATGAAGGAAATGCGAGTGTAACGGTAACACCACAAGGTGATGCAGATAAAATGATAGTGCACTATGTCGCGCCAAACGGAGATGCGAAAGAAGTGATCGCCACAAAACTAGGCAATCAATGGACATTAAATGAAACGCCAACAGGTATTAGTATAGATAATACAAGTGGTGCAGTGACAGTAGGCTATCAAGGTGTTCAAAATGGTAGCGAAGTCACAGCAAATGAGAGTCACGGTAATAGTGATGCAAGTACAGAGTCTAGAGCGAATGTACCATTAAAAGAAGCAACACCGGTAGCGCCAGTGATAACATCAGATGAAGCAAATGCAAGTGTAACAGTTATACCGCAAGGTGATTCAGATAAGATGACAGTGCACTATGTCGCACCGAACGGAGATGCAAAAGAAGTGATCGCCACAAAAGTAGGCAATCAATGGACATTAAACGAGACACCAATAGGTATCAGTATAGATAATACAAGCGGTGCAGTGACAGTAGGGTACCAAGGTGTTCAAAATGGTAGCGAAGTCACAGCAAATGAGAGTCACGGTAATAGTGATGTAAGTACCGAAACTAGAGCGAATGTACCATTAAAAGAAGCAACACCAATGGCGCCAGTGATAACATCAGATGAAGCGAACGCGAGTGTAACGGTAACACCGCAAGGTGATTCAGATAAAATGACAGTGCACTATGTAGCACCGAATGGCGATGCGAAAGAAGTAATTGCGACAAAAACAGGAGGTCAATGGGCATTAAATGAAACGCCAACAGGTATCAGTATAGATAATACAAATGGTGCGGTAACAATCAATCACCAAGGTGTCCAAAATGGTAGCGAAGTCATAGCAAATGAGAGTCACGGTAATAGTGATGTAAGTACAGAAGCTAGAGCGAATGTCCCTGTAAAAGAAACAACGCCAACGGCGCCAGTGATAACATCAAATGAAGCGAACGCGAGTGTAACAGTAACACCACAAGGTAATGCAGATAAGATGATAGTCCATTATGTCGCGCCAAACGGCGATCCAAAAGAAGTGATTGCCACAAAAGTAGGCAATCAGTGGACATTAAATGAAACACCAACAGGTATTAGTATAGATAATACAAGTGGGGCAGTGACAGTAGGCTATCAAGGCATTCAAAATGGTAGCGAAGTCAGCGCGAGCGAAACGCATGGTAATAGTGACGCAAGTACAGAGTCTAGAGCGAATGTCCCTGTAAAAGAAGCGACGCCAACGGCGCCAGTCATTACATCAGATGAAACAAATGCAAGTGTAACAGTAACACCGCAAGGTGGTTCAGATAAGATGACAGTACACTATGTAGCGCCAAACGGAGATCCAAAAGAGGTTATTGCAACTAAAGTTGGAACGCAATGGACATTAAATGAAACACCAACAGGCATCAGTATAGACAATACAAGTGGAGCAGTGACAGTAGGCTATCAAGGTGTTCAAAATGGTAGCGAAGTCACAGCAAATGAGAGTCACGGTAATAGTGATGTAAGTACCGAAACTAGAGCGAATGTCCCTGTAAAAGAAGCAACACCGATGGCGCCAGTCATTACATCAAATGAAGCGAACGCTAGTGTAACAGTAACACCACAAGGTAATGCGGATAAGATGATAGTCCATTATGTAGATCCTAATGGCGATCCGAAAGTTGTCATAGCTACAAAAATAGGCAATCAGTGGGCGTTAAATGAAAAGCCTGTAGGTATTAGTATAGACACCGCAAACGGCGCATTAACAGTGGGCTATCAAGGTGTTCAAAATGGCAGTGAAGTCGTAGCAAGTGAAACCCTCGGTAACAGTGATCCGAGTGAAAAAATTGTTGCTAATGTTCCTGTGAAACAAAGTAAACCTATGCCACCTATAATTATATGGGATAAAGAGAAAGGTTCAATTTCTATTAAACCAAATGGGAAAACAGATAAAATGAGAATACAATTTATAAGTTCATCCCATAATAGTAATATTGAAATTATTGCGACAAAAGCTGATGATCAATGGAACCTTAATCACAAAATAAGTGGGATTCAAATAGATAGTGAAACTGGTATAGTTACCATTGATTATCAAATAGTCCAAAATTATAAAGAATTGCTAGTAAGTAGTACATTTGGTAATAGTGATGAAAGTGAAAGTATTCATTTTATAATTCCGAAATTTAAAGGAACAGTGTATGATTTGTATAATAATAAACAAGAAAAATTAGTTAATGAAAGTGAAATTAAAAATGTAAAAACACATTATGTAATTAAGAAAGAGATACAAAAAGACAAAATAGAATTACCAAATACAGGAAAGAAACAAACGAATGAAAAAGGAAACACTAGTATTGTTTTACTGCTATTGGGATTCATACTTTGTAAATTAAAATTGAAAAGAAAAGACTTATAGCTTAAAAGAGTATATAATAAATTATATTAATAACATGTTGACTATAAAATAGAGAATTTGAGGAGTTATTATGTATTTTGTTATCGCAATATTTACATGTATTAGTTCGTTAGTAAGTTTATTTTATGCTGTCGATGCATGCATTAAAACTAAACAAGTGAATGCACTTTATGCGTTTGCTAGAAGTTTTTCAATTGCATTATTGTGCGTCGCAACACTATTCTTTATAAATCATCTATTTTTATTTGCTATGACATTTTTAATGGCTTTAGTCCAATTAATAGATGGTTTTATAGGATTAAAAATTAAAGATAACTTAAAAGCTTATGGACCATTTTCATTAGCAATTGTAGGATTTATTTTATTGATTTTTATCTAGATATATTTATTGAATAAGATGAAAAAAGGTTAGACCACAAATTGAGTTGGTCTAACCTTTTTGTTATATTATCTCAAATCATCAATTGCTTTTGCGATTGAATCAAATACATGTGGAATATCATCTTTTTCTACACAACTAAATGCGATTCTAATATCAGTTTCATTTAATGCGATGACACCAATTGAATATTTCTCAATTAAATGCTGACGTAATGTTTCAGGATTTACATCTTTAACTTTAATTGCCATAAAGTAACCAGAATTAAAATCATATGCTTGCCAATGAGATTGATATTGATCCGCATATACGACTGTTTTTGTTACTTCATATCGTTCTCGTAATGTCGTTATATTTTGTTCAATTTCTTTATTAAATTGAACATTATTTTTAAGTACATGTTTAACAGCACTTTGAGATGGTAGTGGGCCACTTGAAATATTGCTACGTATTAATCCTTTAGTTTTGGCTTCTAATACATCTTTAGTAGATGCGTCTTCTACACCAAATGTAATAAATCCTACACGGAATCCCCATGCAAAGAATTCTTTAGTTGCACCATCTAATCTCACTGGAAGTACATTTTTAGATTGAATATTTGTTAATGCAGTGAATAAAGATTGAGTATAGACATCTTCGTAAAACAATCCATAGTACGCATCGTCAATCACAGCTACCACCTGTGTTCCTTTTTCTGCTAATGATTTAATTGCATTGACAATGGTTTGTACCTCTTCATTATTAGGTGTGTAACCAGTAGGGTTATTCGGATAATTAAGAATCATTACGACTTTATCTTTATTATAAGCTTCTAAAGATTTAACTAAAGATTTCGTAGTATAGTGACCATTTTCATCAAAGATTGGATATGTGTCGATGTTTGCATTGTGTCGTGTGTTAAATACTAATTTATAGTTTCCCCAGTTATGCTCTGGTAATAAAATAGTATCACCTGAATTGATGAATAGGTCGGCTACAAGTGAAAGTCCATGCGTAAGTGCATTGGTAACAATGGGTCTTGTCATGACTTCTTTGGTTAAATCAGGATTATCTTTTAACATTTTTTCTTGCCATAAATCACGCAATTCTTCAATACCTTGAGGTGGTGCATATGGGAAGATTTCATCTGGTGACAGTTCATTAAACATTTGATTTAGAGCATTGGCATACATTTTACCGTTGTCATTTGTTGCCATACCAATTGTTGCATTATACTTTGTGCTCTTTGCTTCAGCAGATTGAGAAAGAATACCTTTTGGATAAAACATATTTTGCCCTAAATCTGAAAGCATAGAAAAGATTTCAGGATTTGACTGTTTTAGTTGTTCGTTTAAATTTTGGGCTAATGGGTTCATATTGAATAACCTCTCTTTTTTAAATTAAAGTCATTATCCTTATAGTATCTTGAAATTGTCCAAAGATAAAGTATTGTTATTAAAGATTTAATTAATATTAATTATTCAGCAAAATATACGAACATGTGTTCTGTTTTATGTTAAGATAAGTATAGGTCATCGACATTTATGACACTTTGCATTTGGGAGGTGTAGTATAATGACGTGGTGGCAAGATGGAATTATAACTTTATTAACAGGTGGCCTACTTGTTATCTTTCGAGTTTGGTTAGAAATTAATTGGAAAGATAAATAGATGACCATACACAAAATACCCCAAGCCTGCTGGTACCAGACTTGGGGTTGTGTAGTATAATTTGTGGATACAATTATATAGTAACATCGCGATATATATATCGCAATCAATATAACGTTTGAATGAATTTTAGTAAAAACTGATAGTTTGATATAATTTAAAATAATGAGGTGAATTCAATGAAGCATATGACTAAAATATTTGTAGTGTTAGCAATCATATTATTCATTATAGGTTATTATTTGCAAGCTACAGGAAATGAATCTTCAGGAATAAAATTACTGCTTGCTGCTATTATGTTCATAATATGCGCATTTATAAGTAGAAATAATGATCGACGTAAAAATAATCATAAAAAGTAATCAATTTAGAAATGAATTGTTGGAAACAGTGTGTAGTTTACATGCTGTTTTTTTAATCTGTATATATTGTTTATATATAATTTGTTATCGTCCAACCATATGTATAAAGGAGAATCATATATATACTTTACAAATTTGTATATAGTGTGTATATTTATTATATACAGAAGAAAAGGGGGACATCAATGAAAATTATTTTGAAGAACACCAGTGAATATCCCATTTATGAACAAATCAAACAACAAATTAAAGAGAACATTTTGAAAGGATACGTTTCTTCTGGTGAACATTTACCATCTATGCGTGAATTAGCAAAAGACTTACAAGTTAGTTTAATTACAACCAAACGCGCATATGAAGATTTGGAAAAAGATGGTTTTGTTACTACGATTAGAGGCAAGGGAACGTTTGTGAAAGAACAGGATAACTCAATTCTAAAGGAAAAGCAGTTCTTTGTGATTGAAAATTTAGCAAAATCAATGACGAAAGAAGCAAAGACAATTGGGATGTCTTTAGAAGAACTACAAGAAATTCTTTCCTTAATTTATGAGGAGGAAGAATAATGAATGCTATAGAATTGAACCATGTTAATTATTCTAGACGGAACTTTAAATTGAAGGACGTATCATTCAATGTGCCTCAAGGATTTGTTACAGGATTTATTGGTGCTAATGGTGCAGGGAAAACGACAGTCATACGATTAATTATGGATTTATTACAATACGATAGTGGAAGCATTTCAATTTTAGGTGACAGTATGTTAACGAATCCTATTAAGATAAAAAATAAAATAGGCTTTGTTTATTCAGAAACATACTTTAATGAAAAATGGACTATAAAAAAGTTAGAAAATATCATTTCTCCTTTTTATCAAGATTGGGATAGGTATTTGTTTAATGATTATTTAAGAAGATTTGATTTACCGTATAATCAGAAAATCAATCAATTTTCTAATGGTATGAAGATGAAATTGTCACTGGCTATTGCATTTAGCCATCATGCTGAGTTATTTATTTTGGATGAGCCTACTTCGGGTTTGGACCCAATTGTAAGAAATGAAGTATTAGAAATTATTCAACAAGAACTAATTGATGAAGATAAGACAGTTTTCATTTCTACACATATTATTTCAGATTTGGAAAAGATTGCTGATTATTTAGTATATATCAGAGACGGTGAAATGATATTAAATGATTCAATTGAATCGTTAATGAGTAAATTTCAAATTATTAAAGGTAATCATAATGATTTAGATGAAGAATTGGAAGAATTATTAATCTACAGAGAAACTAGGAAAACTGGATATACAGCTTTAACACGACATGCACAAACATTTAAAGAAATATTCGGAAATGATATTGAAGTTCAAAATCCGAGTATAGAAGAATTAATGATTTATTTAGAAAAATTTAAGAGTAAATCATATGAGCCCCTTACTTTAGAAAGTGAGGATAAAAAATGAAGCAATTATTAATTAGAAATATTAAATTAAGATACTGGACTCTTATTTTGTATATAGCATTGATTGTATTTTATCCAATATATAGCTTCATAATGAAACCTAATCCGCTCATGAATTCTGTTATGGCAATACCGCTTGGATTAATTTTAATGATAATGTCTATACTCGATGCTGGTCATTTGTTTAGATTTCATCGACGATTAGGTGGGAATCGATCAAACTTATTTTTTGGAAGTTTACCAGTATCCAAGAAGGATATGTTAAACGCCAATTATTTAACATGTATCTTCTTTACTTTATTTGGTGCAATTGTGATTACTTTATACGGTTATGAATCAGATTCTATTCAAACCAATGCAATATATTTCTCAACTACATATGCCTATATTGTAGCGAACTTCTTATCGATACCAGTAGCTTTTAGAAAAAGTACTGAGTATAAAACTGAGGGAGTATCATATATTGCTTATATCATTTTGATTATGTTCGCATTACCATTTCTATTATCCGTCACCTTGATTTTAATTAATTATATATTTTTAAATCATAGTCAAATTCCACAATTTTACTCTTATTTTTTAAATTATGGATTTGTACTATTAAGTATTATAGTTTTAATCATTAATTACGTTTTACAACTAAATAAAATTAAGAAACATACACTTTAAAGGAGGTCTACAATGAAGTTAGAACAAATAACAAAAAAATATGGCCAAAATACTGTTATAGATCATATTGATTTTGATTTTGGAAACAGTCAAATCGTAGGATTAATCGGTAAAAATGGTGTAGGTAAAACAACACTAATGAAAGTAATGAATGGGAATATTATTAATTATGAGGGGAAAGTTAATTTACCTAATAATGAAAATGTTGGTTATTTAATTGAGCATCCTAAACTATATGATAATAAAACAGGTTTATATAATTTAAAATTATTTGCACAAGTATTAGGTAAAGGATTCGATAAAGAATATGCGGATCACATCATTGATGCATTCGGTATGAGACCTTATATCAAGAAAAAAGTGAAAAAATATTCAATGGGTATGAAGCAAAAATTAGCTATAGCAGTTTCATTAATGAATAAACCAAAATACCTTATTTTAGATGAACCTACAAATGGTATGGATCCAGATGGTTCGATTGACGTATTGAAGACGATTCAATCATTGGTTAAACAGTTAGAAATGAAAATATTGATTTCTAGTCATAAATTAGAGGACATTGAACTCATTTGTGATAGAGCTGTATTCTTAAGAGATGGTACATTCGTACAAGATGTCAATATGAAAGATGGTGGACCAAAAGATAGTACGATTATTTCAATCGATACAGAAGACTATCAAAATGCATTAGAAATGTTAACAGAAAAATTCCATGTTCAACAGTCTAATAAAGAAAATGGAGAAATCATAATCAAAGCGCAAAAAAATTATAAAGATGTACTTGAAGCATTAGCAAAACTCAATATTTATCCTAAATATATTGAAACACGTAAAAGTTCATTACGTGATACTTACTTTAATATTAATCAAAGAGGTGATAAATAATGAGATCTTTACAATTAGTAAAACATGATTTAATTAGTATTTTTAAAAGTCCGCTCACGTACATTGCGTTTATACTTGTCATTGGTTTAACTGTCTTTCAAGCTGTCATGATGGCAAATTATAGTCCTGGACACAAAGTGGACTATACAATGGTATTTATCATGGCCAATTGGTTATTCTTATTTGCAGGTTTATTATTTATTATCAAAACAATTACTCGAGATTACTCACAAGGAACAATTCAATTATATATGAACAAAATGAGTAGTAGAATTGGCTATATTGTTGCTAAAACAATTTCAATGATTCTAATTTCATTTTTATTTACACTTGTTCAATATATAGTGATTATTGTAATTGAATCTACAACTAAAGGTAAAAGTATTGACGGAGATAACTTTTTAACTAACATTTGGTTCTATCTTATCTTTTTCCTATTCTTTGGATTATTTTTATTTTTAATTACATTAGCAGTTGAAAAACCAGCTGTTATATTTACGTTAGGCATTTTCTTATTATTAATTGTGCCATTTATCCAACCGCTAGTAGGTTTAATTCCAAACATCGGTGATGACATTCATAAGTCATTTAAATACATTCCATTCACATATTTAACTCAAAAAATGACTGAGTCCGATGTTTCATTTACACATTGGCAATGGTTTATTTCTATAGCATCAATCGTAGTGCTATTTATTGTTAATGTATTATATGCAGCTAAAAGAGATATTTAGAATAAGTGATTACCGGGGCTTGATAGTCCCGGTTTTTAATATTTTAATTTAAGAGAGAATAAGGCGTTAAAACGGGAGATTTCAAAAGAAAACGAAGCTATCTTACTCAAATAGCTTCGTTATATATAGGTGTTATTTATAAAGCATTTGATCAATAATTGAATTGTAAACTGCTTTCCAGAATGTGGAATCTGTTTTATATCGATTTGAAATAATTAAATGTGTTTCTTTAACTTTATCTTCATAATCCGGGTGATCTTTACTTGGTAAAGTATCTTCACGTAAATTCGTAACAAATGATTGAACTTCTTTAGCACGTGGACCCCAAACTGTTTCTTGTTCATAATTATCATTTAAAAATACAAAAATAGGAATTGAACGTGATTTTCCATTTGTTAAATATTGGTCTATAAGATGTGTATCATCATCTCTATGGAACACTTTGACTTCTAATTCTAGGGCTTCAGCAATATGTTTAAGTATTGGAAGATTCATCATGGCATCGCCACACCAGTCTTCGGTAATTACCAATACTTTAGAATAGTTAGATGATTTTAATTTCTGTAATCTTTCATCATCTTCAGGTAACTTAAAGGAATCATAAATTGAAACGAGATTGTCTTTATTGTCTTGCATCTGCTCAATATAAGGTCCGATGTCTTGACTGTTTTTAAAATATGTTTCTAAATTGGTCATCGAAAAAACCTCCTTTAATCATTTTATATATTATACCAATTTTCATAATGTAAATAAATTAAAATATTTTAAAAATTCTCTCATTTTAGCAAATACCTACCGTGAGATGAAACTAAATACACCTTATGCTATATTTATTATAATAAGTTGAAAGTGGTGAACATCTTTGCGCATACAGAATCGATGGATAATTAGTACGCTATTCTTAATATTAGCCATTTTACTTCTGATAGGTCTTTCATTTTATAAAAATATAAAAACCGTTGATTTATCAAGTGCATCAATAAATGGGATACATTTAAATGAACAATTTCATAAAAAGGATTTTAATGTAAATAAAAATATTAAAGTAGATCGTTACACATTTTATAATCATAAAAAGTATGATGATTTAACAGTTAAAGTACATAAAAAGAAACACGTTGTTAAAGGCATTGTACTTGTTAAAGATAAAGAGATACATACAAATTTTGGTGTTAGAATTGGGAGTCATATTGATGAAGTTATTAATGATTTAGGTAGTAATTATCAAAAAAGTAAAATAGGTAAGAACTATCAATCAATAACTTATCGAGATCGTGGACATCATATGAAATTAAGTATTTTATATAAAGATGATATCGTGAAGCGGATTGAATTCTTTAGTAAGTAACTAAATAGTTGAACATTAGTATTGCAACTAATTGAAAAAATAGATAGAAAGAGTGACAATACTATGGATAAAATTACATTTTTGAATGAATTAGAAGTCTCATTAGACGAACTACCTCGCAAAGAAAAAGATAAAAAAATGTATGATTATGAACATTACTTTTATGAAGAGGAACTGAAAGGTAAATCTGAAGCGGAAATAGTTAAAGCGTTAAAAGAGCCTAATGATATAGCTAAACAGGTCAAAGCGCATAGCGCGATTGAATATGCTGAATATAAACCAACATTTCATAATACGTTACGAGCTGTTACGGCTTCATTAAGTTTAGGTTTGCTATCAGTATTTTTAGTATTAATTCCAGTGTTTTTCATATGTATGATATTCGTTATTTTGTTTATTGTTTCCGTGTTATTAATTTGTGCACCTTTAATTTTAGTCTTATCGTCTTTATATAAAGGTATACATGATTCAGTAAGTAATATTCTTTTTTCAATAGCATATACAGGACTCGGATTAATGTTGATTGTTATAACATTTAAAGTATTAGAAACGATATATAGACTCATTCTAAAATATTTGAGATGGTATATTAAAACAGTTAAAGGAAGCGTTCGAAGATGAGAAAGATAATGTTTTCAGGTCTTATCATTTTTCTTGTTTTCTTTATAGGTGCTACAGTTTGCTGGTTCACCTTTGAAAAACAGAATTATGAAGAAACGAAAATTAATAAATCCTATCCTAACTCTAATTTTAAAAATATATCAATAAACACAGAATATACTAATGTTAAGGTGGTTAAAGGCTCTAAATTTAAAGTGAAATATAATGGGGATAATAAAGTAAACTTAGTTAACAAGAATAAAACACTGAAAATTTCAGAAGTGAAAAATGTTGATAGAGGCTACGCTATTAATTTAAATCCGTTTAGAAAAGATGACAATCAGATTGTTATTGAGGTGCCAAATATAAAATTAAATGAACTTAAAGGATATTCTAAAAACAGTAGTTATTATATAAAAAATATCAATTCTAAAAATATGAACTTGATCAATTATAGTAATCCAATAACTTTAAATAGTGTTAACGTAGAAAATTCAGATGTTAATTCTTATGCCACACATTTCAATATTAATAATTCAATTCTTAAAAATGCTAATTTTAACATAGAGAAAGGCTTTATTAGTGTGAGCAAAAGTGATATTAGTAATTCTATTTTCTTGTTAGGAAGCGGTAATATTAGTTTTAATAAAATGTCACCTAGAAATGATATCAAGGCTTCTACTAAAAAAGGCGATATTTATTACTCTTATAAAGATAAACCAGAAAATACTTTGTTGAAATTACAACCAGGTAAAGGAAAGTCTATAATTGAGAATAAACATTTTCATGAAAGTAAAGTAGGTAAAAGTGACAATATACTTGAATTTTATACGGTTGATGGAGATATAGTCATAAAATAAAGGAAGATAAAGTACAAAACGAGACAGGTCTATTTGTTCTCGTTTTGTACTTTTTTAATGTGTGGCAAAAGTTAAATCTGTATCAATGACGCCTTCAAATGAACGTTGCGTGAGCTCATCGCCTTTAAGCCAAGCATTAAAATCTATACTTGAAGGTATCTGATTCTCACCTAAAGACATCCATGCCGTAAGTGATTGTGGTTCGTACATCGATGTATGAATGGTACCAGACCAACTGTTAAAAAGTTTGCTATATATGTCGTATTGTGGATCATTAAATAATTTGAATGCTTGATACTTATCAAGTTGTGTATGTGTTTGATTAATGACGCGTGCTAATCGTTCTTTAGATTCTTTAGTATAATTTCTATTTTCATGCGTTAGTAATTCAAAATGATTTGTACAAATAGTATCATATCTAACATTGATATCACGAGGTGTAATTTCTACGATGGCATGATTTAAAGATTGATCCATTAAAATATAACTAAACGAACTACGGTGCGGTATCTCTTTTAACAGTTGAATCGCTTCGTCGATATTTTTACAGAGTTCTAAAATTAATCTTCCCACCATATAACAAACAAATCCATTTGCTGGTTTCTTACGATGCATAAAATTATATGCCATCACTAAACCAACTTCATTCATACCGTCCATACGTCCAGTTACTCTTGATGTTGGACCAATTTGTGCTAATCCGCCATCATTAGGTTGATATAATAAATATCTGCCATCATAAGTAGCAGGATGGTAATCATAATTTCTTACTAAATAATCTGTTCCGTTAAATACGGTACAGCCACTTTCTTTTAAATCAGTAAAACGATAATGTGCAAAGTTTAAAATCATTTGACGTGTTGGTAACTTTAATACATCTTGCATACCCATGAGTTCTTCCCAAATTTTAGGTGCATACGTTTGAAAAATAGAATGTGTTTCGTTAATATCTATATCAAATCTAGGAATTCTCTTTTTCCATTCTTTTTCTCTATTTTTCAAGAGGTCAGTTTGTTTTAACCATTTGGCGGTTTGTACGCCTAAATCATAATGTGAACCTCTATAGCTCATAATTTCAGATTGAACGTTTTGCATTTGAAAGTACTCCTTATTCAAAATTTACACTTTGTAATATAATGTTAATGTTACATTAATTGTTATTTTATGTAATTATATATATAATAAAATTGTAATTAGTTACTGATAGCCTTGAGAAATAATTTATTTGGGGTGATATCATGCGTAGAGCATATGATAATGTAAAACATGCGATTTCTGCTTGGTGGAATAAATAATTATAATATTGTACTGACGGCTGATGAATAAATCAGTCGTCTTTTTTATAGTTACATCTTATCATAAAAATTTTTATAAAGAGAGCTTATAAAATAGTAAAAAGGGTATGTATTTATTGATAACGATAAATATGCTATCATAATGTATTGTAGATATGCATATAAAATATAGAGGTGAATTTTAATGTGGAACTTTATTAAAGGTTTATTTAAATTTGTATTTAGTTTAGTAGCTATCACTACAGTTGTTGTAGGCGTAGGTGTAGTTGCATTTGCTTATATTTTCAAAAAAGACTTTGAAGATATCGAAAGAAAAACTAAAGAAATCGTTTCAGATATCGAAAATAATAATTAATTTAAAGATTAAATTAATGAAAGCGTCACTGATGAAATCGTCATCAGTGGCTTTTTTATTTGCTTTAAAAGAAATTAAGTAGGGGAAATACTTACAATGTCTAATAAAGAAAGTTTGAATTTATCAGAAGAATGAGATGGATAGCCTTCAACTTCAAAAGTTATAGCATCAATACGTTCAATATTAAGTTCGATAGATTTAAAGTATCCGTCATCATAATACTGTACAACTACTGGCTGATTTAACTGCAAGGACTGATGTAAACGAAAATTCAAATCAGATAATTGATCATCAGAAAGTACAGGGCGATCAACCTTATTTTGATCGATGATATATTGATGAATCGTTTCAAATTGTTCAGGTAAGGTAGCAAATGGTTATATGTATTAATAATTTTAGAGTTTAATTTGTATAATATGTATAAAAATATTGCGAGATATTCAACAGAAAAAATTGTTATCTTAACTAATTTTATTACGTATTATATGTATAATATGAAAATAGTAAATGTGTATTCTAACAGTGGAAAGAACTTTATGATAATTGATAGTAATTTAAATCCAGTCGAAGATGTTACCTATTATTTAAAGTATTTAGAGAGTGTTAATAAAAGTGAGAATACTTTAAAGACTTATGCATATTGTTTAAAAAGATATTTTGTGTACCTCGAATTTAAAAATAAAGGTCATAAAGAGGTAACTTTTGATGATTTAGTTGATTTTGTTTTGTGGTTAAAGTCACCAAATAAATATGAAAAAGTTATATTTAAAGATAAATCATTATATGGAAAAAGTGCTAAAACTATTAATTTAACTATCACTGTAGTTACTAACTTTTATGATTATTTATTTAGAACTAAAAAATCTAAAATTGACGTTGCTAAATCAATTTTAATAGAAAGAGGTCATCGTTCTTCTTATAAAAGATTTTTAGATCATGTAAATATAAATGATTTATTATATACAAATACACTAAAAGTAAAAGTGCCAAAAGAAAAAAGGAAAATATTGAGTACCAGTGAAATAAAAGAGTTAATAAAAGCGTCAAATAACATTAGGGATAAATTTATGATTCAATTATTATATGAAACGGGATTGCGTATTGGGGAATTGTTGTCACTTTACATAGATGATATTAAATATGATTTAACTAATGGACATTAAATTATTTTGAAAAATAGAAAAAATAAAAATGGAGCCAGATTAAAAAGTGGAGAACGTAAAATATACATTTCACAATCTTTGATTGATTTATATGATGATTATTTATATGAAGTTTCAACTGATTCTGAATTTTTGTTTATTAAAGTTAAAGGTAAAAATGTTGGAGAACCTTTAGATTATAATGACGTAAATTCAATATTTAAACGTTTAAGAAAGAAAATTGGAATTATGGTTCATCCTCACTTGTTAAGGCACACTCATGCTACTATTTTTTACAATAAAAGTAAAAATATAAAACAAGTTCAAGAACGACTTGGACACAGTAATATACAAACCACTATGGATTTGTATATTCATAATAATGATCAGATTATCCGTGAAAATTGGGAAAAAGTAAAAGATTTATTCCAAATATTTGAATAGGAGATTCACATGAATAATAGCGTCCAAAATACAGATGATTTTTTGCAAAACAAATTGAAAAAAGAACTTTGCTTTTTGAAAAGTAAGAGTATAAATCTTGAGGGGGATGTTGTTTATACCAATATCTATAGTGATTATTTCTATAAAAATGATGTATGGCACATTTCTAATTTTAAGATTTTTAATCAATTTCAAGATGATTTGAATAGATATAATGGTAAAAGAAAAAATATATTTTTTAGATTTCAAAACGAGTATTTAAATTTAGAATTCAAGTATATCTGCCTGAAATTAATTACTACTGAATATTGGTCTTTAAATTCTTTATTTAATGGTGGTGCAGTACATATTAATAAATTAGCTACTTTCTTCAATGAAAAGTATCCAAATATAAACTCATTATTAGATTACGAATTTAATAGTATAGAGACTGAATGGATTAAATGGTTAAAAAATCAAAATGTAACCACTATAAAAAGATCGAAAAGTATCGTTTTTGGAAATTATGAAGCAAAAACGCCTATAGCTTCAAGCTTAAAAAAATTATATAGACTGTTTTCAAAAATGATTGATAGTAGAGAAGAGTGGGATAAAGATTTATGGGATATAAGAAATTTAGAAATGTATGGATTGACTTATAATAAAACACTTACAGGAAATTATCTAAATTTTAAAAAGATAGCTTCACTTAATATAAGAACTTCTGTAAAAAAATATTTAAAACAACGGTTATTGACCGGAAATATGAATTTTGCTACAGGCAGAATGTATGTAAGAGTTTTGACTAGGTTTTTAAATAGTATACATAATCAAGAACCTAATTGGAATGATTTAAATAAGCTAGAAAGAAAGCATATGGAAATATATATTGATTTCATTTTTTAATATGCAAAAAGTAAAAACGTACGAAGTGTAAAGAATTTTGTACGTGAAGAACTTAAATTAGTTAGAAGATTTTTGAATGATATAATTATGCAAAAGTATATAGTATAGCACCTACAGAAGATATAAGATTTCTATTTTTGCCACAAGATCTGCCTAAACATGAAAAACTCGAAAAAAATCAAATTGATTATATCCCAGATTTTGTATTAGATCAACTATTTGAAAATATAAATTCTTTACCTGAAGAAATTATACCTATCATTTGGATAGCATTTAAAACGGGTTTACGTATATCAGATGTATTAACTTTAAAAGATAACTGCCTTACTAAAATTAATGGTAAATATTCTATAGTTACTGATATAGCAAAAACTTTTGTAAAAGGCCATAGAATACCTATTGATGAGCAATTAGCCGATATATTAGCCGTTTTAATTGCAAATTCTAAAAGACAAATTACTAAGGACAATAACCCTAATGATTATATATTTGTTATATACAAAGGTAAGAGAAAAGGAATGCCATATACTCAGCATTTAGTTCGTTCTCATTTAAATTATTTAGCTAAAACTAAAAATATAGTTGACGAAAAGGGAGAAATTTTTCACTTTAAAACACATCAATTTAGACATACATATGCTGTTAAATTACTTAATGGTGGAGTTGATATTCTAACTATTCAAGAGTTACTAGCTCATGCCTCTCCTGAAATGACACTTAGATATGCGAAACTTCTTGATGATACTAAAAGAAAAGCATTTGAATCAGTTATATATCAAGGCGCATTTACCTTTGATATTGATGGTAAAGTAAAAAATATTAAACATAGTAGTGAGCTATCTGAGAATACGTTGAACTCTTTATGGCAAGAGCATAAATTAAATGCTATGGACAATCCATATGGTACGTGTCATGCAAGACTAAAAGGTGATTGTCCATATATGGAAGCGCCACCCTGTTTAACTTGTAATTCAGGGAAACCTTGTAAAGATTTAGCAATAGGATTTTTAAATCTAGATGTAGAAAAGTATGAATTGCTTGTTAAATCTACCATTAATTCTATAGAAGTAGCTAAAAACTTTAATAGAGATGATATGGTAGAAAAGCATGTCAATCTATTAGAAAAATATGAAGACATATTAAAAAATATAAAAGATGGAAACGTTATTTTTGGTAGAAATAACAGGATGAAAAAATAGGAGGATTTATGGAAAATTATGATAGAAAAAATCAGATGAAAGAAATACATAGAAGAAAAAAAGCTAACACAGAAATAAAAGTAAACTCTACAATAGAAAGACTCCTAAAAGAAAATATAGAGATTAATTTTAATGTTGTTTCTAAATATGCAAATGTTTCGAAAGCTACTTTGTATAATCATAAAGAAATTCGAAATAAAATTGAAGAATTACGTAAACAAAACACTCAAACAAATGTAATTCTAGTCAAAAATGATGGAAAAAGTGCAATTATCGAATCCTTGAAAAGAAAAATAAAAAAATTAGAAAAAGAGAATAAATCATTAAAGGACGAAGTTAACGTTTTATATAATAAAATATATGAAAACTTTTGAAAAGTCCAATATATGCTATTGTTTTTGAAATTAAAAAAGTTGGACATAAAAGATTATGTTTATCCCATTCTTATTTTAGTTAGTTATTATTTTTAAGATTATTTTAAATTATGTTGCTAATATATTCCTTATACAAAGTATGATATTTATTGTTGGAAGTGTTGAAAAATGTAAAGGCGTTTTCTGATACATTGAATTTTAAAATGAATCCAGTATAAGTTATTATATAACCGTTTTGCCAATATTCTACTGTACAAATTTTATTGAACTCGAGTTTTTGATTAACTATATAATCTAGTTGGCTTAAAGCATCGTCAGATAATAATGGACTTGCAACTGTGCTTTGGTCTTGAATCATTTTATTTAATATTTCGAATTGTTCAGGCAAAGTAGCAAAAGCTCTCCATTTGATGTTTCCACGTCCTTGTGGGATTTTGGGATTCAAATATTCTCTTGGGATTTTTCTATAATCTGTTTCATATTTATATTTATCTGGAACATTAGTATTGATTAGCATAAAAACACCTCAACTGCATAATAGAACATAAGTTCTATTATGACAAGAATTTTTTATCGTTTAGATTTGAAATTATTATCAAAAAGTGTTAATTTTAATATATCAAAAAAAGTTGATGTGTTATTTTGTGTATTGAGGAGAGAGAAATTTTGATAGTAAATCATGCAGGCAATTTATCTGTAGATTATTTTATTTCGTATTAAAAATTAGTTATGACTTCAAAAGACATGTGTTTAAATGAAGCTATAACATATATGAAGTGTTCTTTCTTTAATGACAATATTGAAACATTTGGTGAAATAACTTTAAACAAGCAGTTCAAAAACTCAAGTAACTACCTAATGGTTAGAATGGAAGTGATTAAATGGAAATAATCAAAGCTAATCCAAATGTAAATGAGGAAGAACGATTAGACTTTTATGAACAGATGTTTAATGCACTGGCTGATAAAATTAGGCTTAAAATCTTACGGTCAATTCGTCAAAGTGGCTCAAAGACTTTATGCGTTTGTGATTTAGAAGAATTGTTAGATGTGAAACAGTCTAAACTGTCCTATCATTTAAAAAAATTAGTCGATGCAAATATACTTATTGCTAAAAAGTATGGAACATGGAATTATTATCGAATTAATGAACAACAAATACAGGTAGTTTTAAATGAAGATACTTGTTGTAAAATACTTTAAGTGTCTTCTTTTTATAATGTTTAAATCAATTTTTCTTGATTTATAAATCAAGAAATGTTGATAAATTAAATTTGGAGGCATTATACTAATGGTAGATTCAATCATGGAATTCATAAAAACGTTTTTAATGTTGTTTTTTGAATTGTTATTACTATTCATAATCGTGAGTTTCATCGTCAGTCTAATACAACAAGTTATTTCAGAAGAGAAAATAAAAAGATTTTTAAGTAAACCTAATCAAGCTATTAATTATATTCTAGGAATGGTATTTGGTGCTATTACACCTTTCTGTTCTTGTTCTACCATTCCAATACTTGC
Source organism: Staphylococcus sp. M0911 (assembly GCF_003491325.1). Lineage (NCBI taxonomy): Bacteria > Bacillati > Bacillota > Bacilli > Caryophanales > Staphylococcaceae > Staphylococcus > Staphylococcus sp. M0911. The sequence goes on from NZ_CP022881.1 coordinate 916,257, forward strand.
GGGACTACTAAATTCTAAAGTACCTTTTGGTCCATCAATGAGTTTCTTAATTGCTTCACCATTGATGAATCCGTTAATGCTTTTTATGTTATGGGCTTTATTAGGCTGGAAAGTAGCTGTTGTTTATTTTGTAGTACTAGCAATTTTTAGTATTTTAACAGGTTTAGTATTTTCAAAAATGAATTTAGCAGAAAGCTATAAAGGAGTTAATGTTAAAGGAGACGGTTTTTTTGCTAATAAAACAGGATCTCGTTTTAAACAAGCAATAAATGATGCTTGGGCATTCTTATATCCAATGCTTCCTTATTTATTTATTGGTGTGTTTATTGGTGCCTTTATATATGGATTTGTACCTGAAACTTTTATCACTAAATATGCAAGTGGAAACGGCATTATATCTGTGTTCATTGCTTCTGTTATAGGTATTCCTATGTATATCAGACCTGAAACAATGTTACCTATAGCTGAAGCATTAGTATCAAAAGGGATGTCATTAGGGACAGTTGTCGCATTAATAATTGGTGGTGCTGGTGCAAGTATTCCAGAAGTTGTATTACTATCTAAATTATTCAAGAAAAAATTTGTAGTATCTTTTATTATCGCAATTTTAGTTGTAGCTATTGCTACAGGGTTAATAATTAATATGATTTTATAAGTTTAAGGAGGATAAATTAATGAATCAAGAAAATTCAGTAATCAATAGATATGGAAAAGCTGCTAAAACATATGAAAAGAATTTATGTTGTCCAGTCGAAACGATACAAAGTACTTAATGATTATACCTGATGAAATTATAGAAAAAGATTATGGTTGTGGTGATCCTTTAGGTAAGATCAAGAAAGGAGATACTGTGTTAGATTTAGGTTCTGGGGGAGGAAAAGTTCCTTATATAGTATCTCAAATTGTGGGAGAAACGGGTGAAGTTATTGGCGTAGATATGAATGATGATATGTTAAACCTTGCTAAAAAATATCAGAATCAAATGATTGAAAGAATTGGTTATGATAATGTCATTTTTCATAAAGGGAAAATTCAAAACTTAAAATTAAATTTAGAAGAACTCGATAAATATATACAAGAACATCCTGCTAACAACTTAGATACTTATCAATCTATTAATCAATATATTAATTACTTAGAAAATGAAATGACTATGATAAAGGATAATAGTATAGATGTAGTTATCTCTAATTGTGTTTTAAATTTAGTTTCAACAGAGGATAAAGAATCACTGTTCAGAGAAATTTACCGTGTTTTAAAGAATGGTGGTAAAGCAGTCATATCAGATATTGTTTCTAACGTAGAGGTACCAGAAAAGTTAAGACAAGATGAAAACTTATGGAGTGGTTGTTATTCAGGTGCTATTGAGGAAAAAGCTTTTATTGAAGCTTTCGAAAATGTAGGATTCTATGGTATAGAAATTGATAAACGTGAAAATACATGGACTTCTATTGAAGGTATTGATTTTAGAAGTATGACAGTAATTGCTCATAAGGGAAAAGAAGGCCCATGTATTGACAAAAATCAATCTGTAATTTACAAAGGTCCGTTTAAACACATTGAAGACGATGATGATCATATCTTTGAACGTGGCGAAAAAACTTTTGTTTGTGAAAAGACATTTAATATATTAAAACAGTCGCCGTATAAGGAAGCATTTGAATTTATAGAGGAAAACGAAGAAATAGTTCATAAAAATGATTGTTGCGATACATCATGCGGTTGTTAAATAACAATTAAAGGAGGTGTTATAATGGAAAAAAATACATTTAAAAAAGCAATTTCTAAATTAAAACCTAAAGAACAAGCTTGTTGCTCTGTGGAAATTGAAGAAAAGGAAGAAAACAAAAAAGAAAAAGACCAACAAAAAAATGATAATTGTTGTTAAAAATGATGTAGGAGAATTATTTGAATTCTCCTACATTATTTTTAAGTAATAGTTTATAAAAACTAACATACTGTACATAACTAATATGAAAACATATTATAATATCAATGTTTATCTTAAATTAGTACATATAACAAATGGTGCCCATTTAACCATGCCGCGGCCTTTCGGGATATTTCTATCCAATTGATTGCGTGGAATATGTCGATAGTCCAATTGATTATTATTTAAATCCGTAATCATCTTTCAATCACCTCAATATTTATACTTCTATTATACGAACGTACGTTCTGTTTTGCAAGTGGTATTTCGATAGAATCATGTGTGGTTATCAACAAATAAAATTTAAGTATAGAGGTTTATGACTAAAATCATGCCCAAACGTTTGTCTTTATATATATAATTTTAATAGAATAGAGATAAGTGATAAGGAGGCGTTGACGAAATGACTAAAGGTTATATTGGTTCATATACGAAGAAGAATGGGAAAGGGATTTATCAATTTGAATTAGATGAAAAAAAGGGACAAATAGTTGAAGTAGCGACTGGTTATCAACTAGAAGCATCAACATATGTAACAAGAAATAATCTTTTTCTATATGCTATTACAAAAGAAGGAGACAATTGTGGTGTCGCAAGTTTTAAAATAGCGGAAGATGGTGAATTAACATTAATCAATAAATGTTTGGATTCTCAAAATGGCACAGGATGTTATGTTCAAGTATCGACAAATGGTGAGTTTTTATTTGAAGCGGTTTATGGTGCAGGGTTAGCTCGAATTTATCAATTAAATCCAACTACTGGTGAAATAGAGAGCTTAATTCAAGAACTAGCGCATGACTATCCACTTGGACCTCATGAAAGACAAGAACATCCTCATGTGCATTTTTTAAACGAGACACCAGATGGTCAATATGTAGTAGCAGCTGATTTAGGTACAGATCGACTTGTGTCATACACATTTAGTGAAAATGGTTTGAAAGAACATGCTGTTTCAGAATTTAATGCAGCTGATGGTACGCGTCATATTGCATTCCATGAAAATGGAAAATATGCATATGTCGTACATGAATTATCAAATGTTGTTAGCGTGACTCAATATGAAGATGGGCGTTTTGAAGAATTAGAACGTCATTTAACAATTCCAGAACATTTTGATGGTGCAACTAAACTTGCAGCAGTACATTTATCTCATGACCAACAGTTCTTATATGTAAGTAATCGCGGTCATGATAGCATTGCAATTTACAAAGTGTTAGAAAACGGAGCTAAACTTGAATTGGTTGATATTGTCAAAAGTGGCGATGCATTCCCACGAGATTTTAATATCACAGAATCAGATGATTATTTAATTTGTGCACATCAAGAAGGCCTTTCTAAATTAACGGTATTCGAAAGAGATAAAGAAACAGGTACATTAACTTTAAAAGATCAATCAACTCAGGCACCAGAAGGCGTTTGTGTCATGTTCTAAAAAATAGATCCCATAAGCGATATCGCTTATGGGATCTACTTTTTAATTTTTGAAAAATGCTTTAATATACTTAAATTTGCCTTTATAAGGTGGGAAAAATAGGCTCGACTCTAAACGTGTCGATTTAAAAGTATATGATTTATCATGAGAAAATGTATCAAATGAGTATTTGCCGTGATAGTTTCCAATACCCGATAGACCTACGCCGCCGAATGGTAAATTGGGATTTGCTAAGTGCATCAATGTATCGTTAATTGCGCCGCCACCAAAGGCAAGTTCATTAAGTACACGATGCGTTGAATTTTCATCTTCACTAAATAAATAAAGACTTAAAGGTTTAGGACGAGACTGGATTATCTCAAAAGCTTCATCAAATTGATCATAACTGATGATTGGTAATAATGGACCAAATATTTCTTCTTGCATAATTAAATCTGAAGTTTGAATATCATCAATAATAGTGGGTTCGATGAATAAATCAGATTCATCACTATGACCACCAAAAATGATATTGCTTTTATGTTGTTGTAGTAATTCGTTTAAGCGATTAAAATGCTTTTGATTTACAATTCTGCCAAAATCTGGACTAGATTGAATGCTTTTTCCATAAAATTCATTTAAGGTTTGTTTTAATGCTTTGATAAAATCATCTTTTACTTTTTGATCTACTAAAATATAATCCGGAGCAACACATGTTTGACCTGCATTTGTAAATTTACCAAAAGCAATTCTCTCACTAGCTACTTTTAAATTAGCTGTTTCATCGATAATTACAGGAGATTTACCACCTAATTCAAGTGTTACAGGAACGAGGTTTTCACTTGCAGCTTGATAAACAATTTTACCTACTTTATCACTACCAGTGAAGAACATATAATCAAACGGTAAGTGAATAAGGTGGTCTGTTTCTTCAATACCACCTTCAACTACAGCAATATAGTCAGGTTTATAAACATCTTCAACAATTTTACGAATGACTGAAGATACATGAGGCGTTAGTTCTGATGGTTTAATAATCACTGTGTTGCCAGCTGCAATCGCACCGATTAATGGTTCAAATGTTAATTGTACTGGGTAATTAAAGGGACCGATAATAAGAACAGTGCCATAAGGGTCTTTTTTGATATAACTTTTTGTAGGGAAAAGATAAAGTGGTGTATCTACTTGTTTTGTTTTAGACCAATTTTTAAGCTCTTTACGAGCTAATTTAATACTTTTTTAACAATATACCAATTTCAGTAGCATATGCTTCAACATTACTTTTACCTAAATCTTTTTGTAAAGCTTCAAGTATCTCGTTTTCATGATGTTTAATACTCTTGCTTAACAACTTTAATTGTTGTTTTCTAAATTTAATATCTTTAGTTTGATGTGTTTTGAAAAAAGCTTTGCTATTTTCAAATAGTTGATCAATTGAATTCAAAAGTTGAACCTCCTTAAGTTGGATTTGAGATAACAATATTCTCAAGAAAAAATGCTTAACATATCTTTACCCGATTACCACAAAAATAATTAATTTTAATATAAAAAATTAACCTGAGACATTAAATCATGTCCCAGGCTCAATACAATCAAATACATTTATTACTAATAAAATTATTTAGTTAAAGCTTCAGTAATTTGAGGTACAACTTGTTTTTTACGAGATACAACACCTGTTAAGAATGCCATATCGTCTTCTAATTTAACGTTGAATGCTTCGCCAACTTTATCTTTTTCAGCACCTACAACTAAAATTTTAGAATCGCTATTAATGATATCAGTTACAACTAAAACGAATAAATCATATTTTTCTTCAGCGCTTGATTCTAGCATAGATTTTTCTAATTCTTCTTTACGATCTAATACTTCATCAATATCAACTGTGTTAACTTGAGCAATACGAGTTACGTAATCTCCCATAGTAAATGATTTAGCATCCATATCTAATAATACATCAGCAGATTTATCAGTAGTAGAAGCGCCTGCTTTAAGCATGTCTAAACCATAAGCATCTAAGTCGACGTTTGCTATATCTTTTAAAGCTTTAGCTGCATTGACATCTTCATCAGTGCAAGTAGGAGATTTAAATAATAAACTATCTGAAATAATTGCAGAAATCATAAGTCCAGCAATTTCAGGTTTAATTTCAAATCCACGTTCTTTGTACATTTTGTATAGAATTGTTGCTGTACAACCAACTGGCTCTGCTCTGTAATAAAGAGGGCTAGCTGTTTCAAAGTTTGCAATTCTGTGATGATCTACAACATGTTTAATTGTGGCATCGGCAATTGTATCAGCACTTTGTTGGAATTCGTTATGGTCAACTAAAATAACATCTTGACCATCTAAATTATCTTCTAATAATTCTGGTGCATCTACTTTAAAGTGATCTAATGCATATTGAGTTTCAGCCCCAACTTCACCTAAGCGATAGGCTTTAGCGCCTGCATTTCCTGTTAATTGTTCAAAGTCAGCCATAATAATAGCTGATGAAATTGCGTCAGTATCTGGGTTTTTGTGTCCAAAAATGTAAGTGTTTGCCATGGATATATGTCTCCCTTATTCATTAGTTATTTTATTGATATTATATAGTTATTTTAGCATGACTATAGCTTATTCTTCTACCTCTGCGCCCAATGAGTTTTGAAAATGATCTAATGCCCATTCATGTCCAGATGGATTAAAGGAAGCGACGCCATTCTTCGGTACATGTATCTTATAACCTAAATTATATGCAGAAATAGCAGTGTGTAACACACATATATCAGTACAAACACCAACGATTTCTAATGTGTTAATTGTTCTTTCGCGTAATAAACTATCTAGAGGTGTACCGTAAAATGAATCATAACGTGTTTTATCTAAGTAATGAATATTGCTTTGATGTTTATTCGCTTCATAAATTTCTCCCACAGTACCATAGAGTTGTCGTCCTGAGGTACCTGCAATATTATGGGGTGGAAATAGCTTAGATTCTGGGTGATAATTATCATTTTCGTAATGTAAATCCATCATAAAAAAGATATTGTCATTATTTTCAATATAGCGATGGATGCGATCTGTTATAAATGTTTCTAATTTTTGTCCAGGTTCTCCGCAAGATAACTTTCCGTCAGGTGCAATAAAGTCCACTGAGTAATCTACTACAATTAAAGCCTTTTTCTCCATTCAATAACATCCTTCCCAACATAAACATAACTATTGTTTACAATCCTGTCATTCAATTTCATTAAGTTAATTAAAAATTCATCTAATATGCTTAAAAAATGTTTTATAAGATTAATCATAGTATATATATTTATCAAGAGGACTACAATTAAATATGAAACAAAGGAGAAATTGGATGTTCATAAATGTGAAAGATTTTGGCGCAGAAGGTCAAAATAAAGTAAAAGATACTAAAGCAATTCAAAAAGCATTGAACAAAGCAAAAAATGGTGAACATACGGTGTATATCCCAAAAGGGACGTATCATATTGGCAAAGCGTTAGTGATTTATGATTCTACAACATTGCTTTTAGATGATGAAACAGTATTATTGAGATATAGCAAAGATGCACTGTTAAAGAATGGAAAACCCTATATTTTCTATCATGAATATAGAGGAAATAGTCATATACATATTAAAGGTGGTACATTTGATATGAATGGCTCTAATTTTCCATATAACAATACAGCTATATGCATGGGACATGCAGAAGACATTCAATTTATAGGAGTGACTTTTAAAAATATTGTAGGTGGGCATGCCATAGATGCGTGTGGCTTAAATGGATTAAGGATAGCGAATTGTTCTTTTGAAGGTTTCTTAGATATTGATGGTGATAGATTCTTTTCGGAAGCAGTACAATTGGATATCCAAGTGCCAGGTGCATTTCCGAAGTTTGGTACCACCGATGGGACGATAACTAAAAATGCCATTATAGAAAATTGTTATTTTGGACCGTCAGATGATCCTAACATGAAACCTTGGAATAGGGCGATAGGATCACATGCGAGTCGATATCATCGATATTATGAAAATATTCATATCAGAGACAATGTGTTTGATCACATTCAAGAATATGCACTAACGCCACTAAAATCTCAAAATACATTTATATCTAAAAACAAGTTCATAAATTGTGTAGGGGGCATACGTTTTTTAGGTGTCAAAGATGGTAAAAACGCAGCGGATCCTTATACTGGTAAAGACATGGGGACACAAGCAGGTTCTAATTTTAATGTGATTGGCAACGAATTTATTGGGAAAATGGAAAAGGATGCTATACACATTAGAAGTTATAATAATGTGAAACATACGCAAATATTTATTGCAGGCAATACATTTAATGATAAATCTCAAAAAATACATCTCGAAGATATCGATGATTTAACATTGAATCAAGATGATCATTTAGTGTCTATAGAAAAAAAGAATGTAGAAAACATAAAATAATACAAAAACGCTTTTCCCTAGATCTTAAAGTATGGGAGAAGCGTTCTTTATTATCTTATTTATAAAATGAACCAATAAGTTTAGTTTCAAAATCAAGTGTATTAAGGATAGTTAAGACTTTTTTGACATCTTGTGATATAGGAGCATCTGCTTGAACAAAAAAGTGATATTGGCCGAGCTTAGTCTTAAGTGGTCGTGATTCAATCCATGATAAATTAATATTAAATAAAGCAAATGTATTTAATATACTCGCTAAAAGGCCGGGTTTATCGTATTTTGGTGTGATTAAAAACATTGACGTATTCGTATTGCTATCGAAATTATCATGGTTTTTAATGATTAAAAATCGTGTAGCATTGTGAGCAAAATCTTGGATATGTGTATCTAAAATTTCAAAATCATAATCATTTCCGCTAGCTAGTGGAGCAATAGCCCCAATATGGTCATTAATCATATCGAAACCTTTAACAGTGCTATCAACATAATCGTAATCAAATTGATGTTTCATAATATAATTTGAGGTTTGACTAATGGCTGGTGCTATAGAATAAACTTTCTTGATATCACTTATTTGACTACCAGCTTTACCGTATAAAGCAAAATCAATATCTAAATGTAATTCACCATGTGCGTAAACATTTTGCTGTGCAAGTGAATCAGCAACGATATTAATTGTTCCTTCGATTGAATTTTCAATTGGCACAATGCCTATTGAAGCAGTATCTTGAGAAACATATTTAATCACTTCGTATAAATTGGCTTTGGGTATAAAGTCATAATGTTGTATTTGATTTTGATTAACAAACTTTTGAGAAGCTAAATAGGAAAATGTACCTTTTGGACCTAAATAATATATTTGCATGCCTTCACCTCTATTGATGTGTTAATGGAAGGGGCACTTTGTCTCACTTGATTGTTTATAGAAAAAGTTTGGATCTCGCATCGTATTATCATAACCATGATGATAATTATTAGTCAGCGTCGGTGAAATAGGTGGTGCTAACCATGACCATTTACCTGTTACTTCTCTCTGATGCTTTGCTTCGTTCTTTTCAAACATTTCAAATTGTTTAGAAGCTGTTAAATGATCCACAATCGATACACCTTGTGATTTAAATGAATGATAAACAGCGTAATTAAGTTCGATAAGTGCTCTATCCTTATTAAAAGAATTATTTTTAAGTGTATCAAACTCGAACGCTTCTGCAACTTTTTCTAATAAATCATAACGATAGCTATCAGTAAAATTCCTAACTGCAATTTCAGTAACCATGTACCAGCCATTAAATGGTGCAGTAGGATAGGTAATGCCGCCAATTTGTAAGTCCATATTCGAAATGATAGGTACTGCATACCATTTTAAATTTAAATCTTTCAATTTAGGGTATCGGTCATGCTCGATTATGACTTCTTTGATTATGGATTTAGGATATTCATAATATTTAATTGGTCCGTCATTGATTTGATAAATGAGGGGTAATACGTCGAAGTCTCCACCATTTCCTTGCCATCCCAAATGCTGTGCTAGCGTCGTTACATCACGTTCAGATGGGTCACCACAATTCTCATAACCTGCATAACGTATTAATTGATTATTGTAAATCTTAGGAGGTTCGTCAGGACTGAAAATCGTTATATAAGGTTTAATCTTTCCGTCGTTAGTTCCCTTGATAATATGGTCTTCAATAGCTTCTAAAAAATGTGTTTCATCATTGATATCTCTAGCATCTTTGACATTAAGTGACTCCCAAAAAAATCTACCGATACAGCGATTTGAATGTCTCCAAGCCATTTTGGCACCGTAAGTTAATTCTTCTAATGTATGCGTGTAGGTACCTGTTTTTTGAATATCTTGATTAATTTCTTTAATTCTATTATCGATTTCATCTTGCGTATAATTTAATTCAGAATACATCGTTTGGATAAATGTTGTTGCTTTATCTATTAACATTTCAAACACCTCATAAGTATTATAATCGACACGATTGATTTACACATTCAATAATGATAATTGTCACGAATTTGTCGCAACGTCTAAGATATATGGGCAAAGTCATATGATACTTGAAAGTAAATTTCGATAGCATTCATTTATATGAGGGGCGTAAAAGCAATTCAGTTGTTACCTAGTTAAATTGAATTATGATAAAATACTAATAAAAGAATGGTCGAAATGGAGAGATACGAGTGTACCAATTTGAAGACGACAGTTTGATGTTACAAAATGATTTATATCAAATTAATATGGCTGAAAGTTATTGGAATGATGGTATTCATGAAAGAATGGCTGTATTTGATTTATACTTTAGAAGTATGCCATTTAATGGTGGTTATGCTGTTTTTAATGGACTTAAACGTGTTATAGATTTTATGGATAATTTTGGTTTCTCAGAAACAGATATTGAATATTTAAGATCAATTGGTTATCAAGATGACTTTTTAGATTATCTGAAAAATTTAAAATTTACAGGACATATTCATTCAATGCAAGAAGGAGAAATATGTTTTGGAAATGAACCGTTGATGAGAGTAGAAGCCCCATTAATTCAAGCTCAATTGTTGGAAACAGTATTATTAAACATTATTAACTTCCACACGCTCATTGCTACGAAAGCAAGTCGTATTCGTCAAATAGCGAATGACGATATTCTTATGGAATTTGGGACACGTCGTGGTCAAGAGTTAGATGCAGCATTATGGGGTGCTAGAGCTGCTTATATTGGTGGTTTTAATTCGACAAGTAATGTACGAGCAGGAAAATTATTTGGAATACCTGTATCAGGTACACATGCGCATGCACTCGTACAAACTTACGGTGATGAATACATTGCATTTAAAAAATATGCAGAACGCCATAAAGATTGTGTATTTTTAGTAGATACCTTCCACACTTTAAAATCAGGTGTACCTACAGCAATTAAAGTTGCCAAAGAATTAGGTGATAAAATCAATTTTATAGGTATACGTTTGGATTCAGGGGACATCGCATATCTTTCTAAAGAAGCACGTCGTATGTTAGATGAAGCAGGATTTAAAGATGCCAAAATAATCGCGTCCAATGATTTAGATGAGGAAACAATAACGAGTCTGAAAGCACAAGGTGCTAAAGTAGATTCATGGGGTGTAGGTACGAAACTTATAACTGGCTTCGACCAACCAGCATTAGGTGCTGTATACAAATTAGTTGCTATTGAAAATAGTGATGGGGAATACAGTGACCGTATCAAATTATCTAATAATGCAGAAAAAGTTACGACGCCTGGTAAGAAAAATGTATATCGAATCATTAATAAGAAAACTGGTAAAGCTGAAGGGGATTATATTACTTTACATGGTGAAGATCCAACTAAAGAAAAACCTTTAAAATTATTCCATCCAGTCCACACATTTAAAATGAAATTTATTAAATCATTTGAAGCTATTGATTTACATCATGCTATTTTTGAAAATGGTCAACTCGTTTATGATTTGCCAAATGTTCATGATGCCCAAGCTTATTTAACAGAAGGACTTAAAACATTTTGGGACGAAAATAAACGTTATTTAAATCCACAAGAGTATCCAGTTGATTTAAGTACTGCTTGTTGGGAAAATAAACATAAACGCATCTTTGAAGTGGCTGAGCATGTTAAAGAAATGGAGGAAGACCATGAGTAATTTACAAGATATCGTAGTAAGAGAGATGAAGGTAAAACCTCAAATTGATGTTGAAAAAGAAGTACAAGAGATTAAACAATTTGTAAAGAGTTATGTACAATCTCATTCATTTATCAAATCATTAGTGCTGGGTATTTCTGGTGGTCAAGATTCAACATTAGCTGGTCGCCTTGTTCAATTAGCTGTTAATGAATTACGTGAAGAAGGTAGAGAATGTCAATTTATAGCTGTAAAACTACCTTATGGTGTCCAGTCAGACGCAGATGAAGTAGAAGACGCGCTAGCCTTCATTAACCCTGACCAAACGATTACCGTCAATATTAAACCTGCAGTAGATACAAGTGTAAAATCACTACAAGAAGCAGGGATTCAATTAACAGATTTCCAAAAAGGAAATGAAAAGGCAAGAGAGCGTATGAAAGTACAATTTTCAATTGCTTCCAATCAATCAGGTATTGTTGTGGGAACGGATCATTCTGCAGAAAATATCACTGGGTTTTATACTAAATATGGTGATGGTGCAGCTGATATCGCGCCATTATTTGGACTGAATAAACGTCAAGGTCGAGCTTTACTAAAATATTTAGATGCGCCAGCACATTTATATAAAAAAACACCTACAGCAGATTTAGAAGAGGATAAACCACAATTACCTGATGAAGAAGCTTTAGGCGTAACTTATAATGATATAGATGACTATCTAGAAGGCAAAGAGGTTTCAAGCGAAGCGAAAGAAACGATTGAAAATCATTATGTTAAAAATGCACATAAACGTGAACTCGCTTATACACGTTATTCTTGGCCTAAAAATTAGAAAGTAAGCTATAAACGAATCGAAATGTAGAACATACTTTTTAATTAATTTTACAATTAATGATGCTATTAATTATTTTATAATACTAAAGTTAAAATTTGACGTGACAAAGCTAAAAATGCCTGTTAAAATAATTTGAATTTCAAGTAAGAAAAGAGGAATAATATGTCAGCGATTGCTCAAAATCCTTGGTTAATGGTGTTTGCCATCTTTGTAATCAATGTGTGTTACGTCACATGTTTAACCATGAGAACCATATTAACTTTAAAAGGTTACCGTTATGTTGCAGCGATAGTAAGTTTTGTTGAAGTATTGATTTATGTCGTAGGTCTAGGATTAGTAATGTCTAGTTTAGATCAAATTCAAAATATTGTCGCATATGCATTTGGCTTTTCTATTGGTATTATTGTAGGTATGAAAATCGAAGAGAAATTGGCGCTTGGTTACACTGTCGTTAATGTGACATCTTCAGAATACGAGTTAGATTTACCCAATGAACTTCGTAACTTAGGGTATGGTGTTACACATTATGAAGCGTTTGGACGAGATGGAAGCCGCATGGTTATGCAAATTCTCACACCAAGAAAATATGAATTAAAGTTAATGGATACCATAAAAAACTTAGATCCAAAAGCCTTTATCATTGCTTATGAACCAAGAAATATTCACGGTGGTTTCTGGGTTAAAGGCGTACGTAAACGTAAACTTAAAGCGTACGAACCAGAAGAATTAGAAAGTGTTGTTGAGCATGAAGTATAAAGTAAATGATAATGAGACGATTGCTGATTGCCTACAAAGAATGAAAGCCGATGGTTATATGCCAACAAGACGCATTGAAAAACCAATTTATAAAGAAAATAAAGATGGAAGCTTAGAAGTTTTAAAACAAGATATCATTTTTATTGGTAAGAAGATAACTGAATAAAATATGACAGAGACCACTCAATAAGTTGTTTTGAGTGGTTTTTTATTTTGGAATTGTGTTTGACTAAAATATGAAATAAAATAGGAATGTAAGCTAATTAGAATTATACAATCGATAAGTATTCTGTTAGAATTAAAGTAAATCGTCAAAGACGAACTTTTAAGTTTATTTTGCAGTTAATGTACAGATTTTGTGATTTAAAATATGAATATACATACGATAGGAGTTTAAAAAATGATTGAACGTTATTCTAGAGAAGAAATGTCGTCTATCTGGACAGACCAAAACCGATATGAAGCTTGGCTTGAAGTAGAAATTTTAGCATCTGAAGCATGGAGTGAACTAGGATATATTCCAAAAGAAGATGTTCAAAAAATTCGCCAAAATGCAAAAGTAGATGTAGAACGTGCTAAAGAAATAGAATTAGAAACTAGACATGATGTCGTCGCATTTACTAGACAGGTTTCAGAAACATTAGGTGACGAAAGAAAATGGGTTCATTATGGTTTAACTTCTACTGATGTTGTTGATACAGCACTTAGTTATGTTATTAAACAAGCAAATGATATCATCGAAAAAGACTTAGAAAGATTCATCAAGGTTTTAGAAGAAAAAGCTAAAAATTACAAATATACGTTAATGATGGGTAGAACACATGGTGTACATGCTGAACCAACAACGTTTGGTGTCAAAATGGCATTATGGTACACAGAAATGAAACGTAATTTAAAACGTTTTAAAGATGTACGTGAAGAAATAGAGGTAGGAAAAATGAGCGGTGCGGTAGGTACTTTTGCTAACATTCCACCAGAAATTGAAAGTTATGTTTGTAAACATTTAGGACTAGGTGCAGCACCTGTTTCAACTCAAACTTTACAACGTGATCGTCACGCTTACTATATCGCAACATTAGCACTTATAGCCACTTCATTAGAAAAATTTGCAGTTGAAATTAGAAATCTACAAAAAACTGAAACACGTGAAGTTGAAGAAGCTTTTGCTAAAGGTCAAAAGGGATCTTCAGCAATGCCACATAAACGTAATCCAATTGGTTCTGAAAATATTACAGGTATTTCTCGTGTGATTCGTGGTTATATTACTACTGCTTATGAAAATATACCGTTATGGCATGAACGAGATATTTCACATTCATCTGCAGAACGTATCATGTTACCAGACGTAACAATTGCCTTAGACTATGCCTTAAATAGATTTACAAATATCGTAGATCGTTTAACAGTATATGAGGATAATATGCAAGCGAATATCGATAAAACATTTGGTTTAATTTATTCACAACGCGTATTACTTTCTCTAATCAATAAAGGTATGGTACGCGAAGAAGCGTATGATACAGTGCAACCAAAAGCTATGAAATCTTGGGAAACGAAAACACCTTTCAGAGATTTAATAGAACAAGACAGTAAGATTACAGATGTTTTATCTAAAGAAGAATTGGATGAATGCTTCAATCCTAAACATCATTTAAATCAAGTCGACACTATTTTTAAAAGAGCAGGCTTAGAATAACTTTAGAAATTAAATTGAAATCCTATACAAATTCAATTAAAACTACTACACTTTAACTTGTTAGTAAGTTAAAATAGTAAAAAGAATATGCATATAGGAGCTGTTATGATGCAAATTGAAAAATTACGTGGGGATGCATTAAATGAATTATTTGATGCAATTCTTACATTAGAGAATAGAGAAGAATGTTATCAGTTTTTCGATGATTTATGCACAGTGAACGAAATTCAATCACTTTCTCAACGACTACAAGTTGCTAAAATGATTAAACAAGGATACACATATGCAACAATTGAACAAGAATCAGGCGCGTCAACGGCAACAATTTCTCGAGTGAAGCGTTCTTTGCAATGGGGCAATGATGCCTACACAATGATATTAGATCGCCTTAATATCGATACAAAAGAATAAAATAATACGAAACGATCGTAACTATTAAAGTTTAACGGCTATAATATGTGAACGATCGTTTCTTTTTTAGTGTCAAAAGTAAAAAATAAGTTGTACAATTTCACGTTAACTGTTTAGAACTAGCATGTTAAAAATGATATAATTTAAGGTATGTTAAAAAAAGGAGTTTCACGTAATGTATGATATTAAACAATGGCGTCATGTATTTAAATTAGACCCTGCAAAGTCTATTTCAGATGATGATTTAGATGCGATTGGTATGTCAAATACTGATGCAATCATCATCGGGGGTACTGATAATGTAACTGAAGATAACGTCATTCATTTAATGAGTAGAGTACGACGTTATCCATTACCACTTGTTCTTGAAATTTCTAACTTAGAGAGCGTTATGCCAGGTTTTGATTTTTACTTTGTGCCTACAGTCTTAAATAGTAACAATGTAAAGTATCATAATGGAATGCTACTAGAAGCCTTAAAGGAATTTGGACATGTGATTAATTTTGAAGAAGTCGTCTTTGAAGGTTATTTAGTAATGAATGATGATAGTAAAGTTGCACATCAAACAGAAGCAAAGACGCAGTTAGATATAGATGATGTAGATGCATATGCATTAATGACCAATGAATTATATCGTTTCCCAATAATGTACCTCGAATATAGTGGAGAATATGGGGATGTAGAGAAAGTTAAGTCGGTAGCAAACACACTAACGACAACACAATTATTTTATGGTGGCGGTATAACATCATTATCACAAGCACAAGAAATGGCTGAGTTTGCTGATACAATCGTCGTTGGTGATATTGTATATCGAGATATAAAGAAAGCATTGAAAACAGTTAAGATAAAGGAGTCTAGTAAATGAATTCATTAGTAAAGAATATGAATGCAGAGCAAAGTGAAGCTGTCAGAACAACAGAAGGCCCACTATTGATAATGGCAGGTGCAGGATCTGGTAAAACACGTGTGTTAACACATAGAATCGCTTATTTATTAGACGAGAAGGATGTATCACCTTACAATATTTTAGCCATAACATTTACGAATAAAGCTGCTAAAGAAATGAAAGCAAGAGTAGAACAATTAGTAGGCGAAGAAGCACAAGTAATATGGATGTCTACATTCCACTCAATGTGCGTTCGTATATTACGTCGTGATGCAGATCGAATTGGGATAGAACGCAATTTCACAATTATTGATCCAACTGACCAAAAATCTGTGATTAAAGACGTTTTAAAAAATGAAAATATCGATAGTAAACGTTTTGAACCACGAATGTTTATTGGTGCGATTAGTAATTTAAAGAATGAATTAAAAACGCCAGAAGATGCTCAAAAAGAAGCTAATGATTTTCATTCACAAATGGTTGCTACTGTCTATAAAGGCTATCAACGTCAACTTTCAAGAAATGAAGCGTTGGACTTTGATGATTTAATTATGACAACGATTAATTTATTTGAAAGAGTGCCAGAAGCTTTAGAATATTATCAAAACAAATTCCAATATATTCATGTTGATGAGTATCAAGATACAAACAAAGCACAATACACACTCATTAAATTGTTAGCAAACAAGTTTAAAAATTTATGTGTTGTAGGTGATTCAGATCAATCTATCTATGGTTGGCGTGGTGCGGATATCCAAAATATTTTATCATTCGAAGAAGACTATCCAGATGCGAAAACAATCTTCTTAGAACAAAACTATCGTTCAACTAAAACAATCTTAAATGCGGCTAATGAAGTCATTAAAAACAATACTGAAAGAAAACCTAAAGGGCTATGGACTGCCAATACAGGCGGAGATAAAATAAATTATTACGAAGCAACAACGGAACGTGATGAAGCAGAATATGTTGTTCGTGAAATAATGAAGCATCAACGTAATGGTAAAAAGTATAGTGATATGGCTATATTATATAGAACCAATGCACAATCACGTGTACTTGAAGAAACATTTATGAAATCAAACATTCCTTATACAATGGTTGGCGGACAAAAGTTCTATGATCGTAAAGAAATTAAAGATTTATTAAGTTACTTAAGAGTCATTGCCAATAGTAATGATGATATTAGTTTACAACGTATTATTAACGTACCTAAACGAGGTGTAGGGCCGTCTTCTGTTGAAAAAATTCAAACTTATGCAGTTCAAAATAATATCAGTATGTTTGATGCATTAGGCGAAGTTGATTTTATTGGATTATCTAAAAAGGTAACTCAAGAATGTATCGCTTTTTATGAAATGATTCAAAATCTTATTAAAGAGCAAGAGTTTCTTGAAATTAGTGAAATCGTAGAAGAAGTATTAGTTAAATCTGGATATAGAGACATGCTTGATAGAGAACAAACTTTAGAATCACGTAGTCGTCTTGAAAACTTAGATGAATTTATGTCAGTTCCAAAAGATTATGAAGAGAATACACCATTAGAAGAACAATCATTAATTAATTTCTTAACAGATTTATCACTCGTAGCAGACATTGACGAAGCGGATACCGAATCAGGTGTTACATTAATGACTATGCACTCTGCGAAAGGTCTAGAATTTCCAATTGTGTTTATCATGGGTATGGAAGAGTCATTGTTCCCTCATATAAGAGCAATAAAAAGTGATGATGATCATGAAATGGAAGAAGAACGACGTATTTGTTATGTGGCAATCACACGAGCAGAGGAAACGTTATATATAACAAATGCAACAACGCGTATGTTATTTGGTCGTTCTCAATCTAATATGCCATCACGATTTTTAAAAGAAATACCTGAAGATTTAATGGAAAGTCATTCTGGTAGTAAACGACAAACGATTCAGCCTAAAGCAAAACCAACTCAAAAACGTGGATTTAGTAAACGTACAACATCATCTAAGAAACAAGTCACATCTTCAGATTGGAAAGTTGGAGACAAAGTAACACATAAAGCATGGGGAGAAGGCATGGTAAGTAACGTTAACGAAAAGAATGGTTCTGTCGAATTAGATATTATTTTTAAATCAGAAGGACCTAAACGATTACTTGCACAATTTGCACCAATTGAGAAAAAGGAGGACTAGTGGATGAGTCAATTACAAAATCGTGTGAATGAATTGCATGATTTATTAAACCAATATAGCTATGAATACTATGTTCAAGATAATCCATCAGTGCCAGATAGTGAATATGATAAATTATTACATGAACTCATTCATATTGAAACAGAACATCCTGAATTTAAGACACCAGATTCACCTACAGTTAGAGTAGGTGGCGAAGCGCAATCATCCTTTGAAAAAGTGAATCATGATACACCTATGTTGAGTTTAGGTAATGCGTTTAATGAAGAAGATTTAAGAAAGTTTGACCAACGTATTCGAGAAAATATCGGTAATGTAGAATATATGTGCGAACTTAAAATAGATGGATTAGCTGTTTCATTAAAATATGAGAACGGTCGTTTTGTACAAGGATTAACTCGTGGTGATGGAACGACAGGTGAAGATATTACTGAAAATTTAAGAACGATTCATGCTATTCCATTAAAAATTAAAGAACCACTTAATTTTGAAGTTCGTGGAGAAGCATATATGCCTAGAAAATCATTTATGAATTTAAATGAAGAAAAAGAAAAGAATGGGGAGCAACCTTTTGCCAATCCTCGAAATGCAGCAGCGGGATCATTACGTCAACTTGATTCTAAACTAGCTGCTAAAAGAAAGTTAAGTATTTTCTTATATAGTATTAACGATTTTACTGACTTTGAAGCTACGACTCAAAGTGGTGCTTTAGATGAATTAGATGAATTAGGTTTTAAGACAAATCATGAACGAGAGAGAGTATCTGATATAGACGGCGTGCTTAAATATATTGAAAAATGGACAGCTGAAAGAGAAACGTTACCTTATGATATAGATGGCATTGTTATCAAAGTTAATGATTTAGAACAACAAGATGAAATGGGATACACTCAGAAATCACCTCGATGGGCAATTGCCTATAAGTTTCCATCAGAAGAAGTCGTTACAGAACTATTAGATATTGAATTAAGTATAGGACGTACAGGCGTTGTTACACCTACGGCAATACTTGAACCAGTGAGAGTAGCAGGTACGACTGTATCAAGGGCTTCATTACATAACGAGGATTTAATACATGAAAGAGATATCAGAATTGGTGATAGTGTCGTTGTCAAAAAAGCAGGTGATATTATCCCAGAAGTTGTGAGAAGTATTATTGATCGTCGACCAGAAGATGCTGAAACATATCACATGCCGACACATTGTCCAAGTTGTGGACATGAGTTAGTAAGGATTGAAGGTGAAGTGGCCTTAAGATGTATTAATCCAAAATGCCAAGCACAGTTAATTGAAGGTCTTATTCACTTTGTTTCACGTCAGGCAATGAATATTGATGGTTTAGGTACAAAAATTATTCAACAGTTATATGAAAATGATTTAATCAAAGATGTTGCTGATATCTTTTATTTAGAAGAAGAGGATTTATTACCTCTAGAACGTATGGGAAGTAAAAAAGTTGAAAATTTATTAGAAGCTATAAAACAAGCTAAATCACAGTCGTTAGAACATTTATTGTTTGGTTTAGGTATTCGTCATTTAGGTGTAAAAGCAAGTCGTGTTCTAGCTGAAAAATATGAAACAATGGACCGACTTTTAATAGTAACTGAAGAAGAATTAATTGCTATTCATGATATTGGTGGTAAATTAGCACAATCAGTAGTCACTTATTTAGAAAATGATGACATTCGTGCATTAATTCAAAAATTAAAAGATAAAGATGTTAATATGACATATAAAGGTGTTAAAACTACTGAAATTGAAGGACATCCAGATTTTAGTGGAAAGACAATTGTATTGACTGGTAAATTAGAGCAAATGACACGTAATGAGGCTTCACAGTGGTTACAAATGCAAGGTGCAAAAGTGACGAATAGTGTCACTAAGAGTACAGACATACTAATTGCTGGAGCTGATGCAGGCTCTAAATTGACCAAAGCAGAAAAGTTTGGCACGGAAATATGGACTGAAGAAGAATTTGCAACAAAACAAAATGAAATAAACAATGAGTGAGGTACGTCGATGAAGCGAACAATTATTTTACTTATCTCGACAATTTTTATTTTAGCCGCATGCAGTAACGATAAAGATAAATCATCTGACCAAGAAGCAGATCATACTAAAGGAAGTCATTCATCTCAAGTTAAACAGGTGGCAACAGATAAAAACGTACAAGGCGATAATTATCGTACGATTTTACCATTTAAAGAAAGTCAATCACGTGGGTTATTACAAGATAATATGGCAAATAGCTATAACAGTGAAGGCTTTGAGAGTGGTCTGTTAGAACTTAGTAAAGAAGTCTTTCCTACAGATAAATATTTATATCAAGATGGACAATTTTTAGATAAAAAGACAATCAATGCATATCTTGACCCTAAATATACTAAAAAAGAAATTGAAAAAATGAGTGAAAAAGATAAGAAAGATAAAAAGGCTAATGAAAATTTAGGTCTTAATCCTTCTCACCAAGGAGAAACCAATCCAACAAAAATAGCTGAAAAGTCACCAGCGTATTTATCTAATATTTTAGAACAGGATTTCTATGGTAATAGTGATATTAAAGGTAAGAATATTAAAGGTATGACCATAGGTTTAGCTATGAATAGTGAATATTATTACCAAAAAGAAAAAGATGGTGAAACCTATAGTAAGAAGTTAAATGACAAAGAAATAGAGAAGCAAGGTAAAGCAATGGCGAGTGAAATATTATCTAGATTAAGAGAAAATAGTGATTTAAAAGATATTCCAATTCACTTTGCTATATATAAACAAAGTAGCCAAGAATCTATTACACCGGGGGAATTTATTGCTGGTGCAACTGCTGATGATGGGCAAACGAAAATCAATGATTGGAAAACAATTAACGAGACAACTGCATTGTTACCTTCATCTACAGCAGGTAAATATGACGAATCATTAAATAATAACTTTAAACAATTTAATGATAACTTACAATCTTATTTCTCTAACTTCACACAAGCAGTAGGTAAAGTAAAATTCGTAGATAAAAAAGCAAAACAATTAACAGTAGATTTACCAATTGATTATTATGGTCAAGCTGAAACGATTGGTATCACACAATATGTGACTGAACAAGCTAATAAATACTTTGATAATATTGACGAGTATGAAATCAGAATTAAAGATGGTAATAATCCGAGAGCATTAATTAGTAAAAATAAAGATGATAAAGAACCACAGGTTCATATTTATCATAATTAATTACTAAAAATAAAAATGCGCGTAGCAAAGAATTGACCTTTGCTACGCGCATTTTTTTATTTTTCTTTGACAATTTGTTTTACTTTAGCTAAGTCTTGAATTACAAAGTCTCCAGGTGAAGCTGTTAATTTACTTACAATATATGTCACGATAACACTCACAAGAAAACCTGGAATGATTTCATACATACCGAATAATTCATTAATAGAAGCTAGTGGTTTAATCCAAGCTATCCATATAATCACGACTAAAGCGCCACTAATCATACCGCTAATAGCACCAGCTCTCGTCAAACCTTTCCAATATAATGAGAACAATACTAATGGGCTAAAAGAGGCACCAAAACCTGCCCAAGCATTACCAACTAAATTGAGAATCGTATCATTTGGATGCCAAGCAATTGCGATGGCTACGATAGCCACAACTAAAACAGATAACCGTCCTACCATTACAAATTCTTTTTGATGTGTTGCTGCCTTTTCTTCTCCACGAATCAGTTTATAAAAATCTTCAGTTAATGAGCTTGAAGTAACTAAAAGTTGAGATGAAATTGTGCTCATAATAGCAGCTAGAATCGCTGCAAGTAAAAATCCGCCAACTAGTGGGTGGAATAGAATTTGACTCATAATAATAAATAATGTTTCTGGATCTTCCATTTTAATATGACGTTCAGATATAAAAGCAATACCTGTTAATCCTACACAAACAGCACCAAGTAATCCTATTGTCATCC
Organism: Staphylococcus sp. M0911; assembly: GCF_003491325.1. Taxonomy (NCBI): domain Bacteria; kingdom Bacillati; phylum Bacillota; class Bacilli; order Caryophanales; family Staphylococcaceae; genus Staphylococcus; species Staphylococcus sp. M0911. Next base: position 938,388 of record NZ_CP022881.1, read on the forward strand.
AGCTAATTCCTAAGCGTCTAGCTTTTGGCAATAATTTATGAGATTTAATAGACATAAACCTAACAATAATATGAGGTTGACCGAAATACCCGAGTCCCCACGAAAATAGAGAAATAATACCAATTAATGTCGTGCCTCTAAATAAATCCATATTTGTTGGTTTCATTGCTGCTACTTCACTAAAAGTATCTAAACCATTTAATTGCATCATAGCTACAATAGGTACCATAACCATGGCGATTAACATAATGACACCTTGGAAAAAGTCTGTAATGGATACAGCTAAATATCCACCAAAAAATGTATAAAAAATAACAATAACGGCGACGAGAATTAATCCAAAGTGATAGTCTAATCCAAAGGCACTCTCAAATAACTTACCTCCAGAAACAAAACCAGAATGTGTGTATAAAGTGAAGAATATAACGATAATTAAGCCTGAAATAATTTTAATAATATTTCGTTGGTCATTTAATCTGTTCTTAAAGAAATCAGGGAGTGTAATGGCATCTCCTGCAATTTCTGTATAAACTCTTAGCCTAGGCGCTACAACCCAATAATTAATATAAGCCCCAAGTGTTAGACCGATGGTTATCCAAATAGCTGATAATCCAGTACTATAAACAGAACCTGGTAGTCCCATAATCATCCAACCACTCATATCAGAAGCTCCTGCGGATAGTGCAGTTATGTATGGTCCTATATTACGACCACCCAACATGAATTCACTTAAATTACCAGTTGCTTGCTTATAGCCATAAAACCCTATAATGAGCAAAATAATAAAGTAAATGGCAATCATGATGTAAGTTTGCCAATTTGCATCAACTTGTTGATTTAGTGCAGTCCCCAAATATAGCATATTAACCACTCCCTCTTATCAATGTATAAATTTGTGTCACATGTAATATTATACATTATAGTTAAATGTTTAGAAAAGTGAAAAAATAAAATTTTATTTTTAAACAACTGACAAAACTGTGATATAGCGCTTACATTACAAATTTTAATTAATAGTACCACTTATAAATATTGCATAATCATAAATGATTAATATAAGATCTTGTATTTTAATAGAAATATATGATAAATACATATAAATAAGTTACACCCAAATGAATCAATCATTGATAATTAGATTTCGTAATGTAAATGTCTAAAAACACGTTCGAAAAAGTGGAAACAGTGATTTAAATTGTTATCACTCAATAAATACTTAGATTTTTAAATGAATATTTGATACAATTTAGTGATGAATGAGTAATAAGGAGGCTTTTATTTAATGACTAAAGTAACACGCGAAGAAGTTGAACATATAGCTAATTTAGCCAGACTTCAAATTTCTCCTGAAGAAACGGATGAAATGGCCAATACGTTAGAGAGTATTTTAGATTTTGCTAAACAAAATGATAGTGCAGACACTGAAGGTGTTGAACCAACATATCACGTTTTAGATTTACAAAATGTATTACGTGAAGATAAAGCTATCGAGGGCATTCCTCAAGAATTAGCATTAAAAAATGCAAAAGAAACTGAAAATGGACAATTTAAAGTTCCAGCCATCATGAATGAGGAGGACGCTTAAGATGAGTATTCGCTATGAGTCTGTTGAGAATTTATTAACTTTAATTAAAAATAAAGAAATTAAACCATCACAAATTGTAAGTGATATTTATGATGCTATTGAAGAAACCGATCCTACAATCAAATCTTTCTTAGCATTAGATAAAGAAAATGCGATGAAAAAAGCACAAGAATTAGATGAATTACAAGCAAAAGACCAAATGGAAGGCAAATTGTTTGGTATCCCAATGGGAATTAAAGATAATATCATAACAAAAGATTTAGAAACAACATGTGCAAGTAAAATGTTGGAAGGTTTCGTACCTATCTATGAATCAACTGTTATGAATAAATTGCATAATGAAAACGCAGTCTTAATTGGTAAATTAAACATGGACGAATTTGCAATGGGTGGTTCTACTGAAACATCTTACTTTAAGAAAACAGTGAATCCATTTGATCATACTGCAGTCCCAGGTGGTTCTTCAGGTGGTTCGGCTGCCGCTGTAGCAGCAGGTTTAGTACCATTTAGTCTAGGATCAGATACTGGTGGCTCTATCCGTCAACCTGCATCTTATTGTGGTATCGTAGGTATGAAACCAACATATGGCCGTGTGTCACGTTTTGGCTTAGTAGCATTCGCTTCATCATTAGACCAAATTGGACCTTTAACTCGTAATGTTAAAGATAATGCATTAGTGTTAGAAGCTATTTCTGGTATAGATCCTAATGATTCAACAAGTGCTCCAGTGGATGATGTTGACTTTACTTCTGATATTGGGAAAGATATTAAAGGCTTAAAAGTAGCACTTCCTAAAGAATATTTAGGTGAAGGTGTTAGCGAAGATGTTAAAGCATCAGTAAAAAATGCGGTCGAAACATTAAAATCATTAGGTGCAGAAGTAGAAGAGGTATCATTACCTAATACGAAATATGGTATTCCATCATATTATGTTATTGCTTCATCAGAAGCATCAGCAAACTTAGCTCGTTTTGATGGTATCCGTTATGGTTATCATTCTAAAGAAGCACAATCACTTGAAGAACTTTATAAAATGTCTAGATCAGAAGGTTTCGGTGATGAAGTTAAGCGCCGTATCTTCTTAGGAACATTCGCTTTAAGTTCAGGTTATTATGATGCTTTTTATAAAAAATCACAAAAAGTTAGAACTTTAATCAAAAATGACTTTGATAAAATCTTTGAAAAATATGACATAGTTGTAGGTCCAACTGCACCCACAACTGCATTTGATTTAGGTGATGAGATTGATGATCCATTGACTATGTATGCCAATGACTTATTAACTACACCAGTTAACTTAGCAGGTTTACCAGGTATTTCTGTTCCTTGTGGACAATCAAACGGACGCCCAATTGGATTACAATTTATTGGTAAACCGTTCGATGAAAAGACGTTATATCGTGTTGCATATCAATATGAAACACAATTCAACCTACATGACGCTTATGAAAAATTATAAGGAGTGGAAATAATGCATTTTGAAACAGTTATCGGACTTGAAGTTCATGTTGAGCTAAAAACAGACTCAAAAATGTTCTCTCCATCACCTGCACATTTTGGAGCAGAACCTAACTCAAATACAAACGTAATTGACCTTGCGTATCCTGGCGTTTTACCTGTTGTTAATAAAAGAGCAGTAGACTGGGCAATGCGTGCGTCAATGGCCTTAAATATGGATATCGCTACAAATTCTAAATTTGACCGTAAAAACTACTTTTATCCAGATAATCCAAAAGCTTATCAAATTTCTCAATTTGATGAACCAATCGGTGAAAACGGATATATTGATATCGAAGTAGACGGCAAAACAAAACGTATTGGTATAACTCGTTTACACATGGAAGAAGATGCCGGAAAATCAACGCATAAAGATAGATATTCTTTAGTTGACTTAAACCGTCAAGGTACACCTTTAATTGAAATCGTATCTGAACCAGATATTCGTTCACCTCAAGAAGCGTATGCTTATTTAGAAAAATTACGCTCAATCATCCAATATACAGGCGTTTCAGATTGTAAAATGGAAGAAGGCTCATTACGTTGTGATGCCAATATTTCATTACGTCCATACGGTCAAGAAGAATTCGGTACAAAAGCTGAATTGAAAAACTTAAACTCATTTAACTATGTTCGTAAAGGCTTAGAATACGAAGAAAAACGCCAAGAAGAAGAATTATTAAATGGTGGAGAGATTGGCCAAGAAACACGTCGTTTTGATGAATCAACAGGTAAAACAATCTTAATGCGTGTTAAAGAAGGGTCTGACGACTATCGTTATTTCCCTGAGCCAGATATTGTACCTTTATATGTAGATGACGAATGGAAAGAACGTGTTCGTCAAACTATCCCAGAATTACCAGATGAACGTAAAGCGAAATATGTCAATGATCTAGGATTACCTGAATACGATGCACATGTTTTAACACTTACTAAAGAAATGTCTGATTTCTTCGAAGGTGCCATCGAACATGGTGCTGACGTGAAATTAACTTCTAACTGGTTAATGGGTGGCGTAAATGAATACTTGAATAAAAATCAAGTAGAATTACAAGATACTAAATTAACACCAGAAAACTTAGCAGGTATGATTAAATTAATCGAAGACGGTACAATGAGCAGTAAGATTGCTAAAAAAGTCTTCCCTGAATTAGCAGAAAATGGTGGAGATGCAAAACAAATTATGGAAGATAAAGGCTTAGTTCAAATTTCAGACGAAGCTACATTATTAAAATTTGTTAATGAAGCATTAGATAACAATCCACAATCCGTTGAAGATTATAAAAATGGTAAGGGTAAAGCAATGGGCTTCCTAGTTGGTCAAATTATGAAAGCTTCTAAAGGACAAGCAAACCCTCAAAAAGTAAACCAATTACTAAAACAAGAACTAGATAAAAGATAAATAGTTTGATTTTCACTCCTATAACGTTTAGTGTAAACTATTCGTTGTAGGAGTTTTTTGAATATCATTCGTTTTCACGAAAAATGGTTAGAGCTATCTATGAGTGAGACAATGAATTGAAAAAAGAATGAAAAAGTCATTTATGTATTAGTTAAACGAAGCACTTTAATAAGATAATATATTGATGCCTCAGTTACGGAAATTTATCAGAGATGCTAATCAATAAATTATTAACAAGTTCTAAAAAATACTTTCAACTCGAGTGTAAATCATTTAATATTAAATATGAGTATATGAAGTCGAGGGATATGATATGAGAAAACGAGCAAGAATTATTTATAACCCGACATCTGGTAAAGAGCTTTTTAAACGAATGTTACCTGATGTTTTAATTAAACTAGAAAAAGCTGGATATGAAACAAGTGCGTATGCTACAGAGCGTGAAGGTGATGCTACGCTAGAAGCAGAGCGAGCACTTAAACAACAATATGATATCTTAATCGTAGCGGGTGGCGACGGTACGCTAAATGAAGTAGTCAATGGGATTGCTGAGCAACCTAATCGACCGAAATTAGGTGTTATTCCAATGGGTACTGTTAATGACTTTGGACGTGCGTTGCATTTACCAAATGATATTATGGGTGCGCTGGATGTGATTATTGAAGGACACAGTACTAAAGTTGATATTGGTAAAATGAACAATCGTTACTTCATTAACTTAGCTGCGGGCGGTCAATTGACACAAGTCTCATATGAAACACCAAGTAAACTAAAATCTATCGTCGGATCATTTGCATATTACATTAAAGGATTTGAAATGTTGCCGCAAATGAAGGCTGTTGATTTGAGAATCGAATATGATGACAAAGTCTTTCAAGGAGAAGCATTGCTATTCTTACTAGGATTAACTAATTCTATGGCAGGTTTTGAAAAATTAGTACCAGACGCAAAGTTAGATGATGGTTACTATACATTAATAATAGTAGAAAAAGCTAACTTAGCAGAATTAGGTCATATCATGACATTAGCTTCGAGAGGCGAACATACTAAGCATCCAAAAGTGATATATGAAAAAGCAAAATCTATTAATATTTCATCATATACAGAAATGCAATTAAATGTTGATGGTGAATATGGCGGTAAATTACCAGCTAATTTCTTGAATTTAGAAAGACATATCGATGTATTTACACCTCATGATATTCATAATGAAGAATTACTTGACCAACCAACAGTAACACCACAGATGAAGGCTGAGGATTATCAACAAAATTCAGACGAAGTATAATAAATATTTACAGAACACAAGATTAGGATAGGCAAGCGTTTATGTCCTAACCTTTTTATATGTGGGGGAAATAAAGTGGAAACATTAAAGAAAAATGATGTACTAACAGGACAAGTCGTAGACTTAACACATGAAGGCCATGCTGTTGTGAAAATTGATAGATATCCAATATTTATCCCAAATGCGTTAATAGATGAGACGATTGAATATAAAGTTATTAAAGTAAAAAAGAACTTTGCGATTGGAAAATTAATAAAAGTGATTACTGAAAGTGATGAACGAGTGGAGCCGCCATGCATATATTATTATAAATGTGGTGGATGCCAACTACAGCATATGTCTTATCAAGCACAACTCAATATGAAAAAAGAACAGGTGGTTAATTTATTTCATAGAAAATCCAATTTTACCAATACAGTAATTAAAGATACTGTTGGCATGGAAGAGCCATGGAGATATAGAAATAAATCACAAATTCCCGTTGGTTTAAGTAAGGATCAGTTACCAATCATGGGATTTTATCGTCAACGAAGCCACGACATCATAGATATGGATAGTTGTTTAATTCAAGATCAACAACATCAACAAGTGATGAACGATGTTAAACAACTTATATCAGATTTAAATATAAGCGTTTATAATGAAAAAACTAAAAAAGGACTACTTCGTCATTTAGTAGTGAGAACAGGTCACTATACGAATCAATTAATGATTATACTTGTGACGAATGGAAAGGCATTCAAACAAGCTCAAGTTATGGTTGATGCACTAGTTCGAAAATATCCTAATGTCACTAGTATTAAACAAAATATTAATGATGCACATTCAAATGTGATTATGGGTCATCAATCTATCACGCTTTATGGTGAAGAAGAAATCAAAGATCAACTAAATGAAGTCACCTTCAATATTAGCGATCAATCATTCTATCAAATCAATTCACATCAAACAGAAAAATTATATCAACAAGCATTAGATTATGCTCAATTAACAGGCAATGAAATTGTTCTTGATACATATTGTGGTATCGGTACAATAGGTTTGTATATGGCTGAAAATGCGAAACACGTTTATGGTGTCGAAGTAGTTTCTTCTGCGATTAAAGACGCAAAACAAAATGCGACTATAAACCAATTCGAAAATACGACTTTTGTCTGTGGGAAAGCTGAAGAAGTTATTCTAGAATGGAAATCAGAAGGAATAAGACCAGATGTTGTCATGGTCGATCCGCCAAGAAAGGGTTGCGATGAAACGTTCTTAGAAACAATATTAGAACTTAATCCAAAACGTATTGTATATATATCATGTAATCCGTCTACACAACAACGTGACGCACATATACTTAGTCGTCAATATGAATTAAAAGAAATTACGCCTGTTGATATGTTCCCGCAAACAACGCATATCGAAACTGTGGCATTATTTGAAAGAAAATAATGTCATTTGATGAGAAATTTGAAGAAGTTGATTGCTAAAACAAGACGATTATTAAAATTATATTACAAGCAACTTACTTTCTTGAAAATGCCTTTAGTATCAATCATAAACAATGTATACTAAAGTTGATTTTAGAGATAAATGGAGGGTTGGTTGTGCATAAAATTAATTTGTTTCCTCATAAAATTAATATTCGTCGCTTTGTATTAATGCAGATTGTTTTAATTATGTTTGTCATATTATTTACATATAAATGGGCTTACACGGTGACACATATTATCGAACAAAATATTATATTGAACTTAGTTTATGGTTTCGCTGGATTTTTAGTTTTATTAATTCTCCATGAGATGATACATCGAGTATTATTTATATTATTTTCTAAAGGTGAAAAGCCTAAAATGAAATATAAAAAGGGAACAATGTTACTACAATTTACTGAAACTTGCTTTAACAGATGGCAATTTAGCACAATCATGTTAGCGCCTCTTGTGTTAATAAGTTCGCTTTTACTTGTACTAATCAAAACTTTTGCATATTCATCGTTGATATTTATGTTTAGTATTCATATTGGTTATTGTGTGCTTGATATTTTATTAGTGTCTTTAGCACTTGCTAGTAATTTTAAATATATTCAAAAATATGATGAAGGATTATATTTATATCAACAAAAGCCAAGTCAAATGAATCATGAATAATAGTTCAACAAATAAGTCATCTTTCTTAAAAGTGGAGATGGCTTATTTTAATGCCTTAATTTAAGAGCATGAAATTCGTGAATATTTGTCATACATTTTATAATAAAAGTATGATTAAACTAAAAATGAAAGTGTGGTGAAATAATGGAAGAAAGAAGAATTATTCACATTGACATGGATTACTTTTTTGCGCAAGTGGAAATGAGAGATAATCCGAAACTAAAAGGAAAGCCGGTTATTGTTGGAGGAAAGGCAAGTAACAGGGGTGTCGTATCAACGGCATCATATGAAGCTAGAAAGTATGGTGTGCATTCAGCCATGCCTATGTCGCAAGCACATAAATTATGTCCTAATGGTTATTACGTAACGAGCCGATTTGATGCTTATAGAGAAGCTTCTCAAAAAATTATGGATATATTTCGGAGTTATACTGAAATTGTAGAACCTTTATCTTTAGACGAAGCTTATTTAGATATTACACATTTAGTGAGACCTGATTTACCAGCTTCTAAAATAGCCAATTTTATTCGAAGAGATATATTAGAACAAACTGAATTAACAGCCTCTGCAGGAGTGTCTTATAATAAATTTTTAGCCAAATTAGCGAGCGGTATGAATAAACCTAATGGCCTTACAGTAATAGATTATAATAATGTGCATGACATTTTAATGGGTTTGGATATTGGTGAATTTCCAGGTGTTGGAAAAGCATCTGAGAAAGTCATGCATGATAATCAAATTTTTAACGGTCAAGATTTATATAATAAGGATGAATTTGAGTTAATACGTTTGTTTGGAAAAAGGGGTAGGGGTTTATACAATAAAGCAAGAGGTATCGATCATAATGAGGTAAAATCGACCCGTATACGTAAATCTGTAGGAACAGAACGTACTTTTGCGACAGATGTAAATGATGATGACGAGATATTAAGAAAGGTTTGGGAATTATCTGGAAAAACGGCTGAAAGATTAAATAAATTACAAAAATCAGGTAAAACGGTTACTGTTAAAATTAAGACGTATCAATTTGAGACGTTATCAAAGCAAACCAGTTTAAGAGATCCAGTTAATTCAGAAACAGATATTTATAATATTGCCTACTCACTTTATACTGATTTGAAAGATCCTGAAGTGCCTATACGATTAATAGGTGTTACAGTAGGTAACCTAGAACAATCAGCATACCGTAATATGACTATATATGACTTTATATAACGGGCTAGTAATGTATGATATTTAATACATTATTAGCCTTTATCTTTTAAATCTTTGCCATAGATATTTAACATGCTATGTAAATCATCATAATGTTTTAATAATCTATATGTGATCATTGCACAAGCTTTCGCATCATTTAGTGCGTCATGATGCCCATGAAAATCAAGTTGATAAAAGTCCATCATATGCTTTAAGCCATAGCGATGTGATTGAACTGTTCGCTTAGCCAATTGATATGAACAAAAATATGTTAGATGAGGAGTTTCAAGTCCAATGTCCTGAATACTTTGATGGAGTACATTCATATCAAATGCAGCATTATGTGCAACGACTGGAAGTTGATCGATAAACTGCATCATATAGGGAAATACATATGAAAAATTTGGAGAAGATGCCACATCTTCTGGGTATATACCATGCACATTAATATTTTGTTCAGAGAAATAATCATTCGGATTGACCAAAGTATGAAAGGTTTCTGTAATTTGGTTATCTATTACTTTAACCATACCTACTGAACAAATGCTAGTACGTTTACCGTTAGCAGTTTCAAAGTCTAGTGCAACAAATGCATTCTCACTCATTGTGCCACTCCTTTCTATCAATAATCATAAAATATATTTTAATATATCAAAGCTATAATGGATAGTAAAAGGGAAAGACTTAACATTTATAAAACATTCATTTTAAGGCGCGTATATGTGGAAGTCATTGTTGAAATTCAATAAAAAAACTGTCAATCAACTTTAAGCGTTAATTGACAGCTCTTCTATAAATGATAAATGACTTATCTAATTATATATTGAATTATTCTTCGTCAAATGTACGAGTAGCTAATTCTTTTTCATATAAATATAGCGTATTGCAGTCATCACCAATACGGTTTAGGTAATCGATATGAGTTTCGAACATTGATTCTTCCTCAACTTGTTCATCTAAGAACCAATTTAAGAAAGAGATTGTTGCGTAATCTTTATCTTTATGTGCGATTTCTGATAGATTGTAGAAACGTTTTGTTACATCTTGTTCTTGAGCTAGACCGTCTTTGAATGTTTCTAAAATAGAATTAAAGTCTACTTTTGGTGCTGGTAATGCTGTGAATTTCGCATGGCCACCACGGTCATTAATATAATCATAGATTTTTTTACCATGGAATCTTTCTTCTTTAGCTTGTTGAATGTAGAAGTTTGCAAATCCTTCGTATGATTGAGAATCGCAATAAGATGCCATTGCCATATATGCGTGAGCAGCAAAATACTCGTGATTCATTTGTTCATTTAATGCTTCTAATAATTCTTTATTTAACATAGTATTCACCTCATATGAAAATTTTCATTTTCTTTCTCTGTTGACTAAAATGAGTATAACAAACTTATTCTCATTCGTAAATAATAATTATTATAATCTGGAGTGCATTTTTATCTTTTTAATTGAGAATCTTTTTAGTTATACCCTCTGCATGTTATAATTATGCGAGTGAATAGTAATAGGGAGGAAACAAATGAGACAATGGACTGCAACCCATTTAGCGAAGTTAGCGCGCAAGGCCAGTAGAGCCGTGGGTAAAAATGGAACTGACTTACCAGGTCAAATCGCACGTAGAGTGGATCAAAATATATTAAGAAAATTATCAGAACAAGTTGATGATATTGTCTTCATAAGTGGTACAAACGGTAAAACAACAACATCTAACTTAATTGGACATACATTAAAGGCCAACCAAATTGATATTATTCATAACAATGAAGGTGCCAATATGGCAGCAGGTATTACGTCTGCCTTTATTATGCAAACAACAAAGCAAACTAAAATTGCAATTATTGAAATAGACGAAGGCTCTATACCGAGAGTACTTAAAGAAGTAACACCTTCTATGATGGTATTTACAAACTTCTTCAGAGATCAGATGGACCGTTTTGGTGAAATAGACATCATGGTCAATAATATCGCTAAATCAATTAGTGATAAAGGTATCAAATTATTATTAAATGCGGATGATCCATTCGTTAGCCGACTTAAGATTGCAAGTGAGACTCGAGTTTATTATGGTATGAAAGCACATGCTCATGAATTTGAACAAAGTACAATGAATGAAAGTAGATATTGTCCTAACTGTGGCCGTTTACTTAAATATGATTACATACATTATAATCAAATTGGTCATTATCATTGTGAATGCGGCTTTAAACGTGAACAACCTAAATATGAAGTATCTTCTTTCGAAACATCACCATTCCTTAAATTAAATATAGGAGAGGCAACGTTTAATATGAAGATTGCTGGTGATTTTAATGCATATAATGCACTTGCAGCATATACTGTGTTAAGAGAATTAGGATTAAATGATACATCTATTCAAAAAGGATTTGAAACATATACATCTGACAATGGTCGTATGCAGTATTTTTCATTAAATCAAAAAGAAGCGATGATTAACTTAGCTAAAAATCCAGCTGGAATGAATGCAAGTTTATCAGTCGGCGAACAATTAAAAGGACGTAAAGTATATGTTATCAGTTTAAATGATAATGCTGCGGATGGTAGAGATACGTCATGGATTTATGATGCGGACTTTGAAAAACTAAGTAATCAAGATATTGAAACGATTATCGTTACAGGTAATCGTGCTGAAGAATTACAATTAAGATTAAAATTAGCTGAAGTGGATGTACCTGTTATCCTTGAAAGGGATATATATAAAGCAACTGCTAAAACAATGGACTTTACAGGATTTACAGTAGCGATTCCTAACTATACTTCATTATCACCAATGCTAGAACAATTGAATCGTTCTTTTGAAGGAGGACAATCATAATGAATCACGAATTAACGATTTATCATTTTATGTCCGATAAATTAAATTTATATAGCGATATTGGCAATATTATTGCATTAAAAATAAGAGCCAAAAAAAGAAATATTAAAGTGAATGTTGTAGAAATTAATGAAACAGAGGGTGTAACCTTTGATGATTGTGACATCTTCTTTATTGGCGGGGGAAGTGACCGTGAACAATCACTAGCTACAAAACAATTGAGTAAAATTAAAACCCCATTAAAAGAAGCAATTGAGGATGGTATGCCTGGATTAACTATATGTGGTGGATATCAATTTCTAGGAACTAAATATATTACACCAGATGGTACAGAGTTAGAAGGTTTAGGTATTTTAGATTTTTATACTGAATCTAGAGAAGACCGATTAACAGGTGATATCATTATCGAAAGTGATACATTTGGAACTATTGTTGGCTTTGAAAATCACGGGGGAAGAACTTATCATCAATTTGGTACTTTAGGTCGAGTGACACATGGTTATGGTAATAATGATACGGATCGTAAAGAGGGTATCCATTATAAGAATTTACTAGGAACTTATTTACATGGTCCAATTTTACCTAAAAACCATGAAGTAACTGATTATTTATTAGAGAAAGCTTGTGAAAGAAAAGGTATTCCGTTTGAACCCAAAGAATTAGATAATACTGAAGAAGAAGCAGCCAAACAAGTTTTAATAGATCGTGCAAATAAAAGTAAATAACATAAAAGAAGAGGTTGTGACTTTTGTAACGAGTCGCAACCTCTTTCTATTTTATTATGCATAACGATGGTCTAATATTTTATAGATTAACAATATTTCGTATATAAGATGACTTTTAATTTGATTTTGGTCAAATTCTTCTAGTTGTTTAACTGAAGATTTTAGTGTTGAAGCGGATTGTCGCTCACGTCTAAATGTACCATCACATAGGATTTGGCTAATACTTGTACTGATTTTTAGAATTGCCATTTTTTCTTCAGGTGTAAAGAATACGTGTGCATCTTTAGGTAAATATATAATGTTTGCTAAATGGGTCATCAGTAATCGATTAGTATAAGCTCTATTAGTTAATTTATTTAATTTTTTCCAATCGTCTGCCTTGTTCTGATGATAAGTAAGTTCATCACGTTGATAGCCAGTTAGCATATCAATTTTTTGGTTTAAATTACTGATTCGGATAATCTTTTTATTACTTTTATCCGATTGAAAGCGACCAAGCAACAATTCATGACACCGTTGATTAAATAGTGCGTACATTTTTTCTTCAGAATCGTAAAGATGATCTTCTAACTGATTATAATATTTAGGTGGTAAAATCATAAAATTGACTAGACCTGCTGTCACTAAACCAATTAAGGCGGTTAGTAAACGTGAAAAGAAATTAAATACATACGCTTCATGTATACCTGGTATCATTGCAACTGACGTTAATACAGCGACCGTTGTACCTACCTGTAAATTCAGTTTAGTACAGGCTAAAATTGTCAATGTTGCACTTAATGCATAAGCAAATGGTGACTGATCCCCAAATATAAAAGTAAATACAACTGCAAATAATGCGCCAATAACTGTAGCAGGTAAACGGCGATACCCTTTTTTAATTGAGGCCTTAGCAGTAGGTTCAATTGTTACAATTGCAGTTAATATGGCAAATATTGGTGTAAGATTTAATAACATACAAAAGACAGTCGTAAAAAATGTAGCTAAACCTGTCTTGATAGTGCGAGCACCAATAAGATTTTTATACCATTTTTCATTCAACATGTTGTCCCCCTTGAAAAGGGAATTTTTAAAACGATTTACGGTTTTACAAATTCTCTTTCTTAATCAAACAAAATAAAGTCATTTCAATGCATTCATGTTTAGTATATCAAAAAATTTTTGCTATAATAAGATAGAATAATAAATAAAAAGGAACGGGATAAAAATGATTGTAAAAACAGATGAGGAATTACAAGCTTTAAAAGAGATTGGCTATATTTGTGCAAAAGTTAGAGACACAATGCAAGCCGAGACTAAACCAGGTGTTACGACAAAAGAGTTAGACAATATTGCTAAAGTGTTATTCGAAGAACATGGTGCAATTTCAGCGCCAATTCATGATGAGAATTTTCCAGGACAGACATGTATCAGTGTCAACGAAGAAGTTGCACATGGTATACCTGGAAAACGTGTGATTCGTGAAGGTGACTTAGTTAATATTGATGTTTCTGCATTGAAAAATGGCTATTATGCCGACACAGGTATTTCATTTGTGGTAGGAGAAGCAAGTGATCCTATGAAACAAAAAGTGTGTGATGTTGCTACAATGGCATTTGAGAATGCAATGGCTAAAGTAAAACCAGGTACAAAGTTGAGTAATATTGGTAAAGCTGTACACGCAACAGCACGTCAAAATGATTTAACAGTTATTAAGAACCTAACAGGTCATGGCGTTGGTCAATCATTACATGAAGCACCTAATCATGTCATGAACTATTATGATCCTAAAGATAAAACACTTTTAAAAGAAGGACTTGTGATTGCAGTTGAACCATTTATTTCTTCTAAAGCAACATTTGTGACTGAAGGTAAAAATGAATGGGCATTTGAAACAAGAGATAAAAGTTACGTTGCACAAATAGAACATACTGTCATTGTCACAAAAGAAGGCCCTTTATTAACAACTAAAATTGAAGATTAAAGTATTATCATCCTTTAGATCGTATAGTCATTCATTTTACATAGACTAGGACTAAAGGACTAACAAGATATGGTTCCGGAGCCTATTACTGATGGTTTCGGAATTGTTTTATAATAGAACCTAATCAAGGGTGAGGTGGTTCTATGAATTACATGGAGATTTACTTAAATAAAATATTTAAAACATCATTACAATACAACATTGATGATTATAAAATGAAATTAGACAAAAAATTGAAAAGTATTGAAGATTATATCGCTTATTTAAATGAAAAGCGAATGCAACTTAAAAAGCTAATTGACAGTCTTTCATTAGCATTAGAGAATAAATATATAGATATAGCAGATTTATATAATATTAGATGTGCAGAAGAAGTACATGATAATGAAATTGCATCATTAAGAAATCATTTAAATCAAATTGAAGCGTATTGTGCTCAAATTGAAGCTAAAATAAGTGAACAAGCAAAAGAGAAAATGACTATCGAAAAAGAATGTCATTTAATTCAATATATGAGTGCTGTGGCATAGAAAGGTGGCGAATCATGACACATAAATATATATCAACAGAATTGTTGATAGTTTTTACAGCATTAATGATTATTGCTAATTTTTATTATATATTCTTTGAAAAAATAGGCTTTTTACTCGTTTTACTTTTAGGGTGTGTATTAGTCTATGTAGGATATATTTATTTTCATAAAGTACGAGGGTTGTTATCCTTTTGGATTGGTACTTTGTTAATTGCATTCACCTTACTTTCTAATAAATATACAATTATCATTTTGTTTATATTTTTATTAATATTAATTGTAAGGTACTTAATTTATAAATTTAAACCATTAAAAGTAACAGCAACTGAAGAAGAAGTTACTTCGCCAGCATTTATTAAGCAGAAATGGTTTGGTGAACAACGTACACCAGTATATGTATATAAGTGGGAAGATGTTCAAATCCAACATGGAATCGGGGATATTCATATTGATTTAACTAAAGCTGCAAATATTAAAGATAACAACACAATTGTTGTTAGACATATATTAGGTAAAGTACAAGTGATTGTGCCATTAAATTATAATATTAATATCCATGCGACGGCATTTTATGGTTCCGCATATATTAATGAAAAATCATACAAGATAGAGAATAATAATATTCATGTTGAAGAAAAGACAAAAGAAGAAAATTATACAGTTAATGTCTATGTATCAACATTTATTGGCGACGTAGAGGTGATATATAGATGAATCACTATATAAGAGCCATTGGGTCAATGCTGATATTGATATATAGTATGTTAACGGCATTCTTATTTATTGATAAAGTTTTTGTTAACATCATTTACTTTCAAGGCATGTTTTATACACAAATTTTCGGTATTCCAGTGTTCTTATTCTTAAATATTATAGTTATATTATTATGTATTATAGTCGGATCAGTTCTAGCATATAAAATTAATCAACAGAATGATTGGATTAAAACTCAAATTGAGCGATCAATTGAAGGGGAAACAGTTGGTATTAATGACCAAAATATTGAATTGTATAGTGAGACTTTAGAAATATATCATACACTCGTTCCATTAAATCAAGAGTTACATCGATTAAGAATGAAAACACAAAATTTAACTAACGAAAATTACAATATGAATGATGTTAAAGTTAAAAAAATTATTGAAGACGAGCGACAACGTTTAGCAAGAGAATTACACGATTCTGTAAGTCAACAACTATTCGCTGCAAGTATGATGTTATCAGCAATTAAAGAAACACAGTTAGAACCACCATTAGATCAACAAATACCTGTACTCGAAAAAATGATTCAAGATTCTCAACTTGAAATGAGAGCGTTGTTACTTCATTTAAGACCGCTAGGATTAAAAGATAAATCATTAGGTGAAGGAATTAAAGATTTAGTCATTGACCTTCAAAAGAAAGTTCCAATGAAAGTAGTACATGAGATTCAAGAATTTAAAGTACCAAAAGGAATAGAGGATCATTTATTCAGAATTACACAAGAAGCAATTTCAAATACTTTGAGACATTCTAATGGTACAAGAGTAACGGTTGAATTATTTAATAAACAAGATTATTTATTGTTACGTATACAAGATAATGGTAAAGGTTTTAATGTAGACGAGAAACTTGAGCAAAGTTATGGATTAAAGAATATGCGTGAACGTGCACTAGAAATTGGTGCTACTTTCCATATCGTTTCATTACCAGATTCTGGTACACGTATTGAAGTTAAAGCACCATTAAACAAGGAGGATTCGTATGGCGATTAAAGTATTATTTGTAGACGACCATGAGATGGTTAGAATAGGTATTTCAAGTTACTTATCAACACAATCTGACATTGAAGTAGTGGGAGAAGGTGAGTCTGGGAAAGATGCAATTGCAAAGGCACATGAGTTACAACCAGATTTGATTCTAATGGATTTACTTATGGATGATATGGATGGTGTAGAAGCGACAACAGAAATTAAAAAGGATTTACCACACATTAAAGTTGTGATGCTTACAAGTTTCATTGAAGATAAAGAAGTGTATCGAGCTCTAGATGCTGGTGTAGATAGTTATATCTTAAAGACCACAAGTGCTAGTGATATCGCAGAAGCGGTTCGTAAAACATATCATGGTGAATCGGTATTTGAACCAGAAGTATTAGTTAAAATGCGTAACAGAATGAAAAAACGTGCTGAGCTATACGAAATGTTAACAGATAGAGAAATGGAAATTTTATTGTTAATTGCTAAAGGTTATTCTAATCAAGAGATTGCTAGTGCATCTCATATTACAATAAAAACAGTAAAAACTCATGTAAGTAATATTCTAAGTAAATTAGAAGTTCAAGATAGAACACAGGCAGTCATTTATGCATTCCAACATAACTTAATTCAATAATTATAAAAAAGGCCAGGTGGATGATATATCAATTCCACTTGGCCTTTAATTTAATGATTAAGAATGTTTATCTTCAGAATCATTATTTTTAATTTTATTAACGATTTTATCTTTCATCGTACTTTGATCTTCTTGATACTTGTCTTTAGCATTTTTATCAATATTATAATCTTCATCTTTACCTATTTCACGATGATCATTATATTCATATGTTGTATCTTCGTTGTAATGGTTTTGGTTATTATCATCATGTTTCAATGCAGCTTCTTCTGGCGTTTCACCTTTAATCACATGACGTTGGTGAATAATCGCATTGATTTCAGCACCTATAATGATGATGAAACTTGTTAAGTATAACCAAATTAGTAAAATAATGATACCTGCGATACTACCATATGTTTTAGAATAATTACCAAAGTTAGAAATATACCAACCAAATGCAAATGATCCTAGTAACCAAATGATAGAAGTGAAGATAGCACCTGGTAATACAGATAGAATTTTTGTTTTAACATTAGGTGCTACTGAATATAACACGATAAATAAAACTAAAATGATGATAAGTGGTAATACCACTCTTATTAAATTGAATACCCATTTTACTTCAGAATCTAAGCCTAAAGGTCCGAATAAGTAATGACTTATAGCAGAACCTAACGTTGGTAATGCCATTGCGATAGCAAAAACAACGCCCATCACAACTGTAAAAACAACGCTTAGAAGTTTTAGTAAAATGCCGTTACGACTATCTTCAACATCGTAAGCAACATTGAATGAGTTCATAATTGCTGTCATACCATTTGAAGCTGACCAAATTGCTAAGATCAAACCGACAGATAGTAAGCCACCACTTGAGTTCTTCGTTACATCGCCAATGACACCTTTTATGATTGATGATGTTTCAGAAGGTGTACTGCTTAACATATTAGTAATTTGGCTTTGTTCAATATTAAAGAATGGTAACAATGTTAATAAGAAAATTAACATAGGGAACATTGCAAGAACGAAATGATAAGTCATTTGTGCTGCTAATCCTGAAGCATCATCTTTGCCAATTCTATAAACTAAATAAGAAAAGAAATTTGAATTCTTTGTATATTTAGCAGGTTTGTTCAATCTTGATAAGAAGAAAACTTGGTTATCTTTCTTAGGTTCCTTAGATTGAAATTCTTGTGGTTCAATATATGTACGGTCTACTTTAATTTTATTATCACTATTTTTGTCATCCTTATGCTCTTCATATTCTTTAGCAGAGTTAAGGAATTTGGAACTTGTTTTTTCTTTCTTTGACATAACAATCTCCTTTAGTCCTTTGACATGGAATTTTAAATGCAATTTTATTTTAATATTAGTTGTAAAGAAAGGGAGTGAGAAAGAACTCATTTGGAAATGAATTCTTAAACTCACCCCCGTATTAATGGAGTGGGACAATTATAATAGAAGTGTTTCACTATTTAAAATAGCTAGATTACGTATTGGCGATAAGCCAACATTCAATTAAATTGTCCATTTGGCATTCCATTACTTACCAATACGTTCATTTTTTCTATTAACAAATGTGTCTTTAGCATCTTTAATAGAACGTTCTAATTCTGGATTGTTACGACGAATTTCTTCGATAACATCTTTCCAATACATTACTTCATCTTTAATGCTACTAACTTTAGAAGGTTTTTGAGATTTTTTGCCTTCTTTAACATTAGAGAATGATTGTTTTAATGAATTACGAGTTGATTTATCAGCTAATGTTGCTGCGCCACCGATAACAGCGCCTAATAATACACCAGGAATGAATTTGTTTTCCATAATATTTTACCCCTCTTTCAAATTTGCATCTTTTACGATGTAGTCAATTAAATGATCACAAGATGATTGTACCATTTTATATACACCTTCAAAATTGTTTGTGTAGTATGGATCTGGTACATCACTTTCTTCCATATTACTAAATTCTAATAGTTTGAACAATTGTCCTTGAATGTTAGGATTAATTGCTTTGATATTTTCTATATTACTTTGATCCATAGCAATAATATAGTCAAAATCATCTGTCGGTTCAAATAGCTCACTAATCATACCATCAAAAGGAATTTGATGTTCTTTAAGAATCTTTTGAGTACCTTCATGTGGTGGTTCTCCTAAATTCCATTTACCAGTACCACGAGAGTGTACCCGAACATCTTTAATGCCTCTGTCTTGAAGTCTTTGTCTCATGATAGCTTCAGCCATTGGAGAACGGCAAATGTTTCCAAGACATACAAAAGCAACGTCTACCATATTGATTCCTCCAAACCATGTAATTATATCCCCATTTTAATGGTTCTTCAAACAATTAGAAAGCAAATTTTTTCAATTTCTATTAAAGTTCCATAAAGTATGTTAGTTTGATAGAATATGATTACTTAGATAAAGAGGTGAGACGTGTGGCATTAACTAATGAAGAGATGATTACTGAGATTAGACAAAAATTAAATATCGTCAATAAAGCACTCATCGATCCAGATAAATTTAAAGAGGCAAATCATGATGAGATTAGTGAAATTCATCAATTTGTTACTTCAAAGGATTCATTTTCACCTAGTGAGGTCACTGCAATTGCAGATGCACTAGGACAATTACGACAATAAGGGGGAACCTAAATGAGTAACTATCAAGACAAGTTAAGACAATATGCACAACTATTAGTTAGAGTAGGAATGAATGTTCAAGATAAGCAACCAGTATTTATTCGATCATCAGTTGAGGCATTGGAACTCACTCATTTAGTCGTTGAAGAGGCCTACATTGCGGGTGCTTCAGATGTTAGAGTTGAGTATGCTGATCCACGTTTAAAACGATTAAAATTTGAATATGAATCATTAGACCACTTTGAAAATAACGACGTTAAGTCATATGATGTAGAAGCTAGAATGGACTTTGTGAAAAGAGGGGCAGCGAATCTTGCAATATTAACTGAAGATCCAGACTTATTAAGTGGCATCGATGCAAGTAAATTAAAAGCCTATCAATTACAATATTCAAAAGCGTATAAGGGTTATATGGAAGCAAGTCAAAAGAATCAATTCCCATGGGTCGTAGCAGCATTCCCATCTAAAGCTTGGGCGCAACGTGTATATCCTAATAAATCAGTAGAAGATGCGTACTCAACTTTTATAGATGAAGTATTTGATATTGTAAGAGTTGATGGTAACGATCCAATTCAAAATTGGAAATCTCACGTAAAAAATTTAAGTGTGCATGCTGATAAATTACAGAAAAAACAATACAAAGCATTACACTATCTATCTGAAGGAACAGACTTAGTTGTTGGTTTACCTAAAGGTCACATTTGGGAAGATGCGACAAGTTATGTCAATGGTGATCAACAAGCCTTTATTGCTAATATACCTACAGAAGAAGTTTTCACTGCACCAGATAGAAACAATGTTAACGGTTATGTGACTAATAAATTGCCATTGAGTTTTAATGGTAATATTATTGATGGCTTTACCTTAACATTTAAAGATGGTGTAATTGTTGATTTTAAAGCAGATAAAGGTGAAGACGTGTTAAGAGATTTATTGGATACCGATGAAGGTGCTAGACGATTAGGTGAAGTTGCGTTAGTACCGGATGATTCACCAATCTCAAATCGTAATACCATCTTTTATAATACGTTATTTGATGAAAATGCATCCTGTCATTTAGCTATAGGTTCAGCATACGGCTTCAACATTGAAGGTGGAACAGAAATGACTACGGAAGAAAAAATAGCAAGTGGTTTAAATGATTCAAATGTGCATGAAGACTTTATGATTGGCAGTGCAGATTTAACTATCTATGGCATATTAGAAGATGGTACTAAAGAACTCGTATTTAAAAATGGTAATTGGGCAAATTAAATATCATGTTATAGAACAGATGAGGAGTCAAAATTCATTAAGAGATAGGGAGATATGAATGGCAAAACAACAAGTGACTAAAAAAGCAATGTCAGAATCTAAAAGTTTGAAATCTAGACAAGTCTATCCACAAGATACAAATCATCATCATACGATGTTTGGTGGTACTTTAATGGCTAACGTTGATGAAATTGCAGCTATTACTGCCATGAAACATGCAGGTAACTCTGTTGTTACAGCGTCAACGGATTCTGTTGATTTTTTATTGCCAATTAAAAATGGTGATATTTTATCATATGAAGCGATGGTTTCGTACACTGGTAGTAGTTCGATGGAAGTATGTGTGCAAATTATTATTGAAGATGTGTTCGAAGGTGAACGAAAATTAGCAGCTCTTAGCTTTTTAACTTTCGTTGCGTTAGATCAAAGTGGTAAACCAACACAAGTACCTCAAGTATATCCAGAAGATAAAGTTGAAAAATGGTTCCATGAAACTGCACCACAACGTGTTGCTCGTCGCAAAGAACGTCGTGATGAAAGCAAAAATACAATTGAGTATTTATCTAAAATTCAGCATATAGAAAGATAATACTCTAATTACCTAAATAAAGACCCTTATACCAATGCGTTAAAACGTATTGATATAAGGGCCTATTTTAATACTTATTAAAATAGCGATTCAATTAAAATGCTACACAATAAAGACTTTAAGAGAAAATACGCTTAGCATGCATTGCTTTTTCATTTTCTTTAAAATCTGTATTAGGGTAGTACATATTTTTCACTAAAACATTTGGTCCTAAACACTGATATTCAGCACAATGACAGTTGAGTGATTGTGCTAAATCTGAATTAAGCCATTGCTTAAAAACATCTGTCAGTTTATCATTTTGAATATTTGAGATAGTCCCATTTTCATCACCAAAATCAGTTACGATGACATTACCTGTAAAGACATTTACATTTAAACGACTGCGGCCATCTGGATCATTTCGCATTGTAACGTTTTTAGCATGTCTTAAACGTTGTAATAAATGTTGATCATTTTCATCATTAATACATGGATATATAGGTAACGTACCAAACAACATCCAAGTATCTTCATCTCTAATGTCTAATAAATGATGAATTGCTTCTTTCATTTCTTTTAATGACAATACATTTAATGTACTAGCAAAGTCAGCAGGGTACATTGGATGTACTTCATGACGACTACATTTCATATCATTTACAATTTCTTTATGAATTTTATTTAAATAGGGTAAAGTACTTTGATTCAACATTGTTTCTGCAGAAACGAACATACCTTGGTCAGAGAGCGTGCTTGCGTTATCAAGCATTTGTTCATATAATTTGAGTTTCGCTTTCAAAGGTGGTTGCTTTTTCATAGCACCGAAGCCCACATCTGTAAATTCTTGGATTGTACCCCAGTTATGAGAAATGTGCATGACATCGATATACTCAGCGATATCTAAATATCTATCTTGTGGCAATGTTAAATTAGAATTCATTTGAACATAAATACCACGTTGATATGCATATTTTAATAATGGTTTAACAACATTCTTGATAGATTTTTTTGAAAACATGGGTTCGCCGCCCGTAATTGATAACGTACGTAAATGAGGTATTTCATCTAGTCGACGGTAAATAATGTCCATTGGTAAAGGTTCTGGGTCTTGAGTTTGAAGTGTATAACCAACCGCGCAATGACTACATCTCATATTACATAAATTAGTAGTCGTAAACTCTATATTACTTAAAGTAAGTTGACCATTATCAATGATGTCATTATAGGCTTCCCAAGGATCATTATGTATTGAAATAGGTTTTTTATTAGTTGTTAACATGAATATTACTCCTAAAAGAGGGGGACGTTAGTATAAAATTAGATATGTAAATGAAGTAAATCATTAATATGAATTGATTCATAACAAAATATAGTTAAATCTAACTTTTACCGAGTCTTTCTCTTTAAATTTTGTAAAAAGTACAGTAAACATTATTAAGATTATATCGCTTTTTGTCAAATTCTGTTAGGATGATATTATCAAAAAACAAACTAAAGGAGCGCTTATTTAATATGAGTGAACAACAAACGATTGACCAAATTAAAACACGATTAAACAAATTTATTGAAGATATTGATCACGTAAACCCTGATGAAGTACGCGTTGAAGACATTGATGAGTGGATTGGATTATTAGATCAATTAGAAGAAAAAGTGAAACAAGTTTCAAAATAATTATAGGTAATCATTATTAGTGACACTTTAGTGACGATTAGTTTTCATTTGTTAGATGATGTTTAAAATTATGTAAAAGAGTGAAAGTAATAAATATAATCGTACAATAGAAAGGTGATTATATTATGAGTAAAAAAGTAGCTATTATTTTAGCAGATGAATTTGAAGATATAGAGTTAACAAGCCCTAAAGAAGCATTAGAAAATGCTGGTATTGAAACAGTTATCGTTGGAGATAATGAAAACCAAGAGGTTGTAGGTAAACATGGAGAAAAAGCAACCGTTCAAGTAAGTATTGCTGATGCTAAACCAGAAGATTACGATGGTTTATTAATACCAGGTGGATTTGCACCTGACCATTTACGTGGTGATGCAGAGGGTAGATACGGTACTTTCGCTAAATATTTCACAACAAATAATGTACCTGCTTTCGCAATTTGCCATGGTCCTCAAGTGTTAATTGATACTGATGATTTAAATGGTAGAACATTAACAGCAGTATTAAATGTTCGAAAAGACCTATCTAATGCTGGTGCTCATGTTGTTGACGAATCAGTAGTTGTAGATAACAACATTGTAACTAGTCGTACACCAGATGATTTAGATGACTTTAACAGAGAAATTGTTAAACAATTAGAAAATTAATTTAAGCATTAATTAAGCACTGATATAGAGCCTGTTGATTAATTTCAACAGGCTATTTTTATATTTATTGATATATAAATGGATATAATGAAACTATAAATTTTCAACAAAATATAGTTAATACCATTTGTGATCACGTACACCCTGGGACTGATTTTTATGATTAACTATAGCTAAACCACGTAAGTACTGGTAAACTCACATTATAACAGTGAGTTTAAGTAAAGGAGCAAATGCATGAAAAGAAGCGATAGATTTGCACAATCGAATGATACGTATCAACGAGATATGCGTGAACCTCACTATAATACTTATTACCAACCAGTAGGAAAACCACCTAAAAAGAAAAAAAGCAAACGTATTTTTTTGAGAATTTTAATCATATTAACAATTATCATAGTTCTGTTTTTAGGATTAATGTACTTTATGTCTTCTAGAGCTAACGTGGATGATTTAAAATCGATAGAAAATAAAAATGATTACGTTGCTGCTGATCAAATGCCTGAATATGTAAGAGGTGCATTTATTTCGTTAGAAGATGAACGATTTTATAAACATCATGGATTTGATTTTAAGGGTACATCGCGTGCATTGTTTTCAACATTAAGTGATCATGATGTTCAAGGTGGTAGCACGATTACACAACAAGTTGTTAAAAATTATTATTATGATAACGAACGTTCATTTACAAGAAAATTAAAAGAATTATTTGTAGCACATAAAGTTGAGAAACAATATGATAAAAACCAAATACTAAGTTTTTATTTAAACAATATATATTTTGGTGACAATCAATATACGGTAGAAGGTGCAGCCAATCATTATTTCGGTGCAACTACTAATAAAGATAATCAAAACTTAAAGCAAATTAGTGTTTTGCAAAGTGCTATTTTAGCTAGTAAAGTCAATGCACCAAGTGTTTATAATATTGAAGATATGTCTGATAATTTTATAAATAGAGTTAAAACAAATTTAGAAAAGATGAAACAACTTCATTATATTTCAGATGAACAATATGAAGAAGCAATGGCACAATTAGGTAACTAAAACTTACCCTATCATATGCAATATGAAAGACTTAATTACAGTTATGTGTAACTGAAGTCCTAATATTGGGTAGCTGATAGGGTATTTATTTTTGTAAAGCAATGGTTTTTAGATAATTATCAAACTATGTCATAATAAGTAATATACAATACGCAAGTGGAGGTGCATGATGCCTAAAATCACTAAATTAGAAGTTCAAAAGAAAAATAAAGAGCGGTTTAACCTATATCTTGATAATGAATTTGAAATGGGAATTGATATTGATACTTTAGTTAAATTCAATTTAAAAAAAGGTCAAGTATTAGAACCCTCAGATATGGAACAGATACAAAAACATGATCATTATCGTAGAGGTTTAAATGATGCAATTCAATTTCTGTCATATCGAAAACGTACTGAAAAAGAAGTTAGACAGCATTTATCAAAAAATGAAGTTTCTGAAGGTGCAATTCAACAAGTTATAGATTATTGTTATCAAGAAAAATTAATAGACCATGATGATTATGCAGAAAGTTTAAAAAATACAATGATTAATACAACTGATAAAGGCCCTGAAATATATAAACAAAAGTTGTATCAAGCTGGCGTAGAGCCTAATATTATCGACCAGTATACAGAAATATATATAGAGCAACAGCCACTAGAGGATATAGTTAAAGTTGCGCAGAAAGTAATTAGAACTAAAAAAGGACCGACGTCTAAGGTAAAACAAAAAGTCATGCAATCATTGATGCAAAAAGGGTATACGATGGAAAGAATTAAAGATGCTATGGATGAATTAGACTTTTCAGAAGATGAAGATCAATTGGACCATATGTTACAAACAGATTTAGAAAAAGTTTATAACAAGCAACAACGTAAATATGAAGGTCAACAAGTTATAAGAAAAACGATAGAAACACTTATGAGAAAAGGCTATAAATATGATAAAATTAAATCTAAATTAGAAGAAAGTGGTATCGAACATGGAACAGAAGAAATTGAGTGAGATGTCTGAACAAGAATTAAGACATGAAATTCAAACATATAAAGAAAAAATGAGAAAAGCAGAAATGAACGGTATTTTAAATGAATATGACGTTTACCAAAGTAAAGTCATTGTAGCAGAAAGCTACCTTGTTGATCGTAACCAAATAGAATTAGGTCGTATTTATCAATTAAATGATGGTAGTGATCAATATTTTAAAGTTGAAAGACTGAAAGGTATATTTGCTTGGGGATTCCGAATTAAAAGTAGTGAACCCGAAGAAGGATTACCAATTGCATTATTAAAATTGTAGAAGGATGAAATAAAATGGGAAGTTCAATCGTTTTAAAGTTACTGAAAGTCACTCATTATTATAGAAACAAAAAAACTAAAAAATGGTACTTACCTTTTGGTTACGGCGCAGATGACATTGATTTAAATAATATTTCACTACATATATACCAAGGAGAATCTTTAGGTATTATTGGAGAACCAGGTTCATCAAAAAGGTTAATAGGAAGGTTGTTATCCGGATCTATCGAACCTGACAAGGGGAAATTAGTTCAACTTGATCATATATATTATGGAGATATTGAAGATAGACGTATGATTCATCAAACTGTTAAGGATTATGTCACTCATATCGTTGAATTATTTCCTTATCAAATAGCAAATCATAAAGCTGATCAAGTGATACAATATGCCCATGTAGATGAGCAACAAGTGATTTCTAAATTGTCAAAACAAGAGTTTGCGCAATTGTTATTAAGTATAGCGAGATCTTGCCAATCTAACATCATCATTTTAAATCATGTGCTTCAATATTTAGATGAAACATTTATGAATAGAGCTACAGAACTATCTAATGAATACATAGATAATAATCAAACAATGGTCTTTATCGATGACGATATTGATAAAATCGAACAAGTAAGTAACTATATTACATGGGTTTCTCATGGTCAAATTCGTATGGAGGGCTCTGTAAACCAAGTTATTCCTACCTTTATAGAACATGAAAAAGATCGAAAAAGTATTGAATCTAAAGAAGCACTTGCGTCATTTGACCTGGATTGGAAAAAAAGTAGAACAAGAATGCCAGAGATGACTTATAATTTTAAACGAATAGAACGATATAATCATGCTAAACCACCAGTATTCTTGGTAAGATTTTGGACATTGATGGTTAGCTTTATTTTAGGTTTAGCACTGATGGGTATATTTATATTCAATAATTTAGGCATAGTTAACGTACCTGAAAATAACCAAGCCACACTTCAAACACAAGCTAAAGATACATATGAGGATAAATTGGCATACGGTATAGCCTTAAAGGGCAGTAGTAAACTTTCAGGTTCAAGTAATTTAACTTTGCCCAAATATAGTGTTGTGACTATTGATGGTGAAAACAGTAAAAATTATCGTATTGATGTAAGTGGTAATCGTTATACTATAGCAAAGAATCAATTAGAATACTTTAATCCAGCAGGTTTATATGAAAAACATAGTTTTAAAACACTATCTCCATATATTAAATCCAACTATAGTAAATATGTGGATTACTTCAATAGCCATTTACATAAAGAACATAGTTCTGTGAAAAAGTCACTAGTACCTGAAGATGATAATCGTTTTGTTGCTGATATAACATCTCAGCCGATTAAAATGATATTTAACGATGAGAATCAATTAAATGGTTTTGTGATGCCGATTGTGAATAAAAGCGAGCTGAAAGATAAGTTTAATATCAAGAAGGATATTTGGATTTGTAAATCAGGAGATGGTTACTTTATTGCTGATTTAAAAGATAATAAATGGATATATATTGAATTGTAGGTGTAAACATGATTGATAATATAATATTATATTTTAAAAACTTACCACATCTTTTAACATACACGTTAAAAAGAATTAAAAGTTTATGGAAGTGGTTCACCTTAAGTTTTATAGTTGGCTTAGTGTTTATTTTAATCGCAGAACTATTTTTTAAATTTACAAATGCTACAGAAGTTATCCATGGTATTTGGTTATATAGACTAATAACACTATTTGCATTTATCTTTATCATGCTAACTTTGTATGGATGTTATAGATTATATGCTAAAGATTATTTAATTACGAAATCTTTTCATATTACACCAGTAACACCTACTGTAATTACCACGATTGTTGGAAGTGTAGTGATATTTATACTAATGACTATCATTGCATTATTAAAACCCATAAACTATGAAAGTTCATTATTAGCGACGTTATTCTTTTTATTTGTTTCTATAGTGTTGATAAGTTTATTGTCAGTAACATTCGGTCTTTTGAAAATACTAAATTACAAAATTGATAAATATTTCTATATCTTTTGTGTAGTAGAATTTTTGATATTGCCTATAATTTATATGCCAAAGACACACTTGACGCTTATCGAACACCTATTAATGTTAAACCCTTTATATTATATAGTTAATGGATTGGCGCAATCAGTGTTATTTGGAAACGTGAGTGTAGCTAATCTTCCATATCATCTATACATGTTATGTTTTATTGCAATCATTTCTATTATCAATTTTGCATTGTCACGTTATGTAGCACATGCGAAATATAGAAATCAAAATATAAAACTACAAAAAGTAATTCAATCTAATGATGAAAAAAAATAGCTTGAATGAAATAAATAATAATGAAAAAGTAGAGAATGAGCAAAAGAAATAATAAGAAAAATAGCCAAGGACTTGGAGAATGAAGTTATCCAAGTGCCTCGGCTATTTTATTTGGCGAATAATTTACGCTGAAGTTTATCTTCGCTAAATACCCATCCAATATATGAGTGGTCGATTTCATCTTGTTGAGTTAAATGAGCAATTGCAACAAATGCATAATGATCATTATTTAAATATCTCAAGTCCATTAATCTAATTTCAGTAGTACCATCTTCTAATGGTGTTGTTTGCCAACGATAAATCGATGAAAAATTTAAAAATGTCCTAATATCTTTATTGTTTTTAACTTTCCATAATAATGAATCAATTGATAAATGTTGACGTTTGACCTTATCACTAAAAACAATGTTTCTACCAAATGATCTACCTACATAATCATGTTCATCAGTTTGAATTGCTATACGCCATTCCATAAATTTTAAAGTAGGAATCACGAAAACTTTAACAGGATTATGTTCTTGTTTAATTTGCTTCAATGCTTGTTTTCTCAAGAATGATTGCATTTTAAAGCGGACAATATAGTATATTACGAGAACCCCGATAATCGGGAAAAAGGCTAAGTAAGGATGTACACCAAATGCCCACAATGCCACGCCAATACATAGAATAATAAATATTATTGGGTCGAACGTATTAATTACACCAAGTTGAATCCACTTATTTGTAATAGGTCTTAAAGCTTGTGTACCATAGGAATTAAAGATATCAACAAATACATGCAAGAACACAGCTAATTGCGCCCACATCCATACATGTAAAGGGTTCGTATGGTTGAATATGACAAAAATTAAAAACGTGATTAAAATAGGCCATAAGATTGTAAAAGGAATAGAGTGTGTAATACCTCTATGATGTGAAATATACGTTGAATTATCTTTTAGTTTTAAAACTGTATCTCCGTCAGGTATAAGTGATCCTGCAATTAGTGTTGTAGCGGTTGCTGCAAATGTATCTGACATAGCAGGATCTTGTGTTGCAAGTGCTGTAAGGCCAACACCAATCACGATATGCGTGGCTGTATCCATATATGTTCACTCATTTCGTCTTAATTTATAATATATTATAATCTAAAAGTTGGAATAAAAAAATCAACTCACATTAATTTATATAACATGTATGTAAAATAGCCTTTGTGCTTAATTTAAAACATCAAAACACGTTGAAGAAAGGGAAATATATGTATTTAGAAGACAATTTTAAAAAAAATATAATGCAATGGTTTAATCAAAATCAACGTTCTATGCCTTGGCGTGAAACGACGAATCCATATTATATATGGTTAAGCGAAGTTATGTTGCAACAAACACAAGTTAAAACAGTTATTGATTATTATGACAGATTTATACAACGATTCCCTACTATTGCGGATTTAAGTGAGGCGCATGAAGATGAAGTACTTAAATATTGGGAAGGGCTAGGATATTATAGTCGTGCACGAAATTTTCATCATGCAATCAAAGAAGTTCAACATGAGTATCAAGGTATTGTGCCGTCAGATCCTGAGAATTTTAAAGCCTTAAAAGGTGTTGGGCCATATACACAAGCGGCAGTTATGAGTATTGCATTTGATCATCCGCTACCTACTGTTGACGGTAATGTATTTAGAGTTTGGTCTAGACTTAATAATGACAGTAGAGATATAAAACTACAATCCACACGTAAAGCTTATGAACAAGAATTATTACCATACGTGCGTGAAGAAGCTGGTACATTTAACCAATCTATGATGGAACTTGGTGCATTAATTTGTACACCTAAAAATCCACTCTGCATGTTTTGCCCAGTACAAGAAAACTGCGAGGCATACGATAAAGGTACTGTATTAGATTTACCTGTTAAAACTAAGAATGTTAAAAAGAAAACGATTGATCAAAGTGTTTTTCTCATTCGTAATAAACGTGGTGAATATCTATTAGAAAAACGACAAGAAAGATTATTAAGTGGAATGTGGGAATTCCCGATGTTTGAAACATCTCATGCAATTGACCAAATATCAAAGCAATTAAACCACCAGATTGAACCTTTATCTGAACCGATTTTTAAATTAAAGCATCAATTCACGCATTTAACATGGCATATTAAGGTGTATAGCGTACCAGAGGAACTTGAGATTGAAGCGTCGTCTTTACCTGAGAATATGATATGGTTTGATTTAGAACAACGAGATCAATTTACTTTTCCAGTACCTATGGCTAAAATTTATCAATTTATTGAAGTATAACAGTAAGGAAATAAATGTATTAAAAGTATCAATTTAATTGCATCAAAGTTCAGAAGTACTTTATAAATATGATATAATCTAAATGGTTAAAAAGTATAAAGGTGGTGTGGAGTATGGTAAAAGAATCCATACCTAAAGAAGGACAAGATATAAAGATTCAAAGTTATAAACATGATGGTAATATCCATCGTGTATGGTCTGAAACAACTATTTTAAAAGGAACTGATCATGTCATTATCGGTGGTAACGATCATACGCTAGTAACAGAAAGTGATGGTCGTACATGGATTACGAGAGAACCAGCTATTGTCTACTTTCATTCAGAGTATTGGTTTAATGTCATTTGTATGTTCCGTGAAGATGGTGTCTACTATTATTGCAACTTGTCTTCACCATTTGTATGTGATGAGGAAGCTTTAAAATATATAGACTATGATCTTGATATTAAAGTTTATCCAAATGGTAAATATCATTTGTTAGATGAAGATGAGTATGAACAACATATGAATCAAATGAACTACCCTCATGATATTGATGTTATATTGAGACGTAGTGTCGATATTTTACAACAATGGATTGAACAGAAAAAAGGGCCGTTCGCACCAGACTTTATTAAAGTATGGAAAGAACGATATAAGAAAATTAGAGATTATTAAGCAAATAAGATGTAAAACATATAGAGATGGTTTATATTATTTAATATTGCATTGGATTATTTAAAACGATTATTAGATATGAACCAATCTCTATCAATATAGCTAAACTTGATAATCATATCATTCAGAGGTTGAGATATGTAAGTAAATTACCGAAGAATAACACCTATTAACTATTTCTCTAATTTAAAGAGATAGTTGAAGTGAATCGTTATTCATGATGTATTTACCGTATCCAACCTCTGTTCCATTTTAAATAAATCAATATCAAATAAAATGTGGGGGGATTACAACAAATGATTAGACGATATTTAGAATTCGTAAAACCGTACAAATATCGAATCATTGCTACAATTATTGTTGGTATTATTAAATTCGGTATACCGATGTTAATTCCATTACTTATAAAATATGCGATTGATGGTGTTATTAATAATCACTCCCTAAGCGCTAGTGAAAAGTATTCACATTTAGCAATTGCCATAGGTATAGCTTTATTTATCTTTTTAATAGTAAGACCACCAATTGAATTTATAAGACAATATTTAGCACAATGGACAAGTAACAAAATTTTATATGATATTCGTAAACAGTTATACAATCATTTACAAGCATTAAGTGCTCGCTTTTATGCCAACAATCAAGTTGGTCAAGTGATTTCACGAGTAATTAATGACGTTGAACAAACTAAAGATTTTATCTTAACAGGTCTTATGAACATTTGGTTAGATTGTATTACAATTATAATTGCATTAACGATCATGTTCTTCCTTGATGTAAAATTAACATTTGCAGCGATATTTATATTCCCATTTTATATTTTAACTGTATATTTCTTCTTTGGAAGATTAAGAAAGTTAACTAGGGTTAGATCTCAAGCATTAGCGGAAGTTCAAGGATTTTTACATGAACGCGTTCAAGGTATGTCAGTTATTAAAAGCTTTGCTATTGAAGATAATGAAGCTCAAAATTTTGATAATCGAAATCAAAACTTTTTACAAAAAGCTTTCAAACATACAAGATGGAACGCATATTCATTTGCAGCGATAAACACCGTAACGGATATTGGACCAATTATTGTTATAGGTGTAGGTGCATATTTAGCTATAAGTGGCTCAATTACAGTCGGTACCTTAGCAGCATTTGTTGGATATCTTGAACAATTGTTTGGACCTTTAAGACGTTTAGTTTCATCATTTACTACACTTACACAAAGTTTTGCTTCAATGGATCGTGTTTTTCAATTAATTGATGAAGATTATGACATTAAAAATGGTGTAGGTGCACAACCTATTGAGATTAAACAAGGACAAATTGAATTAAAACATGTAAGTTTCAAATATAATGAAAATGAACAAGAAGTTTTGAAAGATATTAATCTGACAATAAATAAAGGAGACACAGTTGCTTTTGTAGGAATGAGTGGTGGAGGAAAATCTACCTTAATCAATTTAATACCAAGATTTTATGACGTAACTGATGGTGAAATATTGATTGACCAACATAATATTAAAGACTTCTTAACAGGTAGCCTGAGAAATCAAATTGGCTTAGTTCAACAAGATAATATCCTATTTTCTGATACTGTGAAAGAAAATATTTTATTAGGTCGACCTGATGCAACAGACGAAGAAGTCGTTGAAGCGGCTAAGATGGCTAATGCTCATGATTTTATTATGAATTTGCAAGATGGATATGACACTGAAGTAGGGGAACGTGGTGTCAAATTATCAGGTGGTCAAAAACAAAGACTATCAATAGCACGTATTTTCTTAAACAATCCACCAATACTAATCTTAGATGAAGCAACAAGTGCATTAGATTTAGAAAGTGAAGCAATCATACAAGAAGCACTTGATGTGTTAAGTAAGGACCGTACTACTTTAATCGTGGCACATCGATTATCAACGATCACACATGCAGATAAGATAGTAGTGATGCAAAATGGACAAATTGTCGAAACGGGTACACATCAAGAATTAATCGATAAAAAAGGTGCATATGAACACTTATACAGTATTCAAAATTTATAAATAAGACAAAGAAGAGCTTAAGACATTTAGTGCCTTAAGCTCTTCTTTAATTTGGAGTTGGATATTTATTGCTAACAAATATTCGGTATTATAAATCAAAATCTTCATCAGCGATATCAATATCAGAATCTGAACGATGATAGGTGAAGAAACTAATTCGTAAACGATCTAAATGTTCCAAATGATATCGATATTCTTCAATAGCTGCGATGATTTGCATAATATTAGCATAAGAATAATGTGTTTGATATGGATTATGGATCAATTCATTTTGAAAGGCATCCATTAAATCTTTCTTTTGAGGATTATCAACTTCATATTGAAATTGAGCCACATTATATTTTGCTTTTTTAGATAAACTTTTTAAAATTTGTTCATGAAAAGCAATAAGTGAATCCAATTCTAATTTAATCTGTAATAGTAATTGATTATTTAGTTGATGTAAATCATTTTGATAACGTGACATTCTATTTAATACTTCATATGCTAATCTAGTCGTTCTTACTACTTCTTTGAATAAAATTTTCTTTCGATATTGTGCGTGGATATGCTTTTTAAATAGTGGTCTTTCTTCGTGATAAAAATTATAAATCTGCTCTAATTTATTAATCCTAGTATTTAACTGATTGCCATCTTGTTTAATATTATGAAATTCGGATGTATCATTTAGTACGAGTTTAAACCATACAAATATATCAGATGAAATGTTAGCAGAATTATAATAGATTTTCGTTTCAAATTTAGGAGGCAAGAATAACAAGTTCACAATTGAAGAACTTAGTACACCAATCATGACTAGAACAAATCTAAAGAAAGCGGCAACATAGAAAGACCCTGTATGTTGTCCCATAATGATTAATGCAGTTACACTTGCTAAAGTAGCAACATGGGCTAAGTTAAATCTGAATAAAATTGCAATTAATAATATAACTGTGACACCCATGATAATGAAATTATCACTAAAGATCGTCACCATAGTGACAGCCAATAACGCACCAATGATGTTACCTATAGCTTGGTCTGAAACTGTTTTTATCGACTTATAGACACTGGGTTGCATAGCAACAACAGCACTGACGCCGGCTAATGATTTAAGACCAACATCATCAGGTAGTAAAGAAGCGATAGACATAGCTAATATAATTGCTATACCAGTTTT
This sequence comes from Staphylococcus sp. M0911, assembly GCF_003491325.1. Lineage (NCBI taxonomy): Bacteria > Bacillati > Bacillota > Bacilli > Caryophanales > Staphylococcaceae > Staphylococcus > Staphylococcus sp. M0911. Next base: position 973,488 of record NZ_CP022881.1, read on the forward strand.
TAAAATCCGAGCTCCAAGTCTCAAAAAATAGCGCTCCTTTTATGATTTATTGAATATAATATTAAATTCGTATTCACTATTGTTATACACTGACTGACAATAAATTTCAAGTGAATATAACCATTATAGATGACTTTAAAATTACATTAACTATGGTCTTAAATTTAATAATGAGAATAGTTTAATTATAAGAAAGAAGGTAGCCAGTACTTAACATGAAATAAATGTACAATTTTATAAGTAGAAAAGGTAATTTATTTTCAATAAGATATAGTCTATTAAACCAGAATTAAATCATTTTAAATAAATAAAATCCAAGACAAAGATTATGTCTTGGATAAATTAACGGCATCCCCAAAGCAGGATTATAGGTAAAGACTCTTTTATCATAGCCGCTTGAATAACCAAAAATTATTTCATTTGACTAAACGCATAATCAGCTGCTTTAAGTGTTTGATCAATGTCTTCTTCAGTATGTTCTGTAGTTAAGAACCAAGCTTCGAATTTAGAAGGAGCTAAATTAATACCTTGATTTAACATTAATTTAAAGAATTTAGCAAATGCCTCACCATCAGAATTTTCTACTTGTTCGTAATGAGTAATCTTTTCATTAGTAAAGTACAATGTGAGAGAGCCATAAATACGATTAATTGTGGCAGTGATTTGATGTTTATCAATTAGTTGTAAAAGACCATCTTCTAATCGTTTACCTAGCTTATCTAATTTTTCATAGACACCGTCTTGTTCTAGAACTTCAAGTAATGCAATACCAGCTTTCATAGATAATGGGTTACCGGCCATAGTTCCTGCTTGATAGGCTGGTCCAAGTGGCGCTACATGTTCCATTATATCTTGACGGCCACCATAACCACCGATTGGTAAGCCGCCCCCAACAATTTTACCAAAAGCAGTTAAATCAGGTATAACACCAAGTAAATCTTGGGCAGCACCATAGTGAAATCTAAACGCTGTAATCACTTCATCATAAATGACTAAACTGTTATTTTCATGTGTAATACGATTAACTTCTTCTAAAAATCCTGGTTCGGGCATTACCATACCAAAGTTACCTACAATTGGCTCTACTAAAACGGCAGCAACGTCGTCACCCCAATGTTTAATTGCTTCTTTATATGATTCAATATCGTTAAATGGCACAGTAATTACTTCCTTAGCAACACTTTCTGGGACACCTGCAGAATCAGGAGAACCAAGTTGAGAAGGGCCACTACCAGCAGCAACTAGTACTAAATCAGAATGACCATGATATGAACCAGCAAATTTAATGATTTTATTTCGTTTAGTATAAGCGCGTGCAACTCTTATAGTAGTCATGACAGCTTCAGTACCAGAGTTTACGAATCTAATTTTTTCTAGAGAAGGAATAGCTTCTCGTAATTTCTTACTAAATTCAATTTCTAATTCAGTAGGCGTTCCATATAGTACACCTTTGGCTGCTTGTTCTTGAATAGCTTTCGTAATATGAGGATGTGCGTGACCCGTAATGATAGGGCCATATGCTTGTAAATAATCTATAAATTTATTGCCATCTACATCATATAAATAAGCGCCTTTACCTTCCTTCATTACTACAGGTGCGCCACCACCAACTGCTTTATAAGAACGTGATGGAGAATTTACACCACCTAAAATATATTCATTTGATAATTCCTGAAGTCGTTCACTTTCAGTAAAGTTCATACTATCAACCTCTTTTAATTTAATATTGTCGCTTATTATCGTATCATAAAATTAACTTAATGAAGAAACAGGTGATTAAATGTTAAAAAAAGGTGATCAATTTCCAGAATTTTCACTAGAAAATCAAAATGGAGAACTTATTACTAATGAAACGATTAAAGGGCAAGTGACAATATTATATTTCTATCCTAGAGATAATACGCCAACTTGTACTACAGAAGCTTGTGATTTTCGAGATAATATTGAAATGTTTAATGATTTGAATGTCAATATCTATGGAGTAAGTGGGGATTCTAAGAAAAAACATCAAAATTTTATAGAGAAACATGAGCTTAACTTTGATTTACTCGTAGACCAAGACTATCAGCTTTCAAATGAAGTTGGTGTATATCAATTAAAAAAATCATTTGGTAAAGAAAGTATGGGTATAGTTCGAACAACGTTTGTTATAGATGAGCAAGGCATAGTTAAAGATGTTATTAAAAAAGTTAAAGTTAAGACCCATATTGAAGAGCTAAAAAACATTTTGGAGTGATATAGATGAAAGTAGTTAGTCTGTTCAGATTAGGAGAGTTAGAAGATAAATTAAAAGAGACATTTCCACAGGTGGAGTTTAAATTTATTAAAAAAGCTAAAAATATACCAAATGAAGACAGACAATCACTAGATATCTTAATTGGATATGATGGAAGTCTAGATGAAACATTTTTAGAGGACTGCCCTAATCTTAAATGGATTGCTTGGTATGCTACTGGTGTTAATTCATTACCATTAAACTATATTAATAAACGAAATATTAAATTAACCAATAGTAGAGGTGTACAGGCAAAACAACTTTCTGAATTCATCATTGCTTTTATATTAGATGATTATAAGAAAATGAAAACATCATTTATTAATCAACAAAATAGGATATATGATTCGAAAATGACTGGCAGAAGGTTAAATGGTGATTGTATATTATTTTTAGGCACAGGAGCAATCGCACAACGAACAGCAAAGTTAGCGAAAGCTTTTGATATGAAGGTAATAGGTGTAAGTAAATCAGGTGAACATAAAGAATGGTTTGATGAGGTACAAACAATTGATAATCTAAGTGACTTATTAGGAAAAGGAGACATAGTAATCAATAGTTTACCGGAAACAGACGAAACGATTCATTTAATCAAATACAAAGACTTTGAGAATATGAAAGAAAGTGCAATGTTTATTAATGTTGGTAGAGGTACTGTAGTTGAGGAAGATACACTGATAAAAGCATTAAGTAATAATGAAATAAGACATGCCTACTTAGATGTATTTGAAAAAGAGCCATTAACATCAGATAACGCATTATATGATCTAGACAACGTAACTATAACAGCACATATTACAGGCAATGATCATGGTATTAATCATGACGTTACAGAAATATTCATCAAAAACTTAAAACATTTTCTCAATTATGGAAATCTAATTGAGAATGAAGTAGACCCAGTAAAAAGATATTAATGAAAATACAACTGTTTTATTGACATTAGTAAATTGTAACAGTTATATTAGTATTAAGTAATAATCATTATTAACTAGAAAGATGGTGAAAAAAATGAGCGCGGAATTAGAATCAATAGAACATGAACTTGAAGAATCAATTGCGTCTTTAAGAAAAGCTGGTATACGTATAACGCCACAAAGACAAGCAATTTTGAAATTCATGATTTCTTCAAAAACACATCCTAGTGCCGACGAAATTTATCAAGCACTTTCACCAGATTTTCCTAATATAAGTGTTGCGACAATATATAATAATTTAAGAGTATTCAAAGATATTGGCATTGTAAAAGAGCTCACATACGGTGATGCATCAAGTCGATTTGATTTCAATACTCACAATCATTACCATATTATTTGTGAAAAATGCGGTAAAATAGTTGACTTCCATTATCCACAGTTAGACGAAGTGGAACAGCTAGCACAACATGTTACTGAATTTGACGTAACACATCATCGAATGGAAATTTATGGAATTTGTAAAGAATGCAAAGATAAAGAAGAATAGGCATCATTTACTCATCAAGATAAAAGTTAACAATAAACAAAACCATGTTTGATTCAATAATTGTCAAACATGGTTTATTTTTTTAGTATGGAGTAATGTGATCAACTTAATCATATGAACACCTTTATATCCTATTCAAAGAATAGTAACTATTAATTAAGAATAGCGAAGTTATATCAGAGACAACAGAAAGGGTAGATGAATGATAAATCCGAAGACGCGGATTACACTTTATAAACTATTGTTCACTTAATATAAAAATTAACTATACTTTGAGTAAATTTATACAAATTAAATAGTTGAAATACGTTGACGTAAAAATGATTACTTGGTATTATATAAAAGTCGTCAAAACGATATTAACTATTTGAAAAGATTTCATTAACTTTTTAAAGCAAATGTTGATAAAGTGTAATTTTGACTATTGAACTTTCAATTCAAACATTATATTATAGATTTTGTTGAGTCATTAATAACATATTTCTTAAAAAAGAATTTAAATTTATTGTTGACTTCATTAAACAAACGCGATATAATAAGATATTGTAAGCGAAAAACGAACATTGAAAACTGAATGACAATATGTCAACGTTAATTCCAATAATGTAACGAAAGTTGCAACAATTAATTTAGTTTTATGAGCTAATCAAACATCATAATTTTTTATGGAGAGTTTGATCCTGGCTCAGGATGAACGCTGGCGGCGTGCCTAATACATGCAAGTCGAGCGAACAGATAAGGAGCTTGCTCCTTTGACGTTAGCGGCGGACGGGTGAGTAACACGTGGATAACCTACCTATAAGACTGGGATAACTTCGGGAAACCGGAGCTAATACCGGATAACATATTGAACCGCATGGTTCAATAGTGAAAGGCGGCTTTGCTGTCACTTATAGATGGATCCGCGCCGTATTAGCTAGTTGGTAAGGTAACGGCTTACCAAGGCAACGATACGTAGCCGACCTGAGAGGGTGATCGGCCACACTGGAACTGAGACACGGTCCAGACTCCTACGGGAGGCAGCAGTAGGGAATCTTCCGCAATGGGCGAAAGCCTGACGGAGCAACGCCGCGTGAGTGATGAAGGTCTTCGGATCGTAAAACTCTGTTATCAGGGAAGAACAAATGTGTAAGTAACTGTGCACATCTTGATGGTACCTGATCAGAAAGCCACGGCTAACTACGTGCCAGCAGCCGCGGTAATACGTAGGTGGCAAGCGTTATCCGGAATTATTGGGCGTAAAGCGCGCGTAGGCGGTTTTTTAAGTCTGATGTGAAAGCCCACGGCTCAACCGTGGAGGGTCATTGGAAACTGGAAAACTTGAGTGCAGAAGAGGAAAGTGGAATTCCATGTGTAGCGGTGAAATGCGCAGAGATATGGAGGAACACCAGTGGCGAAGGCGACTTTCTGGTCTGTAACTGACGCTGATGTGCGAAAGCGTGGGGATCAAACAGGATTAGATACCCTGGTAGTCCACGCCGTAAACGATGAGTGCTAAGTGTTAGGGGGTTTCCGCCCCTTAGTGCTGCAGCTAACGCATTAAGCACTCCGCCTGGGGAGTACGACCGCAAGGTTGAAACTCAAAGGAATTGACGGGGACCCGCACAAGCGGTGGAGCATGTGGTTTAATTCGAAGCAACGCGAAGAACCTTACCAAATCTTGACATCCTTTGACTGCTCTAGAGATAGAGTTTTCCCCTTCGGGGGACAAAGTGACAGGTGGTGCATGGTTGTCGTCAGCTCGTGTCGTGAGATGTTGGGTTAAGTCCCGCAACGAGCGCAACCCTTAAGCTTAGTTGCCATCATTAAGTTGGGCACTCTAAGTTGACTGCCGGTGACAAACCGGAGGAAGGTGGGGATGACGTCAAATCATCATGCCCCTTATGATTTGGGCTACACACGTGCTACAATGGACAATACAAAGGGCAGCTAAACCGCGAGGTCAAGCAAATCCCATAAAGTTGTTCTCAGTTCGGATTGTAGTCTGCAACTCGACTACATGAAGCTGGAATCGCTAGTAATCGTAGATCAGCATGCTACGGTGAATACGTTCCCGGGTCTTGTACACACCGCCCGTCACACCACGAGAGTTTGTAACACCCGAAGCCGGTGGAGTAACCATTTATGGAGCTAGCCGTCGAAGGTGGGACAAATGATTGGGGTGAAGTCGTAACAAGGTAGCCGTATCGGAAGGTGCGGCTGGATCACCTCCTTTCTAAGGATATATTCGGAACATCTTCGTAGAAGATGAGGAATAATATTGACATATTGTATTCAGTTTTGATTGTTTGTTTTACAAATAATTAATGGGCCTATAGCTCAGCTGGTTAGAGCGCACGCCTGATAAGCGTGAGGTCGGTGGTTCGAGTCCACTTAGGCCCACCATTAATTAATATTCGTATGGGGGCTTAGCTCAGCTGGGAGAGCGCCTGCTTTGCACGCAGGAGGTCAGCGGTTCGATCCCGCTAGTCTCCACCATTATATTTGTACATTGAAAACTAGATAAGTAAGTAAAATAGATTTTACCAAGCAAAACCGAGTGAATTAGAGTTTTAAAGCTTGAATTCATAAGAAATAATCGCTAGTGTTCGAAAGAACACTCACAAGATTAATAACGCGTTTCCTGTAGGATGGAAACATAGATTAAGTTATTAAGGGCGCACGGTGGATGCCTTGGCACTAGAAGCCGATGAAGGACGTTACTAACGACGATATGCTTTGGGGAGCTGTAAGTAAGCGTTGATCCAGAGATTTCCGAATGGGGAAACCCAGCATGAGTTATGTCATGTTATCGATATGTGAATACATAGCATATCAGAAGGCAGACCCGGAGAACTGAAACATCTTAGTACCCGGAGGAAGAGAAAGAAAAATCGATTCCCTGAGTAGCGGCGAGCGAAACGGGAAGAGCCCAAACCAACAAGCTTGCTTGTTGGGGTTGTAGGACACTCTATACGGAGTTACAAAAGTATATATTAGACGAATCATCTGGAAAGTTGAATCAAAGAAGGTAATAATCCTGTAGTCGAAAATATATACTCTCTTGAGTGGATCCTGAGTACGACGGAGCACGTGAAATTCCGTCGGAATCTGGGAGGACCATCTCCTAAGGCTAAATACTCTCTAGTGACCGATAGTGAACCAGTACCGTGAGGGAAAGGTGAAAAGTACCCCGGAAGGGGAGTGAAAGAGAACTTGAAACCGTGTGCTTACAAGTAGTCAGAGCCCGTTAATGGGTGATGGCGTGCCTTTTGTAGAATGAACCGGCGAGTTACGATTTGATGCAAGGTTAAGCAGCTAATGTGGAGCCGTAGCGAAAGCGAGTCTGAATAGGGCGTTTAGTATTTGGTCGTAGACCCGAAACCAGGTGATCTACCCTTGGTCAGGTTGAAGTTCAGGTAACACTGAATGGAGGACCGAACCGACTTACGTTGAAAAGTGAGCGGATGAACTGAGGGTAGCGGAGAAATTCCAATCGAACTTGGAGATAGCTGGTTCTCTCCGAAATAGCTTTAGGGCTAGCCTCAAGTGATGATTATTGGAGGTAGAGCACTGTTTGGACGAGGGGCCCTTCTCGGGTTACCGAATTCAGACAAACTCCGAATGCCAATCAATTTAACTTGGGAGTCAGAACATGGGTGATAAGGTCCGTGTTCGAAAGGGAAACAGCCCAGACCACCAGCTAAGGTCCCAAAATATATGTTAAGTGGAAAAGGATGTGGCGTTGCCCAGACAACTAGGATGTTGGCTTAGAAGCAGCCATCATTTAAAGAGTGCGTAATAGCTCACTAGTCGAGTGACACTGCGCCGAAAATGTACCGGGGCTAAACATATTACCGAAGCTGTGGATTGTCCGTAGGACAATGGTAGGAGAGCGTTCTAAGGGCGTCGAAGCATGATCGCAAGGACATGTGGAGCGCTTAGAAGTGAGAATGCCGGTGTGAGTAGCGAAAGACGGGTGAGAATCCCGTCCACCGATTGACTAAGGTTTCCAGAGGAAGGCTCGTCCGCTCTGGGTTAGTCGGGTCCTAAGCTGAGGCCGACAGGCGTAGGCGATGGATAACAGGTTGATATTCCTGTACCACCTAGTATCGTTTTAATCGATGGGGGACGCAGTAGGATAGGCGAAGCGTGCTATTGGATTGCACGTCCAAGCAGTAAGACTGAGTGTTAGGCAAATCCGGCACTCATAAGGTCAAGCTGTGATGGGGAGAGGAAATTGTTTCCTCGAGTCGTTGATTTCACACTGCCAAGAAAAGCCTCTAGATAGATAACAGGTGCCCGTACCGCAAACCGACACAGGTAGTCAAGATGAGAATTCTAAGGTGAGCGAGCGAACTCTCGTTAAGGAACTCGGCAAAATGACCCCGTAACTTCGGGAGAAGGGGTGCTCTTTAGGGTTAACGCCCAGAAGAGCCGCAGTGAATAGGCCCAAGCGACTGTTTATCAAAAACACAGGTCTCTGCTAAACCGTAAGGTGATGTATAGGGGCTGACGCCTGCCCGGTGCTGGAAGGTTAAGAGGAGTAGTTAGCTTCTGCGAAGCTACGAATCGAAGCCCCAGTAAACGGCGGCCGTAACTATAACGGTCCTAAGGTAGCGAAATTCCTTGTCGGGTAAGTTCCGACCCGCACGAAAGGCGTAACGATTTGGGCACTGTCTCAACGAGAGACTCGGTGAAATCATAGTACCTGTGAAGATGCAGGTTACCCGCGACAGGACGGAAAGACCCCGTGGAGCTTTACTGTAGCCTGATATTGAAATTCGGCACAGCTTGTACAGGATAGGTAGGAGCCTTTGAAACGTGAGCGCTAGCTTACGTGGAGGCATTGGTGGGATACTACCCTAGCTGTGTTGGCTTTCTAACCCGCACCACTTATCGTGGTGGGAGACAGTGTCAGGTGGGCAGTTTGACTGGGGCGGTCGCCTCCTAAAAGGTAACGGAGGCGCTCAAAGGTTCCCTCAGAATGGTTGGAAATCATTCATAGAGTGTAAAGGCATAAGGGAGCTTGACTGCGAGACTTACAAGTCGAGCAGGGTCGAAAGACGGACTTAGTGATCCGGTGGTTCCGCATGGAAGGGCCATCGCTCAACGGATAAAAGCTACCCCGGGGATAACAGGCTTATCTCCCCCAAGAGTTCACATCGACGGGGAGGTTTGGCACCTCGATGTCGGCTCATCGCATCCTGGGGCTGTAGTCGGTCCCAAGGGTTGGGCTGTTCGCCCATTAAAGCGGTACGCGAGCTGGGTTCAGAACGTCGTGAGACAGTTCGGTCCCTATCCGTCGTGGGCGTAGGAAATTTGAGAGGAGCTGTCCTTAGTACGAGAGGACCGGGATGGACATACCTCTGGTGTACCAGTTGTCGTGCCAACGGCATAGCTGGGTAGCTATGTATGGACGGGATAAGTGCTGAAAGCATCTAAGCATGAAGCCCCCCTCAAGATGAGATTTCCCAACTTCGGTTATAAGATCCCTCAAAGATGATGAGGTTAATAGGTTCGAGGTGGAAGCGTGGTGACACGTGGAGCTGACGAATACTAATCGATCGAAGACTTAATCAAAATTTATGTTTTGCGACGCAAAATCATTTTACTTACTATCTAGTTTTGAATGTATAATACATTCCATTTGTCTGGTGACAATGGCAAGGAGGTCACACCTGTTCCCATGCCGAACACAGAAGTTAAGCTCCTTAGCGCCGATGGTAGTCGGACTAACGTTCCGCTAGAGTAGGACGTTGCCAGGCAAATATATTGGAGAATTAGCTCAGCTGGGAGAGCATCTGCCTTACAAGCAGAGGGTCGGCGGTTCGAACCCGTCATTCTCCACCATTTATAGCCGGCCTAGCTCAATTGGTAGAGCAACTGACTTGTAATCAGTAGGTTGGGGGTTCAAGTCCTCTGGCCGGCACCATCTTTAGAGCCATTAGCTCAGTTGGTAGAGCATCTGACTTTTAATCAGAGGGTCAGAGGTTCGAATCCTCTATGGCTCACCATTTTAATAGCGGGTGTGGCGGAATTGGCAGACGCACTAGACTTAGGATCTAGCGCCTTACGGCGTGGGGGTTCGACTCCCTTCACCCGCATATGCAGAAGTAGTTCAGCGGTAGAATACAACCTTGCCAAGGTTGGGGTCGCGGGTTCGAATCCCGTCTTCTGCTCCATTATAAGTGCCGGGGTGGCGGAACTGGCAGACGCACAGGACTTAAAATCCTGCGGTGAGAGATCACCGTACCGGTTCGATTCCGGTCCTCGGCACCATCTTATTATAAATATGCGCCCGTAGCTCAATTGGATAGAGCGTTTGACTACGGATCAAGAGGTTATGGGTTCGACTCCTATCGGGCGCGCTTATTCTACGGGAAGTAGCTCAGCTTGGTAGAGCACTTGGTTTGGGACCAAGGGGTCGTAGGTTCGAATCCTGTCTTCCCGATAGCAACAATTATTAAATATGGGGGCTTAGCTCAGCTGGGAGAGCGCCTGCTTTGCACGCAGGAGGTCAGCGGTTCGATCCCGCTAGTCTCCACCATATTAAATTTACAAACTAGATAACGGCGGTGTAGCTCAGCTGGCTAGAGCGTACGGTTCATACCCGTGAGGTCGGGGGTTCGATCCCCTCCACCGCCACTACTATTAGTTGTAAGATTATATTTAGGACCTTTAGCTCAGTTGGTTAGAGCTAACGGCTCATAACCGTTCGGTCGCAGGTTCGAGTCCTGCAAGGTCCATATAATTTTGGAGGAATACCCAAGTCCGGCTGAAGGGATCGGTCTTGAAAACCGACAGGGCCTTAACGGGCCGCGGGGGTTCGAATCCCTCTTCCTCCGTTTTATATTTGGTCTCGTAGTGTAGCGGTTAACACGCCTGCCTGTCACGCAGGAGATCGCGGGTTCGATTCCCGTCGAGACCGCCATTTTAATTTAATAGCAATTTACCTATAATCATGGAGGAATACCCAAGTCCGGCTGAAGGGATCGGTCTTGAAAACCGACAGGGCCTTAACGGGCCGCGGGGGTTCGAATCCCTCTTCCTCCGTTTTTATTATTTATTATTACCGCGGGATGGAGCAGTTCGGTAGCTCGTCGGGCTCATAACCCGAAGGTCGGTGGTTCAAATCCGCCTCCCGCAATACATATTTGGTCTCGTAGTGTAGCGGTTAACACGCCTGCCTGTCACGCAGGAGATCGCGGGTTCGATTCCCGTCGAGACCGCCATTACATTTTATTATGGTTCAGTAGCTCAGTTGGTAGAGCAATGGATTGAAGCTCCATGTGTCGGCAGTTCGACTCTGTCCTGAACCATTTCACAAGCCGGCCTAGCTCAATTGGTAGAGCAACTGACTTGTAATCAGTAGGTTGGGGGTTCAAGTCCTCTGGCCGGCACCATCTCTTGGAGGGGTAGCGAAGTGGCTAAACGCGGCGGACTGTAAATCCGCTCCTTCGGGTTCGGCAGTTCGAATCTGCCCCCCTCCACCATCTAAATAGGGGCATAGTTCAACGGTAGAATAGAGGTCTCCAAAACCTTTGATGTGGGTTCGATTCCTACTGCCCCTGCCATGGCGGTTGTGGCGAAGTGGTTAACGCATCGGATTGTGGTTCCGACATTCGAGGGTTCGATTCCCTTCAACCGCCCTTATTATTAATGGGCTATAGCCAAGCGGTAAGGCAACGGACTTTGACTCCGTCACGCGCTGGTTCGAATCCAGCTAGCCCAGTTATTGGCGGCATAGCCAAGTGGTAAGGCAGAGGTCTGCAAAACCTTTATCACCGGTTCAAATCCGGTTGCCGCCTCCAGGTTTTTATTAAGCGGGAGTAGTTCAACTCTTAGAACACGTTCCTTCCCGGAACGAGGTATAGGTGCAAATCCTATCTTCCGCTCCAAATATTTATATTAAGCGGGAGTAGTTCAACTCTCAGAACACGTTCCTTCCCGGAACGAGGTATAGGTGTAAGTCCTATCTTCCGCTCCAAATTTTATATTAAGCGGGAGTAGTTCAACTTTTAGAACACGTTCCTTCCCGGAACGAGGTATAGGTGCAAATCCTATCTTCCGCTCCATTATTACTTCCAAGTGGAAGTTTTTTCTTTATATTGGGCCGGCGTGGCGGAATTGGCAGACGCGCGGGACTCAAAATCCCGTTCCTTTTTGGAGTGTCGGTTCGATCCCGACCGCCGGTATAAAATAGATAATGTCTAAGGAAAGTGGTATTTGTGTAAACACATTTACCACTTTTTTTATATCAACTAAATTTTATTACAGGTTTGAAGTTAGATTATCTGGATCATATTTTCATTTCTTTCTATTTAAAATATAATATATGATCATTTCATTATGCTTTGGAGGTGCATTATGAGTAAGAATAGTACAAAAATGGGTGGTAAAGTTTTCTTTAGTAATATTCTAAATGCTGTTGGAGCAGGGGTAGTTATTGCCTTATTACCCAATGCTTTATTAGGAGAATTACTTAAATTTTTTAAAGATGGTAATGAGCTCTTGGAAACTATCTTTCGTCTTGTCACAGTTATACAGTCTTTTATGGCTTTCATAGTGGGTGTTTTAGCAGCTCATCAGTTCAAATTTAATGGATCAGGTGCTGCTATTGTTGGTTCTTCAGCAATGTTAGGCTCAGGCGCAATTATATTTAATAATCAAGGTATTATGATTAAAGGCATAGGGGATATTATCAATATCATTTTAGTCGTGATGATTGCCTGTTTTTTATATTTATTATTCCAAGGAAAATTGGGCTCATTTGAAATGATTATTTTACCAGTTTTAATTCCTGTTGTGAGTGGAACTATTGGCCTTATGACTTTACCATATGTTCAAGTTGTAACACATACAATTGGTAAAGTGATTAATTCATTTACTGACCTTAATCCTTTAACGATGTCTATTTTATTAAGTGTGACTTTCTCTTTACTTATGGTTACACCAATTTCATTGGTAGCAATTGCTACTGCTATAGGTTTAACTGGATTAGGTAGTGGTGCGGCAAATATGGGTATTGTTGCTGCATGTGTTACATTTTTATTTGGATCTCTAAGAGTCAATTCTATTGGAGTCAATTTGGTATTACTTATTGGAGCAGCTAAAATGATGATACCGGTATATTTAAAACATTTAATTATAGCTATACCACTAATTATAAATGGTGCTATTGCTGGTATTATTGCTTACTTTATAGGCATCAAAGGAACTCCTTTATCTGCTGGATTTGGATATACAGGACTTGTTGGACCTATAAATGCTTTAAATCGTATGGCGGGAGACCAAATGACTAATATAATTATGTTAGTTGTGGGGTACTTTATTATTCCATTTATCAGTGCATTTGTCGTACATGAGTTATGTAAAAAGTTTATACATTCATATAATGACGAAATTTATAAATTTGAAATTCCTAAAGAATAAACGAATTCTCAGTGTAGCCGCTATGGCTGCACTTTTTTTGTTATATTTAAAAAATGATATTGCATATTAATGTAATAATTTGTATAATAATGAATATTATAAAGGAGGGTTGCTTTAATGAAATATTTTATTAAAGTATTTTTGGTATTTTTAATCATAGTAGGTTCAACATTAACAACGAAACAACCCAATATTAATGCTGAAGAGAAGGATACAAACTGGCAAAAAATTAAAGATAGTGGAGAACTTCGTGTTGGCTTATCAGCTGATTATGCACCGATGGAATTTGAAAAGAATGCAAATGGAAAAACTGAATATGCTGGTGTTGATATAGAGTTAGCTAAGAAGATAGCTAAAGATAATCATCTCAAACTGAAAATTATTAATATGCAATTTGATAGTTTACTAGGTGCGCTCAAAACTGGCAAAATTGATATTATTATTTCTGGAATGACAACGACACCTGAACGTGAAAAAGAGGTAAGCTTTACTAAACCATATATGATGACTAATAATATTATGTTAGTTAAGAAAAATGAAAAAAATCATTTAAAATCTATTAGCGATTTTAAAGATAAGAAAATAGCTGTTCAAAAAGGAACAGATCAAGAAAAAATAGCTAAGACTGAAATTGAAAATGCAGATGTTACTTCATTATATAAATTACCAGAAACTATTTTATCTGTGAAAAGTGGTAAAGCTGTAGGAGCAATTCTTGAAAAGCCTGTAGCAGAGGCATACATAAAACAAAACCCTGAACTTGCATTTTCAGATGTGAAATTTAATGAAGAAAAGAAACCAACTTGTATTGCAGTACCTAAAAATTCACCAATTTTATTAAAAAAATTAAATCAGACAATCAATGAAGTTAATGATAAAAATTTAATAGATCATTATATGACTAAAGCAGCAAATGATATGCAGGATGATGGTAATTTTTATACAAAATATAAAAGCTTTTTTATCAAAGGATTACAAAACACAATTTTAATTTCATTTGTTGGTGTAGTTTTTGGAGCAATTCTAGGAGCGTTTATAGCGCTAATGAAATTAAGTAAATTTAAACCATTATCATGGATTGCTTCTATTTATATAGAATTCTTAAGAGGTACACCATTATTAGTACAAGTTTTCATAGTATTTTTTGGTACTACTGCAGCACTTGGACTAGATATTTCTGCTTTGATTTGCGGAACAATTGCATTAGTTATTAACTCATCAGCATATATTGCAGAGATATTTCGTGCGGGTATTAATTCCATCGATAAAGGACAAACAGAAGCTGGACGCAGTTTAGGTTTGAGTTACAATCAAACGATGAAATCAGTCGTTATGCCACAGGCTATTAAGAATATTTTACCAGCACTAGGTAATGAATTTGTTACTTTAATTAAAGAATCATCTATAGTATCAACAATAGGTGTTGGAGAAATTATGTTTAATGCACAAGTGGTTCAAGGTATTTCATTTGATCCTTTTACACCATTATTGGTCGCAGCAGGAATGTACTTTATTCTAACCTTTGCATTATCACGCATCATGAATTTTATAGAAGGGAGAATGAAAGCCAGTGATTAAAATTCAAAATTTAAATAAAAAATTTGGTAACAATGAAGTATTAAAAGATATTAATTTAGATATTAATAAAGGTGAAGTCGTAGCTATCATTGGTCCATCGGGTAGTGGAAAAAGCACGTTATTAAGATGTATGAATTTATTAGAAACGCCTACAAAAGGACATGTTATATTTGAAGGTAACGATTTAACAAAAAAAGGTGTTCATTTAGAACAATTACGACAAAAAATGGGCATGGTGTTTCAAAACTTTAATTTATTTCCTCATAAAAAGGTTAAGGAAAATATTATGTTAGCGCCTAAATTGTTAAAAAAGAATGATCATTCAACTCTTAATGAGCAAGCGATTGAATTACTAGATAAGGTAGGATTAAAAGATAAAGCAGACGTTTATCCTAATCAACTTTCTGGTGGACAAAAGCAGAGAGTTGCGATAGCAAGAGCATTAGCTATGCAACCAGATGTTATTTTATTTGACGAACCAACATCTGCACTTGACCCTGAAGTAGTTGGGGACGTTTTGAAGGTTATGAAGGATTTAGCTAAAGAGGGAATGACAATGGTGGTCGTTACACATGAAATGGGCTTCGCAAAAGATGTCAGTGATAAAGTAATATTTATGGCAGATGGCGTTGTTGTTGAATCAGGTACACCACAGGAAATATTTGAAAAACCACAACATGAAAGAACTAAAAATTTCTTATCTAGAGTATTATAAGTGTAAAACAATTCAAAATTTAATTGTGAATGCCTGAGAGATGACAATTTCTCAGGCATTCATTTTTGTTATGTCTACACTCAACTGCTAACGATACGACAAGACAAACGTTATAAAAATAAAACGATTAAATCGAATAAAAATAAATGATGGATTAAAGTCTATGTCTTATATACTTTTAATCAATAATCATACATCACTATTTATTCATATGTTAAAATAACAAGAGTATATTTTTATAATGTGGGGGCAAAATCTTGGACGTAAAGCAGTTAAAAAAAGATATCATTGATTACGCACATACAATTGGTATTGACAGTATTGGTTTTACGACTGCCGATCCATTTGATGAATTGAAACAAAAGTTAGAAGATTATCACTCAAAAGGATATGCTTCAGGATTTGAAGAATCTGATATTGCATTAAGAACTGAACCTAAATTAAGCTTACCGACAGCGAGATCTATTATTGCTATAGCAGTTGGATATCCCAATAAACTTAAAGGGGCACCTAAAAGTGTACGTGGTGATAGACGCGGTATGTTTGCACGTGCTTCATGGGGCCAAGATTATCATACAATAATGAGAAAACGATTGGATCAATTGGCAACATATATCCAATCAATTGTACCTGATGTTGAAATTAAATCGATGGTGGACACTGGAGTATTATCAGATAGAGCTGTAGCGGAACGTGCAGGACTAGGATTTGCAGGACGAAATGGTTTTATTATTAATCCTGATTTAGGTACATGGACATATCTAGGTGAAATGCTCGTAAGTATACCGTTTGAACCAGATGATCCTATTTTAGATAGTTGTGGAGATTGTACAATTTGTGTTGATAGATGTCCTACAGGTGCTTTAGTAGGCAATGGCCAATTAAATAGTCAAAAATGTATTAGCTTTTTAACTCAAACTAAAGGTTATTTAGATGATGAGTACAGATATAAAATTGGCAATCGATTATATGGTTGTGACACATGCCAACAAGTTTGTCCTAAAAATAAAGGAATCAATACAGAACATGACGATATTATATTAGAACCTGAAATTTTGAAGCCTAGATTAGTTCCATTATTGCAAATGAGTAATAAAGAATTTAAAAATACTTATGGTCATTTAGCGGGTGCATGGAGAGGTAAAAAACCTATACAACGAAATGCGATATTAGCGTTAGCTCATTTTAATGAAATAAGTGCTATACCTGAGTTAAAAGAAGTTGCATTACATGACCCTAGACCTATGATAAGAGGCACTGCATATTGGGCAATTGGTCAAATTGAAGGGGAAAATGCGCGTGAATTTATTCATACACATTATGAAAATGAAATTAAAGAAGTCCAAGTTGAAATGTTAAAAGGCTTGGAAATGAGGAGAGAAAAATAAATGACAAACCACATTGTATTATTTCAACCTGAAATCCCTGCAAATACTGGTAATATAGCTAGAACTTGTGCTGGTACCAATACACACTTACATTTGATTAAACCGCTTGGCTTTAGTACAGATGATAAGATGTTAAAAAGAGCAGGATTAGATTACTGGGAGCATGTTAATATTACATATCACGAAAATATAGAATCATTTTTTGAATCAACAGATGGTGAATATTATTTGTTAACAAAATTTGGTAAGCAAACATATAGTGATTTTGATTTTTCTGATACACAAAATAATCATTATTTTATTTTTGGTAGGGAAACAACTGGATTACCGGATTGGGTCAAAGACAAGTATCAAGACACTGCATTAAGAATCCCGATGAGTGATAAAATTCGTTCATTAAATCTCTCGAATACAGCAGCATTATTGATTTACGAAGCTTTAAGACAACAATCATTTCCGGGCTTATCTTAATAAAGATGATTGAAATTCAAAGTAAATGAACAATAAGTTGACTACATGTTATATTTAATGATAAGAAAATAGTATTCTATAATCATAGGTTAGTTTGAACGATAAATAATTAGGGTATAAATGAATTAATATTAACCATACTATTCTATGTAAAGCAAACCAAGAGGAGTGTATTTTAAAATGGCAATGAACTTTAAAGTATTTGAAGATAAGCAAAGAGTAGCTGAATATACAGCGGATATTTTGAGAAAACAATTTAATAACAACCCAATGACTATCGCAGGTGTTCATTTAACAAAAGATCATGCACCTGTATTAGATGAATTAAAAAAGAATGTTGATTTACATGCAGTTGACTTCAGTCAAATTAACATTTTAGATTATGATGAAAATCAATCATATTATGAAGCGTTAGGTGTACCACAAAGTCAAATTTATTCATTATCATACAATCAAGATGCTAATGACTTTATTTCAGATAAAATTAAAACCAAAGAAAATAAAGGTAAATTAGTATTACAAGTGGTTTCAATTGATGAAAGCGGTAATTTAGACGTAAGTGTTAGACAAGGTTTATTAGAAGCACGTGAAATCTTCTTAGTTGTTACTGGTAGTAATAAACGTGAAGTAGTTGAAAAATTATATAATGAAAATGGAAAATCTAATTTTGAACCAGCAGACTTAAAAGCGCACCGTATGGTTAACGTTATTTTAGATAAAGAAGCAGCAGCTGGATTACCTGAAGACGTAAAAGAATACTTCACAGCTCGCTTTGCATAACGAATAAGTGAGAAAGAGGTTATCTATATGACTCAAAATAAAGATTCTAGAACGAATTACCACGAAGAAGAAAATGCAATGGTAACTGATTTAGATGATTTAAAAGATTTAGGTAAAGAAATGGAACAAATTTCTGAAGAAAATGATGAAGATAAATTAAATCAATCTCATGATTCAGAAGTGCGTTCTGATTTAGATCAAGAATAAATATTAACTCTTGTAATAGTGAAAGTTCTATTGCAAGAGTATTTTTATGTATTAATCAAAGAACTTTTATATAATTAATTCAAATTGACGTCATCCATCAAATCCTGCATTATGGTATGATATTGAAGAATCATGTTTAAAAGGAGATTACATATGCTAGGGAAGTATTGGAAATATTTAATGATCGCAACTGTTATTGTAAGTTTAATTTCAATCAAGGCATTTCCATTAGCACTAGGCGCATTATACTTACCGGTTTTATTTAAAATAGTACAATTACAGTTAAATCTTTCGAATGGTTTAATTGATGAGGTCAGTGCGCAAACATTTATTAAAAGTAATCAATCTGGCATTATCATCAGTGTCATTTGTTGTTTGGCTATTACTGGTATTTTAATGTATACATTAGATGATTTCTATAATAGCTTAACAGGTATTTTAAGTATCTTAATTAAAGTAAGTCCATTTACAATTATAATTAGTGCGATTCTATATATTTTAACTGCAATTGCAACGGTTCAAGCAACAAAACAAAAATTTCAATAATTTACATTTTAACTCTAGTTTTTGTAGTGAATTGCTATTAGAAACTAGAGTTTTTGTATTTGAAAAATATATGTAAACGTTTTACTTCTAAATTGATATGACAAATTAAATAGTGATATACTAGGATTAACAATGATAATAAGGGGAGAAAAAAATGTCAGTACGTATTGAACATGATACATTTGGAGAAATTGAAGTACCTGCAGATAAATATTGGGGTGCTCAAACAGAAAGAAGTAAACGAAACTTCCCAGTAGGTAAAGAGAAAATGCCTATTGAAGTTGTATACGGATTTGCTCAACTTAAAAGAGGTGCTGCATTAGCTAACAACGAGTTAGGGAAATTAAGTGATGCTAAAAAAGATGCTATCGTCTATGCTTGTGATAAAATTCTAAATGGTGAATTAGACGAACATTTCCCATTAGTTGTTTGGCAAACAGGAAGCGGTACACAAAGTAATATGAATGTGAATGAAGTAGTTAGTTATGTAGCTAATGAATATTTAAAAGAACATCAAAGTGATGAATCAATCCATCCGAATGATGATGTAAATAAATCTCAAAGCTCTAACGACACATTTCCAACAGCGATGCACGTTGCACTATATCACGAAGTTGAAACTAAATTAGAACCAGCGTTAAAACATTTACGCCAAACTTTCAAACAAAAAGAAGATGAATTTGAATCTATTATTAAAATTGGTCGTACACATTTACAAGATGCGACACCAATTAAATTAGGACAAGAAATTAGTGGTTGGCGTTATATGTTAGATAGATGTGAAACATTATTAAATGAATCTAAAAAGCATATACTAAACTTAGCAATTGGTGGTACTGCCGTAGGTACAGGAATCAATGCACATCCAGAGTTTGGAGACAAAGTTGCGAAATTTATCTCTGAAAACACAGGTTATGCATTTGTATCATCAGAAAACAAATTCCATGCATTAACGGCACATGATGAAGTTGTTCAATTGCATGGTACATTAAAAGCACTAGCTGGCGATTTAATGAAAATTGCTAATGATGTAAGATGGTTAGCTTCAGGTCCAAGAGCAGGTTTAGCTGAAATTTCAATTCCTGAAAATGAACCAGGTTCTTCAATTATGCCAGGTAAAGTTAATCCAACACAATGTGAAATGTTAACAATGGTAGCAGTACAAGTGATGGGTAATGACACTGCAGTAGGTATCGCAAGTTCACAAGGCAACTTTGAATTAAATGTATTTAAACCGGTCATTTTACACAATACATTACAATCAATTTACTTATTAGCAGATGGTATGGAAACATTTAATAATAACTGTGCCGTAGGTATTGAACCTATTGAGGAAAATATTGATAATTACTTAAATCAATCATTAATGTTAGTGACTGCTTTAAATCCACATATTGGATATGAAAAAGCAGCCCAAATAGCTAAAAAAGCACATAAAGAGGGCTTAACACTTAAAGAATCAGCTATTCAATCAGGTTATGTTACTGAAGAACAATTTGAAGAATGGATTAAACCAGAAGATATGGTAGACCCGCACTAGTGCTAATATAATAATTAAAAGCTAGGAAGATTAAATTACATTAATCTTCCTAGCTTTTTTATGAAATATCATCATCTAAACTAACTGATATCCATTCTTTAGTTAATGGGTGTTCTAATTCGATTTTATAACTATGTAATTCTAATTGTCTTAATGTTGAATCTCCGTATAATGGATCTCCAATGACAGGGTGTCCGATTTCTGCTAGATGTACACGAATTTGGTGTGTGCGTCCAGTATCTAATTTAATTTCTAACTCGCATACATTTTCTTTAATCATATTTGAAGATAAAATATGTGTGATCGCACGTTGACCTGTATTAGATATACGTTTCTTATTTGGATGAAACTTATCTTTACCAATGGGTTTATCAATTGTTTGGGGTTTGATAGGTAATAAGGCTTTAACATGTGCTTTATAGATGCGGGTGATATCATTTTCTTCTAGCATTCTATCTAATATCTTTTTCATTAATGGATTTTTTGCCACAATTAATAAACCAACTGTTTCTTGGTCTAATCGATGTATAGTTTCTACATAATCACTATCAATAGTATAAATAAGATGATTCATTAAAGTATTACTTTCTTTTAAATCATTTGGATGTGTTTTGACACCTTTAGGTTTTAGCACAATCGCAAAATCATCGTTTTCATAGTAAACTTGTGCGTAACGATAACTTGGTAAGTAATTACTTTTTTCTTCTGGTGTAGGTATAAATACTTCATCACCGGAATTGACCTTATCAGATAAACGACTTGTTTCTTTATTAATAGTAATATCTTTAGACATATTTAATAAATGTAAGTCTTTTTTAGGTAACTTTAAATCTTGGAAAATCTCTCTCAATGTATATTGATCATAATTTTCAGGTATTGTAAATTTCATAAAATCCTCCTATAGTTACTCTTAATCATATCATAAAATGTATTATTGCAATATAAAATCAAGTTAAATAATACCCTTTGCATCACCGTCATGCGCCATAATGACGTTGAAATGTTTTTTTATATTACATGAAACGGTATAATAGAATAGATATTCAAATTATTTTTGGAGGTAATTATGGAAAAACCAACACGCATCGCTCTCCTTAAAGAAATTGCAGAATTTTTGAATGAAGAAACAGAAATATATAGTATGATGCAAGGTGCAATTCAATCTTTGATAGAAGGAAGTGACTTTACGACGGGTTGGATTTTCTTTATCGATGATTTTGGCCATCATGAATTAGTTTCCAGTGTGAACTTGCCAGGAGCACTATCTAAAAATCAATGTCACTATATGACTGATGGATCATGTTGGTGTGTACGTGCCTATCAAAATGAAAAACTGACGAAAGCGTCTAATATCATTAATTGCTCAAGAATTAATTTAGCCAATCGTGCGCATTATGAAGAAACAGACGATATTACGCACCATGCAACAGTGCCACTGAGATCTGGTGAAGAACAATTTGGTTTATTAAATGTTGCTACACCAAATAAAAGCCATTATAGTCAGGAAGATTTAGCACTATTAGAATCAGTGGCCTTTCAAATTGGTTCAGCTATCAAGCGTATAATGTTAACTGATAAAGAAAAAGAAAATGCTCGAATTAATGAAAGAAATCGGTTAGCTAGAGATTTACATGATTCGGTTAATCAAATGTTATTTTCATTAAAATTAACTGCACATGCTGCCTATGGTATTTCAAACGAAGAAATGTCAAAAAAAGCCTTTAAAACAATTGAGGAAACAAGTCAAAATGCGGTTAATGAAATGCGTGCACTCATTTGGCAATTAAAACCTGTTGGATTAGAGCAAGGAATGTTACACGCACTGAATCATTATAGTGAATTGTTACAGTTGAATTTAACTGTTCATGTGGATGGATTGATCGATGTTACCAATGTCATTGAAGAAAATGTTTATCGTATGGTTCAAGAATGTCTAAACAATGTAAGAAAGCATGCGAAAACAAAAGAAGTTACTTTAACTTTAAAACAGACAAATGAAAAACTTTATGTGATTGTTCAAGACGAGGGAAAAGGATTTGACAATACAAAGCAAATGTCTGATACATCGAATGGTTTAAAGCATTTACAACAACGTACAGATATTTTAAAAGGACGTCTACGTATCGATTCAAAGCCATTAAAAGGTACTCGTATTGAAATAGAAATACCATTGAACTAATTATTTAAAGGAGTATAACGATGAATAAAATCATATTAGTCGATGATCATCATATTGTAAGACAAGGCTTAGAATTTTTATTATCTACTGTAGAAGATATAGAGGTTGTACAAGGGTTTGCTGAAGGTAAACTATTTTTAGAATACCTAGAAAACAATGAACAGCCGGATATTGTGTTATTAGATTTAGTTATGCCAGATATGAATGGTATTGAAATAACTGAGTATTTGAAAAAGCATTATCCTAACATTAAAATTTTAGTGTTAACAAGTTATGTTGATGATGAACATGTCATTTCTGCCATAGAAAAAGGTGCTGATGGCTATGAAATGAAAGACGTCGAACCACAGAAACTTATTGAAACGATTCATAATGTACTTAATGGGAAGCGAATCATTCATCCAGATGCAAAACATGTTATAGACTCTATGAGTTCTAAACCGCATTTTACAAATAAATTATCTAAAAGAGAAACAGAAGTACTTAAAGAAATGGTAAAAGGCAAAACAAACAAAGAAATTGCTAATACATTATTTGTATCCGAAAAAACAATTAAAACACATGTCAGTCATATCTTTAGTAAATTGCAAGTGAGCGATCGTACACAAGCTGCAATTTATGCTATGGAAAATAAACTGATTTAATTAAAAAAGTTAATAGCAGTAAAAATTATGCTCAATTATTGATGGTTAAATAACTAAGTTTTTACAAATTATGTTAAAAATTTAAGTATTTTGATAATTTTGCCTTTAATAAAAATGAGCTTAAAACGAAATTGACTCTTTTATTTTCATTAAAAATATATTAAGATGTAATTTGTGTTTCAAGAAATGTGTATAATTGCAATTTCTTGTGTCCGGATATAAATTCTCTTCAAGAAAGGTAGATAATAGAATGGATAGACAGAGTTTTACAGATTTAATTCAAACAAAATTTAAAATGGTTCGTATAGAAGCAGGATATACACAAGATACAATGGCTCAAACAATTGGACTTTCTAAAAAAACATTAGTTCAAATTGAAAAAGAACGTGTATTACCAAATTGGACAACATGTGTTTCAATTTGTGCGTTATTTAGAGATTCAGATGTTTTGAATAGCACGTTTGGTTGTGATCCATTAGAAATCGTCCAAACAATATCTAGAAATCATTGTGCTTATCCAAATCACTCAACAACTAGTGATATTTATTGGAATACAATTGAAACTAGAAGCGGTTATATTTTACAAAGTAATAAAGTTAGCAATATTTACCGTGTATTAAATCCTGAAAAACAACCTATTTTCGGCACTTCTAAAATGAGAGAAGCAGAAACTTATTTCAATAGAAATGCTAAAGAAGAACTAGTTCATATTTAATTTTTCTCAAATAAGTGATAGTAGAATCTTAAAATGATTTAATCACTTATTTTTATTAACATAGAAGATGTTTTAGTTATTGACTATACATATTAGCCTAGGCCGTCAACAAATGATGACTTAGGCTTTTATTTGTACTGTGGGTAATTATAACGACTTATTTTAAGTTAGTTGGTAAATGAAAAAAGTTTTATAAGTATAAATTAACGAAACCTAAGGAAATTAAATGCTATAATAAATCATGATTTTTTATATTTTGAAGGGAGTCTATGTCATGCATGCTTTGTTAATCATCTTATTTATGATGGTGGTTGGTGCCGTTATTGGTGGGTTAACTAACGTCATAGCTATCAAAATGTTATTTCACCCGTTCAATCCATATTACATTTTTAAAATAAGAGTTCCATTCACACCAGGTTTAATTCCGAAAAGAAGAGATGAAATTGCAAATAAAATTGGTCAAGTTATTGAAGAACATTTGCTTACAGAAGATCTCATGAGACAAAAATTAAATGATGGAAAAGCTAAAAGTACGATAAACGATATTATTTTAAAACAGATACAACAACTGAAAGCAGATGATATGACTATTCACTATATTGCAGAAAAAGTTGATTTTAATATCGATTATTTTATAGAACATCAACTACACGAAGAAGTAGAATCAATGCTAATGAAATATTACAGGTCTCATCAACAATCTACAGTTAAAGATGTATTACCTCAGGAATTAATTGAGTTGATTGAAGAAAGACTGAATGAAGTTGGTGATTTAATTTGTGAACGTGCACGTGTTTATTTATCTTCACCAAAAGGTACGCACGACATCAACGATATGTTAGAAACATTCTTTAATGAAAAAGGTAAAATTGTAGGTCTATTACAAATGTTTATGACACGAGAGAGTATTGCTGATCGAATACAACAAGAATTAATTCGCTTAACAAATCATCCGAAAGCCAAATCAATTATTGATCAAGTGATCAATAATGAATTTGAAACATTAAAACAAAAGCAACTAGGTGAATTAGTATCAAATGAACAGTTTGAAAATATTGCTACAACTGCAACATCATTAATGATGACGCAATTTAATTTACAAGATAAAATAAGAAAACCTATTAATGAATTGGCACCTCAGTTTATTCATTATTTAGAAAACGAGTTGTCTAGCAAACTGACAGATATCATTATTAATCAAGTATCAAACAATTTAACAACTATTATGCATAAAATTAATTTAAGACAACTTGTTGAAGATCAAATCAACACATTTGATTTAGACTATATAGAAAAAATTATTATCGATATTGCTAATAAAGAATTAAAATTAATTATGTCATTAGGTTTTATACTTGGTGGTATTATAGGAATTTTCCAAGGTATAGTCGCAATCTTTGTCTAACTAAATGATATGTGTTACATTTATTAAGAGTGTTGAAACACAAATTAACTCAAAGGAGTGCAATGAACAATGGCAGTAAATTTATATGATTATGCAAACCAATTAGAGCAAGCATTAAGAGATAGTGATGAATACAAAGCTATTAAAGATGCTTATGCTAAAGTAAAAGATAACGAAGAATCAAAAAAATTATTTGATGAATTCCGTGAAACTCAAATGAATTTCCAACAAAAACAAATGCAAGGTGAAGAAATTCCTGAGGAAGACTTACAAAAAGCTCAAGAACAAGCTCAAGCAATTGAAAAAGATGAAAACATCTCTTCATTAATGCAAGCTGAACAAAAAATGAGTCAAGTATTCCAAGAAATCAACCAAATCATCGTTAAACCATTAGATGAAATTTACGCTGACTAATAGTTAGTTATTTATTCGTAGCTACAGTACTTATTAAGTGCTGTAGCTTTTTTTATATTATGAATGAATAACTATGTTCAACATCGACTGTTATGTTTCACATATGGTAAAATGATTAGATATAAAGGAATATTGTGACTGGATTTTTATTTGGTAATTAGAATACGAAATGTATCTTTATTATTTTAAATACATTTTAATTAACTTCAGTCATAAAGTGTCTTTAATAAGGAGAATAGAGCTTATGGTTAAATTTATACATTGTGCGGATTTACATTTAGACAGTCCTTTTAAATCTAAAAGTCATTTGAGCCCCAATATATTTGAGGATGTTCAAAAAAGTGCGTATGAAAGTTTTCAACATATTGTTGATTTAGCATTACAAAAAGAAGTAGATTTTATCATCATTGCTGGTGATTTATTCGATAAAGAAAATCGAACATTACGAGCTGAGGTGTTTTTAAAAGAGCAATTCGAACGATTAGAAAAAGAACAAATTTTCGTTTACATTTGTCATGGTAATCATGATCCATTGTCAACAAAGATATCATCAAATTGGCCTAAAAATGTATCTGTATTTTCAAACCAAGTAGAAACTTATCAAGCGATTACTAAAGATGGAGAGACAATTTTTATACATGGATTTAGTTATCAAAATGATGCAAGTTATGAGAATAAGATTGATAGCTTTCCATCTAGTCAGGGACAACAAGGTATACATATCGGGGTGCTACATGGTACTTATAGTAAGTCATCTGTTAAAGATAGATATACTGAATTTAGACTAGAAGATTTAAATAGTAAATTGTACCATTATTGGGCGTTAGGTCACATACATGAAAGACAACAATTAAGTGACTTACCAGTTATTAATTATGCTGGTAATATTCAAGGTCGACATTTTAACGAAAAAGGTGAAAAAGGCTGTTTACTTATCCAAGGGGATAATTTAAAGCTCACTACACAATTCTATCCGACACAATCTATTAAATTTGAAGAAGCAACTATTGAAACTTCAGAAACAACTAAACAGGGCTTGTATGAAGCAATCCAAGCATTTAAAGATAAAGTACGAGAAGAAGGAAAAGCATTTTACCGCTTAAATGTCATTATCAATAGTGAATCAATGATGTCACCTCAAGATATATTACAAGTCGAAGAAATGATTACGGACTATGAAGAAAATGAAAAAGATTTTGTATTTATAGAGGATTTAAATTTAAAATATAAATCGAATGACGAGTCTCCATTAGTAAATGAGTTTTCAAATGATTTATTAAATGATAGAACAGTCTTCGATAAAGCAATGTCGGATTTATATTTAAATCCACGTGCTTCTAAATATTTAGATGACTATACAACTTTTGATAAAACAGAGCTAGTCAATCATGCTGAAGATTTATTAAAGGCAGACATGAGAGGTGAACAAAATGATAATTAAATCACTTGAGATATATGGCTATGGCCAATTTGTTCAGCGAAATATTGAGTTTAACCAATCATTTACAGAAATTTTTGGTGAAAATGAAGCTGGTAAATCAACGATTCAAGCTTTCATCCATTCTATATTGTTTGGCTTTCCAACTAAGAAGTCTAAAGAACCACGTTTAGAACCAAGATTAGGTAATCAATATGGTGGTAAATTAACGCTTCAATTAGACGATGGAAATGTCATTGAAGTAGAACGTATCAAAGGTAGCGCTCAAGGTGACGTTAAAGTATATCTAGAAGATGGTAGCGTTCGAGATGAAGAATGGTTACAAAAGAAATTGAATTATATATCTAAAAAGACATACCAAGGTATATTTTCTTTTGACGTCCTAGGCTTACAAGATATTCATCGTAATTTAGATGAAAAACAACTACAAGACTATTTACTTGAAGCGGGTGCTTTAGGGTCCACTGAATTTACAAGCATGAGAGATACGATTGGTCAGAAAAAGGACGAATTGTATAAAAAGTCAGGTAAAAATCCAATTATTAATCAACAAGTGGATCAGTTAAAACAATTAGAAGCACAAATACGTGAAGAAGAAGCGAAACTTGATACGTATCATAGATTAGTTGATGAAAAAGACAAATCTTCACGCCGTCTTGACAATATCAAACAGAACTTGAATCAACTCTCTAAAATGCATGAAGAAAAGCAAAAAGAAGTAGCATTACATGATCAAACACAAGAATGGAAACAATTAGAACATGCACTAAATGTTGAACCATTACATTTTCCTGAAAAGGGGATTGATCGTTATGAAGCTGCAAATGCGCAAAGACAATCCTTGCTCAAAGACATTAGTTTAAGAGAACAACAATTGGCTCATATCAAACAAGATAATGAATCTTTAGAACCTGCTAAACAGTCTGATATTGATGCCTTTAATAGTTTATATCAGCAAGAAAATGAAATTAAACAAAAAGAATATGAATTAAGATCTTTAGAAAAAGAAATTTCTGATAAACAACGTGATAAAGAAAGTATGCAATCTAATATTGGTTGGAATGAAACGCATCATGATGTTGATAGTTCAGAGGCAATGAAGAGTCATATTAGTGATCAAATTAAAAACAAGCAAGAGCAAGTCGCGTATATTCAACAATTAGAACGTAGTATTGAAGATAATAAAATTGAACAAAACGCAAATAGCAATGAATTAGATCACTTAGAAAATCAACTTGTTCCAGAAGAAACTTTTGAAAAGAAAAAAGAGCACAAACAACAAATTGTTGAATTAAATGAGAAAGAAAATCTCTATGAAAAATTAAAAGAAACATTTGAAATTGAACAAGAGCGAAAAAACAAACGCCAAAAAATGTTACGTATGGTATTTATTTTACTAGCAATAGTTGGCGCAGCGTTAACCGTTTTCGCATTTTTAACGCAAAACATGATTTTTGGTATTATATTTGCTGTATTAACTGTTGTGTTTGTAATCGGTATATTCCTAGTGAAATCTAAGGAAGTAGATTATAGCGAAACAATCACACAAGAAATTGACGATTTAGAAAAACAATTAGAAGTTTTAGAAAATCAATATGATTTAGACTTTGATTTAGATGAGCAACAACGTACACGTGATCATTGGCAACATGCTTTAAAAAATAAAGACGTTCTAGATGAAAAATCAAATTATATGAACAATGCATTATCTAAGGCAAAACAACGTTTCAATGATATTAATCATAATATTGAAGTTGCGAAACAAGAGTTACATCTTTCACCAAAAATATCAGATAGCCTTATTGTTGAAAGTATAGGTACAATGGGCCAAATCAAATCAAATGATCAGTATATTGATGAATTAAATTCTAAACGTCATCAAATAGTAAATGATTTAGAGGCATTTTATAATCATGCTGAAGCAGTGACACAATCACAATTTACTTACTTTAATAAAATGTCATTCTTCCACGATGTGAAACAATGGCTTAAAAATGCTGAAGAAAGTAATGAAAAGTGGCATAAAAATACTGAACAAAGTAAATTATTAAATGATGAGTTATCACAGCTACGAACACACTTAGAGGATAATAATCAAACGATTAACGAATTATTTAATCATATCGGTGTGGCTACGGAAGAAGAATATTATCAACATCATGAAAAATATCAAACATATATAAATCAATTGACGCGTTTCAATGATTTAACAAAATATCTTGAAAATCAAAATTACTCATATGATGCTAGTTCACAATTAAGTGATAAAACAACAGCACAGTTAAACGAGGAAAATCAATTACTTGCACACCAAGTTGACCAATATAATGAACAATATTTGGATATGCAAGCTGAAGTGAGTGATCTTAATGCTCAAATTGCGCATATGGAAACAGATACGACATTAACACAATTACGTCATGAATATCATAGCTTGAAGAATAGAATGAATAGCATAGCTAAAGATTGGGCAAGTTTAAGTTACTTACAAAGTTTAGTAGATGAACATATAAAACAAATTAAAGATAAACGTTTACCACAGGTGATTAATGAAGCTATTCTTATTTTCACAAATCTTACTAACGGTGCTTATACTAATATTTATTATTCAGAAGAAGCTATTCAAGTTAAACATGAAAATGGTCAAATGTACCAACCTGTAGAGTTAAGTCAATCTACGAAAGAGTTGTTATATGTTGCACTTAGATTGAGTTTGATTAAAGTATTAAAACCATATTATCCATTCCCAATTATTGTGGATGATGCGTTTGTACACTTTGATAAAGATCGTAAAGAAAGAATGTTAAATTACTTAAGAACATTATCAACGGATCATCAAGTACTATACTTTACGTGTACTAATGATAATATTGTTCCAACTAAAGAAATGATTACATTAAATAAATTAGAGAAAGGCGGGAAATAATGAGAAATGTAGAAAAATTAAATCCCGGTGATTCAGTTAATCACTTCTTTTTAATCCACAGAGCAACACAAGGTGTGACAGCTCAAGGTAAAGACTATATGACACTTTATTTACAAGACAAAAGTGGAGATATTGAGGCTAAATTATGGACTGCAACGAAAGAAGATATGCAGACATTGAAGCCAGAAGAAATCGTACATGTAAAAGGTGATGTCATTAACTATCGTGGTCGTAAACAAATGAAAGTGAATCAAATTCGATTAGCGACACCTGAAGATAACATGAATACACAAGATTTCGTAGATGGAGCACCTATGTCTCCAGCTGAAATTCAAGAAGCACTTTCCCATTATATGTTAGATATTGAGAATGCTAATTTACAACGCATTACAAGACATTTAATTAAAAAGTATCAAGAAAGTTTCTTTACATTTCCAGCTGCAAGTTCACATCATCATAATTTTGCGAGTGGTTTAAGTTATCATGTTTTAACGATGTTAAAAGTTGCTAAATCTATTTGTGATATATACCCACTATTAAATAGAAGCCTATTATATAGTGCCATCATTTTACATGATTTAGGAAAAGTAAAAGAGCTTAGTGGACCTGTGGCTACAACGTATACTGTTGAAGGTAATTTATTAGGGCATATTTCAATTGCAAGTGATGAAGTGGCTGAAGCAGCAAAAGAGCTTGGAATCGAAGGTGAAGAGGTGATGTTATTAAGACATATGATCTTAGCTCATCACGGTAAATTAGAGTTTGGTTCACCTAAAATGCCGCATTTAAAAGAAGCCGAGATTCTATTTTTCATAGATAATATAGATGCTAAAATGAATATGTTTGAAAAAGCATTTAAGAAAACTGAAAAAGGCCAATTTACTGAGCGAATCTTTGGTCTTGAAAATAGACAATTCTACAATCCAATACAATTAGATTAATATGAAAAAAGGTGATGAACTCGAATATGAATTCATCACCTTTTAATTTAATCTATTATCTATATATTTCAAAAGTGAGTAGAGATGATATAATAATATCGTCGCCTATCTCTCAGGCGTCATTTTGACGATGAGAGGGGATGTTACTTCCATGACTGAAATCTTTGTTCATATCGCAACTACTGTTTTTAGTGGTTGTATCGTTACATTATTTGCGCATTGGCTACGCCATCGTAACGATAAGTAAATAGGCGACACATGTAGCTACACTAAAAAATCCCCTCACTACCGCAAATGGTGAGGGGATTGGTGTTTCCATACTGAAATCTTTGTTATATATATTATAACATGTGTAAATAGGATTGCAAAATGTTACAGTCGTCAATGCTAATTTTGAATTATGAGCCTGTCATTCCTGGAGCACCTTGTTGCATGCTAGCGCCACCTTGTGATGACTGTTGTTCTTGTTGTTTAATCTTGTCTGGATCTAAAATTGTATCATCAACAGCTTTTTTAATATCTCTATCTTTATAATCTACTTTATATTCATCTAGAATTTCTTTATAAGCATCGGTAAGTAATTTAGGATCTTTTTGAATTTTTTGTTCTAAAATTTTAGATTTTAGATTTGATTTTTCTGAATTAAAGTCAGTTTCTTTGTCAGCTTTAATGATATGGTAACCATAATCAGTTTTGATAACTTTAGAAACTTCACCTTCTTTAAGTTTAAATAGTGCTTTGTCGAAGCTTTCCATCATTTGACCTTTTGTTACATAACCAAGGGAACCATCTTTTTTAGCACTAGATTTATCCATTGATTCTTTTTTGGCGATTTCTCCAAATTTACTTGGATCTTTGGAAACTTCTTTTTGAATTTCTTCAGCTTTTTGTTTAGCTTTCTTATCTGATAAGCCTTCTTTATCACTATCTTTAGATTTGACTTTGATTAAGATATGAGAAGCTTTTTTAGTATTATCTTTGATTTCTTTGTCCGAAACTTTAATCTTATCATTTAATAATTCTTTCTGATAAGCAGATAAACGTTTTTGATCTTTGTATTCATCCATTGACATACCTTGTTGTTTTAAAACACTTTCAAATTGTTCTTTACCACCATATTGCTTTTCTTCTTTTTTGATATCTTTATCAATATCTTTAGTATCTACTTTATCTTTATATTTATCAGCGAGAATTTTATCTAGAGCGATACTGAATGATTTACTAGCAATTTGATCTTTGCCAATTTTCTTCATAACATCCTCAACTTTAACATCACCAGCTTTAGATGATATGAGCGTGTTCTCTTTTGAATCTGTCGAATCTGAGCCACATGCACCTAGTAAAAGGGCACTTGCTGTCACTGGTATCATGATTTTGTTAAATGCTTTCATATGTTGTTAGCTCCTTTATGTATATAATCAACGTAAATATAACATATAAAAGGGAAGGTACCAATTCAAAACCCTCTCTATAGGACTATAGTACTAGGTGATTTATAGACAAAAGTCCATGACGATAAAAAACGAGGTTGAGACATAAAGCTTTTGTGCTTCTGGGAAACCGATTAACGGCATCCCAAAAGCAGGATTATCGACAGAAGGGACCCAACATAGAGAAATTGGTATTCCAATTTCTGCAAATAATGCAAGTTGGGCAAACGCTCACGATTCGACAAAATTTGGAAAACAATTCAAATGAACAAACTCAACTATTGAGTTTGTAAGAACTACTAACCTATGAATAAGGAAGTAGTTCTTTATCATCGTTCGGTTCTGCTCAAATCCTAAACGCTTTTGTCCCGACCTCTTTAGATTTAAACTTATAAAGTAGAAACGAATTTTTCTTTTTTTAAAATGTGAACGCCTGATTGATGTTCTTCAATATAATTACCATAGTTTGAAAACACTAGGATTTTTAAATAAAGTAAATCAAGTACAGAAAAACCAAAATTAAGTGCTAATAGAAACATACAATAATGTCCATATTGAGGGAAATACATACATAAAAAAATAAATAAAGATGATATTAATATAAAAGGTAATATCAAGTTGATACAAAAATAAACTTTATGAATAGGTGTATTTACATAAGTATTAAAATATGGAATCCATTTCTTTCGAGTTAATTTATGAATTCGAAATGATTTGTAAAAGGGTAAGAAAAATAATAAATGAACCCCTTTATGCAATGGATACATAAAAAATATAAGTACAAGCACAATCAAAAAATGTTTATCTGATAATGGCGTGTTACTAAAAAAGTACATGACTTCATAACTAAACAAAAACATTATAATGGTACCAACGATGCTCATGAATGCAATTCTAGGTATACCAAATCTTTCATGAATATCAATTTGTCTTGTACATAAAAACATGCAACATGCCTCATTTCTTAGTCAATATATGTATGGTATTATCTATTGAATTAGAGATGAAGTCAATAGGTACTTTAGTAAAAAACAGTCAAACACCATAATTCAAAAGTGATTCAATATATTAGAAACC
The DNA here is from genome assembly GCF_003491325.1 of Staphylococcus sp. M0911. Classification (NCBI taxonomy): domain Bacteria; kingdom Bacillati; phylum Bacillota; class Bacilli; order Caryophanales; family Staphylococcaceae; genus Staphylococcus; species Staphylococcus sp. M0911. The sequence continues at coordinate 1,007,035 of NZ_CP022881.1, forward strand.
CCTATTCAAAAATGCAATTATTGATTGCACTTTTTGAATAGGGGAAACCCAATAATGATTCATTTATTTTTCTTTAGAAAATGTGTTACTGATTTCTTCGCCACGGTTTTGTAAATTCTCAATGTGAGATTGTAGCTTTTCAATATTAGGGTTAATATCAGACTTGAAGTTACCGATTAATGTTTTGATTTCATCACCGATTGAACTACCAAATTCTGTTCCTTCATTTTTAATTTGTGAACTATAATTTAATATGTCATTAAATGATTGTTTCATTGTTTCTAGTTCACGTTGTAACTCTGATTGAGCGCCAGTTGGTTGTCCGCCATCAATCGTGTTATTTTTAACGCTTTGGTCATCACGATTACGCAATGAGACTGCGAAACCTGCGGCAACACCTACGCCAATACCAAACAATACGCGTGTTACTTTCATTATAAATCTCCTCACTTTTATATCTCGGATAATTGTATTATTCATCTTATACCCATTTTAAGACAAATTAAGCATGATTATTCAAATTGAGCTTGAATTTGAGCAGCAATTTCTTTTTTGACTTCATCATTTAACGTTTCTTCATGTGTTTCCCATTTATAACCAAAACCATCAATGTCATTTTCATATCTTGGAATTAAATGGAAATGTAAATGGAAAACAGATTGATCGGCGAATTCACCATTATTTTGTATAATGTTTAAGCCATCAGGATTAAATGCTTTTTTAATTGCATTTGCCACTTTAGGAAGAGCAACACCTATATGTTTCATTGTTTCTTCATCTGTTTCAAAGATATTTGCTGAGGCTTTTTTAGGGATTAACAGTGTATGACCTTTCGTTACTTGAGAAATATCTAAAAAGGCATAGACATAATCATTTTCATAAATTTTAAAGCTAGGAATTTCACCAGTAATAATTTTACTGAAAATCGTTTCAGACATGTTGATTACACTCCTCTTCTCTTCATCTTAAAGTATATTATAGCATTACTAACAAAAATTCGTCATTCTTCATAGCTAATTTTAGGTGTAATTCATTATTTTTGATACAATAGGTCTCGTGGAGGTGCCTTATGACAGTAAAAGTAGAACATCTAACAGGTGGTTACGGTAAACGACCTGTAATTAAGGATATTAATTTTGAATTAAAAAAAGGCGAAATCGTTGGATTAATTGGTCTGAATGGTGCTGGTAAAAGTACTACGATCAAACATATGTTAGGACTTTTAACACCTACATCAGGCTCATTATCAATTTCAAATACTAATATAACAGACGATATTGAAACATATCGTCGAAAATTATCATATATTCCAGAATCACCAGTTATTTATGATGAATTAACGTTACAAGAACATATTGAAATGACTGCAATGGCATATGGTCTATCTCAAGAAGAAGCAATGAAAAGGGCAGAACCATTATTAAAAATATTTAGGTTACAAGATGAATTAAAAGTCTTCCCAAGCCATTTTTCAAAAGGTATGAAGCAAAAAGTGATGATCATATGTGCTTTTATTGTTAATCCTGAATTGTACATTATTGACGAACCATTTTTAGGTTTAGACCCATTAGGTATACAGTCCATGCTTGATTTAATGGTAGAAAAGAAAAATGAAGGGCGTACAGTGTTAATGAGTACACATATCTTAGCCACTGCCGAACGCTACTGTGATCGTTTTATCATTTTAGATAAAGGTGAAGTTGTGGCCTTTGGAAATTTAGAGGAATTAAGAACGCAAACTGGTCTAAATCATCATACACTTGATGATATTTATATACATGTTACTCAAGGTGGACATGCCAATGAATAATCAGGCAACGACATTATTTAGAAAGCGTCAAAAGGCGATACGTAAAGAAAAGAATTACTACAATAAATTTATTTTTAATGGTCATTTTACTGTCTTTCTTTTAATCTTGTTCGGTGCTTTTATCATGGGGTATGGAGAGTGGTTAAAACATATACCTAAGCATATCGATTATGCACTTATAACTAGTATGATTATCGCGATTGCTTCATTATTTCCATTAAGAACATTATTAAAAGAAGCAGATCAGATTTTTTTATTACCGTTTGAAAAGTATATGAAACGATATATGTCATTAAGTATTCAATATAGTTACTTTGCAAGAATAATAATGCAATTGGTATTACTCATTGTACCATTTCCATTATTTTATAAATTAAATCATCACCATTTGCAGTACTATATTGTTTTTGTAGTAATTGCACTAATATTACCCTATTTAGTATTATGCCTAAGATGGATTGGTTATCAATTAGGTGTATCAACTTGGTTAATGAATATAGGCTTTTTTATTATTTTAAGTATTAACTATTATTTGATTCTCGGAATGCAAACGTATTTCGCGTTAATTATCACGTTAGTCATATTAATATTGATTGTTATTTTAAAATCTAAAGCAGACAAACAATTATACCCATGGGATAGAATGATTGGGGTAGAACATAGACATTATACTAATTATTATAAGTTTGTAAATATGTTTACCGATGTCAAACATCTTAGAGAATCTGCGGTTAGACGTAGTTATTTAGATTTTATCTTGCCGGTACCAAAAGGTAAAAAGTTTAATGCAAATCAAATGTATTTATATTTATTTATACGAAGTTTTGTACGTGGTAGAGATGCTTTCAGCATCATATTAAGATTGACACTTATTGCGGTGATATTAATGGTATGGCTTTCAAATCCAGTAGTATCTATATTAATAGGTAGTCTGTTTATGTATATTACTTTATTACAAATGTCTCAGTTTTATACTCAACAAGCCTATGGACTATGGCCACAGGTTTGGCCAGTACCTGATACAATTGTTATCAAGGGTTATGAGAAGTTTTTATATAGACTTATGATTATTATTGGTTTGATATTAACAATTACATTTTCAATCATGAATCCAACATTATTTTTCTTTTCAATCGTATTCTTCTTAGTTGGTTATTTAACAATTAGAAGTACCATTAAAAAATTAAAATACCAAGAAACATTATTAAGAGATTAAATGAAAAAGTTGTCCTATAGCGAAAGAAGTATCTACGCTATAGAACAACTTATTTTTTAATTATGATCAACTGGATATAAGTAACGTTCAAAGTAGCTTGAATGTTGGCCACTATATCCAAAGAATTGATTTAATGCTGCTTTAGAAAAATGATCTTGGAATAAATCAGATGACTTAAAGTCTTCATATGCACTACGATTAGCAAAACCAAAATACAATTTATAAGTATTGCCTTCTAAAGGTCGTAATAATCGATAACTTTTGAATCCACCGAAAGTGTCAAAAGGTGCACCTAAATGAAGCAATTGTTTTTCTAATTGATTTTTATGATCTTCTGATGAAGGAATAAACAGTGCACAGTAAAAATGATCTTCATTAAATTCACCCACACTGTATAACACTTCATAAGCACTTGGATGTTTTAGTACAGATTTTCCTTCAGTTTCTTCTAATATAACTGAAGTATCTGATGCTGAATATTGGTATAAATTATGATCTGGATTATTAAGTTGAATTTGATTTAAAAATCCATAAGTCCCATAAGATGTATATAAATTCATGACAGTTACCTCCCTCGTTTTTATTAATTATACGATTATCAATTTTTATTTTCTACCTTAAAAGTCTGATTTTTAAAATAAATCTATAAGAATGTATTGATTTATTACAAATTAAACTGAAATTAAATGGAATTATATTATATCCATGATATAAAATGACGAGTTATTATATTGAATTTCAATATCTAAATAAAAAATTATGACAATTTGTAAGTAGTTCATATTTCCAAATAATTTTACTATGTCTTTTTTATGACATTTAAGCACATTAAAATACGAACGAACATACAATATGATATTATAGATAAGAATGATTTTAATTTAGGGGGACTATATGGTGCATACCAAGAATGATACGATTTTAAAAATGATAAAAGGTGAAAAGACATCCCATACACCGGTCTGGTTTATGCGTCAGGCAGGGAGGTCACAGCCAGAATACCGTAAATTAAAAGAGAAATATTCATTATTCGATATTACGCATCAACCTGAATTATGTGCATATGTCACACACTTACCAGTTGATAATTACAACACAGATGCTGCGATTTTATATAAAGATATTATGACACCGTTAAAACCTATTGGTGTAGATGTTGAGATTAAATCTGGAATCGGACCAGTGATACAAAATCCAATAAAATCAGTACAAGATGTTGAAAAACTTTCTCAAATTGATCCAAAACGAGATGTACCATATGTTTTAGATACGATAAAAATTTTAACTGAAGAAAAATTAAATGTACCGTTAATTGGATTTACTGGTGCTCCATTCACTTTAGCTTCATATATGATAGAAGGCGGACCATCTAAAAATTACAATTTAACTAAAGCAATGATGTATCGAGATGAAGCTACTTGGTTTGCTTTAATGGATCATTTGGTTGCTATTTCCATAGATTACGTTAATGCACAAATAGAAGCAGGTGCCGAGTTGATTCAAATCTTCGACTCATGGGTAGGCGCTTTAAATGTTCAAGATTATAGAAAATATATTAAGCCAGGTATGGATAAACTAGTAAATGGTATTAAGCGTCAACATCACGTTCCAGTCATATTATTTGGTGTTGGTGCGAGTCATTTAATTAACGAATGGAATGATTTACCAATTGATGTGCTAGGTTTAGATTGGAGAACATCTATTCAGCAAGCTCAACAAATGGGCGTAAACAAAACATTACAAGGTAATTTAGACCCTTCATTATTATTAGCGCCATGGGAAGTAATTGAAGAGAGATTAAAAGACATTTTAGACCAAGGTATGTCTAGAGGTAAACACATCTTTAACCTTGGGCATGGTGTTTTCCCAGAAGTTCAACCAGAAACACTTCGCAAAGTAAGTCAATTTGTACATGATTATACTCAACAGTAGTTCTATTAATTCAATTTGAATAACGTAAGTAATATGATTAGATTAAAGGGTGGTTTTATAAATGAGTAAAACAATAGGATTATTAGTAATGGCTTATGGCACACCTTACAAAGAAAGTGACATTGAACCTTATTATACTGATATCAGACACGGTAAAAAACCAACAGATGAAGAACTACAAGATTTAAAAAACCGCTATGAATTTATAGGTGGCTTATCACCATTAGCAGGTACAACAGACAGACAGGCAGAAGCATTAAGAGATGCCTTAAATAGCGCATATGATGATGTTGAATTTAAGTTATATTTAGGTTTAAAACATATTTCTCCATATATAGAAGAAGCAGTTGAGTCTATGAATAACGATGGTATAACTGAAGCAGTAACTGTAGTTTTAGCACCACATTATTCAAGCTTTTCAGTGGGCTCTTATGATGAACGTGCCGATCAAGAAGCTGAAAAATATGGTATTCAATTACATCATGTTAAACATTATTATCACCAACCGAAATTCTTAGAATTTTGGACTAATCAAATTGATGATACTTTAAAACAGATTCCATCTGAAGAACATGACGATACTGTATTAGTTGTATCAGCACACAGTCTACCTAAAGGATTAATTGAAAGAAACAATGATCCATATCCTAAAGAGCTACATGACACAGCAGAACAATTAAAAGTTAAATCAAATATTATCCATGTTGCTGAAGGTTGGCAATCAGAAGGTAATACTGGTACACCTTGGTTAGGGCCTGATGTACAAGATTTAACTAGAGATTTATATGAAGCCCATGGTTATAAAAACTTTATCTATACACCAGTTGGATTTGTATGCGAACATTTAGAAGTTTTATATGATAATGACTATGAATGTAAAGTTGTTTGTGACGACATCGGTGCAAATTATTATCGTCCAGAAATGCCTAATACACATCCATTATTTATCGGAGCAATTGTAGACGAAATTAAATCAGTATTTTAATAGAAGGAAGCGTGAATGATTTTGAGTAAGAATGTAGCAATCATCGGTGCAGGTATAACCGGCTTAACAAGTGCTTACTATATGAAAAAACAAAATCCTCATTTAAATGTAACCATTTATGAGGCAACCAATCGACCAGGTGGAAAAATCCAAACATATCGTAAAGATGGCTATACGATTGAATTAGGCCCAGAGTCTTATTTAGGTAGAAAAACGATTATGACTGATATAGCTAATGAAATTGGATTAGGTAATGATTTAATTACCAATACGACAGGTCAATCATACATTTATGCTAAAAATAAATTATATCCGATACCTGGTGGTTCTATTATGGGAATACCAACGGATATTAAACCTTTTATCAAAACTAAATTAATTTCACCATTAGGTAAACTTAGAGCTGGATTAGATTTATTTAAAAAGCCTATCGAAATAGAAGATGACATTTCAGTAGGTGATTTCTTTAGACAGCGTTTAGGTGATGAAGTACTTGAAAATTTAATTGAACCACTGATGGGTGGTATCTATGGTACAAATATAGATGACTTAAGTTTAATGAGTACATTTCCTAACTTTAAAGAAAAAGAAGAAGCCTTTGGTAGCTTAATTAAAGGTATGAAAGATGAAAAAGAACAACGTATTAAACAACGTCAATTATATCCAGGTGCGCCGAAAGGACAATTTAAACAGTTCAAGCATGGTTTAAGCTCATTTATCGAAGCACTTGAAAAAGCTGTTAAAAATCAAGGTGTAGACATTCAATATAACACCAAAGTTGAAGATATTATTGTATCTCAAAGAGACTATCAAGTGGTTGTTGATGGTAAAAATGAAGTTTATGACGGTGTATTAGTCACTACACCTCAACAAGTGTTTATGCAATGGTTCAATCATGATCCAGCATTTGATTATTTCAATACGATGGATTCAACAACAGTTGCAACAGTTGTCCTAGCATTTGATGAAAAAGATATTGAAAATACTTATGATGGTACTGGTTTTGTTATTGCTAGAACAAGTAATACAGATATTACGGCATGTACATGGACATCTAAAAAATGGCCATTTACAACACCAGAAGGCAAAGTTTTAATAAGAGCTTATGTTGGTAAACCAGGTGATACTGTTGTGGATGATCACACAGATGAAGAAATTGTTTCTATAGTACGTCGTGATTTAAAACAAATGATGACATTTAAAGGTGATCCTGAATTCACAATAGTCAATCGATTACCGAAAAGTATGCCTCAATACCATGTAGGCCACATTAAACAAATTAGAAAAATTCAAGAACATATTAAACGAACTTATCCGCGATTAAAAATTACAGGGGCACCATTTGAAGCGGTTGGCCTACCTGATTGTATCCAACAAGGTCATAATGCGGTTGATGAAATGCTAGAGGAATTACGTTAATACGTTTTATAATTTAATTAAAGCACTTTAAAAGGATAATAATGTCTTTTTAAAGTGCTTTTGATATAGAATAAAGATAAATACGTTCATGATAAAGACTGCTACTTAATCTAGAAGTGAGGTTGATAAAAAATGACAGATGTCATCATTGTTCATTCAAGTGTAGGAAATGCACATAATCATTGGTATGAATGGTTAGGTCACAATTTAACGTTAGAAGGATATAAAGTCTCTCTTTTTAATTTAGAAGCTAATACTCCTGCTAAAATTGATATGTGGGTTAAGCAAATGCAACAACAATTAAATGTAAGAAAGAAAGATACATATTTTGTAACACATGGATTTGGAACGATAGCGACTTTGAAATTTATAGATACATTAGAACAAAATGTTGAAGGGCTATTCAGTATTGCTGGTTTTAAAGATGATGCAGTAGACATAGATGAAAATATTGATTTACATGGAGTAACGATTAATTATGAACGAGTTAAAAGTAAAGTAGATCATTTTTATGGTTTGAGTTCTAAAAATGATACACATGTTTCATATAAAGAAACGAAACGACTCATGGATACCTTAGATGGACGTATGCGAGTTGTTGAAGATGGTGGCCATTTTATGGAAGAGGATGGTTTTACTACATTCACATCACTACAAAATCGTATGCAAGGATTTATGACGCAATAGGGTAGGGAAATTAATAATATAATTTAAAAAATGCGCCGTACTTATTTAGAATAGATAAGTATGGCGTTAGTCATTTGATATTGTGATCCATTTAGTAGCAGTAAGGGACAAAAAACAGAAAACATGAATAATAGAAGATGATTATTTTATAGAAAAGGTATCAATTTTGGATGAAAGTTAATATAATAGAAGGCCATTTAGACACTTTTGTTATAAAATGAAATCAAGTAGTAATTTTTACACATTTTAATTTGGAATTAATATTGACTAATAGTAACAAACTTAATATACTAATAAAGTGTTAAGCGAGAGCGTATTAAAGCGACTTGAACGTATCGATTGTTTTATTAATTCAAACAATGTAAATTTAGTTTAAATAAAGTGTTGACTTTATTAAGCTAATGATGGTACAATAATCAAGTAGTCAAAAATAATATTATCGCGGGATGGAGCAGTTCGGTAGCTCGTCGGGCTCATAACCCGAAGGTCGGTGGTTCAAATCCGCCTCCCGCAATACATAGTTTTAATAGGTCTCGTAGTGTAGCGGTTAACACGCCTGCCTGTCACGCAGGAGATCGCGGGTTCGATTCCCGTCGAGACCGCCATTATTAATATTATGGTTCAGTAGCTCAGTTGGTAGAGCAATGGATTGAAGCTCCATGTGTCGGCAGTTCGACTCTGTCCTGAACCATTCGTCATTTTTGGCGGTTGTGGCGAAGTGGTTAACGCATCGGATTGTGGTTCCGACATTCGAGGGTTCGATTCCCTTCAACCGCCCCATAATCGTATTACATTTCACATGCGGGTGTAGTTTAATGGCAAAACCTCAGCCTTCCAAGCTGATGTTGTGGGTTCGATTCCCATCACCCGCTCCATTATTATTCCACAGTAGCTCAGTGGTAGAGCTATCGGCTGTTAACCGATCGGTCGTAGGTTCGAGTCCTACCTGTGGAGCCATGGCTCCTTGGTCAAGCGGTTAAGACACCGCCCTTTCACGGCGGTAACACGGGTTCGAGTCCCGTAGGAGTCATACAAACAGAAGTGAAATATCGCTTCTGTTTTTTTATTTATCATATTATGAAGGAGAGTTGTCCGAGTTGGCCGAAGGAGCACGCCTGGAAAGTGTGTAGGCGCCACAAGCGTCTCGAGGGTTCGAATCCCTCACTCTCCGTAAAAGTGCCTAGAATGGTTTTAATCCATTCTAGGCTTATTTTTGTTTTCTTTTAAATTAGGGATTAATTTGAGGATAAAAGAATTTAAATGAAAGTCTCAATTCTAATAAAAGTGAGTAAAGTTGCCGAATCAAAAATTGAAGACCATAAAGAAAGACAACCACACAACGTTAAAAAAGAAATAAAAACATTAGAATTATATATTGAGAAATAAAATAAAAATGTTATAATATACATAAGTCAACGACAGTGCGTGGACTATTAAAACGAAATACATTGAACACAGTAGCCAGCCAACTATGAGGCTAGGCGATAATTGAATATCATAGTATTTTGCAGGATTGAGTTTTATACTTATCCTGCTTTTTAAATTTAAAATGATACATCATGAGAATTTTTACAATTAAACAAAAAATTATATTATAGAGATTGAAGTATTACTACTTCAATCTCTATTTTTTATGGATAAAATCAAATGAAAGTTATAAGAATAAGTCAATATGATTATGAGACACTGTTTAACAATATAATATGTGCTAGTAATCACCAGATTTGGGATTATAAAAATAGAAGGGGTTAAGGTTATCAGAAATTTTACAATTGATTTTGAAAACATTGCAATGATTTTATGGCTATTAATAATTCCAAACGTTTTAGTTGAAAGCATATCTAAGTATCTTAAAAACGATAATATTTATAATATATAATTTTCTTCATTCAAACTTTATACATATATAACATATCAAACATATCAAACATATAAGAAAAACCCTAAAGCGATACGATAAGGTATGCTTTAGGGCCATAGGATTATGGAACTTGAGTTCCAGGATGATCATGATACAGATTATTTGTTACCAAATAAACCTTTGAAGAAATCTACTGCTTTTTTGATAAGATCTGTGATAAATTGCATTGTGATTCACCTCCTATAATTTGTATCTTTAATATAAATCTTTTTTAATCTTTTTTGGTGTTTTTTTCTTATTTTATATACGTTTTTCCCAAGATGTAGTTTTTATCATTTAAAAGGACATTCTTGAATGCGAAGGTGTAGATATACATTTGTTTCTACATACTTTATTAGAAATTTAAGATTTGAACACTGATAGATGCTATTAAAATCGTTATAATTAAATATGTAATCATAAATGGAGGAATGACTCGTGGACTTTTGGTTAAAGGAACAATCTATCAAGAATAAAAACAAAATAGCTGTGACTGATGGACAACGCTCGCTTACATTCAAAGCTTTATATGATGAAGCGCATGTACTTTCACAACATTTAATACAATTAGCTCAGTCAAGAATTGGTTTACATATTAACAATCGAATTGAATCATTGATATTAATACATGCATGTTGGCTTGCTAATATTGAAATTGCGATGATTAATACTCGATTAACGACTAATGAAATGATTGCTCAAATGAATTCAATCGATGTTAATACAATTATCACAATGACATCTTTAGAATTAGAAGGTTTTAATATATACAATATTGAGGAAATTCAGCTTTTAAATCAAATAGAAGATCAAATGAATATTTTTAAATTAGAAAATATCGCATCAATCATGTTTACGTCGGGTACGACAGGTCCACAAAAGGCTGTGCCTCAAACGTTTAAGAATCATCTAGCAAGTGCAGAAGGATGTAAAAGGAGCTTAGGTTATAGTCAACAATCTAAATGGTTATCTGTACTCCCGATTTATCATATATCTGGTTTGAGTGTGATATTACGTAGTGTGATGGAAGGATTTACTGTCAGACTATTAGAGAAATATAATACAGAAGATATGCTTGATATAATTAAAAATGAAGATATTACTCATGTGTCTCTTGTACCACAAACATTAAAATGGTTAATGGATGCCGGTTTAGAAAAGCCTTATCAATTAGAAAAGATACTGTTAGGTGGCGCAAAGCTTTCTTCTAATTTAATTCAACAAGCTTTAAAGTATCGCTTGCCTATTTATAATTCGTTTGGAATGACTGAAACATGTTCACAATTTTTAACTGCGACACCAGATATGTTGGCTCAACGATATGATACAGTTGGAAAACCGAGTGATAATGTCAAAGTTAAAATTAAAGATGCTGATCAAAATGGTCACGGTGAATTACTTATAAAAGGGGAAAATGTAATGAATGGTTATTTATATCCTTCTAATTTAACAGATACCTTTGAAGATGGCTTTTTTAAAACAGGTGATATTGCTGAAATTGACGATGATGGCTTCGTTATGATTTATGATCGTCGTAAAGACTTAATCATTAGTGGTGGAGAAAATATCTATCCATATCAAATTGAATCTGTAGCTAAATATTTTCCTGAAATTGAAGACGCCGTATGTATCGGTCAAAATGACGACACATGGGGTCAAGTACCGGTACTATATTATATCGCCCAAGACTATGTTGATAAAAATGATTTACAGCAACATTTCTCCACACATTTAGCTAAATATAAAATACCTAAAGCCTTTTATGAAGTAAATGAATTACCATATACATCAACAGGTAAACTACAAAGAAATAAAGTGATGTCAAAGGAATCAAAAAATGAAGATAAATGAGTTGAAGTTTTATTTATATAGTCAGGCATTTAAATCACCTATTGTGACACCTAAAGTGTCGTTAGACAAAAGAGAATGTTTAGTTATCGAACTGATTACTGATACAGGTGATACGTATTTTGGTGAGTGCAATGCCTTTAAAACACCATGGTATGATAAGGAAACCATATCATCGGTTAAACAACAGATTGAACAGTGGTTTGTATCAATTAAAAATAAAGATGTACATTCGTTTGAAGAATGGCAGGCATTATTGAATACATTAAATCATTGTCCGGCAGCCCGCAGTACAGTTGTCATGGCGTTATATCAAATGTATTATAAACTTAAAGCATTTAAGGTTGAATATGGTGCTACCGTGAGTGGATGGAGTGATGCCCAATTTGCGACGTTAAAGCAAACACAACCTAAACGTATAAAAGTGAAATATTCAAATCAATTAATTTCTGATATTAATAAATTAAAGTCATTAGAATTTCCATTTGATATTGTCATCGATGCAAATGAGTCACTCGATATCAATCAATACCAAGAAATAAATAAAAATACTAAGCAGAACATATTATATATAGAAGAACCATTTGCTAATATTAATACCTTAAAACAGTTTGATGATGAACCTCAATTACCTATTGCTATTGATGAAAAAGCTACATCAATTGATGATATTCAGTTTATTGTTTCGCATTATCCAATTGATACGGTCGTACTCAAGCCGTTTAGATTAGGTGGCATTGACCGTGTTATCGAAACCATTGATTATCTAAAAAATAGGGGTATTAATATTGTTGTAGGTGGTATGTACGAATATGGATTGAGTCGATATTTTACTGCGATGTTATCTCAATATGGTGATTATCCTGGAGATGTGACGCCAGCAGGCTATTATTTTGAAAATGATTTTGTGGAAAATGAAGGTATTTTAAAAGAGGGAATGATTGCATTCATCCCCCCAGTAGTTGATAGAAGTAAATTAGAATGTATTAATGGTGATGTTTAGACTTATTTTTAGCAAGCGGTACTGGGTCATAGCCACCTTTATGTAGTGGATGGCATTTGAGTATGCGTCGAATGCCTAAATATAATCCTTTGAAAGCACCATGATATTGAATCGCTTCACGCGTATATTCTGAACATGTAGGATAAAAGCGACAAGTAGGTGGTGTTAATGGAGATATATAGCGTTGATAAAAATGTATCAAGGCTAGAAATATTTTTTTCATAAAAAAGCCTCCAACCAGAATTTTGAATACAGTTATTTTAACATATTATAAAGGAATGTGATGTACTTGAAGTTTTTAGATAAAGACCAAAGAGAAGTGCAGTTAACATATAAAGCGAATACAGATAATCCAACAGGTAATCACGTTCTTGCAATACCAGTATACCAAGGGAAGTTATTATTTACTCGACATAAAAATAGAGGTATTGAATTTCCTGGCGGCAAAAGAGAACATGGAGAATCAAGTATTGATGCTATCCAACGAGAATTATATGAAGAAACCGGCGCATATGTAGAAGAAATGCAGTATATTGCTCAATATACTGTGAAAACTAACGATGCCACTAGGCTCGTCAAAGATGTTTATTTTATTCAAGTTTCATCTTTAGCCAATCGAACTGACTATTTAGAAACAGATGGCCCTTGTCTTTTTACTTCTATTAAAGACATACCATATAGTGAACGTAGTTTTTTGCTACAAGATGACGCCATTTTACACTGTTTTGAAAGGGTGACTTCACTTGGACTTTATTAAAATGAAAAGAATGCCGATTGAAATAGCTACGCACCAGTTTGATGAAATCACTTATGATGTTGATCATCTAAAAGTGAAAGCACTAATGATGACACCATATAGTAAAGTTAATCGAATCGTGGTTTATTTAAGAGGCGGAAAAGGACAAGTTGGTCGGGTACGAGCAGCTCGTTTAATGCAATTTTCCAATGAGCACACACTTGTTGTAGGCCCTTATTATAGAGGTAATAATGGTAGTGAAGGTAAAGATGAGTTTTATCGAGGAGATTTAAATGATGTCACTGAACTTATACGCATATTACATTCAAAATATCCCAACGCGTTTATACATATGATTGGATTTTCTCGTGGTGGGTTGCAAGGCTTGCTAACATTTCAAGATTTACCAGTTGATAGTTATATCATTTGGGGTGGTGTTTCTGATATACATTTAATGTATGAAGAGCGTGTGGATTTAAGAGGGATGCTGAGAAGAATGGTAGGACATCCTAAAAAAGATCATGAAGCATATGAAGTTAGAGAAGCGATACAATATATTACACCGCAAAGTCCACCGATTTTAATTGTACATGGTGGTAAAGATAAACAGGTAGGTATTCATCAAGCTTATTATCTAGAACGACAATTGAAAGATATTGGTGCACCTTATGATACATGTTATCAAATGGAAGAAGGACATGTACCTCGACCATTTGCTTTGCAAGAAACTTTAACGTATATACATAAATGGATGACTCAAATAGAAACAAACAAAAAATAGCGCAGCAGATTTAAGTCTGCCGCGCTTTACTTTTATTTATTGAAAGCACCTTTGTCAGAAATATGTTCCACTTCAGGGCCGAATTTTTTGAAGTTATCTTCGAATCGTTGGATAAGATCATTTGCTTGTGCTTTATATTTTTCAGCGTCGCTCCAAGCATTAATAGGATTTAAAATAGTTTTTGGTACATCTTCGATTTCAACTGGAATATTTAAACCAAATGTTGAGTCTTTTGTAAACTCTGCATCTTTTAATTTACCTGAGATTGCTTGGTTAACCATTTGACGCGTATAGTGTAAACTAATTCTTCTACCAACACCATATTTTCCGCCAGTCCATCCAGTGTTAACTAAATACACATCAACATCATGTTTATCAATTAATTCACCTAATAGGTCTGCATAAACAGTTGGATGTAGTGGTAAGAATGGTGCGCCGAAACAAGTAGAGAATGATGGTTCTGGTTCAGTTACACCACGTTCAGTACCTGCTAATTTAGACGTGAATCCACTTAAGAAATGATACATTGCTTGATCTTTAGTTAATTTTGAAATTGGAGGAATCACACCAAATGCATCTGCAGTTAAAAAGATAATCGTATTAGGATGTGCTGCTTTTGAAGGTAATACAATATTATCAATATGATGAATAGGGTATGCCGCTCTTGTATTTTCAGTGAATTTATTATCATCGAAATCAACAGTACCATCTTCTTTAACGACTGTGTTTTCTAGGATAGTGCCGTATTCAATAGCATCATAAATTTGTGGTTCTTTTTCTTTTGAAAGATTGATCGCTTTTGCGTAGCAACCACCTTCAATGTTGAACACACCATTTTTATTCCAACCATGTTCATCGTCACCGATTAATTTTCTTTCAGGATCAGCTGATAACGTTGTTTTACCTGTACCTGATAACCCAAAGAATAATGCGACATCGCCTTTTTCTCCTACGTTAGCAGAGCAATGCATACTCATAATATCTTGCATAGGTAATAAGTAGTTCATTACTGAGAAGATACCTTTTTTCATTTCACCAGCGTATTCTGTGCCACCGATTAAAATAACCTTATGCTTAAATGATACAATGACAAACGTTTCAGTTTTCGTACCATCAACTTCAGGATCAGCTTTAAAATGTGGTGCTGATACAATCGTAAAGTTAGGTTTGATTGATTTTGCTTCTTCTTTAGATTCAGGACGAATGAACATATTATGTGCAAATAAATTATGCCATGCTAATTCGTTAATGACAGTTAATTTTAAACGTGAATCTTTATCACTACCTGCGTAGCCGTTAAACACATATAGTTCATCTTTTTTACCTAAGTAATCTAATACTTTATTATAAAGTTTTAAGAATGTTTCTTCATCGATAGGTTGATTGACGTCTCCCCAATCTACATTATCTCTATATGAAGGTTCAGTAACGATAAACTTATCTTTTGGTGAGCGACCAGTATATTTACCAGTGCTTGCGTTAATAGCGCCTAATTCAGTAAGTTCACCTTCATTATTATCTAAGATCTTATTGTAAAGTTGAGTTGTTGATAGTTGAAACTTCGTTGATGGTTTTTCTAATAATTGTTTAATTTTTGACGTTTCAGAGTATGTATCAATCGACATACTTAATCCCTCCAGATAGTTATAATGTAAGCCTTTACATTTCAATAGTATAACATATCAATTTAATTAATCCACCGTAAATTATTACTAAAATAACTTAAATCATAAATTGACATTAATTCTCTTATTAGGTAGTATTAATTTTAACGGATTCTCTTATCCTGAGTGGTGGAGGGACATGGACCCAATGAAACCCAGCAACCTCTTTTTACATATAAAAAGAAAGGTGCCAAACCGTTTGCAGACACATAATGTCTGAACGATAAGAGCGAATGGACGTATAAGAGCCTTCACTCTATCTAGGTAGTAGTAGAAGGCTCTTTTATTTAGCTCATATAAAAGAGAATTATCGTAATATATTTTAAAAGGAGCAAAACATGACTAACAATAAACGATTATTTACTTCAGAATCAGTAACTGAAGGACATCCAGATAAAATTGCTGATCAGGTATCTGATGCAATCTTAGACGAAATTCTTAAAGACGACCCTAATGCACGTGTCGCTTGTGAGACAACAGTGACAACCGGAATGGCATTAATTTCAGGTGAAATTTCAACAACGACATATGTTGACATTCCAAAAGTAGTAAGAGAGACAATTAAAGATATTGGTTATACACGTGCCAAATATGGTTATGATTCACAAACAATGGCGGTTTTAACTGCAATTGATGAACAATCACCAGATATCGCTCAAGGTGTTGATACAGCATTAGAATACCGTGATGATATTTCTGAAGAAGAAATTGAAGCAACTGGTGCAGGTGACCAAGGATTAATGTTTGGCTATGCTACAAACGAAACAGATACTTATATGCCGTTACCTATTTTCTTATCTCATCAATTAGCGAAACGTCTATCAGATGTACGTAAAGATGACATTATAGATTATTTACGTCCAGATGGTAAGGTTCAAGTCACTGTAGAATATGATGAAAATGATAAACCTAAACGCATTGATACTATTGTTGTATCAACACAACACGCTGAAGATAAATCGTTAGAAGAAATTCAAAACGATATTAAAAAACATGTCATTTATCCAACTGTTCCAGAATCATTAATGGATGATAAGACGAAATTCTATATTAATCCTACAGGACGTTTTGTAATCGGTGGACCACAAGGGGATGCTGGATTAACAGGACGTAAGATTATTGTAGATACGTACGGAGGTTATGCACGCCATGGTGGTGGTTGCTTCAGTGGTAAGGATCCAACTAAAGTAGACCGTTCTGCCGCTTATGCTGCAAGATATGTAGCGAAGAATATTGTTGCTGCAGAATTAGCTGAACAATGTGAAGTACAACTTGCTTATGCTATTGGTGTAGCTGAACCAGTATCTATAGCTATTGATACGTTCGGGACAGGTAAAGTGTCTGAGTCTGAATTAGTAGAAGCAGTTAGAGCAAACTTTGATTTAAGACCAGCTGGTATCATTAAAATGTTAGATTTAAAACAACCTATTTATAAACAAACTGCTGCATACGGTCATTTTGGACGTACTGACGTATTATTACCATGGGAAAAATTGGATAAAGTCAACGTTTTAAAAGATACGATTAACAAGGCTTAAACAAAATAGCATGTGAGATGTTTGAAATATAATAAGATAAATTGCGACAAGATGTCGAAAATGTCTTGATTATGTTTTATAATTAATTGTATTGATCATATAAAAGGAGCGTTGATGTGATGAGTTTATCTTCACCTATTGGTATAGGGTTAATTGTTGCAGTAGTTATTGCAATTATCTTTTTTGTACTATTTTTAATTGCATTAAATAGTAAGAAAAAGATTAAGCAACAAACAGAAGAAGAATACCAACAAAAAGAACAAAGTATAAAGGCATCTCATGAAGAAGCTTTGGAAAAAGAACGTATTGAGAATAAAAAGACAGTTACGAAACAAAAAGAAGATTATGAAGCTACAGTAAATAGTAAAGAAAGAGAAATTGATGCATTAAAGCTATTTTCTAAAAACCATAGTGAATATGTAACTGATATGCGATTAATTGGTATTCGTGAGCGTTTAGTCAATGAAAAACGTATTCGTCCTGAAGATATGCATATCATGGCTAATATTTTCTTACCGACAAATGAATTAAATAAGATTGAAAGAATTAGTCATCTCGTTCTTACACGTACTGGATTATATATTATTGATTCTCAATTATTAAAAGGTCATGTATATAATGGTATTAGTGGCGCTCAATTTTCTGAGCTACCAACAATGGAACAAGTATTTAATACGTTGGAATTAGATAAAGGAACGCCTCAAACATTAGTACTTGATCAAAATAGTGACGAAAAATCATTATCATTTATAAACTATTCAGATGAGATTCAACAAATACAGAATGTAGCTGGTGACTTACAAAGTAAATTAAATACTAAGTATACACCAACATCTATTCTTTACTTTAACCCTAAAAATGAAGGAGATGTTACTATTTCTAATTATGCTCAAAATAGTAATGTCAAAGTATTAGTTGGACCTGAACAACTAGATGAATTCTTTAACAAATTTGTATTCCATGGACGTATTCAATATAATGTCGATGATTTACAACAAATCATGGAACAAATCGAATCATTTAATTAAATATCAACGAAGCTAGTAGGGATTTTATCTCTACTAGCTTTTTTAGTTTTGAGCACAGATATTGAAATTTATATGACTTATGTTTAATCTGAGTTTTATCTACTTTCATAGGGTATAGAATATTGAAATTGTATTTAAGGAGTGGGAATGTATGGATAATATTAAATTTTATAATGGTCATACGATGCCGAAAGTTGGTCTAGGTACATTTAGAGTTGAAAATAATGATGATTGTACAAAAGCTGTTAAATACGCAATTGAAAATGGATATAGAAGTATCGATACAGCAAAGGTATATGGTAATGAAGAAAAGGTAGGACAAGGTATTAAAGAAGGGCTTGAATCTGCAGGCTTAAAACGTGAGGATTTATTTATTACCTCAAAATTATGGTTAGAAGATTATGGTAGAGAAAATGTTGAACAAGCCTACGAAAATAGTTTGAAAAGGTTAGATTTAGATTATCTAGATTTGTATTTAATGCATTGGCCGGGTACGAATGAAGCCCTAATGATAGATACATGGCAAGGTATGGAAGATTTATATAAACAAGAGCGTGTTAAAAATATTGGAGTGAGTAACTTTAATGTAGATCATTTTGAAGCGTTACTAGCTCAAGTATCTATTAAGCCTGTAATTAACCAAGTTGAGTTCCATCCATACTTAACTCAAAAAGAGTTGAGACAATATTTAGATGTTCAAAATATTGTGATGGAATCTTGGTCACCATTAATGAACGCGCAAATATTAGATGATGAAGTAGTTAATCAAGTAGCACAAGAAGTTGGGCAAACGCCAGCACAAGTGATTATTAGATGGAACTATCAACATCAAGTAGTCACAATTCCTAAATCAGTAACACCTCACCGTATTGACGAAAATCTAAATATATTAGATTTTGAATTAAATGATGACCAAATGAAAAAATTAGATGACCTAAATCAAAATAAAAGAATTGGGCCAGACCCTTCAGAATTTAATGGGAAATAATATGACAAAACCACGTCCTCAATCGAACAGGGGACGTGGTTTTAATGAATATCATTAGTTATTGAAATAAATGATATGCAAAATAGCAACTTGCAAAGGCACCAACAAATTGCAAGAGCGTATAAATAATAAAAGGTATAGGCTTAAATTGAGGAGATACCATGCCTACAAGTTCATTAGATAAGGTTGAAAATGTTGTTAACCCGCCTAAAATACCTGTGATGAAGAATGGATTCATCCATTTGATGTGAAGTGATAAGCCTGATATGGCACCAATTAACATACATCCAACAATATTAACTATCAAAGTACCAACAGGTAATCTGGTATTAAAGTGATTGAAGTAATTTGATATCAACGCACGACTCATCGCACCAATACCGCCGCCCAGCATAACTAATACCATTGTCATTATCATATCTGCTCACCTAATTTCTTGCCTAATAAACATAAAAGGATACATAGGATGTAACTAATCAAAGCATAAAAGATTAATAACGCCCATTGTTGCTGATTAAACATTTGAACGAGTTCGAATTGAAATGTAGAAAAAGTAGTCAATGCTCCCATGAATCCAGTAGTGACAGCTTTTTTTAATAAAGGATTATTGTTAAATAACTTAATAGTTAAAGCCGACAAAAATCCCATAAAAAAGCCACCTATTAAATTGGCACTTAATGTGCCTATAGGTATGTCATGTCCATGATTAAAGAAAGAAAACAGATATCTCATTAATGCACCAAAGGCGCCACCAATAAAAATAAATAAATATTGCATTTTTTTAATCCCTTCAATTTGGTCAGTCACAAAATATATAATTCTATATCTAGAATGATTGGATTTCATATATAAAACTAAATCAACCAATTCTCATGGAAAAGGTTGATTTGTATACGTCCACATTACATAAATACTTTAAAAAAGGAAACCATATGTATGTAATGAAGATAAAATATGAATGATAATCACAATGAAAATAAGAATAGGCAATAACTTACTACCAATTCTTATCCAATCTTGTTTTTCACGCGCGTGTTTGATAGATTTATCTGCAAATATCACAGAAGCAATCAAAATAATGACGTTGATCACACTACATGCGATGACCAATTTAACGAATGAACCTAAAACACTATTCAGAAATGGGTTGTTTGTATTAAAGAAAAAGCTTATCGCTAATAGTAGTAATGTAATATAAAAGTAAATTTTAGATTTTGACATGCGCATCCTCCTAGATGGTTATCATTACAATATACTACCATTTTTTAGGATATGAGAATAGTATAAATTAATATAAAAAATATGGTGAAATATGAAATCCTATGATATAGGCAAATAATTCGCTTACATTTCAAAAGCATGTTATAAATTATTTATAAATCATTAATGATGTTAAGTTAAATAATCAAGCTTACATACTTAAATAATGTGACCATTGATGTTTAAGCAATGTTATCGGTTAAGGAGGAATTCGTAATGAGACAATTAAATGTAGAGGTATTTGCTGATGGTGCAGATATCGAAGAAATGAAAGCTGCATACAAAAATAAACAAGTAGACGGATTTACGACTAATCCAAGTTTAATGGCAAAAGCTGGTGTAACAGATTATAAAGCATTTGCTGAAGAAGCAGTGAGAGAAATTCCTGATGCTTCAATTTCATTTGAAGTATTCGCAGATGATTTAGAAACAATGGAAAAAGAAGCTGAAATCTTAAAACAATATGGTGACAATGTATTTGTTAAAATTCCTATTGTTACAACGGATGGTACTTCTACCATTCCATTAATTAAAGCTTTATCAGCTAAACAAGTAAGACTAAATGTTACTGCTGTTTATACGATTGAACAAGTTAAAGAAATTACTGAAGCTGTAACAGAAGGTGTACCAACATATGTATCTGTATTCGCTGGTCGTATCGCCGACACTGGTGTAGATCCATTACCATTAATGAAAGAAGCCGTCGAAATTACACATAGTAAAAAAGGCGTTAAATTATTATGGGCTAGTTGCCGTGAATTATTTAATGTAATTCAAGCTGATGAAATTGGTGCAGATATCATTACATGTCCTGCGGATGTTGTTAAGAAGGTCAATAATAATTTAGGTAGAGATGTAGAAGAACTATCTATTGATACTGTTAAAGGTTTTGCTAAAGATATTCAAAGTTCAGGATTATCTATTTTATAAGCAATCATTAAAGTGATATCGAAGCTGAAGTATAAGATATTGAAGTAGCCAATCGCCCGTACATGTTTTCAAATTTTATTTTAAGATAACAATGTACGATGGATTGGCTTTTCTTATTAATAAATTTAATTTTGAATTGATTGATGGTTCAAAGTCATCTATGATATATAAATAACCAATTAGAGTAGAGGTGCAATTCTAGCTATGGATAAAAATACATTTAGTGCTAGAGTAAAAAAGCAATTATGGTTCTTAAATAAAACAGAAAAAGATCAACTTAATCAAGAATTGAACCAATTGAATGAACATGACGCGGATGTTTTAAATAAACCTGTCAAATTTTCAAATCAATTTTTAAGAACACATGTCTTTCAACAAAAAATGATTAGTTCATTCAGTCTTGTATTATTATTGATGGGAATCGTTTTTACATATGTGATATTACTAGGTGGCTTTCTATTTGGATTAATCACAAGTCTCACAGCTGTTAATTATTTTATTAACCCACAAGTAACTCTATCAACAATGACAGTGACTTTAATTATCGTAGGGGCTATTCTATTGATGATCGTTTCTCTGTTCTTAATTAAGAAAGTAACTGCATTTTTTACTAAAAAGTTATTAGAATATAAATTTAATAAGCAGAATACGAATGTGTAATCAAATGGCAAAGAAGTAAGCTTTCTTGCCATTTTTTTAATATAAAAGTATAAGGTTCGTCTACTAATAGAGATTTAGAATTAGAAAACTGTATGAGTGTTGCATCACTTTGTGATTGTATTCCTATAATGTAGTATGCATTCACGTAAATTTGAATGGGAGCTCGATGATGTTTAAGAGGGAATAAGATGAGCGTCTCATTAATGAAGAGTGTTATCTTTTTATTAATTTGAAGTAATCGTTTAGCGAGTTTCTTTTGAAGCGGTAATGATTTTTGATGTAATTCTAATAGATATATTAATGTATGATTAATTGTAATAGGAAGTGAAATATCATATTGTTGATAATGACATTGCGTAACACTTTTCGGACCTATTCCTGTTTGAATATATAATAATTGAGATGTTGTAATTTGATTCATGTTGTCATTCCTTTTCTAGGTTGTATTGTAAATGCTGCATGATTTTGGATTGAGTTATCTTTTTGATTTTCTTAATGGTTGATATAGAAAGATGCATCATATTTGCGATTTCGTATTGCTTATATCCTAGTAATTTTAAATCTAACCATTGTTTTTCTTGATTATTTAGTAGATAATAAATGTCTTGCAAAAGTAATGCATCCTCATCTAAAAACTGTATGGGCTCATTTTTTGAGTGGATAGGTGTATCGATATTGATAGTAGGTATTTTTTTGTTTTCTTTGCGAAATATATCGATAAGGTAATAGTTTAACCTAATAAATTGGTAAGAGGATAGTTTGCTAGATTGTGAGGGTTGATAATGATGAGTTAAGTGCCATAATTGGATTAACAGTAATTGATAAAACTCGTCATAATTATAAGTGATTTGATATCTTTTTAACAAATAATGTATGATTTTGTTGTACTCTTGATAAATTTTATTGAATTCCAAAGTTTTCTCCTATTTATGTACATAAAGTGTTTTTCCGGATAAAATGAATTTAAAATATGTAATAAAAAATTTCATTTGCTTAATTGTAAAAATAGGTGTTAAATAGTAAACATAGAAAATAACTAGGTATTTAATTTTTACATTTACATTGTCTTATTGTTTAAATAGAGCAAAGTTTGATAGGAGGTACGTATGGACTACGCACACTTAAATTTAGAACATTTTTTCGCACGCAATGATGATTTAGATCGAATTAAAGATCGCTCAGATTTTGTGATGATTAATAATTTTACTAATGAAATGAAATATAGAGATGGTGAAATTGAAGGTACAATTGATTTAAATCAATATTTTTATAAAAATAGATCACAAGCTGTTAGTTTCATCATGATGGAATATAAAAAACATAATAAATAAAAGTAATAATTTAGACTTAGAAATGGTATTGACACTATCATATGTAGATTGCATGTTTTTATGCGTGCAACATTTTATTTAGATAGTGTCTATATTGTTGTCTAAATCTTTTTCATCTCAAAAGTTTCATTTTTATTACTTTTTATTTATGAATTTGTAACAAAGTATATATTAAATTGTGAATCAGAATTAATAATGTTAAACTTTATTATCGTAATACAATTCAAAAGTATAACAACATTGACCTAAGAGGTGTGAATATGACGAAGCACAAAAAGGGATCTATTGTTGCAATTTTAGGATTGCTGATTATCTTTGTAGTTGGTGCTATTATCTTTTTCTCAATGGTTTCAGACCAAATTTTCTTTAAACATGTAAAAGAAGAACAGAAAATTGAGAAATTAGATGTAACTTTAGATAAAGCTGCAAAGAAACAAATAGATAACTATACGAGTCAACAAGTATCGAATAAAAACAATGATGCGTGGAGAGATGCATCATCAACTGAAATAAAATCAGCTATGGATAGTAGTCAATTTATCGATAGTGACGTACAAAAATATCAATTTTTAGATTTATCTAAATATCAAGGTATTGATGAAAAAAGAATTAAACGTATGTTAGTTGATCGACCAACTTTACTGAAACATACGGATGACTTTACAAAAGCAGCGAAAGATAAACATGTTAACGAAGTGTATTTAATTTCACATGCGTTATTAGAAACTGGCGCTGCTAAGAGTGAATTATCTAAAGGTGTAGAAATTGATGGTAAGAAATACTACAACTTTTATGGTGTAGGTGCATTAGACAAAGATCCTGTTAAGACAGGTGCTGAATATGCTAAAAAACATGGTTGGGACACACCTCAAAAAGCCATTTATGGTGGTGCTGATTTCATTCATAATCATTTCTTAAAACATGAAGATCAAGATACACTATACAGTATGAGATGGAATCCTAAGAATCCTGGTGAACATCAATATGCAACTGACATTAAATGGGCTGAAAGTAATGCCACTATCATCGCGGATTTTTATAAAGATATGAAAACGGAAGGTAAATACTTCAAATTATATGTTTATAAAGATGATAAAGACCATTTGAAGAAATAATTAATGTTAAAAAATGCCTGCAACGGTAATAACGGTTGCAGGCATTTTTGTATTCATCATTATTATTATTCAGCTTTATTATGACGTGTTATCCATAAAAACATTATAATAGTGAGTGCTATGATTTTCGAAACTAATTTCATTTCATCACCTCAAAGAAAGATTTTATCACAAATTTTAAAGGATTAAATTGTTCAAGATTAGGATATATATATGAGTAAATATGAAAATATAATTTTTGATAATGAGCGAACTTAAAAATGACTACACTTATAAAGTTCATCACGGAAATAGATTGTAGAAAGAGGATGATTTAATCATGCGAGTAGCTATAATAGGAATGGGCACAGCAGGTGTGAGTGTTTTACGTCAACTAGTCAAACACGACCATTTTGAAAAATTAAAAGTAGATGTGTATGATGACCGCAATAATATGGGACAGGGTGTTCCATTTCAAAATGATAGTAGTGAGTTACTCATTAATATGCCATCTAAAAAGATGAGCTTAAATTTAGATGATGATGAAGAGTTTTGGAAATGGTATCAACATCAACAAGTATTTGATTTCGATAATCCTACATACTTACCACGTTTTGTATTTGGACATTATATGAAATCATACTTATCCAAATTCGATGAGCAATATGAAAATATTACTATTATCAATCATAAAGTACACGAGATTTTTACAACATCGAAAGTGGATGAAACGAATTTAAAATATTATGTATGTACCTCAGATGATATGAAAGAATGGCGAGAATACGATTACTTATTCTTAACATTTGGTACATTTGCCTATCACGATCCATATCATTTAAAAGGTATAAAAGGGTTTAAACCGACACCTTATCCTACATACAATTCATTAGATGATGTAAATGAAGATGATAGAATTGCCATTCTTGGAACTGGTCTCGCTAGTCTAGATGTCATTCGATATGTGACTGCACATCACCCTAGATTACCTATTTTAATGACAAGTCGATCAGCCAATTTACCAAGTGTAAGAGGTCAAATGGTAGATATAGAATTTACACATTTAACAAAACAAAAATTTAATGATTTACAGGCACAAAATTATGGAAATGTACCTTTAGATGTTGCAGTAGATTTATTTTTAAAAGAATGTAGCGACTACGGTATAGATTTTGAAAAACTTATCAATAGAAGAACTTGTAATCATATTAATGATTTAAAATTTGATTTAGAACATGAAAAGGAAATGGGAATATTCCAAAGTATAATTGAATATTTAAAGGAAAATTTAAATTGGATATGGAATAGCTTTAGCTTTGAAGATCAACAACAATTCCAAAAGAAATATACTAAAATAATTCAACTTAATTCTAATCCAATGCCTCCTAGAACTGCGAAATTACTTATTGAATTATTAGAACAAGAGGCATTGATTATCCGTAAAAATTTAAAAAATGTTTATCATGAGGACGGATTATTCCATTTACAATATGAAAATGAGAATGACATTGAAGATTTTAATGTAGTCATTAATGCAACTGGATCTAAAAATCATTTATCTGAGTTAGATGAAGATGACCAATTAATTCTTAATTTAGAAAATAGGCAAATTGTACAAGCACATCCTTTAGGCGGTATACAAATTATTCCTGAAACGAACCAAGTTATTAGTCCGAGGTTTGGTACTTTAACTAATGTGATAGCGATTGGACAAATGACAAATGGCGTCAATAAACTTAGAAACGGTGTTAAAATGATTGTTAACCAAGTGGCTAATGCGGTGGATAGATTATATGACACGCAACAAGACTTTGAAAATATCAAAGAAGAAAGCTAAAAGCGTTAAGTAATTATATCTGGGCGTATTTTAAATCTATATTTTATTTAAAAGATAAACAAAATCCGATGATTTAATTTAAAAGTATTACTTTAATTAAGTACAATGTATAGTAATTGTATTTTTGAAAAAGGTGTAGTATGATTTGAATTGTAGTAAATTAGACTACAATACTCAATTAACCTTTAACAATTTCATATAAAATTCTTTCGGGGCAGGGTGGAATTCCCAACCGGCAGTGATATGAGCCTGCGACCTGCTAACATTTGTTAGTGGCTGATCTAGTGAAATTCTAGAGCCGACAGTTAAAGTCTGGATGGGAGAAAGAATGACGTTTATCGACATTAACATATATTTGTATAAGTATGTGTATTAATAAGTATGTTTATATTTTTAGATATAAATATGCTTATTTGAAGATATATGATTCGCCTTATGCCTTGAAATATACAATTTCATTGGTGTAAGGCTTTTTAATTTTAGAGGTGATATTTTGAGTAAATTTATGAATTATGCTATACAACTTGCACAAATGGTTGATGGACAAACAGGTGTTAATCCTCCAGTGGGTTCAGTTGTTGTCAAAGACGGAAGAATAGTTGGTATTGGTGCACACTTACGAAAAGGTGATAAACATGCTGAAGTTCAAGCTTTAGACATGGCACAATCAGAAGCCAATGGTGCTACCATTTATGTGTCATTAGAGCCATGTACACACCATGGTTCAACACCACCATGTGTAGATAAAATCATTGAAGCTGGTATTCACAAAGTCATCTATGCTGTTAAAGATACTACCCTTATTTCAAAAGGCGATGACATTTTTAAAAATGCAGGCATCGAAGTTGAATTTCAATATAATGCCGTTGCAGCGCAACTTTATCAAGATTTCTTCACTGCAAAAAGAAATGGTATTCCCGAATTAACGGTTAAAGTTTCAGCTAGTTTAGATGGCAAACAAGCTACCGATGATGGCGAGAGTAAGTGGATTACTAATAAAGAAGTAAAAAAAGACGTCTATCAATTACGTCATAGTCACGATGCAGTATTGACTGGACGTAAAACAGTAGAAGCTGACGATCCATTATACACGACAAGGATAGCTGCTGGGAAACATCCAATTCGAGTCATACTTAGTAAGAGTGGCAAATTAGACTTTAATCAACAACTATTCCATGATTATGCATCTCCTATTTGGATTTATACAGAAAATAAAAATTTAAAAGTAGACAATAGTAATGTAACTATTATTTATATGGAACAATGCGATATTAAATCTATTTTGAAAGATTTATATCAAAAAGGTATCGGGAAACTGTTAGTCGAAGCAGGTCCCGAAATTACTTCAGAATTTCTCCAATCTGATCACTTAGATCACCTTGTACTTTATTTTGCCCCGAAAATAATAGGTGGTTCTGGTAAGTATCAATTTTTCCAAACTGACCAGATAGTGTCTTTACCAGATACAACTCAATTTGAAATTGTTAATTCCACGTTAATTCAACAAAATATTAAATTAGTTTTGAGAAAGAAGTGATTGCAAATGTTTACAGGCATCATCGAAGAAATAGGAACGGTTCAAGAGGTTCGTAATCAAAATTCAGTTCGAACATTAGTAATTACTGCTGAAAAAATATTAGAAGATATGCATATTGGTGATTCAATTAGTGTAAATGGTGCGTGTTTAACTGTCATTGATTTCGATGACCAAACATTTTCAGTGCAAGTCATTAAAGGCACAGAAAATAAAACCTACCTCTCAGATGTACAACGCCATACGAAAGTTAATTTAGAAAGAGCAATGAGTGGTAACGGCAGGTTTGGCGGTCATTTTGTGTTAGGTCATGTTGATGATTTAGGAACAATATCTAAAATTAATGAATCTGCCAATTCAATGATTATCCAAATAAAAGCATCCAAAACACTACTTAATCAAATGGTTAAGCAAGGATCGATAACGGTAGATGGTACAAGTTTGACGATTTTCGATCTTCATTCGGATGCTTTTGATATTCATTTGATTCCTGAAACAAGACGTTCCACAATCTTATCAAGTAAAAAAGTGGGCGATAACGTACATCTAGAATCAGATGTGTTATTCAAATATGTTGAAAATATCTTAAATCAAAATCAATCAAGTTTAACAGAAGAAAAACTAAAAGCATTTGGTTTTTAGGGGAGGCAATAAACATGAAATTCGACAGTATTGAATTAGCCTTAGATGCTTTAAAACAAGGTGAAAGTATTATTGTAGTTGATGATGAAGATAGAGAAAATGAAGGCGATCTAATAGCAATAACTGAATGGATGAAAGACGATACGATTAATTTCATGGCTAAAGAAGGTCGTGGGTTAATTTGTACACCTATCAGTTCAAGCATTAGTGAACAACTAGATCTCCATCCAATGGAATCAAATAACTCAGATGTGTTTGGCACTAATTTTACTGTAAGTATCGATCATAAGAATACAACAACCGGTATCAGTGCGAACGAGAGAACACTAACTGCTAGAGCACTGATTGATCAACATGCGAAAGCTTCAGATTTTAACCGACCAGGCCATTTATTTCCTTTAATTGCTAAAGATAATGGTGTGTTAGAAAGAAATGGTCATACCGAAGCGGCAATAGATCTTGCTAAATTAACAGGTGCTAAACCAGCAGGTGTGATTTGTGAAATTATGAATGATGATGGGTCTATGGCTAAAGGTGAAGATCTCCAAGCATTCAAAGATAAACATCAATTAGTTATGATTACGATTGAAAGTTTAATAGAATATCGTCAAGTTAACGAATCACATGTAAAACTCAATGCAAAAGTAAAAATGCCAACAGACTTTGGTACATTTGATATGTATGGTTTTACAACTGATTATAGTGAAGAAGAAATCGTCGTTATAACTAAAGGTGATATTAGATCACATGAAAATGTACGAATCCATTCTGCATGCCTTACGGGTGATATTTTCCATAGCCAACGATGTGATTGTGGTGCTCAATTAGAAGCTTCGATGAATTATATAGAACAACACGGTGGAATGATTATCTATTTACCTCAAGAAGGTCGTGGCATAGGACTCATGAATAAATTACGTGCCTATGAATTAATTGAAAAAGGTTATGATACCGTTACAGCAAATTTAGCGTTAGGATTCGATGAAGATTTACGAGATTATAATATCGCTGCACAAATTCTTAAATATTTTGCTATTGAAAAGGTTAACTTATTAAGTAATAATCCGAAGAAATTTGAAGGATTAAAAGAATATGGTATTAATATCCAAAAACGTATAGAAGTGATTGTACCTGAAACACAATATAATCATGACTATATGACAACCAAAAAAGAAAAAATGGGACATTTAATTTAGGAGGATAATAAAATGAATTTTGAAGGAAAATTAGTTGGTAAAGATTTAAAAGTCGCTATTGTGGTTAGTAGATTTAATGATTTTATTACTGGACGTTTGTTAGAGGGTGCTAAGGATACTTTTATTCGTCACGATGTTGACGAAAACAATATTGATGTTGCTTATGTACCTGGTGCTTTTGAAATTCCTATGGTAGCTAGAAAGTTAGCTCAAACAGGTAAATATGATGCAGTAGTTACTTTAGGATGTGTCATAAGAGGGGCTACGTCTCATTATGATTATGTATGTAATGAAGTTGCAAAAGGCGTATCCAAAGCTAATGAATCTACAGATGTTCCTGTTATCTTCGGTATCTTAACTACGGAAAGTATCGAGCAAGCAGTTGAACGTGCAGGAACTAAAGCAGGTAATAAAGGTTCTGAAGCAGCAGTAAGTGCCATTGAAATGGCTAATTTAATGAAACAATTTTAAATAAAGGAAGTGGGACAGAAATAATAAAGAACCACTAATCATTTATTATGTAGTGGTTCTTACGCATTAGCTACAGCTAATGTGTACTTTAAAATAGGAATACATGAGTGAAACTCATGCATAAGAAATACTAATTTCTAAAGAAATAGAATGACTTTACAGTCAACTACTGCCTAAATATGAATATAACTTGAAATATATTTATGTTCTAAACTGATAGACTGCCTACAAAATTAATATTTTGTGGGCAGTTTTTGATGCTAAATTTATTTACGTAAGTACTTCGTAGATAACCCTACAAGAGAAAAAACACTTATACCAATAGCTGAGAAAATACCGACTTTTTTCAATGTTTCTGGTGTGGCAAATTCTTTTACTGCTAAAGATAAATTTTGTGGGCGTTCTGCTAATCTTCTCATAAAGTATGCAAACCAGTCATCTCCATAAGGGACATATACTGTGAAATGATAGCCCTCATTAGCAATAGATTGCGCTAATTCTGAACGGAAACCATATAGCATTTGGAACTCCATTTGGTCTTTTTCGATATGATTTTCTTTCATGAATTGTTTCACATGATTAATAATATTATGATCATGCGTTGCAATTGAAGTAAAATTACGTGCATTTAATAGTCTTTTTTCAATTATTTTAATATAATTTGCGTCAATCTCTTCTTTAGTTTGGTACGCAATAGAGGCATCCTCTTTATATGCACCTTTAACGAGTCTTAAACGTAATTCAGGGTATTTATCAATCAGTTTTTCAGCATCATATAGATATGCTTGAATCACTGTTCCCACATTCTTGAATTCTCCCTTTAATCGATCTAACACTTCAATAATTTGTTGTAAGCTATCATACTTTTCGGTATCTATATTGATATGCATATTGCCATATTCATTAGCTTTAAGTAAAATCTCTCTCAAATTTTGATATGCAAGTTCTAAGTCAAACTCACTACCTAATAAACTTAATTTAACTGACATATGTGCATCAACTTGGTATTGGTTTATGGCTTCCATAATTTCTAGTATTTCTTGTTTAGCTTGTTGACTTTCTTGCTCTGTCGTCACAAATTCCCCTAAGTTATCTACGGTAACTGAAATTTTGTTTTCGTTTAAATATTCAATTGTTTCTATCAATTGTGGAATTGTGTTACCGGCTACTACTTTGTTGGCGCCAAGTCTTGGACCCACTTGTTTTGCAGCATTATTTAAATAACTATTATTAGACAAAGCTATAAATACATTTTTGAAAACTCCCATCGTACATACCTCCATAACCAAATATCATTGGTACTTTTAAAATAGTGTATCATGAAACATATTTTCAAGAAAGCGTTTACATAAAGAATTTAATAATGTTTTTAGTAAAATTACATGATTGAAGATAGAAAAATACTAAGCGTTTAAGTTAATAGATTAAAATGGCAATTAATTATAATGTTTTGCTATAATTATGCTATTGAAGATTATTGAAAAAGGGGCAATTTAAGAATGTGGAAGTGGGAAACTGAAAATGACGCAAAAGGCGTTGTTGTCATTGCTCATAATATATTAGAACATACTGGTCGTTATGCATATGTTATTACGATGTTAAGAAGAAATGGTTATCATGTCATTATGGGTGATTTACCTGGACAGGGCCAAACTTCTAGAGCTAATAAAGGTCAAATTGAAGATTTTAATGAATATCATGAGAATATATTAGAATGGATTAAAATTGCTAACGAGTATAAGATTCCAACGTTTGTACTAGGTGTAGGTTTAGGTGGTTTAATTTTAATTAACTTATTAGAGCGAGTAGAATTACCTGTAGAAGGTTTAATGCTTATTTCACCACTATTAGAATTTAAACAATCTGGTAAAGATAGAAAGAATAAATTACTTTCTAATGTTGGTAAAGTATCTAAAGATGCTCGCTTTAAAATTGGTATCACTGCTCAAGACCTAACACGTAATGAAGAAGTAATTGAAGATACAGTAAATGATGGATTAATGTTGAAGAAAGTGACATATCATTGGTATAACCTTATTAATGAAATGATGAAAGAGACAATGGAGCATATCAAGGATATTAAGCCGTTACCAACTTTAATTATGACAGGTAGTGAAGATATCATTTCAGAAATCAATGCGACTGAAACGTTTAAAGATAAATTAGTAACGAATGAGTTATATTATAAAGTATGGAATGGTTTATATCATGAGATACATAACGAACCAGAGCGAGATCAAGTGATGCGTTATGTATTAACGTTTCTTAATAATAGCGTGAATACTATGGGATTTATTGTTGAAGAAGACGAAATAGAAGATATTTGATTTGAACCAGGTTGTTTAAACAGCCTGGTTTTCTTGTGAAAATGTAGTATAAAACGATAAAACTTTTTTATAAGGTTAGTGGAGATAAATACGTAAAATCTTTTTTAATTTATAGTTGCAATTTTAATGTAATATTGATATATTTTGTTTGGATTAAAAATATAATTTTAATATGTAATAAGACTTTGTGTATTGAGATTGAACCATTTTGTAAAATTATATTTTTATATGTCACATTTATAGTAAAATACACAAGTCTTAACTAAGCATTTCATTTATCAAATGTTCTGTTAATATGAACAAGCAATATTGACAATTTTTCAATTAACCGATGGTAGAAATTTGGGAGTCGGTTATTTTAGAAAATGATAAATTTAACTTGTTATTTGGGAGATGTTAACTATGAATCAAAATGAAAATGAAAGAGTTTATGGTATTTTACAGTTAGACAAGTTGTTAGCCGATGTTAATTCTATTTTTGAAACAATCCAAAAAGAATATGATATGTCTAAAGAAGAAATTTTAATTTTATTAAACCTATGGGAAAAAGGTTCAATGACTTTAAAAGAGATGGACGAGTTTGTTGAAATTAAGCCGTATAAACGAACAAGAACTTACAATAATTTAGTTAATTTAGAGTGGATATACAAAGAGCGTCCGCAAGATGATGAACGTACGGTAATTATTCATTTTAATGAAAAATTAGCAAAACAAAAAGCTGGTTTACTAGATTTTATTGGTGAAACAATTACATCTAAATCAGAACCTATGCAGACAAGCTTAAAATCAATTTTAGCTGTTTAATATCAAAAAAGAAGGGGCCTTAATTGGTCCCTTCTTTTTGGTATTAATAAATCTAATCTCTTTTTTCGATAGCACAAATGAATGGTGCATTATTTTTTTGATTAATAAACTGATATTGTAGTACATGTGCCTGATTTTGATCTAATTGCGTTAAATAATCCATTAATGCATCTCGTTCAATTTTACCTTCGTCATGACCATGATAAATTACTAATATAATGATACCTTCTTCATTCAATATATCAAAAATATTTTGGATTGCGCTGATGGTAGTTTGAGGTGTAGTCACGATAGATTTATCGCCTTTAGGTAAATAACCGAGATTAAATATAGCAGCATCAACTTTGCCAATATGATCCTCAGTAATATATTGTTTTACATTTTCATGACCATCTTTAATCAGTTTTACATTTGAATAGGTAGATACTTTCATTTTAGTATTGACGATAGCCAATTGTTGAATATCAAAACCATATACAAAACCATTAGGTACATGTTGTGCTAAGTATAAAGTATCGTTTCCATTACCACATGTGGCGTCGATTACGATACTAGAATCAGTAATATGACTTTGAATTAAATTCTTTGAAAAGGGGAGTATACGTTCAAGTTTCATGATTTCACCTTATGCTCAAACTTTTTACCTTGATATGAATCACGACGTGCTAATTCGTTATCTATCTCATTTAGTACTTCCCATTTATTAACACTCCACATAGGACCAACCATCAAATCAATTGGACCGTCGCCTGTAATACGATGAATTATCATTTCAGGTGGAAGAATTTCAAGTTGATCACATACGAGATTAGTATAATCCTCTTGTGACATGAACTCTAACATGCCTTTTTCATATTGTTTCACCATTGGCGTACCCTTTAATAGATGTAATAAATGAATTTTAATACCTTGGACATCCATTTGTGCAACTTCGCGTGCAGTTTCCATCATCATATTATAATCTTCACCTGGTAATCCATTAATGATATGTGTGCAAACGTTAATATTATGTTTACGTAATTTAGCCACACCTTCATAATATGTTTGCATATCATGTGCACGATTAATTAAATCCGAAGTAGTTTGATGCACAGTTTGTAATCCGAGTTCTACCCATAGATATGTTCTTTGATTTAATTCTGCTAAATATTCAACGACATCGTCAGGTAAGCAGTCAGGACGTGTAGCTATTGATAAACCTACAACACCCTCTTCTTTCAAGACGGGTTCATATTTTTCTTTTAGTACTTCTACAGGTGCATGTGTATTTGTAAAGGCTTGAAAGTAAGCAATATATTGACCTTCACTCCATTTTTCATGCATTCTTTCTTTAATCTGTTGGAACTGTACTTCAATAGGATCAGCACGATTCCCTGCAAAATCACCACTGCCAGCAGCTGAACAGAACGTACAACCACCATGAGCTACAGTACCATCTCTATTTGGACAGTCGAAACCACCATCTAAAGCAACTTTAAATATTTTACGACCGAATTTATTTTTTAAATGATAATTCCAAGTGTGATATCTTTTATCTTCAAAAGCATACGGGAAGAAATTACCCATAAGACATTTTCCTTTCTGTTTTGTATCTAAATAAAGATTTTAACATACTTTAATGTTATAGTGTCTATTATAGATTGAGAAAAATATAAAGAGGAGACCTCAAGAAATGAATATACCAAAATCAGTGTGGTGGCTTGTAATAGGTATGGCTTTAAATATTACGGGCGCCAGCTTTTTGTGGCCATTAAATACGATTTACATGAAAGAAGAACTTAATAAGAGTTTAACAATTGCTGGTATTGTTTTATTAATTAATTCTTTAGGTATGGTTGTAGGCAATTTACTTGGTGGTGTATTATTCGATAAACTTGGTGGTTATAAAACCATACTTATCGGAACATTTACTTGTTTAATTAGTACCACATTATTAAATATATTTCACGGTTGGCCTTGGTATGCTGTTTGGCTTGTATTACTAGGATTTGGTGGGGGTATGATCATCCCCGCAATTTATGCAATGGCTGGAGCAGTATGGCCGAATGGAGGAAGACAAACGTTTAATGCTATCTATTTAGCACAAAATATTGGCGTTGCATTAGGTGCGGCATTAGGTGGGTTTGTTGCAGAATTAAGTTTTAATTATATATTTATAGCTAATCTAGTTATGTATGTACTTTTCGCCATAGTAGCTATCTCACAATTTAATTTAGAAATTAATGCTAAAGTTAAAAGACAAGATAATATCGATTTAAATAATCAAGAGAATATCAGTAGATTTATCTCTTTATTATTAGTTTGTGTCGTATTCGCTATTTGTTGGATTGGCTATATACAGTGGGAAACAACAATTGCTTCATTTACACAATCTATTCATATATCAATGTCTCAATACAGTGTATTATGGACCATTAATGGTATTATGATTTTAGTAGCGCAACCTTTAATCAGACCTGTTATTATACTTTTAAAAGGTGACTTGAAAAAGCAAATATTTGTAGGAATTTTAATATTTATGAGCTCGTTTTTAGTAACTAGTTTTGCACATCAATTTTCAATGTTTGTTATCGGTATGGTGATATTAACATTTGGTGAAATGTTTGTTTGGCCAGCAGTACCTACCATAGCAAATCAGTTAGCGCCTAAAGGAAAAGTTGGCAAATATCAAGGTATTGTTAATTCAGCATCAACTGTTGGGAAAGCTTTAGGCCCATTGTTTGGAGGTTTACTTGTAGATTTATTTAATATGCGAATGATGTTTTTAACCATGATTATATTATTAGGCGTAGCTATTATCATTTTAAGCCTTTTTGCGAAAAGTAAGGCGGCTAAAAAATATTTAAACCATCAAACAAATTAGAATAATGAAAAATTGTTATTAACCTCTTGCAATCATACGCATAATCAAATACTATTAATTTGTAATAACGTGTTATTAGACGCTTTTCTACAGAGAACTAGTATGGTGAGAACTAGTGTTAAGGACTATAAATAACATTATCAAACATATAACGAATTTAATGATGACATCTCTTACTATTGAATGAAGTGCGCAGAAAATGCGAAAAAGGGTGGTAACGCGGCTATGGTCGTCCCTTAATCACTAGTGAGGGGTGTCTTTTTATTGAATAGGAGGAAACGTATTGAATTACAATCATAACGAAATCGAGAAAAAGTGGCAAAAGTATTGGGAAGACAACAAAACATTTAAGACACAAGATAATTTAGGTCAAAAGAAATTTTACGCATTAGATATGTTTCCATATCCTTCAGGTGCGGGTCTACATGTAGGTCATCCAGAAGGTTATACTGCGACAGATATCATTTCACGATATAAACGTATGCAAGGTTACAATGTGCTACATCCAATGGGATGGGATGCATTTGGTTTACCTGCAGAGCAATATGCTTTAGATACTGGGAACGATCCTCGTGAATTTACTCAAAAAAATATTCAAACATTCAAACGTCAAATTCAAGAATTAGGGTTTAGTTATGATTGGGATAGAGAAGTAAATACAACAGATCCTAACTATTATAAATGGACACAATGGATTTTTATTCAACTCTATAATAAAGGACTAGCATATGTAGATGAAGTAGCAGTCAACTGGTGCCCAGCATTAGGTACAGTATTATCAAATGAAGAAGTCGTTGACGGCGTTTCAGAACGTGGTGGTCATCCAGTATATAGAAAGCCAATGAAACAATGGGTACTTAAAATTACTGAATATGCAGATCGTTTACTCGAAGATTTAGAGGAATTAGATTGGCCTGAATCTATTAAAGATATGCAACGTAATTGGATTGGTCGATCAGAAGGCGCTAGAGTTTCTTTTAATATCAAAGATTCTGATGAAAAAGTAGAAGTCTTCACAACAAGACCTGATACGATTTTTGGTACATCATTCTTAGTATTAAGTCCAGAACATGCATTGGTAAATCAAATTACAAGTGATGAAAAATTAGAAGAAGTAAAAGCTTATCAAACTGAAGCATCAAAAAAATCTGACTTGGAACGAACAGATTTAGCTAAAGGTAAGACAGGTGTCTTCACAGGTGCTTATGCAATCAATCCTGTTTCAGGTGAGCAACTTCCAATATGGATTGCTGATTATGTGCTTTCAACTTATGGTACTGGAGCAGTTATGGCAGTACCAGGACACGATGAACGTGATCATGAGTTTGCAGAAAAGTTTGATCTTCCTATAATTGAAGTCATTGAAGGTGGAGACGTACAAAAAGAAGCATATACTGGTAACGGTCCACATGTGAATTCAGGCGAATTAAATGGTTTATATAATGAAGAAGCCATTACAAAAGCGATTGAGTTATTAGAAGCGAATCAAGCTGGTGAGAAAAAAGTTAATTATAAATTACGTGATTGGTTGTTCAGTAGACAACGTTATTGGGGAGAACCAATTCCAATTATTCATTGGGAAGATGGATCAATGTCAACTGTACCTGAGTCAGAATTACCTTTACTACTACCTGAAACAGATGAAATTAAACCATCAGGTACTGGTGAGTCACCACTTGCTAACATTGATGATTTTGTTAATGTCACAGATGAGAAGACTGGTATGAAAGGTCGTCGTGAAACAAATACGATGCCGCAATGGGCAGGTAGTTGTTGGTATTACCTAAGATACATCGATCCTGATAACGATAAAATGATTGCAGATCCAGAAAAATTAAAACATTGGTTACCAGTAGATTTATATATTGGCGGTGTCGAACATGCTGTACTTCACTTATTGTATGCACGTTTCTGGCATAAAGTGCTTTATGATTTAGGTGTAGTCCCAACTAAAGAACCTTTCCAAAAATTATACAATCAAGGTATGATTCTAGGTGAAGGAAACGAAAAAATGAGTAAATCTAAAGGAAATGTAATCAATCCAGATGACATTGTTAATTCACATGGCGCTGATACACTTCGTTTATACGAAATGTTTATGGGACCTTTAGATGCTGCCATTGCATGGAGTGATAAAGGTCTTGATGGCTCACGTCGTTTCTTAGATCGAGTATGGCGATTAATTGTAAAAGAAGATGGCTCATTATCAGATAAGATAGTAGATTCTAATAATAAATCATTAGATAAAACTTATAACCAAACTGTTAAAAAGGTAACTGAAGATTTTGATACACTAGGCTTCAATACAGCGATTAGTCAATTGATGGTCTTTATCAATGATTGCTATAAAGCAGATGAAATATATAAACCGTATATTGAAGGCTTTGTAACAATGTTAGCACCAATTGCCCCTCATATTGGCGAAGAATTATGGGAAAGATTAGGTCATTCAGATACCATTACGTACCAACCTTGGCCAACTTATAATGAATCATTATTAGTTGATGATGAAGTTGAAATCGTTGTTCAAGTTAATGGTAAATTAAGAGCTAAGATTGAAATACCAAAAGATTTATCTAAAGAGGAAATGCAAGATTTAGCATTAGCAAATGAAAATGTTAAAATGAGTATTGAAGGTAAAGAGATTAAAAAAGTAATTGCTGTACCGCAAAAACTTGTTAATATCGTTGCTAAATAAATCATTTTAAAGGAGTTTTAAAAAATGGAATCAATTACAATAGATCAATTAAAAGAGAAAATATTGGACTCAAATCCAATTAATATTGTAGACGTACGAAATAATGATGAAACAGCTATGGGTATCATTCCCGGTGCGAAAACAATTCCAATGAATGAAATTCCTGACCATTTAAATGAATTTGATTCAAATCAAACTTATTATATTATTTGTGCTGCAGGTGCTAGAAGTGCTAGAGTCGTTCAATATTTAGAGGACTCAAATATTCATGCTGTTAATGTAGAAGGCGGCATGAATGAGTGGGGTACAGAAGGTTTAGAAATTAATAATATTTAAAATGAACTTATCAATTGAGCTAGATTAAATGCTATGTAGTAATAGCACTTTAATCTAGCTTTTTTATGTATAAAGATATTTACATATTCAAATCTCTAAAATACATCGATTTATGAATAAAAACGTACACTATTTTATTTTAATGTTGTGTACTAGATTTAGAATAATATTGGTGTTAAAATCAAAATGACTATTAATTAATTGAGCGAATGATTTAAATAGAGATTTAATTCATTTAAGATACATACACGAAAAATGTTCATTAATTATAAACAACAAGAAGTGCAACAAGGAGGAACAATTAATGAATTTATTTAGAAAAGAAACCTTTAGTATTAGAAAATTTAAAGTTGGTATATTTTCTACGTTAATTGCTACTGTAGCTTTTTTGTCATCACCAATTACACATATAGCACAGGCAGATGAAGTAAACTCACAACCAGTAAATGATGTGCAAAAACTACAAGAAACAACTAGTGATGGACAATTGGATAACAATAGAGAACTCAATAATAATCAAGAAACACTTTCCG
This sequence comes from Staphylococcus sp. M0911, assembly GCF_003491325.1. Lineage (NCBI taxonomy): Bacteria > Bacillati > Bacillota > Bacilli > Caryophanales > Staphylococcaceae > Staphylococcus > Staphylococcus sp. M0911. The sequence continues at coordinate 1,047,086 of NZ_CP022881.1, forward strand.
AAGTGGGGGCTTCTGATGTTTCAAACCAAGCTAATTCCAATAATGATTCTGTAAATACAAATAATCAACAGACTCAAATAGAAACAATTGAAACTTCAGACAATACAGTTATCCAAGAGACACAATCACCGAATAATGAATTGAATACGACGATTGAAAGTAAGACTCCGATTGATAATAATACGACAGTAAACCATGTAAAACCTGCATCTGAACATATGTCAGTTAAACCTAAGCAACAGGCTGAAGGAAAAATTCAATACATGAATGCGGTAATAGAACCCGCAACTAAACCTAAGAAAAGACAACGTCGTGATGTAAATAACACACCTACAGTTGCTGGTGGTACCGGTCCACAAAATGGAAATGGGACACCTCAAAATACCAATGGGGAATATTCTAGAGATGATGCAACGATAGATCCAAATATTAATAATACTGGAAATAATACATTAAATTACCGTTTTACTTTTGAGGATGTAGGCGTTAAACCTAGTGATAATCGAAATAACCCACAAGTGATTGTATTAAATAGCTTACCGGGATTTAATTTGATTAATGGTGGTAAAGTAGGGGTGCTTAATGCCGTTTTAGAAAGAACACAAGTATTCCATCCGGGTGATAGAAATAATAAACAAGCACAAGGTACTGTCCTTGCATTAGGTAGAGTAGAAGGTAATGATCCAAATAATCATGGTGATTTCAATGGTATTGAAAAAGATGTAACTGTAAATCCTAATTCAGAAATTATTTTTGATTTTAATACTATGGCTGCAGGTAACGGTAAAGGTGGTACAAACTTAGTAATTAAAGATGCGAATACCGACACTGTCATTGGAAACGGTGATATACAAGCTGGAGATATGCTTCGTTTATTTAAAGTGCCTGATAATGTATCGAACATCAAAATTCAATTAATACCTAATAACGATATCATGGGAAATGTAAGAAGACTTGAAAAGAACCAAGATGGCTATAGATATTATGACTTTATCGATAATGTCGGTATCCGTTCAGGATCACATTTATATATAAGTGGAAGAAATAAAGAAAATAATGTGAAAAATAATACTAACTTTACTGTAACAACACAAATTACTAATAATGGTAAGTCTGGCGCTTCTATGTTACCAGGAGCTTTTGAATATTCTATGCAATTACCAGAAGGCATTGAATATGTTCCTAATTCTATAACAACGAGTTTTCCTGATGGAAACGGGCCTAATGATGTGATGAATCGTTTAACAGAAAACTATGACCAAGGAACTAGAACGCTCACTTTTACAAGTAACGGAATCACTTCTGCGACACCTACTCAAGGAGAACCTACTAGCTTATTAGCCAATAAAACATTAAATGTAACATTTAATTTAAGAGTTAATAACGTAGCTAACCCAAAAGAAGTGACTTTCTCAGATGCCATTAAATCTAAGACTTATACACAAACTTATTTGAATGGAGAGCCACCACAAAGTATAGTGAATGGTGTTCCATATCAAGTGAATATTGTCATGAACAAAGATGATTTGCAAGCTCAATATAATTGGGGCGTAGTACCATCAGATTATACTTATGCTTCATATCAAGAATATAATCGTCTAAAACAACAAGCGCAAACGATATTAAATGAAGATCGTAACCATGTGCCTTTAAATCAACAAGTTTCTCAAGCTACAATTGATCAATTATTACATCAAATGCAACACACACTTATTTCTCGTGTAGACGCTGCACGTGAACTTGGTCAAAAAGCAGATGATAGATCGGATGAAGTAGATAATGTTAAAGATTTAACAGATGATGAAAATGACGCTTATAGAGGTCAAATTACTAATTTGAAAAACGAAGCATTAAATCATATAGATGATCAAACTACGGACGATGGTGTCACAAGAGAGAAAGAAGCGGGCATCAATAAAATTGAACAAGTTAATATTGTTCCTGTTATTAAACCTAATGCAAGACAAACTATAAATGAAAAAGCAAATGAGCAAAAACAAAAAATTCAACAAGACCGTATTGCAACACAAGAAGAAAAAGAAGCTGCTAATGCACAAGTTGATAATCATGTTACAACTGCACTGAACAATATTAATCAAGCACATACAAATAATGCTGTAAACGAAGCTAAAATTAATGGTGTGAGCGATATTAATTCTGATGTGCCAGAAAATACGTATCGTGCAAACGCAATTACAGCGATCAATCGAGCAGTGGCCAAACAACGTGAGCAAATTGATGAAAACCATGAAGCAACACAAGAAGAAAGAAATACTGCACTGAATGAACTTAATCAGGCTTCTGAACAAGCGATTCAAAATATAAATCAAGGCTTATCAAATAGTGATGTCGATCATGCTAAAGATAGAGGATTAGATGCTATCTTAGATATTTCACCTATACCAGTTGTTAAGCAAGCAGCAAGAGAGGCGATCGCTAATAATGCTCAACAAAAGATTGCAGATATAAATGCCAATCATGAAGCGACTTTAGAGGAACGAGAAGCTGCTATTAAGTTAGTGAATCAAACGGTTACGACAGCAAATGATAATATATTAAAGGCTAATACTAATAACGATGTTGATATGGTTAAGAATAATGCATTAAATCAAATACAAGCTATTACACCTGCAACTATCGTTAAATCAAACGCTAAAAATGCATTAAATCAAAAAGCCCAAGAACAACATAATATTATCTTTAATAACAACGAAGCAACTGTAGAAGAACAACAAGCAGCTCAACTTATATTAGATCAGGCATTAAACACGGCTATACAAAATATAGATAACGCTGATACCAATCAACAAGTAACAGATGCGAAAAATAATGGATTGCATGAGATTGGTAATGTTCAACCTTCAACACAAGTTAAAACGGATGCTAGAAATGCAGTTACTAATAAAGCGAATGAAGCGATTACAAATATTAACGCAACACCTGGTGCAACTAGAGAAGAAAAACAAGAGGCAGTTGGTAGAGTGAATCAATTATTGAATCGCGCTATTAATGATATTAATACTGTTAATACAACACCAATGGTAGAAGCAATTAAAAATACTGCGCTTAATGATATCTGTAATGTACAACCAAACGTAACGAAAAAGCAAGAAGCAATTGGCATATTGAATAATAATGCTACAGCTAAAAAACAAAATATAAATCAAACACCTGATGCCACTACTGAAGAAAAAGAGGCAGCCATTACACAAGTGAATCAAGCACTTAACCAAGCTATTGAACAAGTAAACCAAGCTGATACAAATGCGCAAGTCGATCAAGCACAGCAAAATGGTGATCAAAATATTAATCAAATACAAGCACATGTTGTTAAAAAACCTGAAGCGATAAATGACATCAATCAACAGTATAATAATAAATTAGCTCAAATTAATCAGACACCTGATGCCACTATTGAAGAGAAAAATAAGGCTATTCAACAATTAGATCAAAATAAACAACAAGCATTGGAAGCAATCAATCAAGCTCAAACCAATCAAGAGGTTGATCAAGCTAAAGACCATGCGATTCAAAATATAGACGCAGTTCAAGTTAATGTTGTAACTAAACCTGAAGCAAGACAAGCTTTAGCAGACGCCAAAACTGACCAAGAACGTAAGATTAATACGACACCTGATGCCACTATTGAAGAGAAAAATGTAGCTTTACAAAAGTTAGAATAAATATTCAATCAAGCGAATGAAGCAATTAATCAAGCACAGACCAATCAAGATGTAGAAGATAGACGACAACAAGCAATTGAGCAAATCAATATGACTTTACCTGAAACAGTCGTAAAAAATAATGCCAGAAAAAATATAGAAGCAGAAGCGAATCAACGAGATAATGTAATCAATAGTAATGGTGAATCAACACTTGAAGAAAAAGATGCTGCAAAACAATTGGTGGCACAAGCTAAAAATCAAGCTCTTCAAAATATTGACCAAGCACAAACAAATCAAGACTTTAATAATGCTGTAACAAATGGAAACCAAGAAATACAACAAATTGTGCCAGAAACGATTGTTAAAACAAATGCAAGACAATCATTACTTAATGCTATAAATAATAAAAAACAAGAGGCACTAGAGAATAAAGAAGCAACGCAAGACGAAAAAGATGCATTCATTAATAATTTGAATAATATATTAAATGATTTAAATCAACAAATCACTAATGATAATACCAATCAAGAAGTTGCTAATACAAAAGACAATGGATTAGAAAAGATTAATCAAACTGTGTTCAAGCCGACTGTGAAACAAAATGCTAGAGATGCATTACATCAGCTTGTAGAACATCAACAAGAAATTATTAATCAAGCCAAAGATGCAACCGATGAGGAGAAAAATAATGCATTAGATAGATTGCAGAATGCTAACAATCAGTTATTAGCTGATATCAATAACTCAGACACGAATGCACAAGTTAATCAAATCCAATCAAATAGCGATGCTATAATTCCCAACATATTACCTCATATTGTTGTCAAAGAAAATGCTAGATCAATGATAAACCAAACTGCGGATAATCAAGATAAGGTCATCAATGGCGTTAAAGATGCAACAGTAGAGGAGAAAGATGCAGCTATAAATGATGTCAATACTGTTGTTAATAAAGCTAAAAATGATATTAATCGATTTACAGATGATACTGAAGTAGAAAATACTAAAAATAAAGCAATTAATGATATTAAACAAATTTTACCGTCTACTAAAGTGAAAACAGATGCAAGAGATGCCTTAAATCAAACTACAGAAACAAAAATGAATGCTTTATCACTAACACCTGATGCTACTAATGAGGAAATCAACATAGCGAAAGCCTTAGTCGAAAAACTATTAAATCAAGCCTTAGCACAAATTAATCAAGATAAAACTACAAATCAAGTTAACCTAACGGAGCAACAAGGTGTCCAATCAATTAATGACGTTCAAGTTAATGTAGTTAAAAAGAATGATGCAAGAGCCGCGATCACTAATGCTGAAGCAATTAAAAATCAATTGTTTAATAATAATGGTGAAGCAACAACTGAAGAAAAAGATGACGCGATTCAACAATTAAAGACAATTCTTCAAAATGCATTAAATGCTTTACAGTCAGATCAAACTAATCAACAAGTTGATCAAACAGAGACTCAATCAATTGAAGATATTAATAATGTAAAACTTAATATCGTAAAAAAACCTGAAGCAATTAATGAAATTGATCAAGCTTTCTCAAAACAAGACCAAGTAATTAAGTTAACAAATGAAGCGACGACTGAAGAGAAAGAATTAGCATTACAGCAACTAAATCAAGCAGTAAACCAATACACTAAAGAGGTATCAAGTGCACAAACAAACCAAAATGTTGCAGACGTACTTTCAAAAGCGTTAAAAGATATTGAACAGATTATGCCTAATATTGAAGTGAAGCCTGCTGCGGTAAAAGTGTTAAAAGAATTATCAAGTCAAATTAAAACACATATTAATGATACAAATGAGGCAACTCAAGAAGAAAAAAATGACGCTATCAATCAATTGGAGGAAGCTTTAAAAAATAGTATTGATACAGTAGACCAATCATTAACTAATGCGGAAGTTGCTAAAGCTAAAATAGAATGGGAAATTCTAATAAAGAGTATTAAGCCAATTGTTAAAGTGAAACCAGAAGCAAATGAAGCATTAACATCAATTGCTCAACGAGTTATTCAAGATTTTGATCGTATAATTGAAGCCACACAAGAAGAGAAAGATGAAGCCATTGCGAAGGTTCATAAAGAATTGGAAATAGCCAAAATATTAGTAATGAAAGCATTAACAAATGAAGAAGTAGCGCAAATAAAACTTAAAGAAGTGCAACTCATTGAACATATTCAACCAGTAATTGAAGTGAAACCTAGTGCTAAAGATGACATCAATCTTGTTGCAAATGAAGTCAAAGATAAAATAAATCAACTTAAAAATGTTAATCCAAAAGCAGTAAAAAATGCTTTAAATAGAGTTGAAGATATTTTAAACGAAGCTAATGCATTAATTAAAGATGCAAAAACAAATGATGAAGTAACACAAATTGTTAAAGAAACAATTGAAAAATTAAAAGCAATTCAATTACCTATAGCGGAACCTGAAGTAGAAGTTACTTTAGAGAAAGAAATAGAACCAGTTGTATTCTGTAATACTAGAGATAATAAATTTTTCGTAGAAAAAGAAGTAAAGAACACTTGTAATTTTAAGGAAGAATCTGTGCAAGAGTTGCCTAATACAGGTATAACTAATTATCAACATCCAATCGTTCCTATTATGTTTACATTTGGTATAAGTATATTTGTAAGTAGCTTAAAACGAAGAAAAAAGGTTAGTTAAAATTTGAAATGAATTCATTGAAATATGAATGAGTTATTAAGTTTGCACCAATGATAATTATTAAAATAATAGTAACAACTTTGAAATAAAAATGTTATTTAATGGACTAGATTTAAAAATATATTGATGATAAAATCAATAATAAATAGGTTGTATGAATTTATTATATGCGTACAACCTATTTGTTATAGAAATAAATTTCTAATACTCAACATCACGATTGATACACCTAGGAGGATAGTCATTATGAATTTATTTAAGCAACAAAAATTTAGTATTCGTAAGTTTAACGTTGGTATTTTTTCAGCATTAATAGCAACGGTAGCATTTTTAGGCGTTAATCCTAATAGTGCAGATGCTGCTGAACAAGATAATGTCAATGTTAATGGCCCATTGACAGATAATGTCGTTAATCAGGGACAGCCCAATGATCAGACATTACCAAATGAAAATCAAGCTGGAAATGATAATCCTGCAAATGAACAAACATCACCTCAAAATGCTGTAGCTCAAGAACAAAATCAACAACAAAATGATAACAAAAATGCTGTTGAAACAAATAATGAGCAAATCGCTAATCCAGAAGCAACAGAAGCTAATAATGATGCCAATCAACCTAATGCAGTTATTGATAATCCAGTAAATGAAGGTAATCAAGAACAAGCTCAAGAAACGCCAAAAGAAAAACAAGATAAAGAGTCACCCATTGAATCGAATGAAGGATTAAACAAACAAAGCAAACCAGTTTGCTACTGTTGAAAATAATCAAACACCTAAAAAACGTAATAAACGTGATGTGGGTGATGACCAAAATGGTAATAATGTAGCACCTAATCAGAACCAACCTGTTAATGCTCAAGATGAAGCATTAGAAAATGCGAAACAAGGTGCAACAAATGAAATTAATCAAAAAGCTACTGATAAAAATCAAGCAATTGATAACACAACAGAAGCCACTCAAGAAGAAAAACAATTAGCTTTAAACGATGTAGCACATCAACAATTTAATGCTAATAATAATATCAATCAAGCAAACACAACGGACGATGTAACAACAGCTAAAAATAATGGTATTGCAGCCATTGATGCTATAAATGTACAAGCACGTACAAGAGATGCAACAAGAAATGCAGTAGTTCAAAAAGTTGCAGATCAAATTTTAACAATTAATAATAATCCAGATGCAACGAATGAAGAAAAACAAGAAGCAGTTAACCAAGTACATCAAACAGAACAACAAGCATTAAAAGATATTAATGCAGCTAATACTGAAAATGAGATTAACGGCATTCAAACACAAAATGTTAATGCAATCGGTAATGTTGTACCTGCTTCAACAGCTAAACCAAATGCAATTGCAGAAGTAAATCAAGCTGCTGCTACACATAATGGTGACATAGATGCAAATCAAAATGCTACAAATGAAGAGAAAGCTGTGGCAAAAGAACAAGTTAATGGCTTAGTTCAAAATACAACTACTAATATTAATGACGCGTCTAATAATCAGGATGTAACGCAAGCCAAAGAATTAGGTATAAATCAAATTAATGCAGTTACGCCAGCTACTACAGTTAAAGACGAAGCAAAGGCTGAAGTGAATCAGTCAGCTGAACAAATTAGAAATAATAATACAAATAACTATATGGATGCGACAACAGAAGAGATTAATGTTGCCAATAATCAAGTAGATCAAATTGTAAATCAAGCAAATACTGCAATAGGTGCGGCAAATACAACAAATGAAGTGAATGAAGCTAGAGATCATGCGCTTCAAGAATTACAAAATGTTGCTCCAGATGAAGTTAAAAAGCCAGATGCTAGAAATACAATTGATCATGCATATGAACAAAAGAAACAAGCAATTAATGACTCAAATCAATCAACTACAGAAGAAAAAAATGATGCAATGAATGTTTTAGACCCTAGAAAGAATGAAGCATATAATAATATTGATCAAGCATTAACAAACGATGAAGTTGCTAATGCGGTTACTAATGGTATAAATCAAATTAATGATGTAACGCCATCAATAGATAAGAAACAACAAGCGAAATCAACAATTGCACAAGATGCAGACAATAAAAAACGATTAATTAATCAAGATACAAACTCTACAACAGAAGAACATAATGCAGCTAATGCAAATGTTGATGCAGCTGTTACTAAAGCTAATAACGACATTGACCAAGCAGCAAGTAATGATGATGTTGACAATGCTGTAACAACTAATCAAAATGATATCAATCAAATTCAACAAGAAGCACAAGTTAAACCGGCTGCAAAAGCTGAAATTGCTCAAAAAGTAACTGACCAAGAAGGTGTCATCCAAAATACGCGTGGTACAACTACAGAAGAACAAAATGAAGCTCAACAAGCATTACAAAATGCTAAAACAGAAGCAGACCAAGCAATAGATGCGGCACAATCTAATGCAGATGTTGAAAATGTTAAGAATGAACAAATTGCAAAAATTGCAGCCATTACACCATCTAAAGATTATAAAAATAATGCGATAGCTGAATTAGAAAATGTAGCAAATCAACGTAAACACGATTTGACACAAGACCCGGATATGACTAATGAAGAAAGAGATTATGCCAATGATTCAGTAGATCGTATGTTAGGTCAAGGTAGTGCCAACGTTTATCAAGCTGCGAATAAACAAAGCGTTGATAGTAATAAAAATGATGGTATTAATACTATTAATCAAGTTCAAGCATTTGTAACAACTAAATCTAATGCTAGAAACGAAATTACTCAAGCTGCAGATCAACGTAAAGCGACATTCCCTAATGATAATAATGCAACAACAGAGGAAAAAGAAGCAGCAACAAATAATGTGGATGCACTCGTTGCAGCTTCAAATGAACAAATTAACCAAGCTAAAACTGACGCAGCAGTAAATCAAATTAAAGATCAAACGATTCAAGAAATTAATCAAGTTATACCTGCGAATACTAAAAAAGAAACAGCATTAGCTGATATTAAAACTAAACAAGATCAACAAACATATATTATTAACAACGAACCTAATGCAACAACAGAAGAAAAAGAAGCGGCATTACAAACATTAACTCAAGCAGTGACAACTGCAAATGATGAAATTAATGCTGCAACTACAAATGCACAAGTTGACACAGCAGTTCAAAATGGTGAAACAAATATTGGTAATGTTGTTCCTGAAACTCAAACTAAGACAAATGCTAAAAATGAAGTTGATCAAGCAGCAACAAATCAAAATAACACTATTGATCAAAACCAAGATGCAACAACAGAAGAAAAAGATGCAGCTAAACAACTGGTAGCTCGCACACAAAATAATGCTAATCAAGCTATTGTAAATGCAGAAAATGCTGCAGATGTTGAGGCTAAAAAGAATGAAGGCATTAATAGTATAGGTCAGATTACTGCTGATACAGGAATTAAAACAGCTGTTAAAACAGATTTACAAAATCAAGCTAACGATAAAAAACAACAAATAGCTAATAATAATGGTTCTACGGCAGAAGAAAAACAAGCTGCAAATACAAAAGTTGATGATGCGTTACAACAAGGTTTAACAGATGTGACTAATGCTCAAAGTATTGTTGATGTAAATAATGCTGTTAAAGCAACTGATCAAGCTATTCAATCAGTTCAACCAGAAACAACTGTTAAAGACAATGCAAAACAAGATATTCAAAATAGCATTAATCAACAAAAAGATGCTGTAAATCAAAACCCTCAAGCTACAAATGAAGAAAAACAATTAGCATCTAATAAATTAGATGATATTGCGAATCAAGTGACAGGTAATATTGATCAAGCAAATACAAATAACGATGTAGATCAAGCTAAAAATGAAGGTACAACTCAAATTAATCAATTTGTACCATCTATTGTTAAAAAGTCAAATGCAACACAAGAACTAGATAATGCAGCTGATTTAAAACAAGAGGAATTAGATAAAACACCTAATGCAACACAAGAAGATATAGCGGAAGCTAAACAAGCTGTTCAAAATGCATTAACATCAGCAAAAGATCAAGTTGCTCAAGCTCAAACTGATCAAGATGTAGATAACGCTAAGGCAAATGGTGTATCTGAAATTAAAGCTATCCAACCAATTGGAACTCTTAGACAAGCTGCATTAGAAGAATTTACTGATGTCTATAATGATAAAGTGAGTGAAATAGAAGCAGATATTGATGGAACAAGAGAAGAAGTGAAAGCTGCACTTACAGATTTAGCAGCAATTAAAACACAAGCTGAAGCATCAATTAACCAGGCTATTAATGTAGCTAGATTAACTGCTGCAAAAGAACATGCTATAGAAAATGTGAATCAATTTGATGTAACATTCACTAAAAAACCATCAGCAATTGCCTATATTAATCAAGTTGCTACGGCTAAAGAAAATGAAATTAATGCAAATACTACAGCTACAGCACAAGAAAAAGAAGCAGCTATTCAAAATGTTAAAGAACAATTAGAAATTGCTGAAATCAATATTAATAATGGTGATACAAAATATGACGTCAATGAAGCAGTAGAGATTGGGAAACTGCAATTAATGGTATTAATCCAGAAGTTGTAACTAAACCAAACGCGATTAATTCAATTGATAATTTAGCAACTCAATTAAAAGAAACATTTGCAAATACACCTGGTGCAACAGTTGATGAATTAAATGAAGCTAATCAACAAGTCGATCAAATCGTACAATCTGCTAAAACTGAAATTGCCAATGTAACTTCTGATATTGATATTGCTCAAATCAAAGCCAATGCAATGAATGATTTAAATGCAGTCGTAGTAAATGTTGAACAAAAAGCAATTGCTGCTAATGCGCTTAAAGAACAAGCAGACAAGGTTCAAGACATGATTGATTCCAATGATGATGCTACTGAAACTGAAAAATTAGCAGCTGAAGAACAACTAAATGATATTTTAGAACAAGGTCTATCTGATATTGATGCTAAAGATACTAACGATGACATTACTAAAGTAAAAGAAAGTGCTTTAGAACAACTTAAAGCAATTAATGTCGTTGCGGTGGTAAAACCAGAGGCAAGAAATACAATTGCAAATCTTGTTCAAAAACAAATCGATAAAATTAATCAAACTCCTAAAGCAACTAAAGAAGAGAAAGAAGCAGCGATTGAACAATTAAATCCAATCGAACAAAATGCGATTGAACTTATTAAAGCAACACCATCTGATTCTGAAGTGAAAACGATTGTAAAAGACGCTGAACAACAAATTTCACAAATCGAAGCACAAGCGTCAATCAAAGATGAAACAGAAAAAGAAATTAATAAGCATATCCAACAGCAAAAAGTAATAATCAATAATGCTGATGTTTCTCAAAGACAAAAAGATAAAGCATTAAGTCAATTAGATCGTCTTGCTTCACTTATTGCTGATCAACTAGACGCTGCTGATACAAATGAAGCAGTTATGAAAGTGAAAGAAGAAGCTATTGAACAAATTGAAGCAATTCTTCCAGAAACAGAACAACAAAGTCCACAAAAACCTGATGTAGGCTCTAATCCTACTAAAGAAGCAAATGGAAATGACGAAGGTAACGATGAATCAAACGCATTAACTAAAATTGAGTCTGATGAAAGTGTTGAAACAGACACAGAAGTTGATAAACAAAATAGTTTAGAAACATTACCTGAAACTGGACAACATGATAATCAATTACCATTAGCGGGTATCACATTTGCTGCAGGTGCTGCCTTAGTTAGTAGAAGAATGGTTCAAAAGAAAGATAAATTAAAATAAATAATATATAAACAGAGTCTAGAGAAATCTAGACTCTGTTTTATTAATTGTTCTTTAAAGTATTATGTTTGCCAGCATTTAAACCAGCAACATGACCAGTGACTAACGCGCTTGTGATATTATATCCGCCAGTATAACCATGGATATCTAGCACCTCACCACATAAAAATAGCCCAGTAACTAATTTAGACATCATCGTTTTAGGCTCTATTTCTTTTAATGAAACGCCTCCACCAGTAACAAAGGCTTTATCAATAGGTAAGGTACCGTTAACCTTGAATGTAAAACCTTTTAATAAATTAACAATTGTAGTCAATTGCTGATTGGATAAATGGTGCGACGTTGTCTCGTTATCAATATTAGCTTGTTCTAATATAAATAATAAATAACGTTCTTCGATCAGACCGTGTAAACTATTTTTAATGAATTTATCTGGCTGTTCTTTTAACATACGTCGAATTTGTTGCGTAAGTTCTTCTTGATTTAACTCTGGAAAAGCGTCAAGAGACATTAGAATTTCGTTTTTCTTTTGATTCTTTTGTTCTTTATATACAAATTGACTACATCTTAAGGCGGCAGGACCGCTGACACCAAAATGTGTAAAAATCATATCCATTTGGTGACTAATTCGTTTTTTGCCATTTTTCTTTAAAACGGATAATTCTACATCTTTCAAACTTAATCCTTTTAAAGTTTTATCTTTGATAAAGCGCTCAGGGGATGTGATTGGCACTTCGGTAGGGAATAACTCAGTTATGGTATGTCCCATGGATTCTGCGAAGCGATAACCGTCACCTGTCGAACCAGTTTGTGGAACACTCGTGCCACCTGTTGCTATAATCACACTATTTGCTTCATATGTTTGTTGTGATGTCTCAACCGTAAAGATACCATTGTCATTTACAGATAGACGAGTCACTGCTGTTTCTTCTTTAACAGTAACTTGTTGTTCGTTAATTGTGCTTACTAACGTGTCAACGACATCTTGGGCCTTATTTGAAACAGGAAACATTCGTCCGTGGTCTTCTTCTTTTAATTTAACGCCACGACTTTCAAAGAAATCAATAATGGATTCATTATCAAATATTGAAAAAGGACTATATAAAAACTTACCGTTACCTGGTATATTTTTAATTATTTCTGCATAGGGTAAGCGATTGGTAACATTACAACGACCACCACCTGATATTTTTAATTTTCTACCTAGACCTTTTTTCTTTTCTAATATAAGAACTTGATTACTATTAGAACTAGCAGCTACTGCAGCCATTAAACCACTTGGGCCACCACCGATGATGATTGTTTGATACATATTAACTTCCTCCAATGAATATTCAACACTATTGTATATGAATCAAAAAATATATGCTATAGAAGTTGTATAATTAGATGACAATGAATAAAATAATAACTATAATAGAAAACTTGAAGTATCTTAGATACATAATCTATTCAAACGGATAATAAAGGATTAATTCGTTTTCATCTTTTAAACATTTAAAATTATTATAAAATCAATCCCCATGTTAGTCTTTTTGTGATATATTTTATAATAATGTAAGCTAATGATAACGAACGCAACATGATTTCAACTAGTTTTAATAAACTTTTAAAGATAGGAAGATAGTTAATGAGCGAAAGTAAAGAAATGGTTCGAGGGACCTTTTTAATTACACTAAGTATTTTAATTACGAAAGTTCTCGGTGTACTATTTATTATTCCATTTAACCATTTAATAGGCGGACAAGAAAATATGGCACCGTTCACGTATGCCTATGCACCATATAATATTGCGATAGCTGTAGCTACAGCAGGTGTACCACTTGCAGCCTCAAAATATGTAGCTAAATATAATGCTTTAGGTGCGTATAAGGTCAGTCAGAAATTTTATAAATCAAGTTTTATTGTCATGAGTATAACAGGTGTATTAGGATTCTTAATTTTATATTTCCTAGCACCTTTTATCTCAGAATTAACTTTATCTCGTAATGCGTCAGATAAAAATGGCTGGTCTGTCGCAGATATCACTTGGATTATTCGAATCATCAGTATGGTAGTTATCTTCATACCGGTATTAGCAACTTGGAGAGGTATCTTCCAGGGATATAAATCAATGGGACCAACAGCTGTATCTGAAGTAACTGAACAAATAGCTCGAGTGATTTTCATTTTAGTAGGTAGTTATTTAGTATTAAATGTATTTGATGGAACAGTATTAATGGCTAATGGTATCGCAACATTTGCTGCAGCTATTGGTGCTATAGCAGGTATTCTTACTTTATGGTATTACTGGAGAAAGCGTAAGAAAAATATTGATAAAATGGTATTGTCAGATTATACCGATATCAATGTTTCTTATGGCAATATGTATAAAGAAATCATAAAATATAGTATCCCATTTGTAATTGTAAGTTTAAATTTCCCATTATTTAATTTAGTCGATCAATTTACACACAATGGTGCATTATCTGTAGTGGGTGTTTCATCACAATTGCAAGACATTTTCTTTAATATGTTAAATATGTCGACAAATAAAATTGTTATGATTCCAACGTCATTAAGTGCTGGTTTTGCAGTAAGTTTAATTCCATATATTACCAAAACGTATGAAGAAGGTCGTTTTGAAGAAATGCATCGACAAATCAGAACGTCAATTGGTGTACTGATGTTCATTACAGTTCCAGCTAGTATTGGAATAATGGCATTGGCACAGCCATTATTTACAGTCTTTTATGGATATGATCCAGTAGTTCAAGGTCATGATCCTAACTTTGATGGTAGTCGATTACTGTTTATCTATGCACCTGTTGCAATTCTAATTTCACTGTTAAGTGTTACAGCGTCAATGTTACAAGGTATTGATAAACAGAAGTTAACAGTTTATGTAATTTTAGGTGCAGTTGCGATAAAATTAATCCTTAACTATCCACTTATTATGTTATTCCATACACCAGGAGCTGTACTAAGTACATCATTTGCATTACTCTTTGCAATTGGATGTAACTTCTTCATATTGAAGAAATATGCACAGTTCAAGTTTAGTTACAGTTGGATTCATTTTGGTAAAATCTTTTTATACTCATTTATTATGATGCTAGGTGTAGAGTTAGTATTCTTTATTGGAAAGTTATTCCTAGCTCCTAGCAAAATAGGCTATTTAATTATTATTGCTGTAGGTGTGGTTGTAGGTGCAGCAATATACGGCGGTATTACAATTAAGACTAAATTTGCAGATGAGTTTTTAGGTGATATTCCTGAGAAAATCAGACGTAAAGTTGGTTTCTTAAGATGAGACTAGATAAATTTTTAGCTAACATGGGCGTAGGTACACGTAATGAAGTAAAGCAAAGTTTAAAAAAAGGTTACGTTAAAGTGAACAATGAAGTGATCAAGTCTCCAAAAACGCAAATTGATCCTAATGAAGATATCATTACAGTTAATGATGAAAAAATAATATATATCGATAAAGTGTATATCATGTTAAATAAGCCATCTGGTGTAGTATCAGCGACTGAAGATGATAAACATCAAACTGTTATAGATTTAATCCCTGAGTATCAACACTTGGGGATTTTCCCTGTAGGTAGGTTAGACAAAGATACAGAAGGCTTACTACTAATCACTAATGATGGTCAATTTAACCATGATTTGATGAGTCCAAATAAACACGTGCCTAAAACTTACGAAGTAGTATCAAAAAATGATGTAACACAAAGCGATGTAGAGCGATTTAAAGAAGGATTAGAATTGTCTGATGGGTTAGTAAAACCTGCACAATTAGAAATCATTGAAAATCGACGATCACGTGTTACGATATACGAAGGTAAATATCATCAAGTTAAAAGAATGTTTCATGAGATAGAAAATGAGGTATTACAATTAAAACGTATTAAAATTGCTGAATTAGAGTTGGATACATCTCTTAAATTAGGCGAATTTCGTTTATTAACAGAAAATGATTTTAAATTACTTTTAAACTAAAGAAAGAGAAGGTGTTTGAATATGGCAAAAGGAACAAATTTATTCAGAGTAGTATTAGGTTTAGGTGGTGCTGCAGCAGCAGTTCTATTATCTCGTAAAGAAAGCAGAGATAAATTAAAAGATCAATATAATCAATACAAAGAAAACCCAGAATCATATAAAGCGAATGCTAAAGACTTCGCAAATCAAATTAGTTCTAAAGCTAATGAAACAATTCAAGATGTTAAAAGTAATCCAAAAGGTTACGTAGAAAGAATTAAAAATGACCCTAAAGCATTCTTCGAGGAAGAAAAAACTAGATTCACAAATTTAGATGATAATAAAGCTGATGATTTAGAAGAAGGTAAATTTGATGATGAAGGTGGCGCTACAGCTAATAATAATTTACGCGTCGTATCAGAAGAAGATCTAAAAAATAATAAAAATGCTTTAGAAGATAAAAAATAATTTTAATAAGCTAAACGCCTATACACATTTCTCGAAGAAATCGTGTATAGGTGTTTTTTTGTAATAAAAATTTAGAAAATTTAGTAATTTTTCTAACATCTTACTGTAGTTTCGCAGTAACTTCATGTAAAATGGAAAATAACTTATTAAAAAAGGAAGTCGAATTCGAATGTGGAAAGAAAAAGTTCAAGAATACGAAAACCAAATCATTGAAGACCTAAATGGATTACTATCAATAGAGAGTGTAAGAGATGACAGTAAAGCAAACGATGATGCACCAGTAGGTCCAGGCCCAAAAGAAGCATTAAATTATATGTATCAAATTGCAGAAAGAGACGGCTTTTCTACACATGATGTTGATCATATAGCTGGTAGAATTGAAGCAGGCCAAGGTGACGATGTATTAGGTATTCTTTGTCACGTTGATGTTGTACCGGCTGGTGATGGATGGGATTCAAATCCGTTCGAACCAGTAGTTACTGATAATGCTATCATTGCTAGAGGCACACTAGATGATAAAGGACCTACGATTGCGGCCTACTATGCTGTGAAGATATTAAATGATATGAAAGTAGATTGGAAGAAACGTATTCATATTATTATTGGTACAGATGAAGAGTCTGATTGGAAATGTACCGATCGTTATTTTCAAACTGAAGAAATGCCTGCATTAGGATTTGCGCCAGACGCTGAATTTCCTGCGATTCACGGTGAAAAAGGTATTACGACATTTGACTTAGTACAAAATGAAATGGCTGAAGATGTAGATGAACCAGATTATGAATTATTAGCGTTTAATTCTGGACAACGTTATAACATGGTGCCTGATCATGCAGAAGCTAAAGTATTAGTCAAAGAACACATGACTGATGTGATACAGAACTTTGAATACTTTTTAGAAACACATCATCTACAAGGTGAAAGCACTGTAGATAGTGGTATTCTTATTTTAACTGTTGAAGGTAAAGCTGTTCATGGTATGGACCCTTCTTTAGGAATTAATGCAGGACTTTATCTTTTAGAATTCTTAGCTACGTTGAATTTAAATAAAAGTGCAAAAGATTTTGTGGACTTTAGCAACCAATATTTACACGAATCTCACTTTGGAGAAAAAATGGGAATGAAATTCCATACTGATATTATGGGTGATGTCACTACAAATATTGGTGTGATGACTTATGATAATGAAAATGCTGGTCGCTTTGGTGTGAATTTGAGATATCCTCAAGGATTTGAATTTGAAGAAGCTATTGATCGTTTCTCAAAAGAGATTGAAACATTAGGATTTAGAATAGAAATGGGTAAAGTACAAAAACCTCATTATGTGGATAAAAATGATCCATTTGTTCAAAAATTAGTGACTGCATACAGAAACCAAACTGGAGATATGACAGAACCGTATACAATTGGTGGCGGTACTTACGCAAGAAACTTAGACAAAGGTGTCGCTTTTGGTGCTATGTTTAGCGACTCTGAAGACTTAATGCATCAGAAAAACGAATACATCACGAAAAAACAACTATTTAATGCAACGAGTATTTATCTCGAGGCGATATACTCATTATGTGTGGAGGGATAATTTATGACAAAAGTTTTTATTAATGGTGAATTCCTAGAACAAGAAGAAGCAAAGGTATCATATGAAGATAGAGGATATGTGTTTGGTGACGGTATCTATGAATACATTCGTGCATACGAAGGTAAGTTATTTACAATTAAAGAACATTTTGAAAGATTTTTAAGAAGTGCTAATGAAATTGGATTAGATCTGAATTATACAGTCGATGAATTAATCGAATTAGTGCGTAAATTATTAGAGGTTAACGGTGTTAAAAATGGAGGGATTTATATTCAAGCAACACGTGGTGCATCACCACGAGAACATTCTTTTCCAACACCACCGGTAAAACCTGTATTGATGGCATTTACAAAGAGTTATGATAGACCGTTCGACGATTTAGAAAAAGGTGTCTATGCTGTTACAACAGAAGATATTCGTTGGTTACGTTGTGACATTAAAAGTTTAAATCTTTTAGGGAACGTTTTAGCTAAAGAATTTGCTGTGAAATATAATGCTAGTGAAGCTATTCAACATCGCGGTGACACTGTTACAGAAGGTGCTTCAAGTAACGTCTATGCTATCAAAGATGGAAAAGTGTACACGCATCCTGTGAATAACTTTATTTTGAATGGTATTACAAGAAAAGTTATTAAATGGATTTCTGAAGATAAAAATATTCCATTTATTGAAGAAACGTTTACTGTTGATTTCCTAAAAAATGCAGATGAAGTGATCATTTCTAGTACATCAGCTGAGGTCATGCCTGTAGTTAAGATTGATGGAGAAGATGTCGGAAATGGCAATGTAGGTGAAGTTACGAGACAACTTCAAGATGGATTTAACGAATATATCAAAACACATAGTTTATAAGTTGAATAATTATCAAAATTTCTCCAACTATCTCACTCTAAATATGTTATAATCTAAGTCAAAGTAGTTTTATAATTTTTAAACGAGCGGACTAGTAAAATGTGTCTTTTAGTTTCTCATTTTTAGTTGAAATATAATGGTAAAAATTATAAAATCTTCTATGAGTGATAAAAAATGAGGACGCAATTTTAAAGCGTATTTTTAGGGACAAAAATATAAAAATTAGCCAACTCACAAAACTGTAAAATAAATTTAAACAAGCGTGTAGAAATGACTATACGGTTTCTATAAATTAGAATATATGGCTCTTGAAAAACATATTTCTGGAGCCATTTTCTAATTGAAAGTGAGGTGAACGTGTTGGAGCAGTTTTATCAGTTAGGGTGGACATTAGATTCAGCTGGCGGTGCTTCTGGTGAAGCTTATATGGCTGAACAAGATGGTCAGAAGTTGTTTTTAAAACGAAATACTAATCCTTTTATAGCAGCTTTATCTGCAGAGGGTATTGTACCTAAGTTAGTTTGGACGAAAAGAATTGAAACTGGTGAAGTCGTAACGGCGCAACATTGGAAAAACGGTCGCGAATTAACAGCGAACGAAATGCAACAGCCTAGAGTAGCCAAAATACTGAAAAAAATCCATAATTCTAAACCATTATTGACCATGCTAAAAAGAATGGAAATGGAACCAATTACACCAGATATTATGCTAAATAAAATTAATGCATCTCTTTCAAGAGAAGTTTTAACACATCATGTTGTTAGAAAAGCATTAACGTATTTAGAAGAGCATATACCTAATTTAGATTCAAGATTTTTCACTGTTGTACATGGTGATGTCAATCATAATAACTGGCTTTTATCAGATCGTGATGAGCTATTTTTAGTAGACTGGGAAGGTGCAATGATTGCAGATCCTGCTATTGATATTGGCATGCTGCTTTACAACTACGTTCCTGAAAATAAATGGTCTAAATGGTTTGAAACATATGGTGTTCAAGAAAGTTTAAATCTAAACAAACGTATGAAGTGGTATACGGTTATTCAATCTATTGGTATGGTTCAATGGTATGAAGAACAAAAACGTTTTAAAGATATGAATACATGGCTTGAATTTTTAAATGAAGTGATGAATAGCAACTTATTTATATAAGGAGAAATTGAGTATGAGAGTTCGCTACAAACCTTGGGCGGAAGATTATTTGAAAAACCATCCAGACTTAGTTGACATGGATGGTTCGCATGCTGGGCATATAGATGAATGGTTTGAACAAAAGCAACCGATTTATATTGAAATTGGCTCAGGAATGGGGCAATTTATTACAACACTTGCCGCACAACATCCAGAAATTAATTTCGTGTCAATGGAACGTGAAAAAAGCGTCATGTATAAGGTATTAGATAAAGTTAAAGAACAAAACTTATCTAATCTGAAAATGATTTGTAATGATGCGATAGAACTTAACGAATACTTTAAAAATGGTGAAGTTTCAAGAATTTATCTTAATTTTTCTGATCCATGGCCTAAAAAACGTCATGCTAAAAGAAGACTTACATATCATACATATTTAGCACTATATAAACAGATTTTAGTTGAAGACGGAGAAATCCATTTTAAAACAGATAATAGAGGTCTTTTTGCGTACAGTCTAGAAAGTATGTCTCAATTTGGCATGTACTTTACAAAGATGAATTTAAACTTACATGAAGAAGATGACGAAGATAATATTTTAACAGAATATGAACAGAAATTTTCTGAAAAAGGTTCTAGAATCTATCGAATGGAAGCTAAATTTCATAAAAATATATAATGAAAAAGACAAGCACCTTAACTGGTGCTTGTCTTTTTGTGTGAATCAAAGATGTTCAGAGTCGTCACGGTATTTAACCATAATAGAGCAATGTCAATTATTGCTAATGTCCTAAAAATATTATAGATTATAATTAAGGTTGACTGTTTCAAGACTAAAATGGGGAAGTGATTTGATGAGGTTAGGTGCATTGACAATAGATGATATAAATGGAGGCAATACGCATATAGATGGTGGCGCGATGTTTGGTGTTGTACCCAAACCACTTTGGACAAGAAAATATAAAGTAAACGACAAGAATCAGGTTCATACGCCTACGCATCCAATTCTTATTCAACACCCAGACTACAATATTTTAATAGATGCAGGTATTGGTAATAATAAATTAACAGATAAGCAAAAAAGAAATAGTGGTGTTACACAAGAAAGTTTTATTAAAGAGGAATTAGCATATTTTGGATTGACACCAGATGATATAGATATGGTCTTAATGACTCATTTACACTTTGACCATGCTGCGGGACTTACCAATGAACATGGGCATACACTATTTAAAAATGCTACACACTATATTCAACAAGATGAATGGCATGAATTTTTAGCACCGAATATACGTAGTCAGGCGACGTATTGGAAGGAAAATCAAGGAGATTACGAAGAAAAAGTTATTTTATTTAAAGATAACATCGAACCAGTTCCAGGTATTAGAATGATACATACAGGTGGACATAGTAATGGACACTGTATCATAACTATTGAAAGCGAAGGGCAAAAAGCAGTACATATGGCTGATATTTTCCCAACCTTAGCACATCGTAATCCATTATGGGTTACAGCATATGATGATTACCCAATGACATCGATTGAAGAAAAGGAAAGATGCATTCCTTATTATATTTTTAATGATTATTGGTTCTTGTTTTATCATGACGAGGAATACTTTGCACTTAAATTTGATTTAGATAAACACAACGTTAAAGAGACAGTTAAACGTGCATATAGACAATATTAAATCAATGAAAAAAAGGTTATAGCTTTGTTCAAGAATCTCAAAATTGAGGCATGAACTTACTATAACCTTTAATTTTTATATAAATGTGTAATTTATAACTCTATAATATTTAATACTTCACCTGAATAGGCATCTGCATAAAAATCATAATCTACGAGTTGTCCATTTTTAGATGCAGTTATGCCACCGAGATAAACTGGTTTGTGAGCATTAATGTTAGGATCATTAAGAGGTTGATGTACGATATAAGAGCCTTTAACGTCCATAAAATATGTTTTAACTTCATTTAATAATTTATCGGGATTATAATATTTTTTCTTAGCTAGGTATGTAATGACACCAGCTGAAATGATTACAACCGTACAAGCACCTATGATAGATAAATTTTTACAATTTAAACACTTCATCATTGTATCTCCCTTTTTCATAATTCATATTATTAGTTTACCATAATGAAGATGATATAATAAGTTATAAGGAGTGAAGCGTTAAATGACTATAAATGAAAGTAAAACAATAGATAGAATACAGCATCTTACTGAATTACATGGTGCGCCAGGTTTTGAAGATGATATTAAAGCATATATGAAAGATCAAATGACGCCATTTGTGGATGAGTTTATAGAAAACAGAATGGGTGGCTTTTTTGGAGTGAAAAAATCAGCTAAGCCGAATGCAAAACGTGTAATGGTAGCTGCACATATGGATGAAGTTGGTTTTATGATTACACATATTACAGAAAATGGTATGATCCAATTTACAAATCTTGGTGGCGTTGCTAATGATATTTGGCAAGGACAAAGGCTCAAAGTAAAAAATCGTAACAACGAAGAAATTACAGGAGTTGTATCTAATATCCCAAAACATTTTAGAACAGGAAACGAAGTTGTTCCACAAATTAGTGATTTAATGTTAGATATTGGTGCGACATCGGCTAATGAAGTGAGACAAAGAGGTATTGAAATAGGCGATACGATTGTACCAGATACTACATTCACTCAATTATCCAAGTATCGATTTAGTGCTAAAGCATGGGATAATCGATATGGTTGTCTCATCGCGATTGAGATATTAGAATTATTGAAAGACATCGAGTTAGATGTAGATTTATATGTAGGGGCAAATGTACAGGAAGAAGTTGGGCTACGTGGTGCTAAAGCATCTGCTGAACTTGTACAACCAGATGTTGCATTTGTAGTTGATTGCTCTCCAGCAAATGATATTAAAGGTCCTAATCAGTTGTCTGGTGCGTTAGGGGAGGGGACATTGATTCGTATTAAAGATGGAACAATGATTCTTAGACCATCATTCAGAGATTATTTACTTCAATTAGTCAATCAATATGATATTCCTCATCAATATTATATGTCTCCAGGCGGAACTGATGGGGGCGAGATTCATAAAGCGAATACAGGAATTCCTACAGCCGTTATAGGTGTCTGTGCACGTTACATTCATAGCACAGATGCTGTATTTGATATTAGAGATTACTTTGCAGCAAGACAACTATTAAATAAAGCAATCGTAAATTTAAATGAAACACAAATTGAAACATTACAATATTATTAACTAACAGGAGTGAAGATGATGTTAAAACTAGAATCAGAACAACAATTTGAAGAATTAAAACAAGACAATACGGTATTTGAATTTACTGCTGATTGGTGTCCAGATTGTAAAGTTATTGAACCTGAATTACCACAATTAGAAGAAAAATATTCCTCGTTTAAATTCGTCTCAGTAGATCGAGATCAATTTATAGATATTTGTATTGATAATGGTATTATGGGAATTCCGAGTTTCTTAGTTTATAGAAACGGTGAATTGCTAGGAAGTTATATTAGTAAAGAAAGAAAATCCATCGAACAAATCGATACATTTTTATCACAATATATTTAATTGATTAGTTGAAAAATATATTTAAAAACCTGTTTTTTTCTGTTACTATCCATTGTTTTATTGTAAACTATTAAGAGGTGCGAAATAGGAGTGTTATAGATGAATGTCTTTCAAATGAGAGATAAAATTAAACAGCGTTTAAACCATTTAGACGTCAATTATAAATTTGATCGTGAAGACGAAACATTAAGAATTTATAGAAAAGACAATCATAAAGGTGTCACAATTAAACTAAATGCTATTGTCGCAAAATATGAAGAAAAAGAAGAAAAAATAGTCGATGAAATTATTTATTATATAGACGAAGCTATTGAACAAATGGCTGATCAAGGGCTCGAACAACTAAAAGATATTCAAATTATGCCAGTAATCCGTGCTACAAGTTTCGACAAGAAGACTAAAGAGGGCAATGCTTTCATTTTTGAACATCACACCGCAGAAACAAATATTTACTATGCATTAGATTTAGGTAAATCTTATCGACTCATAGATGAGAGTATGTTAGAAACATTAAATATGACAAAGCAACAAGTGAAAGAAATGTCTTTATTCAATGTTAGAAAGTTAAACAATCAATATAGTACAGATGAAGTTAAGGGTAATATCTTTTATTTTATTAACTCTAATGATGGCTATGATGCAAGTCGTATTTTAAACACATCATTTTTAAATGACATTCAAGATCAATGTGAAGGTGAAATGTTAGTAGCAGTGCCTCATCAAGATGTATTAGTTATTGCGGATATTCGTAATAAAACAGGCTATGATGTTATGGCACATTTAACTATGGAATTTTTCACTAAAGGTCTTGTGCCTATCACGTCACTATCATTTGGTTATGATAAAGGTCATCTTGAACCTATATTCATTTTAGGTAAAAATAATAAACAAAAAAGAGACCCAAACGTGATTCAAAGATTAGAAGCAAATCGTAAAAAATTTAATGATAAAAATAAATAAAAAGGAGAAAAAGTATGAATTTATTTTATAACCCCAAAGGTGTAGGAGACGTTGCTTTCTTACAAATTGAACCTTCAGAAGGTGAATTTAATTATAGAAAAAATAACGATGTTGTAGAAATTACTAAGGAAGATGATAACCAAGTAGTTGGATATAATTTCTTCAATATTTCAAATCACATTCAAATTGAGGGTAATGGTCATATCAAATTAACTGAAGATATTGTGGAACAATTACAACAAATGATAAAAAATAATGGTTTCACATATGAATTGAATGCAGATTTATCACCTAAATTTGTAGTTGGATACGTTGAAACTAAGGAAAAACATCCTGACGCAGACAAATTAAGTGTTCTAAATGTCAATGTGGGGAATGATACATTACAAATTGTTTGTGGTGCTCCAAATGTTGAACAAGGCCAAAAAGTGGTTGTTGCAAAAGTTGGTGCAGTTATGCCAAGCGGTATGGTAATTAAAGATGCAGAACTTAGAGGCGTTGCATCTAGTGGAATGATTTGTTCTATGAAAGAACTCAATTTACCAAATGCACCTAAAGAAAAAGGCATCATGGTATTAGATGATAGTTATGAAATTGGACAAGCATTTTTTGAATAATAAAGGAAGGTAGTGAAAGTATGAGCTGGTTTGATAAATTATTTGGCGAAGATAATGATTCAAATGAAGATATATTGCGCAATAAAAATAAAAGACGCCAGGCAAATCAATCGAATGATACTAATCATGACTCATTACTGCCACAAAATAATGATATCTATCATCGTCCAAAAGGGAAGTTTCGCTTTCCTATGGAAGGTTTTGAATCAGGAAATGCGGAGTCTGAAAACACAACTACTCAAGATGTGTACCAGTCTAATGTCAATCATGATATAGAGGAATTTCGTACTCAAGACAATAAAAGACATCGTCGTAGAAGAAATCATGGCAATGATGATGGTATTGCTGATTCTAGTTATCAATCTAAGGGTTACCAATCTAGAAAGAAAAAAGATTCCAACCCTTATACTACGACATCAACACACCGTCAAATTTCTCCTACATCACTTGGGAGTTCAAGTACGAATAATCATAAAACATCATCCAATACGCAACCTAGAATGAAGTTACAATCAGAGCGATTTAAATCAAACTATAAGACTCAATCTGAGTATACATATCACAAAAGTGATTTTAGAGCATCTGAAGTACCATCTGCTATTTTCGGTACTAAACAAAGACGTCCAATTGAAAATGGTGTTATACCGCCTAAAGATGGTGAGAAAAGTAGCGCACATGTAACGGAAGATAATCGAAGTGATAGTGATAAGTTAAATAGTAATTCAAGAGAGGTTTCATCCGGTTATAAGACACAATCTCAACCTGAAAAACAAAAGTCACAAGAAATAAATCATAATACTTTTAATAATGATTTATCTACAGATGATGAAAATGTAAAAACAACGACTACACCTAATCATTCTAAAAAAGATAATACAATAAATATTAATAATATCTATGCATCACAAATTGTCGAAGAAATTCGTAGAGAACGTGAACGTAAAGTCCTTCAGAAACGTCGATTTAAAAAGGCATTACAAGAAAAGAGACAACAAAATCAAGAATCTAATGAAGATAGTATCCAAAAAGCAATAGATGAAATGTATGCTAAACAAGCTCAGCAATACGTAGGTGATAGTTCATTAGACATTGATGATCAAGAAGAATTTAAAGATAGCACTGAGAATATAAATAGCGATGTAGATAAAAATGTATCAAATGACGCTACTGAATTAGACATAGATAACCAAGAAAAATCTGAACATCACTATAATTACGAAGAAATAGATTTAAGCGATATCACTCAAAGACACGAAGTAAATCATGATGATGTTACGGTTTCTGACGCTGTCAATCACGATTCTGATATTGAAAATGATTCAGCTCAAGGTAGAGATGAGTATGCTTTAACAGATAGTACAGTTGAAGATGGAAAAGTGAATCAAGAATTTGAGTCCAACACGCAAAATTTTGACAGTGGATACAGAGATTTTGAAACGAATGATAACACATCTAAATCACTTAATAACGTTGATGATGCAGATTATCGTGAAATAGATGAAAGTATCCCATCATCAAATCATGTAACTTCAGAACCAATGTCATCGTCACAAGAATTGAGTGAATCTCAACAAAAACCTAATGAGCAACAATGGCAACAAAGAAGCGGACATAATGCTGTTACACAAAGTGTTGATCATGAAACTGAATATGCTAAGAAGCGTAAACGTCAATCCGATATAAAAAGTGAAACATCATCAGAACCAGATAGCGCTTCAGAAAATCAAAGTGACTCAACTGAAAATAATGACGAGACTTCTAATGATAATACAAGTATGTCATCAACTAAGCCAATGGATATGGTTAGTTCATCAGAACATCAATATGAGTCAATGAGTCCTTCAGATGATGGTAGTCATCTAGACAGTCTTTCACATCATTCAACATCTGAATCAATACAATGTAGTACTAAAGAACAAGTTGAATCAAATTCTGAAAATACAAGTAGTTCAGATAAACAATCCAACTCACTACAAGCTCAGCAATCTCGTTCACCTAAGAAGCGTGTTACAGGTGGTAAACCGTTTAATGTTGTAATGACACCATCAGATAAAAAGCGAATGATGGATAAGAATAAAGGTAAAAGAGTTAATGTTCCTGAATTAACGCCAGAAGATAAGAAACAAGCAACTCATTCTAGCGAAGATACTAAGTCAACATCATTGTCACATCATACTAGTACATCGGAGCCGTTTTCTAATCAGGAAGCAAGTCATTCTTCTGAAAGTGTTCAAACGAGTCATTCAACACCAATTACTCATTCTGAATCTGAAGATACAGTGACTACAGAAACAAGTCATTCCGATGAAAATCATTCTGTGATAAACAAACAAAATAGTTTATCACATGCTAATGACAGTGAGTTCACAAATAATCATCAAGATAATAGTCAAATTGAAATGAATGAACATCATAAGAAACAGACGCCAAATCATTCAGAAGAAACAGAAGTACAAAAGCCTACAATTCGAAAAGGGCCTAATATTAAGCTGCCAAGTTTTGATTTACTTGAAGAACCCGAGCCGCATGAAGTCAATGAAGAATGGATCGATGATAAGAAACAAGAATTAAACGATGCATTATATTACTTCAATGTGCCAGCTGAAGTGCAAAATGTCACTGAAGGTCCAAGTGTGACACGCTTTGAACTGTCAGTTGAAAAAGGTGTAAAAGTATCAAGAATTACTGCATTACAAGATGATATTAAAATGGCGCTAGCTGCCAAAGATATTCGTATTGAAGCACCAATACCAGGAACTAGCCTTGTTGGTATTGAAGTGCCTAATCAAAACCCAGCTAAAGTGAATTTGAGATCAATTGTAGATTCAGAACAATTTAAAAACGCAGAATCTAAATTAACAGTTGCCATGGGATATCGAATTAACAATGAGCCATTGTTAATGGATATAGCGAAAACGCCACATGCCTTGATTGCAGGTGCTACTGGTTCAGGTAAATCTGTATGTATTAATAGTATCTTGATGTCCTTACTGTATAAAAATCACCCAGAAGAATTGAGACTATTATTAATTGATCCCAAAATGGTGGAATTAGCACCGTATAATGATTTACCTCATCTAGTATCACCCGTTATTACAGATGTTAAAGCTGCCACTCAAAGTTTAAAATGGGCAGTTGAAGAAATGGAACGCAGATATAAATTATTTGCGCAATATCATGTGAGAAATATTACTGCATTTAATAAAAAAGCATCTTATGAACAAAGAATGCCTAAAATTGTTATTGTAATAGATGAATTAGCCGACTTAATGATGATGGCACCACAAGAAGTTGAACAATCCATAGCACGAATTGCTCAGAAAGCACGTGCATGTGGTATTCACATGTTAGTAGCCACTCAACGTCCATCAGTAAATGTCATTACAGGATTAATAAAAGCTAATATTCCAACTAGAATTGCATTTATGGTATCATCTAGTGTAGATTCTAGAACTATACTTGATAGCGGTGGTGCAGAACGTCTATTAGGATATGGTGACATGCTATATCTAGGAGGCGGTATGAATAAACCAATCCGTGTTCAAGGTACATTTGTCTCAGATGAAGAAATAGATGACGTTGTAGATTTCATTAAACAACAACGTGAACCAGAGTATTTATTTGAAGAAAAGGAATTATTAAAGAAAACACAAACTCAAGCACAGGACGATCTATTTGATGATGTGTGTGAGTTCATGATTAATGAAGGACATATATCTACTTCATTAGTACAAAGACATTTCCAAATTGGGTATAATAGAGCAGCGAGAATCATAGATCAGTTAGAACAATTGGGATATATCTCTGGAGCTAACGGTTCTAAACCTAGAGATGTTTATATTACTGAGGCGGATTTAAATCAAGATTAAAATTTAGTAAGGAGTTTTATAATGACACACTATCATTTTGTCGGTATTAAGGGTTCCGGCATGAGTTCATTAGCACAAATTATGCATGATCTTGGACATGAGGTGCAAGGCTCAGATATTGAAACTTATGTATTCACTGAAGTTGCTCTAAGAAACAAAGGCATAACAATTCTACCGTTCGATGCGAATAATATAAAAGAAGACATGGTGATTATTCAAGGAAATGCTTTTCCTGATAGTCATGAAGAAATTGTTAAAGCACATCAACTTAAATTAGATGTGATTAGATACCATGATTTTCTTGGACATGTAATTAATCAATACACATCTGTCGCTGTTACAGGTGCACATGGTAAAACATCTACAACTGGTTTACTATCACATGTTATGAATGGTGATAAAAAGACATCATTCTTAATTGGTGATGGTACTGGAATGGGATTGCCTGGTAGTGATTATTTTGCATTTGAAGCATGTGAATATCGTAGACATTTTTTAAGTTATGATCCTGACTATGCAATTATGACGAATATTGATTTCGACCACCCAGATTACTTCAAAGATGTTGATGATGTATTTGATGCATTCCAAGAAATGGCTCATAATGTTAAAAAAGCAATTATTGCATGGGGTGACGATGAACACCTTAGAAAATTAGAAGCAGATGTGCCTATTTATTATTA
Organism: Staphylococcus sp. M0911; assembly: GCF_003491325.1. Lineage (NCBI taxonomy): Bacteria > Bacillati > Bacillota > Bacilli > Caryophanales > Staphylococcaceae > Staphylococcus > Staphylococcus sp. M0911. The sequence continues at coordinate 1,076,911 of NZ_CP022881.1, forward strand.
TGGATTTAATGAAACAGACGATGTATATGCTAAAAATATTCAAATTACAGAACAAGGTTCTCAATTTGACGTTTACATCAATGGTGAATTCTATGGTCAATTCCTATCACCACAATATGGTGACCATAACATCTTAAATACATTAGCGGTTGTTACGATTAGTTATCTTGAAAAAATGAATGTTGATAATATTAAAGAGGCATTAGAAACATTTGGTGGTGTAAAACGTCGTTTTAATGAAACAAAAGTATCAAATCAAGTATTAGTAGACGATTATGCTCACCATCCAAGAGAAATTAATGCTACAATTGAAACAGCTCGAAAAAAATATCCACAAAAAGAAGTTATTGCAGTATTCCAACCACATACATTTTCTAGAACTCAAGCATTTTTAGAAGAATTTGCAACGAGTTTAAGTGCAGCTGATCATGTTTTCTTATGTGAAATTTTTGGATCTATAAGAGAAAATACTGGTGAATTAACAATACAAGATTTAATTAACCGTATTGATGGTTCAGCATTAATTGATGAAAGTGGTATTGATGTATTAGAAAAATTTGAAAATGCAGTTATCTTATTTATGGGCGCTGGTGACATTCAAAAAATGCAAAAAGCGTATTTAAATAAAATTGGTGTAAAAAAAGATTTCTAATATGTTTATAATGATTTCTCAAGGGTATTAAATATTAATGAATTTTATAATTAGGTATTTAGGAGGCGTTTTTAATGGATTGGATTTTACCAATTGCCGGAATTATCGCTGCGATAGCGTTCTTAATTTTATGTATCGGTATCGTTGTAGTGTTAATTTCTGTTAAGAAAAATTTAGATCACGTGGCTAAAACACTAGATGGTGTTGAAGGTCAAGTACAAGGTATTACAAGAGAATCTACGGACTTACTTCACAAAGTAAACCGTTTAACTGAAGACATTCAAGGTAAAGTTGATCGTTTGAATTCTGTAGTTGATGCTGTTAAAGGTATCGGTGACTCAGTTCAAACATTAAACGGTTCAGTTGACCGTGTAACTAACTCAATTACGCACAATGTTTCTCAAAACGAAGATAAAATTTCTCAAGTAGTACAATGGTCAAATGTAGCAATGGAAATTGCTGACAAATGGCAAAATAGACACTACCGTCGAGGAAGTGCAAATTACAAAGCAAACACAGTAGCAAATGATACAGATCATAGTTACACTACTCGTGTTGATAAATAATTAATAAGAATGAACTAAATGCACTTAAATGAGGTTGTTACTTGTTTAAGTGCATTTGTTATAGGGAGGAATAAATCATGGAACACTATAATCGTGATGATTTTGAAAGAAATAATACTGGAAATGATTTATACAGCCGACATACTCGTATAAATGATCAAACACCACAACGTAAAGATTTCGTAGTTAGCTTTATTACAGGAGCAATTGTAGGGTCTGCTTTAGGTTTATACTATAAGATGAAAGTCTTTGAAAAAGCAGATCAAGCTATTGCAAAAGAAAAAGAATTACGTGAAAAAGCGTTAAATTATAAATCACAAGCTGAACATCATATTGAAACTGTTAAAACACGAGTAGAAAACTTTAGAAATAAATCTAATAATGGTGTTACTTCTGATGAATTATCTGCTCAAAAAGTAGCGATTCAAAGAGAAGTAAGTGATAATAATCTAGCAGACCAATCTCCAGAAGCGAGAGAGATTCAAGAAGCAAAATTAGAAGCTGATGCTCATTCTAAAGTTGGTGCGAGTGCGACTGAATTAGCAGCACAACAAAATGCAATCAAATCTGAAACAAATCATGACCAATTAGCAGATCAATCACCACAAGCGCGTGAAATTCAAGATGCAAAAGTTGAAGCTAAGCGTAATGATCAACAAACTGCAACACCTTCATCAAAGGAACTTGCAGCACAACAGAATGCGATTCAAGCAGAATCGAATCATGACACATTAGCAGATCAATCACCACAAGCAAGAGAAATCCAAGAAGCAAAAGCAGATGCAAAAAGTAAGCAAGCAGATTCTAATATTGATAACAATAAGCATGTATCTGACAAAGAAATTGCTATGGCACAATCTGCTATTAAAGAAGAATCATCGTTATCAGATCCATCTCAAACTAAAGATAAAGCAGCTCAAACATCTAGTGCTGATAAATTAGCTAGTGCAGCTCACACAAAGAAACAAAAAATGAACAATGATTCACAAGTATTAGCAGATACTAGCGATTTAACTAAAGAACAAGACGTAGCTAAAAGCAACAAACAAACTACACCAAACTTATTAAATCAATCAAATCATAATGCGTCAAAAGCAAATGATGGTTCATTCGCTAATAGATTAGCTACAGCAGCCAAAGAAAAACAAGCGAAGTTAACTAAAGGTTCTAAAGAATCACAATTAACAAATTCTCTATTAGCAGAGGCACCTATTGCAAAATCTAAAATGACAAAAGTGCCTAACTTAGTGACTAAATCTTCAACGAATGAAACAAAAGGTAATAATGTTAGTCAAACAACTAATCAACAACCTTCAAAAAAACAAAATAAAGCACAATTTGACAAAGGTGTCGTAACACGTCAAAATAATCAATCAACTAAATCAAATAACAAAACTAAGACCCAAACAAAATCGTCTAAACAATCAACAAAAACACCTAGTCAAAATAAAAACCAAAAGCAACAAGGTAAAAAACAACAAAAAGTAGAAAAAACGACTAGCAAAATTGAAAAACGTACCTTCAATGACTAATTGGTTTGTATTTAATATCAGTTAATATTATGATATGAATATAAGCACTCATTGATTAGTATTTGATTTTTAAAGTGAAATTAAATGTATCATTTTAGAGTGGGACCCATCATTTATTCAATATCAGGATAGATGACGTTCTGCTCTTTTTATTTTAGAAAAATTAAAGTCACATCGCTTTAGAATATTAGTATATTTTTAGAAAATTTAATCAATTCTAACAATTAGAGCTTGAACTATAAAATGTTAATTGTTAGAATGATTCGTAAATACATTTAATTTATCGCTTTAAAGTGATACATATAAATGTGCAACTATTAGATAGAGGTGAAGTAGCTATGAGTAATAAATTAGAAACGTACAGACAAGAAATTGTTTCCCTTAACGATCAAATTTTAGAATTGCTATCCCGTCGAGGCGAATTAGCACAAAAAATTGGTGAAGAAAAAATCAAGCAAGGAACACGAGTATATGATCCACAACGTGAAAAAGAAATGATTAATGATCTTTTAGATAAAAATAAAGGGCCATTCAACGACAATGTCATTAAACAATTATTTAAAGAAATTTTTAAAGCCTCTACAGACTTACAAAAATCAGAAAATGAAAAGCATTTATACGTATCTCGTAAATTAAAACCTGAAGATACAATTGTTCATTTTGACAATGGTGGCATGTTCGGAGAAGGACATAAATCTTTTGTATTCGGACCATGTTCAGTTGAATCACAAGAGCAAGTAGATGCTGTAGCAGCAGATTTGCAAGCTAAAGGTGAAAAGTTCATTCGTGGAGGAGCATTTAAACCTCGTACATCACCATACGATTTCCAAGGTTTAGGTGTTGAAGGACTTAAGATCTTAAAAAATGTTAAAGATAAGTTTAATTTAAATGTCATTAGTGAAATCGTAAATCCAAATGACTTTGAAATTGCTGACGAATATCTTGATGTTTTCCAAATTGGTGCACGTAACATGCAAAACTTTGAATTATTAAAAGAAGCTGGTCGTACAAATAAACCAATTCTTTTAAAACGTGGATTATCAGCAACGATAGAAGAATTCACATATGCTGCAGAATACATTGCCTCTCAAGGTAATAGAAATATTATTCTGTGTGAACGTGGTATTAGAACATATGAAAAAGCGACTAGAAATACATTAGATATTTCTGCAGTACCTATTTTAAAACAAGGGACACATTTACCAGTTATGGTTGATGTAACACATAGTACAGGTCGTAAAGATATTATGTTACCAACAGCAAAAGCAGCATTAGCGGTTGGCGCTGATGGCGTTATGGCTGAGGTGCATCCAGATCCTTCAGTGGCTTTAAGTGATGCAGGCCAACAAATGGATTTAAATGAATTCAATGAATTCTATAAAGAATTAAAACCTTTAGCTGACTTATATAATGATAAAAAACTAAAATAAAGCAAAAAGAGGTTGGGATATAGTTTTGCTGTTGGGACGATGTTAATCGGTTTCCCAGAGTAGAAACATTATATCTCAACCTCTTCTTTATGTATAATATTATTATCATTACTATATTAAGTTTTGACAGTGTTTCTAGTCCTTGAAATGACGTAATTCAATAAATGAGTAATGATACTTAAAATCTGACAGAAATGTGAACGTCAAAACAAATTTATTTCACTGAATCTCCAAATATGGTAAACTTTGAAAATAATATGAAAACATGATACCAAAGTGTATAAAGCGCTTTCAAGGAGGATGCTATGACTGTAACAATATATGATGTAGCTAGAGAAGCTAGAGTGTCGATGGCAACGGTTTCTCGTGTAGTTAACGGAAATCAAAATGTTAAACCAGAAACTAGAAATAAGGTAAACGAAGTTATAAAAAAATTAAACTATCGACCTAATGCTGTTGCACGTGGACTAGCAAGTAAACGTACAACAACTGTAGGTGTAATTATCCCAGATATTTCTAATGTTTATTATTCTCAACTTGCTCGTGGCTTAGAAGATATTGCAACGATGTACAAATATCATTCTATTATTTCAAATTCTGATAATGATTCAGAAAAAGAAAAAGAGATATTTAATAACCTTTTAAGTAAACAAGTTGATGGCATTATTTTCTTAGGTGGTACAATTTCAGAGGAAATCAAAGAGCTCATCAATCAATCTTCAGTTCCAGTTGTTGTATCAGGTACAAATGGTAAAGATGACCATGTTGCATCTGTAAATATTGATTTTGAAAAAGCAGCTGAAGAAGTTACGCAACAACTTATAGAACAAGGTGCTAAGTCATTTGCATTAGTAGGTGGCGATTACTCTAAAAAGGCACAAGAAGACGTACTTTCAGGCTTAAATAAAGTATTATCTAAAAATCAATTACAATTAGATGATTCACTTCATTTATCAGGAGCTGAAAGCTACAAAGAAGGTATGAAAGTCTTTGATAAAATTAAAGATAATCTACCTGATGCCGTTTTATCAATTAGTGATGAACAAGCGATAGGTATTTTACATGGTGCACTAGATGCAGGTATTAAAGTACCTGAAGAATTACAAATTGTAAGTTTCAATAATACGCGTTTAGTTGAAATGGTTCGACCACAATTATCTAGTGTGATTCAACCATTATATGACATCGGTGCTGTTGGTATGAGATTACTAACGAAATATATGAACGAAGAAGAAATTGATGAACCAAACGTGATTCTACCACATAGAATTGAATATAGAGGAACAACTAAATAATTAAAAATAGAGCACACCGTTTATGCGGTGTGCTTTTAATTTGAAAGGTCATACCAACTGGCAACTAATTTTGAAATACGTCTATTTTTTTCTGAAATTTCAGTAGTGCGTGGAATATAAGTATAGTCATTTAAACGGTCTTCCCATCTTTTAGGTAATGTAACTGAGCTATAATGCTTCCATTTATTAATCCAGTTTAGAGGTAAATAGCCTTGTTGAATCGGTTCATTAATTAAACTTAAATATAAATGACTCCATGCGCGTGGAACAACACGCCATAAATTATAACCACCGCCACCAAACATAATTATTCTATTTTCTGTATACTTTTCAGCTAATTCTTTAATTATATATGGCAGTTGATATAATGAACTTAACGTACAATTCATGTGTGTTAATGGGTCTCTATAATGGATATCCACGCCATTAACACTTAAGATAATATCGGGTTTGAATGCAGCAATAACAGGTTCAACTGTTGATTTGAATGATTCTAGAAATGATTTATCTTCTGTATAGGGTTCTAATGGTACATTGACTGTATAACCATATCCTATATCTTCACCACGTTCAGTATAATGACCTGATCCTGGAAATAAAAATTTACCTGTTTCATGAATAGAATAAGTTAAAACATCATTACTAGTATAAAAACTCCATTGTGTTCCATCTCCATGGTGTGCATCTGTATCTATTATCATCACACGTTGATTATAATGATGAACGAGATATTGAGCTGTAATAGCGACATCGTTATAAATACAAAATCCATTTGCTCGGCCTGCTAAGGCATGGTGTAAGCCGCCGCCTATATGACAACCATTGATATAAGTACCATCCATTATTTTAACTGCTAAATTGAGCGCACCACCGACAATTCGTGCACAATGTCGATGCATATGCCTAAATGGTACAGTATCTTCATTAAATCCATATTTTTTGGCTTCTTCAGCACTTAATATACCATGAGATGCATGTTTGATGGCTTGTATATAATCATATTTATGAATCAAACCAATTTCATCATCTGTCGCAATTCTTGGTTCTAAAATATTTTCATTTGTTAAAAATTGTGCATCTAACAACAACTCAGTCGTTAATTTTAAACGCATTTGATTGAAAGGATGCTCGTTATTAAATCTATATTTTAAAATATCATCTGAATATACATAACCTGTTCTATTTTTAGTATTCATAAGCTCATCCCTTTCAAACAACTAATAGAAGAAGCGGTTTTGAAATCTAATATCATCAAATGCATGTTGTTGATCCAAAGTAATACGTTTACCAATTCTTGCCATTAAACAATTAGCGGGGTGACTGGTAATTTCAGGATCATCAGTAGCAAACACTTCTAGACCACCTTTTTGCATTAACTTCTGCATGAGTCGTTTATATTCGAATACGTCTAATTGTGCATATTTCAAATCCCAATGCCAATAATATTCAGTAGTAAGTACAATAAAATCTTCAAACTCGTCTCCAGAGAGACTAAGTTGTATTAATCGACCACCTAGATGTAGGTGTCGATAACTTTTACTTAATTCGATTGCACCGAGTTCTAATAAATAGGGGAGATGCCCAGTAGACCATCTTTCGAGCTCATCTGGATAATGATAGGTAACGTAACCAATAATATGTTGCTCTAGTCGTATTACATATACTCTACCTTCTGATAATGTAGTAATTTCTAACAATGCATCGTATTGTTCTTTAGAAGATCGAAAAGCATTAAGACCTTCGTCGAAAGTAAGCGTTTTCAAAAAAGAGTGTGAAACAGGGCCTTCGATTTTGTATTTAACATCGTCAATTTCGATATTGTCTGTAACATAAGTTTTAATATGTTTCATTTTTTCACATCCTCATCAAATAGCCTCAAAACCTTACTGTTATTATACTTATTTTCTTGTAATATAACAAAAATATTGTGATTAATAAATAAATGTTTTGAATAATGTGACAATTATATGTATAATTCATTTTAAAGAAAGCGATTACATAAAGTTGAAGGGGGATTTTCTTATGAAAGTTGAAGTTTATCAAAGCGAACCTGGAAATTATAACATGCAAGATTATGAGCAAACGTACAAAGATTTTGATTGGAAGAGCGTTGAGCAAGCCTTTTCTTGGAGTAAAACAGGTAAAATCAATATGGCATATGAATGTATCGATAGACATGTTGATGAAGGTAAAGGAGATAAAATTGCGCTCAATTATAAAGACGATCAACGTCATGAATCATATACGTTCGAAGATATGAAAAAATACTCAAATAAGGCAGCTAATGTATTAAAGAATGAAGCTGATGTTAAAAAAGGGGATAGAGTATTTATCTTTATGTCAAGAACGCCAGAATTGTATTTCGCTTTCTTAGGAATTTTAAAAATTGGTGCAATCGTTGGACCTTTATTTGAAGCATTTATGGAAAAAGCTGTTGCGGATCGCTTAGAAAATAGTGAAGCAAAAGTAATCATTACTAATAAAGCACTGTTGCCTAGAATCCCGAAAGATAAATTACCGCATTTAGAGAAAATTGTTGTTGTTGATAATGATGTTGAAGAAGGTTATGTAGATTTTAATCGTTCATTTAAAGAAGCAAGTGAAGATTTTGATATTGAATGGTTAAATGAAGATGATGGCCTTATTTTACATTATACATCTGGGTCTACAGGACAACCTAAAGGTGTATTACATGTCCAAAAAGCCATGTTAGTACATTATATTTCAGGTAAATATGTTTTAGATTTACAAGATGAAGATGTGTATTGGTGTACAGCAGACCCCGGTTGGGTAACTGGTACGTCATATGGTGTTTTTGCACCTTGGTTAAATGGTGTGACAAATTGTATTGTTGGCGGACGTTTCTCTCCGGAACAATGGTATAAAATGATTCAAGACTTTAAAGTGACAGTGTGGTATACAGCGCCAACTGCATTAAGAATGTTAATGAGTGCTGGTGATGATGTTGTAGATAAATATGATTTATCATCACTGCGTTCAATTTTATCTGTTGGTGAACCGTTAAATCCTGAAGTAATTAAATGGTCTAAAGATGTATTCCACAAACGTGTGTTAGATACTTGGTGGATGACAGAAACAGGTGGACACATGATTGTTAACTATCCAGCTATGGATATTAAATTAGGTTCAATGGGTAAACCACTACCAGGTATTGAAGCAGCAATTGTTGATGATGAAGGTAATGAGTTACCTCCAAATCGTATGGGTAACCTAGCCATTAAAAAAGGATGGCCTTCAATGATGCATACAATCTGGAAAAATCCAGAAAAATATGATTCATACTTTATTGGTGATTGGTATGTTTCAGGAGACTCTGCTTATAAAGATGAAGATGGTTACTACTGGTTCCAAGGTAGAGTTGATGATGTCATTATGACAGCTGGTGAACGTGTCGGTCCATTCGAAGTAGAATCTAAATTAGTTGAACATGAAGCTGTTGCTGAAGCAGGTGTTATTGGTAAGCCTGATCCAGTACGAGGTGAAATCATTAAAGCGTTTGTAGCTTTAAGAGAAGGTTATGAACCATCAGATGAATTAAAACAAAGTATTAAACAATTTGTTAAAGAAGGATTATCAGCACATTCAGCACCTCGTGAAATTGAATTTAAAGACAAATTACCTAAAACACGTTCTGGTAAAATTATGCGCCGTGTATTAAAAGCTTGGGAATTAGATTTAGATGCAGGTGATTTAAGTACAATGGAAGATTAGATGATTGATTAAGTAGTATTAGCAAAATAACTATTTCCATACATTAACGATTAAGATAAATATGATTGAGTTTAGTTTTTCTAGACTCAATCATATTTTTTGAATATTTCTGATAATAGTAATGTAAACGTTAACAAATATTCGACATCATTGATTGAGTCGGTTATTATTAAAGTTGTAAGAGAATGAGAGTCATTACATATCAAACATTCTTACACTTATTTTTCTATTTATATTATTTACAAGGGGTTGAAATAAGTTGGCACATTTATCAGATTTAGAAATTGCGAATCAATCAAAAATTAGACCTATTAGTGAAATAGCTAAAGAAGCAGGGATTCCAGCAGAAGCCTTAGAGCAATATGGACATTACAAAGCTAAAATTGATATTAACCAAATAAAACCTAAAGATAATAAGGGTAAAGTTGTATTAGTAACAGCAATGAGTCCAACACCAGCAGGGGAAGGTAAATCGACAGTTACAGTTGGTTTATCAGATGCATTTCATGAATTAAAAAAGAATGTCATGGTAGCATTACGTGAACCAGCGTTAGGACCAACATTTGGTATAAAAGGTGGCGCTACTGGTGGTGGATATGCACAAGTATTACCAATGGAAGATATCAATTTACACTTTAACGGTGACTTCCATGCGATCACTACAGCGAATAATGCATTATCAGCATTTATCGATAACCACTTACATCAAGGTAATGAATTAGGCATTGATCAACGTCGTATTGAATGGAAACGTGTATTAGATATGAACGATCGTGCTTTACGTCATGTTAACGTTGGACTAGGTGGTCCAACTAACGGTGTACCACGTGAAGATGGCTTTAATATTACAGTTGCATCTGAAATTATGGCTATCTTATGTCTTAGCCGAAGCATTAAAGACTTAAGAGAAAAAATTAGTAAAATCACAATCGGTTATACACGTGATCGTAAGCCTGTGACTGTTGCTGATTTAAAAGTTGAAGGTGCTTTAGCAATGATTTTAAAAGATGCTATTAAGCCAAACTTAGTACAATCAATTGAAGGAACGCCAGCACTTGTACACGGTGGACCATTCGCAAATATCGCTCACGGATGTAATTCAATTTTAGCGACAGAAACTGCACGTGAATTAGCTGATATTGTGGTTACTGAAGCAGGATTCGGTTCTGATTTAGGAGCTGAAAAATTCATGGATATCAAAGCGCGTGAAGCAGGTTTCGAACCATCAGCAGTTGTAGTGGTAGCAACTGTGCGTGCCTTAAAAATGCATGGTGGCGTTGCGAAAGATAATTTAAAAGAAGAGAATGTGGATGCTGTTAAAGCAGGTATCGTTAACTTAGAACGTCATGTAAATAATATTAAGAAGTTTGGTGTTGAACCAGTTGTAGCTATCAATGCATTTATTCACGATACAGATGCAGAAATTGAGTTTGTTAAATCATGGGCCAAAGAAAATGGCGTGAGAATTGCATTGACTGAAGTTTGGGAAAAAGGTGGTAAAGGTGGCGTTGATCTAGCTAATGAAGTATTAGAAGTCATTGATCAACCTCAAAACTTCAAACCACTTTATGAATTAAATCAACCTTTAGAAGATAAAATTGAAACAATCGTTAAAGAAATCTACGGTGGTTCAAAAGTAACATTCTCAAGTAAGGCTCAAAAACAATTAAAACAATTTAAAGACAATGGTTGGGACCATTATCCAATTTGTATGGCTAAAACACAATACTCATTTAGCGATGATCAAACAGCCTTAGGTGCACCTAGTGATTTTGAAATTACGATTCGTGAATTAGAAGCGAAAACAGGTGCAGGATTTATAGTTGCATTAACAGGTGCAATTATGACAATGCCTGGCTTACCTAAAAAACCAGCAGCATTAAATATGGATGTTACAGATGATGGACATGCAGTAGGCTTATTCTAAATTTAATTAACAAACCCGGTAATGTATTGATCATTACCGGGTATTTATGATTTAACCAGCATTTTTATTAGGTTTTGTAAGTAAATGTGATTTAATATGGTATTTTAACGCTTCTTTATACTCTTTTTTAGATATTTTTTCTTCGACCAACATACGTTTTAGTACATAATGTTGTCTCTGAATACTATAATCTATTTGATTGTCTGGTTTTAAGTCACCATTTTCCTTATATGGTGTATAACCGTAAGGGCTTTGTAATAAGCCAATTAAATAAGCTGATTGTGCAACATTTAAATCTTTAGGTGGAATTCCAAATAAACTATAAGACGCCGAAGAGATACCTGTTATATTGGCACCGTTATAATCTCTACCAAAAGGTACAATATTTAAATACGTATAAATAATTTCTTCTTTAGAGAGTATACGTTCAAGTCTTTGTGCTAATATAATTTCATTAGCTTTACGACTATAAGTTTTTTCATTAGAAAGTACTTGGTTTTTAATCAATTGTTGTGTTATCGTGCTGCCACCAGAACTTTGATCATTTTGCATTATATCTTGAAACATTGCTCGTATAATGGCCTTAGGTAAAATGCCATTATGTTGAAAGAATAAGGTGTCTTCTGAAGAAGTTAATGCTTTAATGACGTCTGGACTAACATGTTTTGGACCAACAATTAATGAATTTAAAGAATGATCATATTCATCTAAAATGTCATTGTTTTTATAATTAATTAAGTCATCTCCTACAAAGTGAATGACCTTATGTTTAAGTGCATGATCACTTATAGATGAAGCATCTTTAGTCAATTGATGAAAGTATATGATGGCTGCTAGCAGGATAATAATCATAAACATCAAACCAATTAGAAAGATGGTAACGATGATATGTTTGAGCTGCTTATATTTCTTTTCAAATTGAAACATTTTATCTTGTTGTTGTTGTTTCATGATTTTATCCATAGCAAACCTCCTTTATGTAGACTTATTATACCATAGTCGTAAAGTTGACTTTTAAAATAATGTTAACTATAATTAATGGCAAATACATAAGTTTCAGATGAAGGACAAGTAGCTTTTTAGAGATTTTTAGAGAGTTAGTGGTTGCTGAGAACTAACATGATCTAACTAGTGAATACACCTTATATAACAGTCTGACGTTTGATTAATGAACGTATCATTAGTAAAGAGAAAAGAGGTATAAATGGGTTTAATTATAAAAACTGTATATACCTTAAATTCAAGTATGGTGGTACCGTGCAATTGCGCCCTTACATTTAAATATGATGTAAGGGTGCTTTTTTGTTGATTAAATAAATCTATCAATCATACTTATACAAATTTTTAGAATTGGTCTTTAATTCTAAGTTTTACGTTCATCTTAACTTATGAAAATACATAATATATAGGAGGAAGAGAAATATGACAAATGCATTAATTGAAGATTTAAAGTGGCGTGGACTGATTTATCAACAAACAGATGAAGCGGGTATAGAGGAATTATTAAATAAAGAGCAAGTAACGCTATATTGTGGTGCAGATCCAACTGCAGATAGTTTACATATTGGTCATTTGCTTCCGTTCTTAACATTAAGACGTTTCCAAGAACACGGGCATCGTCCTATTGTTTTAATTGGTGGCGGAACAGGTATGATTGGGGACCCATCAGGTAAATCAGAAGAACGTGTGTTACAAACAGAAGAACAAGTAGAAGCCAATGTGCAAGGTATTAGTAATCAAATGCATAAATTATTTGAATTTGGTACCGATAAAGGAGCAGTATTAGTAAATAATAAAGACTGGTTAGGCCAAATTTCATTAATTAGTTTCTTACGTGATTATGGTAAGCATGTCGGTGTCAATTACATGTTAGGTAAAGATTCTATCCAAACGCGTTTAGAACATGGTATTTCATATACTGAATTTACGTATACTATTTTACAGGCTATCGATTTCGGACACTTGAATCGTGAATTAAATTGTAAAATTCAAGTCGGTGGTTCAGACCAGTGGGGTAACATTACAAGTGGTATCGAATTGATGAGACGTATGTATGGTCAAACTGAAGCTTATGGATTAACAATTCCTTTAGTAACAAAATCTGATGGTAAGAAATTCGGTAAATCAGAATCAGGTGCTATTTGGCTAGATGCTGATAAAACAAGCCCATATGAATTTTATCAATTCTGGATTAATCAATCAGATGAAGATGTTATCAAGTTCTTAAAATACTTTACATTCTTGAGTAAAGAAGAAATCGATCAGTTAGAGCAGTCTAAAGAAGAAGCACCTCACAAACGTGAAGCTCAAAAAGTTTTAGCTGAAAATGTGACACGCTTTATCCATGGTGAAGACGCTTTGAATGATGCGATTAGAATTTCACAAGCATTATTTAGCGGTGATTTAAAATCTTTATCAGCAAAAGAATTAAAAGAAGGTTTTAAAGACGTACCTCAAGTTGAATTATCTAAGGATACAACTAATATTATTGATGCATTAATTGAAACAGGTATTGGATCATCTAAACGTCAAGCTCGTGAAGATGTTAATAATGGTGCGATTTATATTAATGGTGAACGCCAACAAGATGTTAACTACGAATTAACTGATGAAGATAAAATCGAAGGTGCGTTTACGATTATTCGTAGAGGTAAAAAGAAATACTTCATGGTTAACTATAAATAGTAGTTGCAATATGTTGTGTCTAGGAGGTAAAGCGTGAATAAAGAAGAAGTCATCATGACAGGATTACGTAACGTGTTTAATAAAATAGCATGGCTAAATAAAAGTGAAATGCAAGAGGCATTAAAGGATTATAAGTCTAGTGAAGTGCATTGCATTGAAGCGATACATGAATTAGACAATCCAAATGTTAGAAGTTTAACGGAGCAGCTATTTATGACTAGAGGTGCAATTAGTAAATTAACGAAACGATTACAATCTAAAAAGTTAATTGAAAGTTATCAAAATGAGCATAATAAAAAAGAAATTTATTTTCGACTTACGCCTAAAGGACAACAAGTTTATCACACGCATCAACAACTTCATGCAAAATTTGATGCACGAGATCAAGATGTTTTTGAAAGTTTAACGCAACAAGAGTTCGAAAGCATTCAACATTTTATAGAAAAGTATAATCAACATTTGGATAAAGAAATTAAAAATAAAAGACTACAACATTAAGTATGATATTTCGAAAAAAGTGCTCTAATTAATTTTAGAGTACTTTTTTATTGGAATTTTGTTGACAAGGAAACTAAAAGGGTGTAAATTTGTTGACGAAGAAACAAAAAGGAGACGTTTTATGTCAAAGGAAGCGACACAACATCAGATTCCAAAAGAAACAATGAATGCGGCATGGGCAATAGCGATTGGAGCCATTGCACCTATGCTAGATTCAACTATGATAAATATTGGTATTCAACAACTTAATCAAACATTTCATACTAATATAGATATCGTCCAATGGGGGATTACTGGATATATTTTAGCCCTTGCTATAGCTATTCCTTTTTCTGGATGGTTAATGAATCATTTTAATAGTAAATATACTTTTATTATAGCTATGCTAGTTTTTGGTATTACTTCATTATTTGTAGGAATCAGTCCGACAGTGGGTATATTTATTCTATTTAGAATCTTTCAAGGATTTAGTGCGGGAGTTATTACATCACTTATGTTCACTTTACTGGTAAAGACTACTGGACAAGATCATATAGGGAGGGTAATGGCTATCGTCAGTACACCTATGATCTTTGGACCAATTCTCGGCCCAACATTAGGTGGATTTATAATTCATTTTGCCTCATGGCGTTGGATGTTTTTTATTAATATAGTAGTTTCACTCATTTCTGTACCACTCATGATGAAATATGTACCATCATTCAAACCATTTGATAAGCATAAAAAGTTAGATATATGTGGAATTCTCTTATTAGGCATTACGAGTGCAACATTGATTTATGGTATCAGTCTAGCTGGTACTATAGGTTCATTTATGGATAGTAAAGTTATGACATTTATATGCATTGGAGTGGCAGCTATTGTTGTTTATATTTTTTATAACAAACTATGCCATTTTAATACGGTACTACCTTTAAATTTGTTTAAAAGTAAAACGTATTCAGCATCAATGACAGGATTATTATTAGCAAATGTGGGTATTATGGGGCCAATGGTTATTCTACCTTTATATTTTCAAGAATTTAAAGGTTATTCTGCTATTGGTGCAGCACTAGCACTAATTCCTCAAGGCATAGGTATGTTAATCACACGACCATATATTGGAACATCTATTGACCGGATAGGATCCAAAAAGGTTATATATATTAGTATCGTGATTGCTATTCTTGGCACAATTCCATTGATATTTGTTGATAATGAATCATCTATTGCATGGTTGTCGTTCATTTTATTTATTCGTGGATGTAGTGTTGGTGGCATCAATTTAGGTTTAATGGCCGATGCCTACAAAGGTGTTTCTCAGAATCAGTTATCAGAAGCTGGCGTAGGAATTAACATGATTGAAAATATTGGTGCAAGTTTTGGTACAGCAATCATAGCAACCGTTGTAGCTTCTAATTTATCCATGAGACATAGTCATCATGAAATGAGTCATTCAATTGTGGGCTTTCATGAAGGTTTTCTAGTTTCAATGATTGCGATTATACTTATTTTAATTCCAACTTATTACTTAGCTGAAAATAAAACAGGTATGGATGAAATCTAATTTCATCCATACCTGTTATTTATTCTGCAAATTGACTTTGTTTTTCAGAAGAAGATTGGCTAGCTGACTGAACTTGTTTCTTTAGTTTCACATTAATCGTTTCAGTTTTACCATCTCGAATAATCGTCAACTTAACGTCTTCACCTGGTTTCTTATTTTCATATAGGTATGTTCGTAAATCTGTGTCTTCTTTTACTGATTTTCCGTCTACCTTAGTAATAATATCTCCTTTTTTCAAGACACTATCGTGATCCACTTTGGCTACATAAACACCAGATTGACTATCTGTATTTAATTCTTTTTTATATGAATCTGGAATATCACTTAAATTAATTAAGCCGATACCAATAGAAGGACGTTCAATTTTACCGTGTTTAACTAATTGTTCAATGGTAACTTTGACCTCGTTACTTGGTATAGCGAATCCAATGCCTTCAACTTGTTCTGAAGCGATTTTCATTGAGTTTATACCAACTAAATTACCATTGATATCTACCAAGGCACCACCAGAGTTACCAGGATTAATTGCTGCATCGGTTTGAAGTACATTCACTTTTGTATTTCCACCAGTAGTATTTGCATCAATCGTACGTTCATTTGCTGAAATGATACCTGAAGTGACTGAATTTGCAAATTCAAGGCCTAGAGGGTTACCCATAGCAAATACGCTATCACCTGTTTGTACTTTAGATGAATTAGCAAAGTCTATAGCTTTGATACCTTTCGTATTATTAATTTTTAATACGGCAATATCAGTGACTGCGTCTTTACCAACTAATTTTGCTTTAACTTGTTTAGAATTGTGTAACTGAACCTTAATCTCAGAAGCACCATCGATAACGTGATTATTGGTAACGATATATGCTGAACCATCACTGATTTGATAGATAACTCCTGATCCAATACCAGCTTCTTCAGGCTTAGATGTCTTTCCATTCAGTAAATCGTCCAAGTTCGTTGACTTTTGCATATTAATAACACCTACAATTGCTGGTGATACATCTTTAATCATCTCATGAACTGAACTATATTTATCACTTTTACCGTCTAATTGGTTACCACCTTTACTATTAGAAGCTTCATTAACAGTGGCACCATTTTGATTGAAAATGGTATGATCTAGTAGTTTGCCAATACCCAATACAAGTAATGCACCTATGATACCTGCTATTAATGCAACGAGTATAGTTTTAAACCATGGAAACTTAGGTTTATTATATCGAGATGGCTGATTGTTAGAATCAAAGGATTGATTCATTTGTGTATAATCTGACATATTTGACCTCCAATATAAATATTCTCACAATATAATTATGTAATTTTTTCACAAAAACGCTAGTTTTCTGCAATCAGACTTTAGACTTATTTAAAGCTTATCTTGTTCAACAAGTATCTAAATGATAAAATCTAAATGTTAAACAGAAAACTATAAGAGTAGGTGTAACTATGTATAGAGTGATTAGTAGTATCTTGTATTTTATTTTAGTTAAGTTAGGTAAATCATTATTTGTTATCGGAAAAGAAAATGTACCGAAAGATAATCAATATGTTGTGACTTGTACACATGAAAGTTATAACGAAGTGATAATGTTAGGTATGGCTATTTATCCAAACCAAATCCATTACATGGCAAAGAAAGAATTATTTAGTAATAAATGGGGCGGTAAATTTTTAACTGCATTAAATGCATTTCCAGTAGATAGAGAAAATCCCGGTCCAAGCACATTAAAACGACCAATTAAATTATTAAAAGAGAATAAAACAGTTGGCATTTTCCCAACGGGTCACAGAACATCTGCAGAAGGTGCACCATTAAAACGTGGTGCGGCAACAATAGCCATGTTAGGTAAAGCACCTATATTACCTGCAGCATATGTAGGTCCAAAAAAATTACATGGGCTCGTTACTGGGCAAGCATTAATCAAATTTGGTGAACCTATTGATACAAGTAATTTACCTAAAGACTTAAAAAGAAATGAAAAAGTAGATTACTTAACAAAAGAAATCGAACGCCAAACAACAGCATTGCAAAAAGAATTAAATGAATTAGCTAAAAATTTATAATTAAACATTAAGGTTGGATAGGGATTCAATGAAATATTTTGAATCATATCCAACCTTTTTAATATGTTTTTTAATGTATAAGTAAATAGACAATATGTGTCCTCCATCATTGTTATGATGTACAAAACATTTTAAATTTTAGGGGGACATTTTAAATGAAAAGAATATTTGTATTATGTTTAGGCATGCTTATTTTGTTAGCAGCATGCGGTAGTAAAGTAGATGGTACATATAAAAATGATGAAATGAGCATTAAAGCAAGTAAAGATAGTGATCGTGCAACTTTACATCTAAAATCACTAGAAAATGATGGTGGTATTTTTGGTGTAGAAAAGAATGATGGTAATGTTGAAGGGCGAATTGACAAAGATAAAAAAACAATGTCATTTGATGTGCAGGGTGAAACCATGAAATTTGATTATAAAGTTAAAGGGGATAAACTCATATTAATTAATCCAGATAAAGATGATGAAAAAATTGAATTGAAAAAAGAGTAATTTAATTTTGGAGATTGCATATTTTATACTGAATTTCTAATTGAAAGGTGTAAACAGTATGAAGAAAATAATGGCGATTACGCTTACGATGCTTTTTATATTAACAGCGTGTAGTAATCAAATCTATGGTAAATACAAAGTGGAAGACAATGGCGGGACGATAGAAATTAAGAAAAACAATAAGGTTGAGGTTTCTAATGAAAATGAAAAAGAAGTCTTACACGGTAAAATAAATAAAGATGATAAAATCATAACATTATATTATGAAAATCATCCTATGAAGATTGATTATAAGCTAGAAGATGATACACTAAAATTAAAGTTAAAGGCAGGTTCTGACGAAGAAGTTGTCAAAGCAAAAAAAGTAAAATAATGAGTATATATAATGCCCGTTAAAATCATGATTCGATTTTAACGGGCATTAATTTTATTGTTTGATTTTCTCGAATTTTCTCTCACTATCATCGGGTTTTTCATCCGGTTTTTCTAATGCATAAATCGCCTTTTTACCAACTTTTAAATAACCAGTTGAACCGCCCAAATTAATTTTTGCAAGGTCTTTATGGTCCTTATCATCTTTTATTGACCCTTCTGCAGTTTCGCCGTCAGTTGTGACTTTAAGGGATTCACCTTTAATAGTGATAATATCACCATTCTCATTTTGCCATTTACCTTCCGCCTTTTTAGTAGGGCTACTTGAACAAGCTACTAATAAGACACTAAAAATTGAAACGATTACTAAAATCTTTTTCATAAAGCTCAACCTCCTTATTGATTGCTATCATTTTATCAAAAAATCAAAATATTGTGTATAAAATATTTTGTATAATTTGTTATAAATAGATTAGTATAAAATATCATAATTACTTTTATTTCAATGTGAATTTTAACAGAGGTGTTCTTCTATCAAATTTAAAAAAACAAAAAACTTGAAAAGTTCATAATTAGCATGAAAATGCAATTTTATTTATCTATTGATTCTGATACAATATGTAAGGATATAAGTTGATATGACAGTGATTGACATCATTTTTCATACATATACAAAATTACAAATTAAATGATAAATTTGAGAAATTGAAAATTGACATTTATCATCCAACAAAAATAAAGGGGGAGTGTTACATGTTTAAATTTTTTCAGAATTTAGGTCGTTCACTGATGTTACCAGTGGCAGTATTACCAGCAGCAGCGATTATAGTTGGTATAGGTAACGCGCTAAACGCTTTACATGCCTTACCTCAAGTGGCTCAATTCTTTGTTGCCGTAGGTACTACTATTCTTGAGCAATTAGGCATATTATTTGCTATAGGTGTAGCCATTGGTATGGCTAAGAAGAATGATGGTGCAGTCGCATTAGCATCAGCATTAGGCTTCTTTGTAGTAACCAAAGTGTTATCACCAGATAAATTAGCGCCTATCTTGCATGTTAAACCTTCTTCATTAGGTGAAGCATTTGACAAGATGGATAACGGCAACGTATTTGTAGGTATCATTATTGGTCTTATTGCGGCGTATACTTATAATCGATTTAGTGAAACAGAGTTACCACTCGCATTATCATTTTTCAGTGGTAAACGTCTAGTGCCAATACTCACTGCGTTTTTCTGTACATTTATAGCTGTTATTTTACTATTTGTATGGCCAGTTGTTTATAATGCTATTGTGACATTTGGTACTTGGATTGTAGGTATGGGGCCATTTGGTGCATTTATATATGGTGTAGCCAATCGTTTATTGATTCCAACAGGCTTACATCATGCATTAAACACAGTATTTTGGTTTGATACAATTGGAATCAATGATATTGGTAAGTTCCAAACAGGTAAAGATGCTGTACATGGTATTACAGGTCGATACCAAGCAGGGTTCTTCCCAATTATGATGTTCGGTATGCCTGCTGCAGCACTAGCAATGTATCATACAGCTAAAACATCTCAACAAAAACAAGTATATGGTTGGTTCTTAGGAAGTGCGATAGCTGCCTTTTTCGTAGGTGTTACAGAGCCAATTGAATTTGCATTTATGTTTGTTGCACCTATATTATATGTTATTCACGCATTGTTAACTGGATTATCATTATTTATTGCTGCTACTTTTCATTGGACAGCTGGATTTTCATTTAGTGCAGGACTCATAGATTACATATTATCTCTAATAAATCCAGTAGCTAATCAACCATTAATGTTATTAGTACAAGGTATTGTATTCTTCATTTTATATTATGTTATCTTTAGATTTGTCATACAGTTCTTTAATTTAAATACCATTGGACGAGGTGACAATGAATTAGTTGATCCAACTGATGAGGATGCGATTGAAAAGGAAAGTGCTGATACTAAGCAAAGTAATGGAAGTAAATATAGTAAATCAGCTTCACAAATTCTTGATGGTTTGGGTGGCGCTCAAAACATTACTTCTTTAACAAATTGTGCAACAAGACTAAGATTAGAGCTTGAAGATAACTCAATCATCGATGAACAGAAAATTAAAAGTGCAGGTGCTGTTGGTGTCACTAAGAGTGGTAAACATTCAACTCAAGTCATCATTGGTACTCATGTACAACAAGTCGCAGACGAAATAGAAAAACAAATCGAATCATAATATTTTTAATAGGGTAGGGCAAATTCATAATTTGAATTTGCTCTATTTATTTACAACATGTATATTATATAGTATCAGAATTTTCTGAAAGGGAGTTTATAGATGAAGTCAGTATTGTTTGATGTAGATGGTGTTTTTTTAAGTGAAGAACGTTGCTTTGATGTTTCAGCTTTGACTGTCTATGAATTACTAATGGATCAAAGTTATTTAGGATTGAAACCTGATATAGATTTAAGTCTTCTTGAAAATGAAGATATTGATCGAATTAGAGCAGATATATTCGTCAACGATGATGTTTTAAAAAAGTTGAAGTCACTTGGTTTAAACTCAAATTGGGACATGTTATATATTGTCTTTAGTTTACATTATATTCAGATATTAAAAGCATTACCATCTGATGAAGTAGAAAAGATACTTCAGTCTCAACAAATTAATGGAGAACAGTTACAACATATAGGTCAATTGATAAAATCTAATTATCAAATTGATTACCAATTGCCACTTAAATTTTTAAAACGTGTTCAAAGCGGAAAGTCTAATATTTTCTCTCGATTACAAGAGTATGCGAGAAATGAATTAAATACGAACAATGTATCATACTTTGATTTTAAAAGTCCGCTTTGGAATTTAACACAATTTATATATCAAGAATGGTATTTAGGGTCAACATTGTTTAAAGAAGTTGAAGGTCATGCACCGTACAAGCAAAATAAAAGTGGTTTTATTCATCAAGAAATTTTAATACGTCCTATTAAAGAGATTCAAGATCTACTCAATGATTTGAAAGCTAGTGGCTATCAAATTGCGATTGCTACAGGTAGACCAAGAACGGAAACACTCGTGCCATTTCAAACACTGAATCTACTTTCATATTTTGATGAAAAGCACATTGTGACAGCAAGCGAAGTGTTAAAAGCTGAAACTATGTTTGCTGAATATAAACCTTTAGGAAAGCCCAATCCGTTTAGTTATATAGCAACATTAAGTGGTAATAAGAAAGATGAATACTTCAAATATATAACACATCAAAATAATATAGTTAAAAAAGAGGAAGTATTTATTGTAGGTGATTCACTAGCGGATTTATTAAGTGCAAAGAAAATAGGTGCTACATTTATAGGAACTTTAACTGGACTAAAAGGTGAACAGGCTAAGACAGAATTAGAAAATAACGATGCCGATTATATTGTTAATCATGTGGGAAATATCCGCGACATATTATTATAAAAAAAGCTACAGAATATATGAGAGATGTTATGATGTCATCAATCACATATTTTGTAGCTTTTATTGATTTAAAGTGTTAGTTTAGTACTTATAATTTTATTGAATGGTATCGCATTGTTAAGTTCAGTAACAAGGGTTTGTGATGCTGGTTGGTCAATAGATAGTATCATTAATGCTTGACCACCTTCAATTGTTCTACCTAAAGTCATTGAACCAATATTAATACCGTTACCTCCTAATAAATTACCTGTTTTACCAACTATACCTGGTTGGTCATTGTGACATGTAACGATTTGATACTGATTAGGTTTGAAATCTAAAGAGAAATTATTGATTCTAACAATTCTTGGGCCAAAACCGGACAATACCGTACCACCAATTTTAATTGTGTCTTTATCATTTGATAATGACAATTCAATATAGTTACTAAAACCTGATTCGTTTTTATTTTTTTCAATTTGATAGGTTACATCTTGCTGATTTAATAAAGCTAAAGCATTGATAATATTGACTTCATCTCCAAAGTCTTCTTTTAAAATATTAGATACTATGGTTCTTGATATTAGGCTTGTATCAATTTTTGCTACATCTCCGCCATAAGTAATCGTTACTTCACTCGGTGCACCTTCTAAGAGTTGGATACCAAATTCCCCAATTGTAGTGGCTAATGATAAGTAATCTTTTACATTTTGGTCAACCTCATTCATATCCATTTTAGGTGCGTTGACTGCATGTTCGACAGTCCCTTTAGTTAATATATCAATGATTTCATTTGAAACAGAGACAGCTACTTTTTCTTGTGCTTCAACAGTTGATGCACCTAAATGTGGTGTCACTATAATTTTATCATGTTTAATTAATGGCGAATCTAAAGGGGGTTCATGCTTAAATACATCTATGGCAGCTCTTGAAATTTGAGCATGGTCTAAAGCATTGATAAGTGCATCTTCATCAATTATCCCACCTCGGGCTACATTGATTATTTGTAAATTAGGTTTCGCTTTTTTAAAGAAGTTCTCGCCAACAATGCCTTTTGTTTTAGGTGTTAAAGGCGTATGGACGGTTACAAAATCTGACTTTGAAGCAATCTCATCTACAGTAGCCAATTGAATATCTAATGATTTGGCTTTGTCTTCTGTTAAATATGGGTCAAAGGCTAATATTTGCATTCCAAAACTTTGTGCACGTTTTGCTACACCTAAACCAATACGTCCAGCACCAATAATACCTAATGTTTTCTTATACAATTCTGTGCCACGAAACGCTTTTCTATTCCACTCTCCAGCTTTTAGAGATTGATGCGCTTGTGGAATATTTCTAGCCATAGCCAAAATCATTGCGATGGAATGTTCAGTTGCTGAGATGGTATTGCCATCCGGTGCATTAATGACTAGTATACCTTTTAATGTCGCAGCTTCAATATTTATATTATCTACGCCAACACCTGCTCTAGCAATTACTTTTAAATTTGATGCAGCTTCAATAATTTGGTCAGTAACTTGTGTTTGACTTCTCACGATTAACCCTTCATAGTCAGGAATTATATTTACCAATGTCTCTTCTGTTAAATCAGTTTGAATATCGACGTCAAAGTCAGGATGTTCTAATAAACTTTTAATACCTTCATCTGAAATAGGATCCGAAACTAAAATTTTATGACTCATGCTGTATTACCTCCATAAATTTTGATACACCTGTACCAATATAATTTGAGTTTCTATATTCAGTAAGAATAAGTTCTAATGCGGAAACAACGGATAGAATATCAAATGGAGAGACTTTACCCATATGACCAATTCTAAGTATTTCTCCTTTAAGATGCCCTTGACCACCTGCAATAGTAATATTAAATCTAGATTTAAGTTGATTTTTAATTATTGTCAATTCATCTTTGGAATTTGGAATAAATGCTGTAACGGTAGGGGAAGCAACTTCATCTTTTTTAACTAATACGTCGAGGTCTAGTGCTTTAAGAGCATGTCGTAACGCATCTCGAATAATATAATGACGTTGAATAACATGGTTCAAACCTTCATGCTTAACTAAGTCAACATATGCATTCACACCTCTAAATAATGAAACATTTGGTGTAAAAGGAGTAGAGTGTTTAGTAGATGAATCTATATATTTGTTTAAATCAAGATAAAATCTTGGTGTTGTAACTTCTTTGAATCTTGATTTCGCTCTAGTGCTATAAGCGACAAAAGCTAAACCTGGTGGTAACATAATTGCTTTTTGACTACCTGACACTAAAACATCAATATGGTCTTTGACCAAGTCAACATCGACGGCACCAATACAACTTACGCCATCAACTATAAAATAGATATCTGAATCATAAGATTTAATTTCTTGTCCAAGTACATGGATAGGGTGTAATACACCAGTAGATGTTTCACAAAATTGGGTAAAAATAGCAGTGACTTTGACATTTAAACTTTTAAGAAAATCTAAAAATGAATTAACATTGACTGCTTCGCCCCAAGAAACGTCATAGACGTGGATATTTTTATAATAAGTCTCAGCTATTTGTTTGAATCGATTGCCAAAGGCGCCTGAAACAATAATGACGATATGATCCTCAGGATTAGCGATATTTAACATACTTGCTTCTAATACACTCGTACCACTAGATGTTAATATTAAGACATCATTTTGGGCACCGAATATTGGTTTTAAGCCACTATAAGCATCTTCAGCAATCACTTCAAAATCCGAAGAACGATGGCCTATCATAGGTAATTGAATTTGGGACATAATTTCATCGGGTACTGGGGTTGGTCCTGGTGTAAGTAAAAGGGGTTGATAATAATGCATAAGTCATTCCTCCAAGTGTAATATTGAACCATTTTAACAAATATTCTGAAAATTTAAAAGGTTAAATAAATCGCTGTCAGATTTAAGCAATGATTTTCATCAATCTGACAGCTTTATAGTTATTTTATAATTGGTTCAATGTGAACTATGACGTTGTTTTTAATCGAGTTAGAAATCATACAATTATTATCAGCAATTTTTAATAATTTTGGTAATCGCTTTTCTAAATTGTCTTTATCTTTGTCTGCTACTTTGATTTCTGGATAATGTGTAATGGATGTCATTTTGAATTTTGCATTTTCAAATACAGCATTGCCGATGGATTGTTGTGTAATTGAAATGTCTTTATAACCAGCTCTTTCAAGTGTTGCTGCCAAGGAAATAATATAGCAAGATGATGCTGCGCTAACTAATAATTCGTCAGGATTGGTACCCACACCAGTACCTTCTAAAGAGGCTGGAATAGATATTTGTTCATTAATCACGTCGCCAGTTACTTGACCAACTTCATTTCTACCACCTTGCCAAGTGGTTTGAACTTTAAAGTCATGTTGGACCATTTAGATTGACCTCCTGTGTCATTATGGTAATTTAAGTTTAGAATATTATTAATCAGATTAAAAGAAAGGTGACTTTCATGTCGAATGAACATTCAAATCAATCATATCAATTAATTGCTCATCGTGGTTTACCACAAGACTATCCTGAAAATACATTAATAGGCTACCAACATGCTTTCGCATTACCTATAGATATGTTAGAAATTGACATACATTATACTAAGGATAAGCAACTTGTTGTCATTCACGACGATACGATAGATCGTACATCTAATGGTAAAGGTAAAGTTAAAGATTATACATTAGAAGAATTAAAAAAATTGGATTTTGGTTCTTATCATGAGGGTCATTTTGAAGGCGAACAAATTCCAACATTTGATGAAGTATTAGATTTACATTCTCGAAGTTCAAAAAAATTACTGATTGAAATTAAAAAGCCAAGCCAATATCCGGGCATTGAAAAGATGATTGTAGATCAACTTAAAGAGAAACAAGTTCCAACACATAAGGTAATCTTGCAATCTTTTGATTTTGACAGTGTCAGTAAATTAGCGCATATGAATGTGCCTTATGAACTAGGTGTGTTAATAAGTAAGAAAAAATATTGGTATAAATCACCAGATTTTAAAGCGATTGCAAAAATTGCTAACTATATTAATCCTAATTATAGCATTGTTAACAAACATTTTATGGAAAAAGCACATGCTGAGCATTTAAAAGTGATGCCATATACAGTTAATGATTCTAAAGAAGCAAGAAAACTCATAGACCTAAATATTAATGGTATTATTACGGATATACCTGACCGATTATAAAGATAAATCACTATAGAAAAGGGGGGAGTGGGATAGAAATTATAAAGAACCACTAATCATTTATGATGTAGTGGTTCTTACACATTAGTCACAGCTAATGTGTACTTTAAAATAGGAATGCATGAGTGAAACTCATGCATAAGAAATACTAATTTCTAAAGAAAAAGTATTTCTTTATCGTTATCCATCCCCAACTTGCATTGTCTGTAGATTTTCTTTTCGAAATTCTCTATGTTTGGGGCCCGTCCCCCCGGAAAGGTTGACTAGAAAGGAAAATACTTATTATAAGTGCTTTTTCATTTCAGTCAACTAAAGCCTAAATATAAATGTAACTTGACGTATATATCTATGTCCCAGCCTGTAATTATTTATGGAAATAAAAAAACACCCAATCTCCAAAGAGAAAGGGTGAAGAATATAAACATATTATCTTGAGTAGTACTCAACGATTAATTGTTCATTGATTTCAGCTGGTAACTCGCTACGTTCAGGGAAACGAACGAAAGTTCCTTTTAAGCTGTCTGCATCAAAGTTTAAATATTCAGGAACAAAGTTGTTGATTTCAACAGACTCAGTAATGATATTTAATTTTTGAGATTTTTCACGAACAGCGATTTCTTGACCAGGTTTTAATGAATATGATGGGATGTCTACGCGACGGCCATCAACTTCGATGTGACCATGGTTAACTAATTGACGTGCTTGACGACGTGTACGAGCTAAACCTAATGAGTAAACTACTGCGTCTAAACGACTAGCAAGTAAAATCATGAAGTTTTCACCGTGTACACCGTATTGTTTAGCAGCGATGTCAAATGTGTTACGGAATTGACGTTCTGTCATTCCATATAAGTAACGTAATTTTTGTTTTTCACGTAATTGTAAACCATATTCTGATAATTTTTTACGTTGGTTTGGACCATGTTGTCCTGGTGCGTAAGGACGTTTTTCTAATTCTTTACCTGTACCGCTTAAAGAAATACCTAAGCGACGAGATTTTTTCCAGTTTGAACCTCTGAATCGAGCCATAATAAGACTCCTCCTTTTTCTTTTTTGTTGTTATGAATAAACAAAAAAGAGTGTTATATGCTTATTAAGATATGTTGTTTTATGTGTCTTCACCTTATAGCGACAGTTACACGGCACGTCCGCATTGGGAACAACATAGCGCTCAATAATATACAACTGCTATTTTCGTTAATTCACACAAACTTCATTGTAACAGTTTATGCGTAAGAGTCAATACTTTTAATTCAACTATTTAATTTGGTTTTCTATTATCGAAACAACTTTTTCCAATTCTTTGCGGTCTTCATTATTAAATCTATTTTTAATTGGCGCATCAATATCTAAAACACCAATAATTTCATTGGCCTTATGTATTGGAATGACAATTTCTGAATTACTATTGGCATCACATGCTATGTGTCCAGGAAATTGGTGGACATCTTTTACAACTTGTGTTTCATTATTAGAGACTGCTGTACCACAAACGCCTTTACCAATTTGTATATGGACACAAGCAGGGTGTCCTTGGAAAGGACCTAAGATGAGTTCGTTATTTTCAATTAAGTAAAAACCAACCCAATTAACTTGGTCTAAGTGATCATTGAGAAGTGCAGATGTGTTACTCAATATCGCTATTAAATTTGATTCATCCTCTATTAAGCTAATGAGTTGTTTTTGTAGTAAGTCATAATTTGTGTTTTTGATGTCTGACATATTGTCTCCCCTTAACCGTTATTTTATATAAGTATAAGGTGTATAAAATATTCTATCAATAAATACATTTTCTGATTTAATGAAAAGACAAATTACGTTATAATATAGAGTGATAACATAGGAGGAGAAGTATATATGGTGTTATATATCATTTTAGCAATAATAGTTATTATATTGATTGCTGTGGGTATCATGTTCTACTTGCGATCGAATAAACGACAGCTCGTTGAAAAAGCTGAAGAACGTAAATTAGATATTGAAAAATTACCTTTTGATCAAAATATTAAAAAATTATCTAGTTTAAACCTAAAAGGTGAAACTAAAACGAAGTACGATGCAATGAAGAAAGACAACTTAGAAAATACTAATCAATACTTAGCTCCTGTCGAGGAAAAAATTCACAACGCTGAAGAACTTTTAGATAAGTTTAACTTTTCAGGTGCTCAAGCAGAAATTGATGATGCGCATGAATTAATGGATCAATACGAAGCAAGTTATAATAATCAAGTTTCACAAGTGGATGAAATAGTTGCATTACATAAAGATAACGAAGCATTATATGAAAAATGTAAAGTAGATCATCGTGAAATGAAACGAGATATATTAGCTAATCGTCACCAATATGGTGAAGCAGCTGGTCCATTAGAATCAGAAATTGAAAACTTTGAACCAAAGTTATCTCAATACGAAGTTTTAAAAGCCGACGGAAATTATGTTCAAGCGCATAACCATATTTCAGCTTTACATGAAGAAATGCAACAATTAAAAGAATATATGGAAGAAATACCAGAATTAATTCGTGAAGCTCAAAAGGAACTTCCTGGTCAATTCCAAGATTTAAAATATGGTTGTAGAGATTTAAAAGTCGAAGGCTATGATTTAGATCATGTTAAAGTAGATGGTACTGTTCAAAGCCTTAAAACAGAATTGAGTTTCGTAGAACCAATGATTAGTAGATTAGAATTAAATGAAGCGAATGACAAACTTGAATATATCAATGATAAGTTAGATGAAATGTATGACTTAATCGAACATGAAGTTAAGGCAAAGAATGAAGTTGAAGAAACTAAAGATGTTATCACTGATGACTTATTCAAAGCCAAAGACATGAATTATACATTGAAAACAGAAATTGAATATGTTCGTGAGAATTACTATATTAATGAATCAGATGTTCAAAGCGTAAGACAGTTTGAAAATGAAATTCAAAATCTTATCTCAGTATATGATGAGATTCTTAAAGAAATGTCTAAGTCGGCTGTTAGATATAGTGAAGTACAAGATAATTTACAATATTTAGAAGATCATGTAAGTGTGATTAATGAAAAGCAAGATAAATTACAAAATCATTTAATTCAATTACGTGAAGACGAAGCTGAGGCAGAAGATAACTTATTGCGCGTACAATCTAAAAAAGAAGAGGTTTATCGACGCTTATTAGCTTCTAACTTAACTAGCGTGCCAGAACGATTCATTATTATGAAGAATGAAATCGATTATGAAGTACGTGAAGTTGATGAACAATTTAGTCAAAGACCAATTCACGTCAAACAATTAAAAGATAAAGTTGCTAAAATCGTCATTCAAAT
Source organism: Staphylococcus sp. M0911 (assembly GCF_003491325.1). Taxonomy (NCBI): domain Bacteria; kingdom Bacillati; phylum Bacillota; class Bacilli; order Caryophanales; family Staphylococcaceae; genus Staphylococcus; species Staphylococcus sp. M0911. The sequence goes on from NZ_CP022881.1 coordinate 1,106,669, forward strand.
GAATACATTTGAAGATGAAGCGAACGATGTATTAATTAATGCAGTTTATGCTGAAAAGCTAATTCAATATGGTAACAGATACCGTAAAGATCACCAAAGTGTTGATAAAAGCTTAAATGAAGCAGAACGTTTATTTAAAAACAATCGTTATAAGCGTTCTATTGAAATTTCAGAACAAGCACTTGAAAGTGTAGAACCTGGTATTACGAAACATATTGAAGAGCAAGTAATTAAATCATAACGATTTTAATTAATAATAAGACATGGTTTCCATTTAATTGGAAGTCATGTCTTTTATTTTTACAAAAAAATAGTATAATGCATGAGTATGCTTATTTAGAAATGCTTTTTAATAGTTAAATAACGAAAAAATATAATTAAACTGAATAAATAATTACTCATAGTAGTCTAAGTATAGAAATATACTATATCAATGATATTTGACAGTAGTATATAAAATTAGCTAAGTAAAAAATGTAGAAAGTGAAGTGTTATCAGTGATTTATTTAGATAATGCAGCAACAACCAAAGTAGATCCTAGTGTTTTGAATTCCTTTGTAAAGGTAAATGAGACATTTTATTATAATCCTAATAGTCCTCATCAGGCTGGCTTACAAGCAGAAAAATTGTTGCAACAAGCGAAAGAACAAATTAATCAAGCACTAAGATTAAATCACTCATATGATATTATTTTTACAAGTGGTGCTACAGAATCTAATAATATGGCGTTAAAAGGAATAGCTTATCGCAAAAAAGATACAGCCAATGAAATCATAACCTCTGTATTAGAACACCCTTCAGTATTAGAAGTAGTGAGATATTTAGCTGAAAAAGAAGGTTTTGTATTAAAATATGTCAATGTTCAATCAAATGGGCAGATAGATATCGAGCATTTGAAGACCATAATGAATGAACGGGTAGGCCTTGTAACATGTATGTATGTCAATAATATTATGGGGCAGATTCAACCAATACAACAAATTGTCAATGTACTAAAAGATTACCCTAAAGCGCACTTTCATGTAGATGCGGTACAAGCTTTAGGAAAAATACCGTTCAATATAGAAGGTATTGATAGTTTGAGTTTAAGTGGTCATAAATTTAACGGTTTAAAAGGACAAGGACTTTTGATCACTAGAACAGCACATAATATCGAGCCCATTATACATGGTGGAGGTCAAGAATATGGCGTTCGCAGTGGTACAATTAATTTACCAATGGCAGTATCAATGGCAAAAGCCATTAATAATGCTATGAAACAGACAGATGAATTGCATCAAAGATTGTCTTCTTACCAACAACAAATTAGAGCCATGGTTCAAACATACCCTGGTATTAAAATTAATTCTCCTGAAGATGCTGCACCACAAATCATCAATTTAGGATTTCCTGGTGTTAAAGGGGAAGTTTTAGTCAATGCGTTCTCAAAACAAGATATTATGGTATCTACTACGAGCGCTTGCTCTTCTAAAAGGGGTAAACTCAATGAAGTATTGCTTGCAATGGGTATTTCTGACCGACAAATTGAAGGAAGTATTAGAATATCAATGGGACAGATGACTACACAAAAAGATATCGATAACTTTAAAGATAAATTTGAAATTATATATGAAGAAGTGAAGGAGTTGTTGAAGTAATGAGATATGACCACTTAATAGTTAGATATGGTGAGTTAACACTTAAAGGTTCAAACCGTAAAAAATTTGTGAATCAATTAAAAACTAATGTGACACGAGCTTTGAAGCCTTTAGAAGGATTCCATATTAAAGGTAAAAGAGATCGTATGTACATAGAGTTGTTCGAAGAAGCGGATATTGATGAAATCATACATCGATTATCTAAAGTGTATGGTATTAAATCAATCAGTCCGGTATTGAAAACAGAAAAGAATGATCAAGCCATGGCTAATGTCGCTGTGCAATTAGCGCAATCATTTGATCATGGTTCAACATTTAAGATTGACGTTAAGCGATCAGATAAGTCTTATCCTAAAGATACTTATGAGCTACAGCGAGAAATTGGTGGAGCAGTATTAAAAAATGTGGAAGGACTAACAGTAGATGTGAGACAACCACAACATGAAATTCGTGTAGAAGTGCGTTTAGATGCAATCTATATTTATGTGGAAGTCATTCAAGGATCCGGAGGTTTACCAGTTGGTACAGGCGGTAAAACGCTTTTGATGTTATCTGGAGGAATTGATTCACCTGTTGCAGGTATGGAAGTAATGAAACGTGGTGTGACAATTGAAGCGATACATTTCCATAGTCCGCCATTTACGAGTGAAAAAGCTAAAGAAAAAGTTATAGAACTGACACGTATAATGTCTGAACGTGTTGGTCCAATTAAATTACACATCGTGCCTTTTACAGATTTACAAAAACAAATCAATAAGTCAGTACATCCAAGATATACGATGACTTCCACTCGTCGATTAATGATGAGAGTGGCTGATCAATTAGTGCATAAAATTGGCGCTTTAGGTATCGTCAATGGTGAAAACCTTGGACAAGTTGCAAGTCAAACACTCAATAGCATGTATGCGATAAATCACGTTACATCAACGCCAGTGTTACGCCCTTTATTAACGCTTGATAAGGAAGATATTGTGAAAAAGGCTAAAGAAATTGGTACTTTCGAAGTTTCCATTCAACCTTATGAAGATTGTTGTACCATTTTCACCCCTAAAAACCCAGTAACAGAACCAGACTTTGATAAAGTTGTAGAATACGAAAGTGTATTTAACTTTGATAGTATGGTGGATGAAGCTGTCGAAAACATTGAAACAATTATGGTAGATAAAAATTATAAATCTGAAAAAGATAAATCAACTGATGCTTTAATGGAAGATTTATTCTAATAAATAATCGCAAAGGGGTCATGACATGGAATGGGATATATATGTCATATTGATTATTGTTTTGTTTGGATTTTTAGCATCATTTATTGATTCAGTCGTAGGTGGTGGAGGATTAATTTCTACTCCTGCACTACTAGCAATTGGATTGCCACCTGCAGTAGCACTAGGAACAAATAAATTAGCAAGTTCATTTGGGACACTGACAAGCACCATCAAGTTTATTAGATCAGGTAATGTTGATTTGAAAATAGTATCCAAACTGTTTCCGTTTGTCCTTATAGCATCATCAGCTGGTGCTTATTTAGCAACACTATTACCTGCACAACTTTTAAAACCATTAATTATTATTGCATTGTCATTAGTATTTATTTATACCTTAGTAAAAAAAGATTGGGGTTCAGTTAGGACGTTCACCACTTTCACACGAATGAAAGCCATTATGTTTGTCATGGCATATCTTATTATTGGTTTCTATGATGGATTTATTGGTGGTGGTACAGGGTCATTCATGTTATTTGTATTACTTATGTTTGGATTTGACTTTTTAAGTGCAGCAGGCAATGCTAAAGTACTCAATTTCGCATCCAATATAGGGGCTTTAATCTTATTTATGATATTAGGACAAGTTGATTATTTTTATGGACTAATAATGGCAGTCAGTATGATCTTAGGTTCATATGTGGGTGCACAATTCGCCATAAGTAAAGGTGTGGGTTATGTTAAATTGTTATTTATAACAGTCACTGCACTATTGATACTTAAAAATGCATTTGACTACTTATTACCTTTTTTTACAAATTAATATAATTAAAATGAAAGCAAATCTTTATTGAAGTAGATGGACTTAAACGTAAGTACTATCAATTCATAATAAGATTTGCTTTTTGAATAAATCGAATGTTCCTTAGTAAAAATATTTAACACTATATATAACGAATTTTTAAGATATAAAAGTTTAAAATTGAATTTGGTCATATTGATGTCGTATGATATTAATGGATGAAAAATATAAATAGGAGGTCATATATATGACTGAAATTACATTTAAAAATAACCCAGTAACATTATCAGGACAACAAGTGAATGAGGGAGATGTTGCACCTAATTTCACAGTATTAGATAACGATTTAAATCAAAAATCTTTAGATGACTATGCTAATAAGAAAAAATTGATCAGTGTAGTACCATCTATTGATACTGGTGTATGTGATCAACAAACACGTAAGTTTAATGAAGAAGCATCACAAGAAGATGGTGTTGTATTAACAATTTCAGTTGACCTACCATTTGCACAAAAAAGATGGTGTGCATCTAATGGTTTAGATAATGTGGTAACATTAAGTGACCATAGAGATTTATCATTCGGTGAAAACTTTGGTGTGGTGATGGAAGGCATGCGATTATTAGCTCGTTCAGTATTCGTACTAGATCAAGACAACAAAGTGGTATATAAAGAAATTGTAAGTGAAGGTACAAACTTCCCAGATTTCGAAAAAGCCTTAGAAGCATACAAAAATTTATAACTATTTGTCTAAAGATGGAAACTTTTAGATAGTAGTGTGAGAAATAAGCATCCATTGTTTTTTACAAGTGATAATATGACATCAACTGATTTCACTATGAAAGCGATGGATGCTTTTTATAGAGAGGGATTTAAATGGCAGAAGAAAATACGATTATGGAAAGATTATTCCATCACTTAGATGAAAAAGCTAAAACTTTAAACCAAGAAAATGGACAAAGTTTTATAGAAAATCTAGGGTTAGCAATGGAAGATATCTATACTAATCAACGAGAAATGTTAGAACAAGCTACTCTTCAAGATAGAAGAAAAGCATTCCAATTTGCATATTTAAGTTTAATGCAAGAAGAAAATATACAGGCTAATCATCAAATCACACCAGATTCAATTGGTTTAATTTTAGGTTTCTTAGTTCAACGATTTACACAAGATAATGACGAGTTGCATGTGGTTGATATTGCAAGTGGTGCAGGTCACTTAAGTGCTGCTGTTAAAGAAGTGTTAACTGAGACAACAATTATGCATCATCTTATTGAAGTGGATCCAGTGCTTTCTAGAGTGAGCGTTCACCTTGCAAACTACCTAGAAATACCTTTCGATGTATATCCACAAGATGCTATTATGCCACTACCATTAGAAGAATCTGATATTGTAATTGGTGATTTGCCTATTGGTTATTATCCAGTAGATGACCGTAGTAAAGAAATGAAACTAGGTTTCAAAGAGGGGCATAGTTACTCCCATTACTTGCTTATTGAACAAGCTGTTAATGCATTAAAAGGGGCAGGATATGCATTTTTAGTTGTTCCAAGCGAGTTATTCTCAGGAGAACATGTGAAACAGTTAGAAAAATTCATTACTACAGAAACGGAAATGCAAGCATTTTTAAATCTACCATCTACGTTATTTAAAAATGAAAAAGCGCGTAAATCTATACTGATATTACAGAAGAAAAAAGCAGATGTAACAAAACCAGTTGAAGTATTCCTAGCGAATATTCCTGATTTTAAAAACCCACAACAATTCCAAGGTTTTATAACTGAATTAAATCAATGGATGGACACAAATCATACAAAAAAATAATCTGTAACAGTATAGAATTCAAACTGTATTAATGATAAAATAAAATGTGAAAAATATAACTAAACAAATGATGGAGGACAAAATCTTATGTCAAAATTAATTTTGGCGATTAATGCTGGTAGTTCATCTTTGAAATTCCAGCTTATTAGAATGCCTGAAGAAAAAACAGTAACAAAAGGCGTAGTAGAAAGAATTGGTATGGACGATTCTATTTTTACAATTCTTGTTGAAGGGGAAAAATTAACTGAAGTCAGAGATATTAAAGATCATGAAGAAGCAGTTAACTTGATGTTAGAGAAATTTAAAGAACATCATATTATCGAAGATATCAATGAGATTCAAGGTACTGGTCACCGAGTTGTACACGGTGGTGAAACATTCCCTAAATCAGTAGTTGTTACTGATGAAGTTGAACAACAAATTGAGGCATTGAGTGAATTAGCACCATTGCATAACCCTGCTAACTTAATGGGTATTAGAGCATTTAGAAAGCTATTACCTGAAATCCCACATGTTGCAGTTTTTGATACATCATTCCACCAAACCATGCCAGAACAAGCATATTTATATAGTTTACCTTATCGTTATTATGAAGATTATGGTATTCGTAAATATGGCTTCCATGGTACAAGTCATAAATATGTATCACGACGTGCGGCTGAAATATTAGGTAAACCTATTGAAGATTTACGTATTATTTCATGTCATATTGGTAACGGAGCTTCAATCGCAGCTATTGATGGAGGAGAATCAATTGATACATCAATGGGATTCACACCATTAGCAGGTGTAACTATGGGTACACGTTCAGGTAACCTAGATCCAGCATTAATTCCATATATTATGGAAAAAACTGGTAAAAATGCAGATGAAGTTCTTAATATCTTAAATAAAGAATCTGGTTTATTAGGTATCACTGGTACATCTAGTGACTTACGTGACTTAACTGAAGAAGCTAAACATGGTCGTCACAGAGCACGTGTAGCACTTGATTTATTTGCCTCTAAAATCCATAAATACATTGGTTCATATGCTGCAAGAATGCATGGTGTTGATGTCATTGTATTTACTGCAGGAATAGGTGAAAACTCTCATATTATTCGTGGTAAAGTATTAGAAGGCTTAGAATTTATGGGTGTTTATTGGGATCCTAAGAAAAATGAAAACCTCCATGGTGAAGAAGGAGATATTAACTACCCACATTCACCTGTTAAAGTTCTTGTAGTACCAACAGATGAAGAAGTAATGATATCTAGAGATGTCATCAAATATGGTGGTTTAGAAACTGAAGAAACATCTTCAGAAGAAAATGTTGAATCAAAATAATATAGTGAATGAGAGGAGCGACAATGTCGTTCCTCTTTTAGTTTATAGAGATAACTTTATTTTGGTAAATTAATTATGAAATAAAGGAATAACAATTTTCTACAGAATATAAAAAAGCCAGCAAATGTAATCATTTGCTGGCATAATAATGATAATTTTATTATCAATTAATTTGAATATCTTTCACGTAATTGTGGTGTAGCAACTTGTGGTTGGAAATCATTTGGCATTTCTTCAGTTCTTACGACTAGCACATCACATGGTGCGTGTCTAACAATGGCTTCAGAAACTGAGCCTACGATAAAACGCTCAACTGCATTAAGACCTGAAGTACCACTCATAATTAAGTCTGCACCAACTTCAGGTGCGATTTTTTTAGGGATAATTGCTTTTGGTGAACCGAATTCTAAACGCGTTTCAACGTTTGTAACACCAGCATTTGTCGCAACTTCTTTATAACCATTCAATAATTCTTCTGAGAAGTGCTTAGATTTTTTAGTAAATTGAGCATCATATACCTCATAAGAAGAATAAGTTCTTGAATCAATGACATTCACAATTGTAAGTTTGGCATCGTTACGTTTAGCAACGCCAACTGCTTTATTAAATGCCCATTCTGCTTCGTGTGAACCGTCGACTGCGATTAAAATATTTTTGTAAGTAATCATCGTCAGTACCCCTTTCGTCTTTTCTTACTTATATATTACCACATTTTTCAGAAAATATTACTCTAAAAATTAACATTTTTGTGTATTTTTGTAGGCGCTTTCATTTGTGTTTTAGTAGGCTTTCGCGTTACTATAATAGAGGAGGTGTGTGGAATGAAAATAGGTATTCCTAAAGAGATAAAAAACAATGAAAACAGAGTAAGTCTATCACCGAGTGGTGTACATGCCTTGGTTGAACAAGGACACACTGTTTTAGTAGAAACTAATGCTGGAATGGGCTCATACTTTGAAGATATAGATTATAAAGAAGCAGGGGCTGACATTGTTTCAGAAGCATCACAAGTTTGGGATGTTGATATGGTCGTTAAAGTTAAAGAACCATTAGAAGTAGAATATCAATATTTCAAAGAAGGTTTAATTTTATTCACTTATCTACATTTAGCAAATGAAGAAAAATTAACACAAGCGCTTGTAGATAATAAAGTGATTGGTATTGCCTATGAAACTGTACAATTACCAGATCGTTCATTACCATTGTTGAGTCCGATGAGTGAAGTTGCAGGTAGAATGGCAACACAAATCGGTGCTGAATTTTTACAAAAGTTTAATGGCGGTATGGGTATCTTACTTGGAGGCGTGCCAGGTGTGCCTAAAGGTAAGGTGACAATTATTGGTGGTGGCCAAGCAGGTACAAATGCAGCAAAAATTGCATTAGGTTTAGGCGCAGATGTCACTGTATTAGACGTTAATCCTAAACGTCTACAAGAATTAGATGATCTGTTTGATGGAAGAGTACATACTATTATGTCAAACCCATTAAATATTGAAATGTATGTTAAAGAAAGTGATTTAGTTATAGGTGCAGTATTAATTCCAGGCGCTAAAGCACCAAATCTTGTAACAGAAGATATGATTAAACAAATGAAAAATGGTTCTGTAATTGTAGATATTGCAATTGACCAGGGTGTAATTTTTGAAACTACAGACAAAATTTCAACTCATGATGATCCAACTTACATTAAGCATGGCGTTGTTCATTATGCAGTTGCTAATATGCCTGGTGCAGTACCACGTACATCTACATTAGCATTAAATAATGCTACATTACCTTTTGCTCAGATATTAGCAAACAAAGGCTATAGAGAGGCATTTAAATCTAACCATGCTTTATCTTTAGGTTTAAATACGTATAAAGGTCATGTAACACATCAAGGTGTTGCAGAAGCATTCAATATGAAATACACAACTGTTGAAGATGCATTAAAATAATTTGAAATTATCAATATATATAAATAACACCCTCAAATACATCTAATACATTTGAGGGTGTTAATAATGTTGAAGACAGGATTATTTTTCGTAATGCGTTAATATTTCACAACCACTATCTGTAACTAAAATATCATCTTCAATACGTACACCAGCAACCCCCGGTACATAAATTCCAGGTTCAATAGTAATGACCATTCCCGCTTCTAAAACATTATCATTAGTGCTAGAAACATCTTGGTATTCATGTTCTTCTAAACCTAAACCATGGCCAAGACGATGAGGGAAGTAGTCACCATAGCCTGCTCGATCAATAATATCTCTCGCGATTTTATCTATTTCTTTTAATTTTACACCTGGGCGAATAGCATCAATTGCTGATGTTTCAGCATCAAGAACAATATTATATATATCTAAAGCTTCTTTAATTGGTGTGCCAAATTGTACAGTTCTAGTCATGTCACTACAATAGTGATTATAGATGACACCTAAATCAAAGAGAACTAGCTCATTATTTTGTAATTGACGATTACCTGGAACACCATGTGGTGAAGCAGCGTGATCGCCAAATAATACCATAGTGTCAAAGCTCATTTCATTCACACCATATTTCTTAATTTCATTTTCGATATGATTCACAACTTCACGTTCACTGATGCCTTCTTTTAAATAGTTTACACCGATTTCTATACATTTATCTGCTAAATGAGCAGCATGCTTAATTTTTTCAATTTCATCAATTGACTTGATGTTTCTTAAGTTTTTAATCGTTTGGTCGATATCACCAAATTGTTCTACATGAAAGGCTTGTGTTATTTCACGTTGGCGTTTAACTGTTAAATGTTCACTTTCAATTAGCATACGTTCGAATGATTGTTGATATAAATCGAAAGGATTTTCAGTATCTAAATAACCTATAATTTGACCGTCAAAAGGAGACGCTTTAACTTCTTCAACTTCCATTTTAGGGCAGAATAAAACAGTTTCACCACTAGCTTGAATTAATAATGCAAATAATCTTTCATGCGGTTCGCTACGATAGCCAGTAAAGTAATAAATGTTTAATGGTGTAGTGATCCAAGCAGCATCAGCATTTTCTTTTTGTAGATAATTAATAATTTCATTGATTTTTGTCATGAAGTTTTCCTCCTTTAAATGATTAACTTAATTTTATGCTAAAAAACTACATATTTCAAAGTTTGAATTATTCCATTCTTTCGTGTTATAAAACGCAGTCGCTAGGGTATAATATGCATATAAACGATTAGGAGGGCTAAGATAATGAAACTTTCATTTCATGGTCAATCAACAATTTATTTTGAAGGAAACGGTAAAAAAGTCATTGTAGATCCTTTTATTTCAGGAAATGATAAATGTGATTTAGATGAACAAAGATTAGATGTAGATTATATTATTTTAACTCATGGTCATGAAGACCACTTTGGCGATGTAGTAGAATTAGCTAATAGAAATCACGCTACAGTTATCGGTAGCGCAGAAATTGCTGGATATTTAAGCACTTATCATGGTGTAGAAAATGTAAGAGGTATGAACATTGGTGGTAAAGCTGAATTAGATTTCGGTAGCGTTAAATACGTACAAGCTTTCCATAGTTCAAGTTATACACATGAAAATGGTATTCCTGTATATTTAGGTATGCCAATGGGTGTTGTAATTGAAGCAGAAGGTAAAACTATTTACCATACAGGAGATACAGGTCTATTTAGTGATATGGAATTAATAGCTAAACGACATCCTGTAGATGTATGCTTTATCCCAATTGGTGATAATTTCACAATGGGCATAGATGATGCAGCTTATGCTATAAATGAATTCATTAAGCCTAGCATTTCAGTACCAGTTCATTACAATACATTCCCATTAATTGAACAAGATCCAGAGCAATTTAAAGATGCAGTTAAAGTAGGGGAAGTTCAAATATTAGAGCCAGGACAAGAGGTTCAATTCTAGTCAATATTGTCGGAGCGGGACGGAAATAAATTTTATTAAAATGTTATTTCCGTCCCGCTCTTATTTTTCAGTAAATAAAAAACACTAATTATCCATCAAAGGCGTGTGAGCCTCAATAGATAACTAGTGTAAATAAGCTAAGTAAGATTTTATTTTACGATTAGTACAGGGATAGTTGCTCGTTTAGCAACTTTGTGACTTACGCTACCAAGAACGAATTTTTTCTTTTCTTCAGCTTTGCGGTTACTCAAAACTACAATTTCATATTTGCCACTATTTGCATGTTTAAGTAATTCTTCTTTAGCATTCCCGCGAACGATAATTTGATCATAATCAATACCATAGCTTTCTAAAATATTACGTGTTTTTTCTAAACGTTTACTACGCTCTTCGGTAATTTTGTCTAAGTGAACTCCAGCTTTAATAGACGCTTGAGCATCTTGTTCATTAATAGCATTTAAAATAGTGACTACTGCGTCATCAGCAGCAAGTTTTGAAACCTCTTCTAAAGCTTTTTCATTTTTTAATTGAGTGTCTACGCCTAATAAAATCTTTTTATACATAAGATCACCCCTCCTCATTTCCATTCTAATAAAAAAAGATGGATATTTCCATTTAAATTAAAAGGTTTTTTAATAAAATTATCATTTTACAAAAGTTGTAAATTTAATATAAGGGTTTTAATCATTTAGGAGTGTGCGTCAATGATTTTTTTTCATTAAAAAGTTATAATAGGCATAACATTGTTCTAAGAAGAGGTAACGTAATGACTAAACATGAACAAATTTTAAAGCATATTGAATCATTAGCAATTGGTTCAAAAATCTCAGTTAGGAAAATCGCCAAAGATTTAGCTGTATCTGAAGGTACAGCCTACAGAGCAATTAAAGATGCTGGACAGCTAGGAATGGTTACAACTATTGATAGAGTAGGAACTGTTCGAATTGAAAAACGAAATCGTGATGAAATAGATAATTTAACATTTAATGAAATTGCAAATATTGTTGAAGGACAAATTATTGCTGGTAAGAATGGCGTCAATAAAACGGTATCTAACTTTGCCATTGGCGCTATGGAAATAAGTGATATCTTAAGATATATTGGACCGCAAACTTTATTAATTATAGGAAATAGAAGAAATGTACAACTCGAAGTATTAAAACGTGGTACAGCCATTTTAATTACAGGTGGATTTCAACCAACAAAAGAAGTCATTCAATATGCAGATGATCACGATTTACCAGTATTGTCATCTAGCTATGATACGTTCTTAGTTGCAAATATCATTAACCGTGCGATGTTCAACCAAAAAATTCGAAAAGAAATTTTAGTGGTAGAAGATATTGTAAAACCAATAAACGAATTGTCTGTATTATTAAACACAATGACTTTAGAAGATTATAAACAAATCGCGAATGAAACGGGACATACACGTTTTCCTGTTGTAAATAAAGATTACAAGTTAGTAGGTATCGTAACCAGTAGAGAAATTATTAATATGAACGACAATGATATGATTGAAGATGTTATGACTAAGCATCCTATCAGTGTTAAGTTGTCAAACACTGTCGCAAGTTGTGCACATTTATTAATTTGGGAAGGTATTGAACTTCTACCAGTTACCGATAATAATAAAAAAGCAGTCGGTGTTATCAATAGACAAGATGTATTGAAATCAATGCAGTTACTAGGGAGACAACCACAAATTGGTGAAACGATTAATGATCAAATTGCTAAACATATTACTATTAATCATGATGGTATTCAAACTGATGTATCTCCATTATTAACCAATCATTATGGTACCTTAAGTAAAGCAGTATTTGTTGGAATTATAGAAGAAACTTTACGACATGAAATGAGAAAGTATAAAAAGGGTAATGTGATGATAGAAAGTTTAAATATCATTTACTTAAAAACAGTGCCTATTGAAACTGGTGTTGATGTTAAATATGAAATGCTCGATGTAGGGAGATACTTTGCGAAATTAGAAGTGACGATGTATTGTCAAAATGAAAAAGTAGCGATTGCATCAGTTATAAGTCAAATGTTTGAGGGATATTAATAAAAGATCAACTAGAGGAGTTAATATAAATGGAAACACTTATGAACGATATAATGAAAGAAATTGAATCAAATGAAATAGTAATTATTCATAGACATGTAAGACCTGATCCAGACGCGTATGGGTCACAATTAGGATTGAAATATTATTTACAACTTAAATTCCCAGATAAAGATATATATGCAGTAGGTGATGAAGAAGCGTCGCTTAACTTTATAGGGTCATTTGATCAAATTGAGAATAACGTTTATAAAGAAGCGCTTGTCATAGTATGTGATACTGCGAATGCGCCACGTGTAGATGACCAGAGGTTTACTTTAGGTAAGAAAGTATTGAAGATTGACCATCACCCGGCAGTAGATCAATACGGTGATATTAATTTAGTTAATACAGAAGCATCATCTACAAGTGAGATCATTTACGATATGATTTCACATTTCAATGATGAAAGTATCATTAATGAAGATGTCGCACGTGTGCTTTATTTAGGTATTGTCGGAGATACTGGCCGCTTCTTATTCGGTAATACAACACAACATACAATGGAAGTTGCAGGAAAACTACTTGGTTTCCCATTTGATCATAATGCTGAGCTCAATAAAATGTCTGAAAAGGACCCTCGCTTAATGCCATTTCAAGGTTATGTACTACAAAATTTCGAATTGCATAGTGATGGCTACTGCCAAGTCAAAATTACTAAAGATGTATTAGAACAATATAAAATTAAAGCAAATGAAGCATCTCAATTTGTAAATACAGTAGCAGATATTCAAGGACTTAAAATCTGGATGTTTGGTGTAGACGAAGGAGATCAAATTCGATGTCGTTTACGCTCTAAAGGGCAATATGTCATTAATGATATAGCAAATGATTTTGGTGGTGGCGGTCATCCTAATGCCTCAGGTGTCTCTGTATATAGTTGGGAAGAATTTGATGCATTAGCACACGCTTTACGTCAAAAGCTTAATTAAATAAAAAAAGAAAGGAGTCATACAAACATGGTTGCATATTTAAATATTCATACGTCATACGATTTATTAAATTCTAGCTTAAGAATATCGGATGTCGTTAAAAAAGCTAAGAACGAAGGCGTTGAACACCTTGCAATCACAGATACTAATGTTTTGTATGGCTATCCTAAATTTTATGATGCGTGTTTAGAAGCGGGGATACACCCTGTTTTTGGTATGACCGTCTATTTAACTGATGGGTTGTATCAATTGGAGACTGTACTATTAGCACAAAATAATGATGGCTTAAAAGATTTATATCAATTATCATCAGCGATTAAAATGAAAGAAAAAGAAGATATTCCTATTGAGTGGTTGAAACGTTATGCAAATCATCTCGTCATCATATTTAAAAGTGCCGAAGAACATCATCTACAATTTATTGATGCTTTTAATGATAAAGAACATGTCTATCTTAACCAAGATTGTATTGCGATTAATCATAGATCGTTTGTTTGGTTGAATACCATGCGTTATTTAAATAATGAAGATGCCGATACGATTTCAGCACTTCAAGCCATTAAAGAAAATAGTAAATTAGATTTAGTAGCTGAACAAGAGGATTACCATGAACATGTATTTAATAAAAACGAACTTCGAAATTTGGAAATTAATTTGGAAATTAATGATGAATTAATCATTAAAACTGACGAAATTGCACAATTATGTACTGCTGAGTTAAATTATCATCAATCATTACTGCCTCAATTCCAAACGCCGAATGGTGAACTTTCGAAAACATACTTATGGCAAAAACTAGAAGAAAAGTTAAATCATTTAAATTTGAATCGACCAGACTATTGGGAGAGATTAAAACATGAGTATGACATTATCACAAATATGGGATTTGAAGATTACTTCTTAATCGTAAGTGATTTAATTCATTATGCTAAAACGCATGATGTAATGGTTGGACCTGGCCGTGGGTCTTCAGCAGGATCACTGGTAAGTTATCTACTTGGTATTACAACAATAGATCCTATTAAATTTAATTTGCTCTTCGAACGTTTTTTAAATCCAGAACGAGTAACGATGCCTGATATCGATATTGATTTTGAAGACACACGACGTGAAAAAGTGATTCAATATGTTCAAGAAAAATATGGACAATTACATGTTTCAGGTATTGTAACGTTTGGCCATCTACTTGCAAGAGCTGTTGCACGAGATGTGGGACGTATTATGGGATTTGAAGAAATAACGCTAAATGAAATTTCTAAATTAATCCCTCATAAATTAGGCATCACATTAGAAGAAGCTTATCAGAATGATGAATTTAAACAATTTGTCCATCGTAATTATCGTCACGAACGCTGGTTTGAAATATGTAAAAAGTTAGAGGGATTACCTAGACATACATCAACTCATGCTGCAGGAATAATTATTAATGATCATGCTTTATATGAGTATGCACCTTTAACTTTAGGTGATACAGGATTATTAACACAATGGACAATGACTGAGGCAGAACGCATTGGTTTATTAAAAATTGACTTTTTAGGTTTAAGAAATCTATCAATTATTCATCAGATTATTAATCAAGTTAAAAAGGACTTGAATATCAGCATTGAAATAGAAAGTATACCTTTTGATGATCCAAAAGTTTTCGAACTATTGTCTCAAGGAGATACAACTGGTATTTTCCAATTAGAGTCAGATGGCGTACGTCGAGTATTGAAAAAGTTAAAGCCTGAACACTTCGAAGACATCGTTGCTGTTACTTCGTTATATAGACCAGGGCCTATGGAAGAAATTCCAACTTATATTACACGAAGACACGATCCATCAAAAGTAGAATATTTACATGAAGACTTAGCTCCTATATTGAAAAATACTTATGGCGTTATTATTTATCAAGAACAAATTATGCAAATCGCCAGTCAATTTGCCAACTTTAGTTATGGTGAAGCAGATATTTTAAGACGTGCAATGAGTAAAAAGAATAGGGCTGTACTTGAAAGTGAAAGACAACACTTTGTTGATGGTGCTAAACAAAATGGCTATGACGAATATATGAGTAAACAAATTTTTGATTTAATTTTAAAATTTGCTGACTATGGTTTCCCTAGAGCACATGCAGTTAGTTATTCAAAAATCGCTTATATCATGAGTTATTTAAAAGTCCATTATCCTAATTATTTTTACGCTAATATATTAAGTAATGTTATTGGCAGTGAGAAAAAGACGGCTGCCATGATTGATGAAGCAAAACATCAGAGCATTACAATACTCCCACCCAATATTAATGAAAGTCATTGGTTTTATAAAGCAACCAACGATGGCATCTATTTATCATTAGGAGCTATTAAAGGGGTAGGATACCAAAGTGTGAAACTTATCGTAGACGAGAGATATCAAAATGGTGACTTTAAAGATTTCTTTGATTTTGCAAGACGCTTACCTAAAAGAGTTAAAACTCGAAAATTATTAGAGTCTTTAATTTTAGTTGGTGCCTTTGATATATTCGGTAAAAATCGAGCTACGTTATTACATTCAATTGATCAAGTCATTGATCAAGTAACTGATATAGAACAAGATGATATGTTATTTGATTTCTTCACGCCAAAACAGTCATATGAAGAAAAAGAAGAGTTATCCGATCAATTAATAAGTGAATATGAAAAAGAATACCTAGGATTTTACATCTCTAAGCACCCAGTAGAGAAAGAATTTAACAAGAAACAATATTTAACAATATATAAATTAAGTAATGCTAAAAACTATCAACCTATTTTAGTACAGTTTAATCAAATTAAGCGGATTAGAACTAAAAATGGTCAAAATATGGCATTCGTAACCTTGAATGATGGCGTTCATTTACTGGATGGCGTGATATTTCCAAATCAATTTAAAAAGTATGAACTTGATATATCTGAAGAGCAAATTTATGTTGTTCAAGGAAAATTTGATCAACGAAATGGTAAAAAGCAGTTGATTCTTAATGATATTTATACAGAAGAAGCATTTGAAGCATTTAAATTGAACCAAACAAAACAAATTATTGTTAGACGAGTTGACCAAGTTAAAGGGTTCTATCAATATTTAGATCAAGAAAATACAAATCAATCCATTGAGGTTTTATCATTTAATTATCAAACAAACGAGATGACAAGATTAGGTTATATTAAGAAAAATTCAGCTTTTTTATCTGATTTAGTAAAGTTATTTAAACCAAGTGATATCCGTTTTGTATAACTTTTATCCAGTATTGAATTGTGATATAGTAAACTGATGATTTAAATTTTAATCATCAGTTTATTTTTATAATTGTTTTTTGTTCTATTTGTTTGTAAATGGCATTATCTTATTGGTCGATTAATGATAAAATATGAATGATCAGCAGAAAAAATAATTATAAAAGTAGTGACTGATAATTAAATTATTGCTAGTTTTAATTCACTTTACATCCTATAGGTAAGCAATTCATTATTAGTAGTATGTAAAAACATATTATAATAAAAACTGAATGATAACTAGCAACATCTAATTCTTATAACTAAATAAATAGGGGTTGATATTTGATGTCTTTAAGAGACGAAGCACTAGAAATGCATAAAGAAAACCAAGGAAAATTAGAAGTAACGCCTAATGTTAAAGTTACCAATAAAGAAGAATTAAGTCTGGCTTATTCTCCAGGTGTTGCCGAACCATGTAAAGAAATTCATGAAGATGAAAGAAAAGTATATGACTATACAATTAAAGGTAATACAGTTGCGGTCGTTACTGATGGAACCGCAGTATTAGGTTTAGGTAACATTGGCCCTGAAGCTAGTATTCCTGTTATGGAAGGTAAAGCTGTGTTGTTCAAAAGTTTTGCTGGTGTGAATGGTGTACCTATTGCACTTGATACAACTGATACTGAGGAAATTATTAAGACAGTTAAATTAATCCAACCTAATTATGGTGGTATAAACTTAGAGGATATCTCAGCACCACGTTGTTTTGAAATCGAGGAGCGATTGAAAAAAGAGACCAACATTCCCGTCTTCCACGATGATCAACATGGTACAGCGATAGTGACAATGGCAGGATTAATCAATGCACTTAGAATTGTTGATAAAGATTTATCAGATATTAAAGTCGTTCTTAATGGTGCAGGCGCAGCAGGAATAGCTATTGTGAAATTACTTTATTCATATGGTGTTAGAAATATGGTTATGTGTGACTCAAGAGGTGCCATATTTGAAGGAAGAAGTTATGGCATGAATGACACAAAAGAATACGTCGCTAAATGGACAAACAAAGATAAAACTGAAGGCGAACTTAGTGAAGTTATTAAAGATGCTGACGTATTTATAGGTGTATCTATTGCGGACCTACTTTCTAAAGAAATGGTAGAGAGCATGGCCAAAAATCCAATTATTTTTGCAATGGCGAATCCTAATCCTGAAATCAATCCTAACGATGCTAAAGATGCTGGTGCGAAAGTTGTTGGAACTGGACGTTCAGATTATCCAAACCAAATTAATAATGTATTAGCATTCCCAGGTATATTTAGAGGTGCATTGGATACAGAAGCAACCCATATTAACGAAGAAATGAAAAAAGCTGCAGTTGAAGCGATTGCAGACTTAATCGATAGTAAAGAATTAGAACCAAATTATTGTATTCCTGGACCATTTGATAAACGTGTTGCGCCATCTGTTGCTCGTGAGGTTGCTAAAGCAGCTATGGAATCTGGTGTAGCTCGAATTGAAGTTGATCCACAAGATGTGTATGATAAAACAATGAAATTAACAGATTTAAAATAATATTGATAAATATATTCATATAGAATACTATATTTGGATGAAGTTTAATTATAACGACATTTATAACGTGTAAGTTACAAATGTCGTTATAGTACTTTATCACTATACATAATTATAAATGCTTCATGAGTATAAATTTAATCCTTATAAAGGTCAGAGGTTTTTGGAGGTTTCCCTATGTTTAAAGATTTTTTTAATCGAACAAAGAAAAAGAAATATCTAACAGTTCAAGATTCTAAACAAAATGATGTACCAGCAGGAATCATGACTAAATGTCCTAAATGCAAAAAGATCATGTATACCAAAGAATTAGATGAGAACTTAAATGTATGCTTCAATTGTGACCACCATATTTCATTATCTGCTTACAAAAGAATCGAAGCAATTTCTGACGAAGGTACATTTAATGAATTTGATAAAGGCATGACATCTGCTAATCCTTTAGATTTTCCTGGTTACATTGAGAAGATTGAAAAGGATCAGAAAAAGACAGACTTAAATGAAGCCGTTGTGACTGGTACTGCTAAATTAGATGGTATTGAATACGGTGTAGCCGTAATGGATGCACGTTTTAGAATGGGTAGTATGGGTTCAGTTGTTGGTGAAAAAATTTGCCGAATCATTGATTATTGTACTGAGCATCGATTACCATTTATCTTGTTCTCTGCAAGTGGTGGTGCCCGTATGCAAGAAGGTATTATTTCATTAATGCAAATGGGTAAAACTAGTGTGTCATTAAAAAGACATTCTGACGCAGGATTACTATATATTTCATATATTACGAATCCTACTACAGGTGGTGTGTCTGCAAGTTTTGCATCAGTGGGTGATATTAATTTAAGTGAACCCAAAGCATTAATCGGTTTCGCTGGACGACGCGTGATTGAACAAACGATTAATGAAAAATTACCAGAAGATTTCCAAACTGCTGAATTTTTATTGGAACATGGTCAACTTGATAAAGTAATACATCGTAAAGACATGAGAACAACACTTGCTAATATATTAAATCTGCATCAAGAGGTGAAAAGCTAATGCTTGATTTTGAAAAGCCACTTTTTGAAATTAGAAAGAAAATTGATTCGTTAAAAGAATCTCAAGAAAAGAATGATGTTGATTTACAAGAAGAAATCGATATGCTTGAAGCTTCTTTAGAACGCGAAACAAAAAAAGTTTATACAAATTTAAAACCATGGGATAGAGTACAAATAGCTAGATTACCAGATAGACCGACATCTTTAGATTATATCCCTATGATTTTTGATTCATTTATAGAATTACATGGAGATCGTAATTTTAGAGATGATCCAGCTATGATCGGCGGTATTGGTTACTTAAATGGAAAGGCAGTAACTGTTGTAGGTCAACAACGTGGTAAAGATACTAAAGATAATATTTATCGTAATTTTGGTATGGCACATCCAGAAGGTTATAGAAAAGCATTAAGACTTATGAAACAGGCTGAAAAGTTTAATCGACCTATATTCACATTTATTGATACTAAAGGTGCATACCCTGGTAAGGCAGCTGAAGAAAGAGGGCAAAGTGAATCTATTGCTACCAATTTAATAGAAATGGCTTCTTTAAAAGTACCTGTCATTGCAGTCGTTATCGGTGAAGGTGGTAGTGGTGGTGCACTTGGTATCGGTATTGCTAACAGAGTATTAATGCTTGAAAACAGTACGTACTCTGTTATTTCTCCAGAAGGTGCAGCAGCATTACTATGGAAAGATAGTAATTTGGCTAAAATTGCTGCAGAAACAATGAAAATCACAGCACATGACTTACATGAATTAAAGGTAATAGATGATGTGATTAACGAGCCACTTGGCGGCGCACATAAAGAAATGGAGACTCAAGCGCAATCTATTAAAAAGGCGTTTGTTACTCATCTAAATGAATTAGAACAGCTTAATAAGGAACAATTAGTTGAAGATCGCTTTAATAAATTTAGAAATATAGGTTCTTTTGTAGAATAAAGAGGAATAGAGTAGTAGTCATTTTATAGACTATTACTCTATTTTTAATATTGTTAAAATAAAAGTCAAAATTAAAAACGTTTACATCAATATAACTCCTTTCTTTTGATGGAAGAAGTAAAAAATTTGTGGTAATTTAGAGTTGAAGATAAATCTAGTTATAGAAAGGTATGTCGTCATGAAGAAAATTGCAGTTTTGACTAGCGGTGGAGATTCACCGGGGATGAATGCTGCCGTTAGAGCAGTTGTACGTACAGCAATTTACAATAATATTGAAGTTTATGGTGTATATCACGGTTATCAAGGATTAGTAGAAGATGATATTCATAAACTTGAATTAGGATCAGTTGGAGATACTATCCAACGTGGTGGGACATTCTTATTCTCAGCAAGATGTCCTGAATTTAAAGAAGAAGAAGTACGTAAAGTTGCTATTAACAATCTACGTAAAAGAGAAATTGAAGGCTTAGTAGTTATTGGTGGGGATGGCAGTTACCGTGGCGCTCAACGTATAAGTGAAGAGTGTAAAGAAATACAAACCATTGGTATTCCTGGTACAATCGATAATGATATTAACGGTACCGACTTTACGATTGGATTCGACACAGCACTTAATACGATTATTGATTCAGTCGATAAAATTCGTGATACAGCATCAAGTCATGCAAGAACATTTATCGTTGAAGTAATGGGTCGTGACTGTGGTGACTTAGCGCTATGGGCAGGCTTATCTGTAGGTGCTGAAACGATTGTCGTACCAGAAGTTGATACAGATATTAAAGAAGTAGCTGAAAAGATAGAGCAAGGTATTAAACGTGGTAAAAAACACTCAATCGTTATGGTTGCTGAAGGATGTATGAGCGGTCAAGAATGTGCTGATGAATTAAGTAAATATATTAATATTGATACAAGAGTTTCAGTATTAGGACACATTCAACGTGGAGGTAGCCCTTCAGGAGCTGACCGTGTTTTAGCATCAAGATTAGGTGGTCACGCCGTTGAATTATTAAAGAAAGGTGAAACTGCCAAAGGTGTTGGTATTAAACATAACCAATTAACAGCGACACCATTCGATGAAATATTTGGTCATTCAAGTCATAAGTTTGATCAACAAATTTATCAACTAGCTAAAGAGTTATCTATATAAATTTCAGGAGGATTTTAAAATGAGAAAGACTAAAATTGTATGTACTATTGGACCAGCTTCAGAATCAGAAGAAATGCTTGAAAAATTAATGAATGCTGGTATGAACGTGGCACGTTTGAACTTTTCACACGGAAGCCATGAAGAACATAAAGGTAGAATTGATACAATTCGCAAAGTTGCTAAACGTTTAAATAAAACAGTAGCTATCCTTTTAGATACAAAAGGGCCAGAAATTCGTACACATAATATGAAAGATGGCATCATTGATTTAGAAAAAGGTAAAGAAGTTATTGTAAGCATGACAGAAGTTGAAGGTACGCCAGAGAAATTCTCTGTTACTTACGACAACTTAATCAACGATGTTCAAGTAGGTTCATATATTTTATTAGATGATGGTTTAGTTGAATTACAAGTTAAAGACATTGACCATGATAAAGGTGAAGTTAAATGTGACATCTTAAACAGTGGAGAATTAAAAAATAAAAAAGGTGTTAACTTACCAGGTGTGAAAGTAAACTTACCAGGTATCACTGACAAAGATGCAGACGACATTAGATTTGGTATCAAAGAAGATGTAGATTTCATCGCTGCAAGCTTCGTTCGTCGTCCAAGTGACGTTTTAGATATTCGTGAAATCTTAGAACAAGAAAAAGCAAATATTACTATTTTCCCTAAAATTGAAAACCAAGAAGGTATCGATAATATCGAAGAAATTCTTGAAGTATCTGATGGTTTAATGGTAGCTCGTGGTGATATGGGTGTTGAAATTCCACCTGAAAAAGTACCAATGGTTCAAAAAGACTTAATTAGAAAATGTAATAAATTAGGTAAACCAGTAATCACAGCTACACAAATGCTTGATTCTATGCAACGTAATCCACGTGCTACTCGTGCGGAAGCTAGTGACGTTGCGAATGCAATCTATGATGGTACAGATGCAGTAATGTTATCTGGTGAAACTGCTGCAGGTTTATACCCAGAAGAAGCAGTTAAAACAATGAGAAACATTGCAGTTTCAGCAGAAGCAGCACAAGACTATAAAAAATTATTATCTGACAGAACTAAATTAGTTGAAACATCATTAGTGAATGCTATTGGTATCTCAGTGGCACATACTGCATTAAACTTAAATGTTAAAGCTATTGTTGCTGCAACTGAAAGTGGTTCAACAGCTCGTACAATTTCTAAATATCGTCCACATTCAGACATTATTGCTGTAACACCAAGTGAAAAAACTGCACGCCAATGTGCTATTGTTTGGGGTGTTTACCCAGTAGTTAAAGAAGGACGTAAAAACACTGATGCATTATTAAATAATGCAGTAGCAACTGCAGTTGAAACTGAAAGAGTTCAAAATGGTGATTTAATTATTATCACTGCAGGTGTACCAACAGGTGAAAAAGGTACTACAAATATGATGAAAATTCACTTAGTTGGTGATGAAATTGCTAAAGGTCAAGGTGTAGGTCGTGGATCAGTAGTAGGTACTGCTGTTGTCGCTGATTCTGCTAGTGATTTAGAAGATGTTGATTTAAGTGATAAAATCATCGTCACTAACTCTGTAGATGAAACATTAGTACCATACGTAGATCAAGCTATTGGTTTAATCACTGAAGAAAATGGTATTACATCACCAAGTGCTATTGTTGGTTTAGAAAAAGGTATTCCAACTGTAGTAGGTGTTGAAAATGCTACAAAAGAAATTAAAGATGATATGTTAGTTACTGTTGATGCAGCTAACGGTAAAGTATTCGAAGGTTATGCTAACGTACTTTAATTAACAGTATTTTAATTAAATAGATTGATGATGAAATCAGAAACACCACTTCCAAACAATTAAAATTGGAAGCGGTGTTTTTTGCTTTATAACTCGTTTTTAATATGATCTGTTACATCATTAGTGTATGTAAAAATATATTTTATATTAGTTAAATATGTAGACCATAAGTAATATTGATATTAAATATAAAAAAGCCAGTAAATGAATTGATGATAAATCATTTACTGGCTCATTTTTATTTTGTTAAAGACTATTTAGATGCAGTACTTGCTTTTTTATATCTCCAATACATTAATCCTAATATTACAAACCATAACGGCGTTAAATAAATTGCACGTCTAGTTGTTTCATTAACAAATAATAAACCGAATACTAAGATAAAGAATAATAAGATGACGTAGCCCATATATTTACCACCAGGTAATTTATATGTAGACGCCTTGTGTAATTCTGGATTCTTACTACTGTAATTAATATAAGCAATGATAATTAAAGCCCATACGATTAGGAACAATACAGTAGATAATGTTGTTACATATGTGAACACTAATGTTGCATCTGGGAAAATGTAATTCAATAGTGCTGCAATTAATAATAATGCTGAAGATCCAATAATTGCTACATGTGGCACACCGTTCTTGTTAGTTTTGCTAAACGCAGGTGGTGCTTGTTTGTTATCAGATAATCCGAACAACATTCTACTGTTTGAGAAAATACCACTATTACATGATGATGCTGCAGCAGTTAATACAACGAAGTTAATTAAACCAGCTGCAAATGGAATTCCAATAAGTGTAAATAGTTTAACAAATGGACTATTATCTGGATCGACTTTATCCCAAGGAATGATTGACATAATCACAGCTAGGGCACCAACATAAAAGATTAATATACGAATTGGTACACTGTTGATAGCTTTTGGAATAGTTGATTCAGGATCTTTCGTTTCACCGGCAGTTACACCAATCATTTCGATACCAACGAATGAGAACACTGCCATTTGGAATGACATGAAGAATCCTGATGCTCCTTTAGGAAAAATACCATGATTGTATAGATTAGTTAAGCTTGCATGTCCAAATTGCGTTTTGTATGCAAATAAGATCATAACAGCCCCAACAACAATTAACCCTATGATTGTTACAATTTTGATAATAGAGAACCAAAACTCTAATTCACCAAATAACTTAGCGCTTAGTAAGTTAAATGACATCAAAATAAGTACACAGAATAATGCACTAATCCAGTTAGGAATATGTGGAAACCAAAAACTAACATATTTAGCTACTGCGGTAACCTCTGCCATACCAGTAATTATCCAACATAGCCAATATGTCCAACCAGTAACAAATCCTGCAAATGGACCTATATATGTATTAGTTACGTCCGCAAATGATTTGAAACTTGTGTTTTGAATAATAATTTCACCTAATCCACGCATAAACATGAATAGCATGAATCCAATAAAGATGTACGTGAGTAGTATTGAGGGACCCGTCATGGCAATCGTTTGTCCAGCACCCAGGAATAATCCTGTCCCAATAGCGCCTCCAATAGCAATTAATTGCACATGGCGATTGCTCAATTCTCTTTGTAGATTATCAGCCATAAGACCTCTCCCTTACTTTTAGATAATTATATTATGCACTTAAATAGCTTTTTATACAATTTATTTATTAAAAAAGTGTTAAAATACACTCCTAGATAATTAGTATTTTTTAATCAAGCTTGATAACCAAATAAAAACTTTGTATTCAATTTAATTTTCAAAACAATTTAAAAGGCCAAAATGTTGGTTTCATGGTACTTAGAACATTTTTAACATTTATGTTATATATGAATCAATACCAAACTCACATATATATAGTAATTTATTTTGTTTCACAAAAACTTAATAATTAGCTATAATACTAGTTGAAAGCCATTTCATAAAGAAATAGTAAAGGGGAAATTTATCATGGCAGAATTACAAAGAGGTTTGGAAGGGGTAATTGCAGTTGAAACTAAAATCAGCTCAATCATCGATAGTCAATTAACATACGCAGGATATGATATTGACGATCTTGCAGAAAATGCCCAGTTTGAAGAAATCATCTTTTTATTATGGAACTATAGATTGCCAAATAAAGAAGAATTACAAGAACTTAAATCAAAATTATATGAGTATATGACACTTAATCCTAGAGTGTATAAACATTTTGAAGAGTACGTAACTGATAAAGTACATCCAATGGCTGCATTACGTACTTCAGTATCATACATTGCTCATTTCGATCCAGATGCTGAAGACGAATCAGATGAAAAGAAATATGAAAGAGCAATTCGTATTCAAGCTAAAATTGCATCATTAGTTACAGCTTTCGCACGTGTACGTGAAGGTAAAGAACCATTAAAACCAAATTCAGATTTAAGCTACGCTGGAAACTTCCTATACATGTTAAAAGGTGAATTACCAACTGATATTGAGGAAGAAGCTTTCAACAAAGCTTTAATTTTACATGCTGATCACGAATTAAATGCATCTGCATTCACTGCTCGTTGTGCAGTATCTTCTTTATCTGATATGTATTCAGGTATTGTTGCTGCTGTTGGTTCATTAAAAGGACCTTTACATGGTGGTGCTAATGAACGCGTGATGGCTATGTTATCTGAAGTAGGCTCATTAGACAATGTAGATAACTATTTAGACAAAAAAATAGCTAATAAAGAAAAAATTATGGGCTTCGGTCACCGTGTGTATAAAGAAGGTGACCCACGTGCTAAGTATTTACGAGAAATGAGTAGAAAAATCACTGAAGAAACTGGACAAAGCGAATTATATGAAATGTCATTAGCTATTGAAAAACGCATGAAGGAAGAAAAAGGATTAATTCCTAACGTCGATTTCTTTAGTGCGTCAGTTTATCACAGTATGGACATTCCACATGATTTATTTACACCAATCTTTGCAGTAAGTCGTACATCAGGTTGGATTGCACATATTCTTGAGCAATATAGAGATAATAGAATCATGCGTCCAAGAGCGAATTACATTGGTGAAACAAATCGTAAATACGTTCCTATTGAAGAAAGATAATCAAATCATCTATAGTATTAGGTGAATTCAAACAAATTACTTGGAGGTCAAATTTTATGACAGCAGAAAAAATTACTCAAACTAAAGATGGATTAAATGTACCAAACGAACCAATTATTCCTTTCATTATCGGTGACGGAATCGGACCAGATATTTGGAAAGCAGCTAGTCGTGTTATCGATGCTGCAGTTGAAAAAGCATATAATGGCGAAAAACGCATCGAATGGAAAGAAGTTTTAGCTGGACAAAAAGCATATGACAATACTGGTGAATGGTTACCACAAGAAACTTTAGACACTATTAAAGAATATTTAATTGCTGTAAAAGGTCCTTTAACTACTCCAATCGGTGGCGGTATCCGTTCATTAAATGTAGCATTAAGACAAGAACTAGACTTGTTTACTTGCTTACGCCCTGTACGTTGGTTCCAAGGTGTACCATCACCAGTTAAACGCCCTCAAGACGTAGATATGGTTATTTTCCGTGAAAATACTGAAGATATCTATGCAGGTATTGAATTCAAAGAAGGTACGCCAGAAGTTAAAAAAGTAATTGACTTCTTACAAGATGAAATGGGCGCAACAAATATTCGTTTCCCAGAAACTTCAGGTATTGGTATTAAACCAGTATCTAAAGAAGGTACTGAAAGATTAGTTAGAGCTGCTATCCAATATGCAATTGATAATAACCGTAAAGCTGTAACTTTAGTTCACAAAGGTAACATTATGAAATTTACTGAAGGTTCATTTAAACAATGGGGTTACGATTTAGCTCATAATGAATTTGCTGATCAAGTATTCACTTGGCAACAATATGATGAAATTGTAGAAAAAGAAGGTAAAGACGCTGCGAATGAAGCACAATCAAAAGCTGAACAAGAAGGTAAAATTATCGTTAAAGACTCAATCGCTGATATCTTCTTACAACAAATTTTAACTCGTCCATCTGAACATGAAGTTGTTGCTACAATGAACTTAAATGGTGACTACATTTCAGATGCATTAGCTGCTCAAGTAGGTGGTATTGGCATTGCACCTGGTGCAAATATCAACTATGAAACTGGTCATGCTATCTTTGAAGCTACTCATGGTACAGCACCTAAATATGCTGGGTTAAACAAAGTAAACCCATCTTCTGAACTATTAAGTTCAGTATTAATGTTAGAACACTTAGGATGGCAAGAAGCTGCTGATAAAATTACAGACTCTATAGAAGCAACAATCGCTTCTAAAATAGTTACTTATGACTTTGCTCGTCTAATGGATGGTGCGACAGAAGTATCAACTTCAGAGTTTGCTGACGAATTAATCAAAAACTTAAAATAATAGATGATATTGAACTAAACGGATTGGGAAACCAATCCGTTTTTTTATTAAGATTTTGTAAATTACTAGTGTTTCAATATCATTTTTTATAAAAAAATGATAGTTTAATTAATGAAATGACAATATTAATCCAATGTTAGCTTAATATAAGTATCATTATAATTGGATTGTTAAGTTTATGTAAATTTGATGTGTAGGTATGTTATTTGTATTTAAACATCAGTTATAATAAACATGTAATTTAAATGGGGGAGGCACATCATGTCACAAAAAGTATTAGTCGTTGACGATGAACAATCGATCGTTACGTTACTTAAATATAATTTAGAAACAGCTGGATACATAGTAGAAGTAGCCTATGACGGTGAAGAAGCACTACAAAAGGTTGAATTGTCTCAACCAGATTTAATTGTTTTAGACGTTATGTTACCTAAAAAAGATGGTATTGAAGTTTGTAAAACAATTAGATCTGATAAAAATTTAGTACCTATTCTTATGCTTACGGCAAAGGATGATGAATTTGATAGGGTATTAGGTTTGGAACTAGGTGCTGATGACTATATGACTAAACCTTTCTCACCAAGAGAAGTCGTGGCAAGAGTAAAAGCAATTTTAAGACGTTCACAATTCGTCAATGAAGTTGAACAAAGTGAAACAGATGATGAGGATATTATTATTGATTCAATCCGTATTCGTCCTGAATTTTTCGAAGTATATAAAGATGATGAGTTATTAGAACTTACGCCAAAAGAATTTGAATTATTACTTTATCTTATTGAACGACAAGGTCGTGTGATTACTAGAGAACATATGTTGAATTCTGTATGGAATTACGAGTTCGCAGGTGATTCTCGTATCGTTGATGTCCATATTAGTCATTTGAGAGACAAATTAGAAGAGAACCCTAAACAACCTAAATTAATTAAAACTGTTAGAGGATTAGGCTATAAATTGGAGCGTCCTAAAAGTTAATGTTGAAATTCCACCATCGTCTTTTAATATTAATTAGTACTATTACGATTATTAGTTTTATAGGTTTAGGTGCAATTGTCCACAACATGATTTATCAAACATTAACACAAAATCAGACAAAGGAACTTGAAAAAGAATCGCGTAACTATGTCAGCTTATATAACGATAATAAAAAAAGTGAGATTAAAAATATTGCTAATAATCAAGAGAATATAATCGTAATCAAGAAAAACGATAAAGTGATATTCACGACTGATGAAAAAGAAAAGATAGATAAACGTATAGATAACGAGGCAAATCCCTCACAATTGATTCATAAAAATACGAAACTTGGTTTGAAGTATACGTTTAAAAGTCAAATTGATGATAAAACTGTTTACATAAGTGGAATTAATGATGAAATATTAGACCTGCAAAAAGAAATGTGGAAGTACCTATCAATTGTAGGTGTGATTGTATTAATTACAGTTTATCTAGCTAGTAGAAGTATCAATCGTACATATATTAGACCCATAAATGAAGTAACATATGCTACTTCATTATTGGCGGATGGTTATTATCATGTTCGTGTACCCGAAAGTAACGTCAAAGAAACTAAAGCATTGTTTGTAACGACAAATGAGCTTGCAAGACGGTTACAGAAATTAAATAATAGACAAAAAATCCAATCTAATAGATTAAAAACGACATTAGAAAATATACCAAGTTCAGTATTAATGATTGATAAACATGGTGAAATTGTCGTAGCGAACTCGGCATATTATGAAGTATTTAGTCCTGAACAAAGTGTGGAAAATAAAAGTTATATTGGTTTTATCAATGATAAAATTGAAAAGTTAATCATGGAAAGTTTTAGAACTGAGAAAGTGATTTATGATCAGATTGAAGTAGATATCAATAATGTTCACACAAAATATTTTGATGTATCATGTGTACCAATACTATCTAAATCGAAGAAAAAGCTACAAGGTATGGTGGTCGTATTGCATGATATTACTAATTTGCAAAAGTTAGAAAACCTACGTCGAGAATTTGTAGCTAACGTCTCACACGAACTTAAAACACCGATTACTTCAATTAAAGGATTCGCTGAAACATTGATTGAAGGTGCTAAAAACGATGAAGAATCGCTTAATATGTTCTTAAATATCATCCTGAAAGAATCGAATAGAATCGAATCACTTGTGATGGATTTACTAGATTTATCGCATATTGAGCAACAAAATGAAATAACAACGAGTTATATGAATTTATCTGAATTAGCTTATACAACGATAGATAATTTACAAAATCAAGCTCAGAATAAAAATATAACAATTGAATCTAAAATTGAACGTGATGTTATTTTCAAAGCAAATGAAAATAAAATTGCTCAAGTTATTACCAATTTATTATCTAATGCCATCAATTATTCAACCAATGATAATAAAGTTATTGTAAGTGTGTATCGTGAAGGTAAGAGGGTTAACCTAGAAATTCAAGACTTTGGTATAGGTATTAGTGCTGAGGAACAAAAACATATTTTTGAAAGATTTTATCGAGTTGATAAAGCACGAAGTAGAGATTCCGGCGGTACTGGGTTAGGATTATCGATTACTAAGCATATTGTTGAATCGCATAATGGAAGAATTAGTGTAATTAGTCGTTTAAATGAGGGTTCGACCTTTAAAGTGACGTTTTTCGATGAAGATTAAATATTAAGAACCACACCCTAAAATGATTGAATTCATAAAGGCGTGTGGTTCTTATTTTAGTTCAATGAATTATGAGACAATGGTACTTAATGTTTAATGACGATACACTGTTTATGCTAAAATATATTTAAATATGTGCTGGAGGTTTATAACGTGAATAAATTAGTATTAATTGATGGTAATAGTTTAAGCTTTAAAGCTTTCTATGCTTTACCATTACTTTCAAATAAGGCAGGCATACATACTAATGCAGTATATGGCTTTGCGATGTTACTAGAGAAAATTCTTAAAGAAGAACAACCTAATCACTTTTTAGTGGCGTTTGATGCAGGTAAAACAACTTTCAGACATTCTAAATATAGTGAATATAAAGGTGGTAGACAAAAAACTCCACCTGAGTTAAGTGAACAATTCCCATATATTCGTCAATTATTAGATGCATATCACATAAAAAGATATGAATTAGAGAATTATGAAGCAGATGATATTATTGGTACTTTGAGTAATGAAGCGGACAAAGCTGGGTTTGAAACTATCATAATTACTGGCGATAGAGATTTAACGCAGCTTGCTACTGATCATGTCACAATTTACTATACTAAAAAAGGTGTAACAGATGTCGATCATTATACACCAGACTTTATCGCTGAAAAATATAACGGATTAACACCAAATCAAATTATTGATATGAAAGGGTTAATGGGCGATACTTCAGATAATATACCGGGCGTAGCTGGCGTAGGCGAAAAAACAGCAATTAAATTACTAAATCAATTCAATACTGTAGAAGGCGTTTATGACAATATAAATAGTGTTTCAGGTAAAAAACTTAAAGAAAAACTTGAAAATAGTAAAGATGATGCTTTAATGAGTAAAGATTTAGCTACCATTAATGTTGAAAGCCCAATCGAAGTTAATTTAGAAGATACTAAAATGGAAGCAGACATTGATGAAACTGAAAAAATTGAGCTCTTTAAAAAATTAGAATTTAACCAACTTTTAGCAGAAATAGATTCATTTGAAGCAACTCAAGAACAAAAAGATAAAGTCTTTGAGATTGAGTCAGATTTTGACCATATTAATTTTAATGATTTAGATGAGGCGACCATTCATTTTGAGCTAGAAGATAGTAATTATTTAAAAGATAATATATTAAAATTTGGACTTTATACTGGAGAACATCATGTTGTTATCAATGCAGATGAAATTAAACAATTTTCAGATTTAGTCAATTGGTTAGAAAATCCAAATACAGCAAAAACTGTTTATGATGCTAAGAAAACTTATGTTGTTGCTCATAGACTAGATATCGATATTCAAAACATTCAGTTTGATGTCATGTTGTCTAGATATATTATCGATCCATCAAGAACCATTGACGATGTGAATTCAGTTGTTTCTTTATATGGACAACATTATGTGCAGGATAACGTGGCTATTTATGGTAAGGGCAAAAAGCATCATATTCCAGAAGACGATATTTTAAATAAACATGTAGCCTCAATCATTGAAGCGGTAAGTGCATCGAAATCAGAAATGCAAAATCAACTAAAAGAATATAATCAAGAATCTCTATTAGCAGATTTAGAACTACCATTAGCCGAAATATTAAGCGAGATGGAAGAAATTGGAATCTATACAGATGTAAATGATTTACAACAGATGGAGAAAGAGATTCAAGAAAAGCTAGATGTTTTAATTAAAAATATTCATGAAGCTGCGGGTGAAGAATTTAACATTAATTCACCTAAACAACTTGGCGTGGTATTATTTGAAACACTAGAATTACCAGTGATTAAAAAAACTAAAACAGGCTACTCTACTGCTGTTGATGTATTGGAACAATTACAAGGTCAACACCCAATTATTGATTATATTTTAGAATATCGTCAATTATCAAAATTACAATCTACGTATGTAGAAGGATTACAAAAAGTGATTAGTGAAGATAATCGCATTCATACACGTTTTAATCAAACATTAGCTCAAACTGGGCGATTGTCAAGTGTGGATCCTAATTTACAAAATATACCTATTCGTTTAGAAGAAGGTAGGAAAATTAGAAAAGCATTTAAACCGACATCTACAGATAGTGTTATTTTAAGTGCCGATTATTCTCAAATTGAATTAAGGGTTTTAGCACATATTACACAAGATGAAAGTATGAAAGAAGCATTCATAAATGGTCATGATATTCATACAGCGACTGCAATGAAGGTTTTCGATGTGGAAGCGGATGAAGTTGATAGTTTAATGCGTAGACAAGCGAAAGCCGTTAACTTTGGAATTGTGTATGGCATAAGTGATTATGGATTAAGCCAAAGTTTAGGAATTACACGTAAAAAGGCGAAAGCATTTATTGATGATTATTTAGATAGTTTTCCAGGAGTCAAACAATATATGTCAGATATTGTGAAAGATGCTAAAGCTCAAGGTTTTGTAGAAACATTATTACATCGTCGTAGATATATTCCAGATATTACAAGTCGTAATTTTAATTTAAGAAGTTTTGCAGAAAGAACAGCAATGAATACGCCAATTCAAGGCAGTGCGGCAGATATTATCAAATTGGCTATGGTGCAATTCAATAAAGAAGTACAACATACTAAATATCACGCGAAACTATTATTGCAAGTTCATGACGAATTAATCTTTGAAGTACCAAAAGATGAAGTAGAATCATTCAGTCAGTTTGTAGAAGACATTATGGAGTCTGCACTAGAATTAGATGTGCCACTAAAAGTTGACTCAAGTTACGGTGCGACATGGTATGATGCAAAATAAAGGAAGGTTTGAATATGCCAGAACTACCAGAAGTAGAACATGTTAAACGTGGGATTGAGCCGTATGCCATAAATACTACGATAAATAAAATTACTTTTTCAGAAAATGTAAAAAAAGGTAAAGAAGATAATAGAGAGACGATTATCAAAGGAATGACGCTTGATAGTTTTCAACGTTTAACAGAAGGTTATACAATTACCAAAATTGAGCGTAGAAGTAAATATATTGTATTTTATATTAATCGGGATTCAGAACAACGTATTTTGATTAGTCATTTAGGTATGGCTGGTGGATTTTTCGTTGTTGATCATTTAGAACAAATTGCTGTACCTAATTATCGTAAACATTGGCAAGTTATTTTTGAATTAGACAATGGTAAAAAATTAATCTATTCAGATATTCGTCGCTTTGGAGAAATTAGAAATGTGAGTAGCTTCGATGCATATCCTTCATTTTTAAGTATAGCTCCTGAACCATTTGACGAAGATGCAATGCAACATTTTTTAGATATTACCAATAAAAAGAATTATGCTAAAAAACCGATTAAACAAGTGATTTTAGATCATAAAGTTATATCTGGTTGCGGAAATATTTATGCGTGTGAAGCTCTATTTAGAGCGGGCATTTTACCCAGTCGACTAACGCAAGATTTAACGCAACAAGAAAAAGAAATGGTATTTTATCATGTTCGATCTGTATTAAATGAGGGTATAAAATATGGAGGAACAAGCATTTCCGATTATCGTCATGCCGATGGTAAAACAGGGGAAATGCAGTTACATCTGAATGTTTATAAACAAAAATATTGCAAGGTATGTGGGCACTCAATTGAAACGAAAGTCATCGCATCTAGAAATAGTCACTATTGCCCGACTTGTCAGAAATAAAGGAAGCGTGAAAATATGTCAAAAGTAATAGGACTTACTGGTGGTATCGCATCAGGTAAATCAACTGTATCTGAATTGTTAACAGCGTTTGGATTTAAAGTAGTAGATGCGGACACAGCTGCAAGAGAAGCAGTTGCTAAAGGAACACCAGGTATAGCGAAGGTAAAAGAAGTTTTTGGCGAAGAAGCTATTGATGAAAATGGCGAGATGGACAGAAAATATATGGGTGAATTAGTATTTAATAATCCAGGCGAACGTATTAAGTTAAATGAAATTGTTCATCCTAAAGTTAGAGAAATAATGGAAGAAAAGAAGCAACAATTTTTAAATGAAGGCCATAACGTAATTATGGATATACCACTTTTATTTGAAAATGAATTGCAAGATACCGTAGATGAAGTATGGCTTGTTTACACATCTGAAAGTATTCAAATTGATCGTTTAATGGAAAGAAATGATTTAACTCAAGAAGAAGCAAAAGCAAGAGTATATAGCCAAATATCTATTGATAAGAAAAGTAGAATGGCTGACCACGTGATTGATAATCTTGGGGATAAACTGGAACTAAAGCAAAATTTAGAAAAGTTACTTAGTGAAAAAGGTTATATTGAGAAATAATTCAAATAGTAACTATTTATTAAGCCTGAGACATTTAAAAATGACTCAGGTTTTTTTATATGATTACTGAGTAACTATAGAATCTTTTATATTTATAGCGTTATTAGATGATATTGAATTCGATATCATTTAATAACTAAATCTTATTATGATTGATTATAATTTGCGTTTGTAAAGTTTTGATAAACGCTTTCAAAAATAATTTATTATGTTATACTAATGCCATAAAGTATAACATATAAATAAATGGTCAAGGGGTGCTTTAAATGACAACGAATATAGCAATTAACGGTATGGGTAGAATAGGTAGAATGGTATTAAGAATTGCTTTAAAAAATGAAAACTTAAGCGTAAAAGCAATTAATGCAAGTTACCCTCCAGAAACAATTGCACATCTTATCAATTATGATACAACTCATGGTAAGTTCGACGAAAAAGTAGAAGCTACTGAAAATGGCATTCGTTATAAAAATCAAGATATCAAATTAGTTTCAGATAGAAATCCAGAAAACTTACCTTGGAAAGAACTTGATATAGATGTTGTCATCGAAGCAACTGGTAAATTCAATCATGGTGATAAAGCTATTGCACATATTAATGCTGGTGCAAAAAAAGTATTATTAACAGGTCCATCTAAAGGTGGTCATGTTCAAATGATTGTGAAAGGTGTCAATGATGAAAAGCTAGATGTTAATGAATACGATATTTTCAGTAATGCATCATGCACAACTAACTGTATTGGGCCGGTTGCTAAAGTATTAAATGATGAATTTGGTATTGTGAATGGTCTGATGACTACAGTACACGCAATTACTAATGACCAAAAGAATATTGACAACCCACATAAAGATTTACGTAGAGCGCGTTCATGTAATGAAAGTATAATTCCGACATCTACAGGCGCTGCGAAAGCATTAAAAGAGGTACTACCTGAAGTAGAAGGTAAATTACATGGAATGGCACTAAGAGTACCAACTAAGAATGTTTCACTTGTAGATTTAGTTGTAGATTTAGAACAAAATGTAACAGTAGAACAAATTAATGATGCATTCAAAAATGCAAATTTAGATGGTGTATTGGATGTAGAAAGCGAACCACTTGTTTCAGTAGATTTTAATACAAATCCAAATTCTGCAGTAATTGATGCACAATCTACAATGGTTATGGGTGATAAAAAAGTTAAAGTTATCGCTTGGTATGATAATGAATGGGGATATTCAAACAGAGTTGTTGAAGTAGCAGAACAAATTGGTAAATTGATAGAATCTCATAAAGCAGTAGAAGCTGTATAAAAATCATTTTTTAGCGACTGCCAATGTAACTTTTAATGCTAAAGGTTACATTGGCAGTTTTTTTGTTCTTATAAAGTGGGGGTATCAAATTTATCATAAATTAAATAGAGAAAAATTTATATTTAACATCATTTTTGAAAATGTCACATTTTTTATTTAGGTTGTTATATTTAATGATATAAAATAGTTTACACTTTTAGTCATATAATTTAAAAGGTGCTTTCTTTTGTAACGTGCGAATTTATAGTATAATTGAGCATAATCTAAATAGAAAAGGGTGACAATCATGAAATGCCCAAAATGTAATTCAACGCATTCGAGAGTAGTAGATTCACGTCATGCAGAAGATGCAAACGCGATTCGTCGAAGAAGAGAATGTGAAAATTGTGGTACAAGATTTACAACATTTGAACATATTGAAGTGAGTCCATTAATAGTAGTGAAGAAAGATGGAACGAGAGAACAATTTTTAAGAGAAAAAATCTTGAATGGATTAGTTAGGTCATGTGAAAAACGTCCAGTGAGATACCAACAACTAGAAGATATAACAAATAAAGTGGAGTGGCAATTAAGAGATGAGGGTCATACTGAGATTTCATCTAGAGAAATCGGAGAACATGTAATGAACTTATTAATGCATGTTGATCAAGTTTCTTATGTTCGCTTTGCTTCTGTATATAAAGAGTTTAAAGATATTGATCAACTATTGGCCTCAATGCAAGGTATTCTTAATGATAATAAACGGAGTGATTTATAAATGGGGTTAAATTCCTTTGAATTAGGGTTAAGACCACAAGATAGTTTTGAAGTGATACAAGATTTTTATTTAAACTCACAACATCTTGAAATATTAAACCGTCTGTTTACACCTTTAATTGGACCTCAAGCAATTGGTTTATATCATTTTATGCATCAATTTTCCAATGATATTGAACAACCATTAACCCATTATGTCATTATGAATGAACTTAAAGAAAATTTAATCGACTTTAGAAATCAAATGGATTTGTTAGAAGCAATTGGTTTAATGAAATCATTTGTTAAACATGATGAGCAACAAACACATTTTATATATCAATTGATTCAGCCGCCGTCAGCATCCCAATTTTTCAATGACCCTATGTTATCTGTATTTTTATATAGTGAAGTTGATAAAAAAAGATACCAAGTACTAAAGAAACATTTTGAACAAACTTTTAGAGATTTAACGCAGTATCAACAAACAACGAGAAAGTTTACAGATGTCTTTAAAGTACCCAATAGAATATTAGATATCGACACACAAGATATACCTAAAGCGAGTGAGTATCAAGGACTTGATTTGTCTAATGAATCTTTTGATTTTGATATGTTGAAACAGATGTTACATAACCACTTCATTTCAAATGAAATCGTGACAAAAGACGCTAAAAGTCTTATTATTCAACTTGCAACTTTATATGGTTTAACGGCTGACGCGATGAAACATATTATATTGAATTCAATTACTAGTGCTCAACAATTATCTTTTGAAGAGATGCGTAAACAAGCGCGTTCATATTATTTAATAGAACATGAAAACCAATTACCTAAATTAGAATTGAATAAAAGCATTAAACAAAGTGAAAATTCGAACCAATCTAATGAAATCCCTAATCCTGAAAATGATACGGAACAATGGCTTCAATTGTTAGAACAGACGAGTCCAATTGATATGTTAGCCTCATGGTCTGAATCAGAACCAACATTGTCTCAAAAGAATATGATTGAAGAATTAATTCATAGAGAAAAAATGAACTTTGGAGTTATTAACATCTTATTACAATTTGTTATGCTCAAAGAAGATATGAAATTACCAAAATCATATATTTTTGAAATTGCTTCGAATTGGAAGAAGAAAGGGATTACTACGGCTAAACAAGCTTATGAATATGCCTTGAAAGTTAATCAACCTAAACCATCTTATGAGAATAAATCGCAACCTTATCAAGGTTATAATCGTAAAAGTAAATTGGTTTCTAGAGAGAAAACACCTAAATGGTTAGAAGAAAGAGATAATCCGAATGCTACAGAACTTTCAAAAGATGAAAAGGATGAACAATTTGAAAAGGATAGACAAGCATTCTTAGAACAATTAAATAAAGATTGGGAGGAGGATTAGATGGAAAGCTTTAAGAATATTGTAGGTTCAAATAAAGATTTCGAAAAGAGAATTGCTAAAATACGTCAGCAAGTTGTTAATGATCCTGATGTTAAGCAATTTTTAAATGAACATCAATCAGAATTAACTAATGCCATGATTGATGAAGATTTAAACGTTCTACAAGAATATAAAGATCAACAAAAGCACTATGATGGGCATCATTATAATGAATGTCCTAATTTTGTTAAAGGCCATATACCAGAATTATATATCGAAAATGAACGTATTAAAATCCGCTATTTGCCATGCCCATGTAAAGTGAAATATGATGAAGAAAGACTTAATTCTCAATTGATTACATCACATCATATGCAGAGAGATACTTTAAATGCAAAGATTAAAGATATTTATACAACTGGACGTAATCGATTGGATATTGCAATGCAAGTTAATGATATATGCAAAAAGTTAATAAATGGTGAGAATGTCAAAGGGCTATATCTGTATGGACCTTTTGGCACTGGAAAGTCATTTATTTTAGGTGCCATAGCAAATCAACTCAAAGCTAAAAAAGTGCCATCTACTATAGTTTATCTTCCCGAATACATTCGCACATTAAAAGGTGGTTTTAAGGACGGGAGTTACGAAAGAAAATTACAAAGAATTCGAGAAGCTAACATTTTAATGCTAGATGATATTGGTGCAGAAGAAGTAACGCCATGGGTTAGAGATGAAGTTATTGGCCCATTATTGCATTATAGAATGGTTCATGAATTACCCACTTTCTTTACTTCTAATTTAAGTTATGATGAATTAGAACACCATTTATCAATGACACGTGAGGGTGCAGAAAAAACGAAAGCAGCTCGAATTATTGAACGTATTAAGACGTTATCCACACCTTATTTCTTAAAAGGTGAAAACTTTAGAAACAATTGATATTTTCATAAAATGTTGTATAATAGAATCAAATCTAAATCGTTGAAACTGTTGAAGACATGATAATTTAATCACTGTTACACAGAAAGCCGTTGTTTGATGAGAATATGGCTAATAAATTAAATTATTACTACTTTAATGCATGGTATTTGTAATGAATACTCGGCTCAAGACCGTTATCTTATGTAGAGAAGACGTTAAAATTGCTCGTTTTTAATCGAGTATTGTTTTAACGCTTAACTAGGGTGGTACCACGACAATCTCGTCCCTGATTTAGGGATGGGATTTTTTTATTTTCTCTATAGTTTTACATTGATTTATTTCAATAAGTCAACGATATGATTTTTTATAATTTAGGAGGTTATAGTATGGATCAAATTAATATTCAATTTCCAGATGGTAATTCAAAGGCATTTGATAAAGGCACTACTACTGAAGATATAGCTCAATCAATCAGTCCAGGTCTACGAAAAAAAGCTGTAGCAGGTAAATTTAATGGACAAATGGTAGATTTAACACGACCGTTAGAAGAAGATGGTGAGATTGAAATTGTTACACCAGGTAGTGATGAAGCATTGGAAGTATTGCGTCATTCAACTGCTCATTTGATGGCTCAAGCATTAAAACGTTTATACGGGGATGTTAAATTTGGTGTAGGTCCTGTCATTGAAGGCGGCTTCTACTATGATTTCGATACAGATGAAAAAATTTCATCAGATGACTTTGAAAAAATTGAAAAAACAATGAAAAAAATTGTCGATGAGAATCATAAAATCGAAAGAAAAGTAGTCACTAGGGATGAAGCTAAAGCATTCTTCAAAGATGATCCATACAAATTAGAATTAATTGATGCAATACCTGAAGATGAAAATGTAACGCTATATAGTCAAGGAGAATTCGCTGATTTATGTAGAGGTGTTCATGTACCATCTACGTCTAAAATTAAAGAATTTAAATTATTATCAACAGCTGGTGCATACTGGCGCGGAGACAGTAATAATAAAATGTTACAACGTATTTACGGTACTGCATTCTTTGATAAAAAAGATTTAAAAGCGCATTTAGAAATGTTGGAAGAGCGCAAAGAACGTGATCACCGTAAAATCGGTAAAGATTTAGAGTTGTTTGCAAATAGTCAACTAGTTGGAGCTGGTTTACCACTATGGTTACCTAATGGTGCTACAATTCGTCGTGAAATTGAACGTTATATTGTAGATAAAGAAGTAAGCATGGGATATGACCACGTATATACACCAGTATTAGCAAATGTTGATTTATATAAAACATCCGGACATTGGGATCACTATCAAGAGGACATGTTCCCACCTATGAAATTAGATGAGACAGAAGAAATGGTATTACGTCCGATGAACTGTCCTCACCATATGATGATATATAATAATAAACCGCATTCTTATAGAGAATTGCCAATTCGTATTGCCGAATTAGGTACTATGCATAGATATGAAGCTAGTGGTGCTGTATCAGGATTACAACGAGTAAGAGGTATGACTTTGAACGATTCACATATCTTTGTTAGACCTGATCAAATTAAGGAAGAATTCAAACGCGTAGTTAATATGATTCAAGATGTATATAAAGATTTCGGTTTCGAAGACTATCGTTTCAGATTAAGTTATAGAGACCCAGAAGATAAAGAAAAGTATTTTGATGATGATGAAATGTGGAATAAAGCTGAGAACATGATTAAAGAAGCGGCTGACGAATTAGGGTTATCATACGAAGAAGCTATCGGAGAAGCGGCATTTTATGGCCCTAAATTAGATGTGCAAGTTAAAACAGCTATGGGTAAAGAAGAAACATTATCTACAGCACAATTAGATTTCTTATTACCTGAGCGTTTTGAACTCACATACATTGGTCAAGATGGAGAGCAACATAGACCTGTAGTTATTCATCGTGGTGTTGTATCTACAATGGAACGATTTGTTGCATTCTTAACTGAAGAAACTAAAGGTGCATTCCCAACTTGGTTAGCACCAAAACAAGTTGAAATTATCCCAGTTAATTTAGATTTACATTACGACTATGCAAAATCAATTCAAGATGAATTAAAATCTCAAGGTGTTCGTGTTGAAATCGATGATCGTAATGAAAAAATGGGTTATAAAATCCGTGAAGCCCAAATGCAAAAAATCCCTTATCAAATAGTGGTAGGAGATAAAGAAGTAGAAAACAATGAAGTAAATGTACGTAAATACGGTTCTCAAGATCAAGAGACATTAGAAAAAGATGAATTTATTTGGAATTTAGTAGACGAAATCCGTTTAAAAAAGCATAGATAAGCTTGAAATTTAAACGCAGTTCATGTATATTACAAGTTAGTTAAATAAAAAGTTGAGTTAGAGGTTGCAATATTAAAGAGTCGCTTGTCAGAAGTCTTATGGGACATATGTTGAACAAGTTAAAGGTAATGTTGCCGAAACAAGTGATAACCATAATTATGACTTGTTGGGACAGTTGTCGAAAGAAACTGTACTGTCACAGAATGTGATGTGCTACCTTATATAGATAAAAGCAAAGTGGTTGCATATCTTAAAGGTATGTAGCCACTTTTTTGTTTTAGATTTATAAATAAAAGTAACATAATTAAGTGAGATATGGTACAGCTATTGAAATAGATGATGAAACAGATCTTAATGTGTTGTTTCTTTAATAAATGATAAAACAAAATCATAACTGCCTCTAAATACAAAGAAAGGAATCTTCTATGAGTAAAAACAAAAGTCAAAATGAAGGGATACAAAGAGGTTTAAAAGACCGCCACATATCTATGATAGCGATTGGTGGTTGTATTGGAACAGGTCTATTTATGACTTCCGGTGGAGCCATTCACAGCGCTGGTGCCTTAGGTGCTTTGATTGCTTATGCAATTATTGGAGCAATGGTATTCTTCTTAATGACCTCACTAGGCGAGATGGCCACATATTTACCAGTTTCGGGATCATTTAGTACATACGCCACACGATTTGTAGACCCATCTCTAGGGTTTGCATTAGGGTGGAACTATTGGTTTAACTGGGTCATTACAGTAGCTGCAGATGTAACCATTGCCGCTCAGGTCATTCAATATTGGTCCCCAATGCAAAGTGTTCCCGCTTGGGTATGGAGTTGTATATTTTTAGTTATTATCTTTGCACTTAACTCATTGTCAGTTCGAGTATATGGTGAGAGTGAATATTGGTTTGCACTTATAAAAGTTGTTACTGTCATCATATTTATTGTAATAGGATTATTAACTATTGTAGGTATAATGGGTGGTAAATTCGTTGGTTTTGAAACCTTTACTAAAGGAGGCGGCCCTATCCTTGGTGGTAACTTAGGTGGTAGCTTACTTTCAATATTAGGTGTGTTCTTAGTTGCTGGCTTTTCATTCCAAGGAACTGAATTAATTGGTATTACAGCAGGGGAATCTGAAAATCCTGAAAGAGCCGTCCCAAAAGCAATCAAACAAGTGTTCTGGAGAATATTATTATTCTATATACTAGCAATTTTCATCATTGGTATGCTAATACCATATGATAGTAGTGCACTTATGGGTGGAGAAAATAGCATCTCTACTTCACCATTTACATTAGTGTTCCAAAATGCTGGACTTGCATTTGCAGCATCATTTATGAATGCAGTTATATTAACATCAGTGTTATCTGCAGGTAATTCAGGGATGTACGCGTCTACTAGAATGTTATATTCAATGAGTAAAGATAAACTAGCATTTAATTCATTTTCTAAAACGAATAAAAATGGTGTGCCGCACATTTCTCTAATCGTAACTGGAATTATTGTTGTAGTGATTTTTGCAGTACAACATTTTAGTGGTGATGCATATGAATATATCGTTGCAGCAAGTGGTATGACAGGATTTATTGCTTGGGTCGGTATAGCAGTGAGTCATTATAGATTTAGACG
Source organism: Staphylococcus sp. M0911 (assembly GCF_003491325.1). NCBI lineage: Bacteria > Bacillati > Bacillota > Bacilli > Caryophanales > Staphylococcaceae > Staphylococcus > Staphylococcus sp. M0911. Next base: position 1,149,739 of record NZ_CP022881.1, read on the forward strand.
TGCATTCGATAAGCAAAATTATGACAAATCTAAATTAAAATATACGGCTAAATTATTCCCATTCGGCCCAATATTTGCCGGATTCTTATGTATAATTGTTATACTAGGTCAAGACGTCGACTTTATTAAAACAGGGGACTTTGACTTAAATCGATTTATTATTACTTATATGGGAATTCCGGTGTTCTTAGCATTCTTTATATATCATAAAGTACGATATAAGACTAAAAAAATTCCATTAGAACAAGTAGATTTACGACAAGATGTATCTATGGAAGAAGTAAGACATCATGATTAATAAAAAAAGTAGTTGACGAATACATTTATTGTTGATATGATTAATAACGTTGAATACGAAACGAACCAAGTAGAAGCTCCCGCTTCTCACCTGTAGCGACGCAATAGGCAGTTGGCAGGTTAATCATGTTACACAATTAATGTGTGAAGAAGAGCGGGTAGTGATACTCGCTCTTCTTTTTGCTTGGGACAATTTCGTAAAATTCTGGGAGGTGTCAACCATAGCAAAAGATCAGACTCAAATTAATGAGAAAATTCGTGCAAAAGAACTTCGTTTAGTAGGTCAAGATGGTGAACAAATTGGTGTTAAATCAAAACAAGAAGCATTAGAAATGGCTGAACGTGTTGATTTAGATTTAGTAATCGTAGCACCAAATGCTAAACCACCTGTTGCAAGAATTATGGATTACGGTAAATTCAAATTCGAACAACAGAAAAAAGAAAAAGAAATGAAGAAGAAACAAAAAACAATTAACGTTAAAGAAATTCGTTTAAGCCCAACAATTGAGGAACATGATTTCCAAACAAAATTGAAAAATGGACGTAAATTCCTTTCTAAAGGCGATAAATGTAAAGTTTCAATTCGTTTCAGAGGTCGTGCAATTACTCACAAAGAAATTGGTCAACGCCAATTAGAAAAATTTGCTGAAGAATGCAAAGACATTGCAACAATCGAACAGAAGCCTAAAATGGAAGGCCGTCAAATGTTCCTTATGTTATCACCAATTAATGAAAAATAATTAATAATAATTTCTAGGAGGAAATGAATCATGCCTAAAATGAAAACTCACCGTGGAGCAGCGAAACGTGTTAAAAGAACTGGTTCAGGTCAATTAAAACGTTCAAGAGCTTTCACATCTCACTTATTCGCAAACAAAAACACTAAACAAAAACGTCAATTACGTAAAAGTAGATTAGTTTCTAAAAGTGATATGAAACGTGTAAAACAATTATTATCTTATAAAAAATAATACAACTAACGAATATAGAATAATTACGTAGATAGAATCTAAGGAGGAATTTAATATGCCACGAGTAAAAGGTGGAACAGTAACAAGAGCACGTCGTAAAAAAACGATTAAATTAGCTAAAGGTTACTTCGGTTCAAAACATACATTATATAAAGTAGCAAAACAACAAGTAATGAAATCAGGTCAATACGCATTCCGTGACCGTCGTCAACGTAAACGTGATTTCCGTAAATTATGGATTACACGTATTAATGCTGCAGCACGTAAACACGATATTAGTTATTCACGTTTAATGAACGGATTGAAAAAAGCTGATATCGATATCAACCGTAAAATGTTATCTGAAATTGCTATTTCAGACGATAAAGCATTCGGTGAATTAGTATCAAAAGCTAAAGACGCTTTAAAATAAACTAAACTCATAAAAGCTGAGACATTTTAGGATGTCCCAGCTTTTATTTATATTTCTTTAAATTTTAAAATGGAATTGTCTAAGCATTGATATTAATAGAGAATATTGATAACGATCGCGAATTGAAAATAAGTTTGATAGAATAATATTATAAAAGAAAACATAAAGGAGTTTAGTATGTCTAAATTTGATGAGCAAATTATAGTTGTGCCAAGAGCAACACTTTTCGATAATGAAAAGAATGCATTTAATGGATTTTTATCAAAAAATGATGAAAAAGGTAGTAATATTTTCAATGCATTAAGTCAGTATGACGTGAAGCGTAGAGGTGATATGGAAGAGGATCCAGAATTTAAGCAACTTATTTCATATTGTTTATTAGAAAATCAAAGTGGTGAAATACTTGTGTATGAGCGTCTTTCAGGCGGCGGAGAAGAAAGACTACATGGCCAATCCTCAATTGGCGTCGGTGGTCATATGAACGACGTTGTAGGGGCAGATTCAATTAATGAAGTGCTAAGAGTGAATGCGCAAAGAGAATTAGAAGAAGAAGTAGGTTTATCTGCAGAAGATTCTCAAAATATGGAATACTTAGGCTTTATCAATGATGACAATAATGAAGTAGGCAAGGTTCATATGGGTGTAGTATTTAAAATAACAGTCAGTTCAAATGATGTAGAATCTAAAGAAACAGATACGTTAAGAATCAAATGGATTGAAAAAGGGAAAATAGAATCATACGATGACTTTGAGACATGGAGTGCATTAATTCTTCAAGATTTATAATAATTGAGGTGCAAATTGAATGTCAGATATCATCCCATTCCCATTATCTGAGAAAAAGTTAAAAGAAGATATTAGAAAAGCGGAATTAACACAAGACTTGGATAGAATGTATGAATTATTTGAACAATATGAAAGCCAATTTGAATTAGATGAAGCACTTGCAATTAAAAAGTGCGATATGCTTTATCAAATGAGGGCATTTTTGGAATTAAGAGAAGAAGCTATCATTTTACTTAAACAGGGTTTAAATAAGTATGATGAGTTAATGATTTATTATATTAAGAGTTTGAATGGTTTAGAACAGTACTATGAATCAGTTGAAGTGATTAATCAAATTATTGATGAAGTACGGGACCATAAGACTAGAATGGAATTATTTCCACTTAAAGAATATGCACAATCTAAGCTAGATTCAAATCATGAACAATTAACTCAATCATTAGCTCAATTTCATCAATTAAATGCAAGAGAACAAACACACGTTCTACTTCAACTCATCGATAATGGTCATTATGATTTTAAAGAAACAATCCATTATTTGTTAAGTCATTCTACTTTCGAAAATAATATTGTAAGTTTAATGATAGAATACCTAAGGTTCGCACAATCTGAAAGTATCGTAACCGTTACCAAATATGGAACAACAGTTAATATCATCCCTAAAGAGTTAAGTGGTCTTGAACACACGACTTTAAAATCAATTATCTTACCAAAAGTGATCGAGAATCTTGAAGATGGTGCCATACATATTGTTGACGAAGCGAGCCATATTATGAATAATCATTCTATATTGTTATATCCTCTTAATATAGAATCTTTATTTCCAATAGAAGATTGGATTGTTGCATATGATGTTTATTTTAAATCTATGTTAGGTATAGATGATAATGTTGTTAATCAAGATGTTTTATCATATATATATCAATTAGATAAACAATGATAAACTCAATTTCTTGCAAATAATTCTTAAATCGTTTAACGTAAATTTTAATTGAATTAAGTAATAAATCATTTCGCAAACGTTGCAATTTCAATGTTTGTGTACACAATTGACCTATGCTATAATAGGGAAGTTGAAAAAATAAAATAGTTATTCATGGAGGTATTTATACATGACAGCAACTTGGGAAAAAAAGGAAGGTAACGAAGGATTATTAACTGTTACTGTTCCATCAGAAAAAGTAGATAAAGCATTAGATCAAGCATTTAAAAAAGTAGTAAAACAAATTAATGTACCTGGATTCCGTAAAGGTAAAGTGCCTCGTCCAATTTTTGAACAACGTTTTGGCGTTGAAGCATTATATCAAGATGCAGTAGACATTTTATTACCAGAAGCTTACGGTGAAGCTATTGATGAAACTGGTATTAATCCAGTTGCTCAACCTGAAGTTAATGTAACTCAAATTGAAAAAGGTAAAGACTTCATTTTTGAAGCTACTGTAACTGTTGAACCAGAAGTTAAATTAGGTGACTACAAAGGTTTAGAAATTGAAAAACAAGATTCTGAACTAACAGATGAAGAATTAGAAGAATCAATTAACCATAGTTTAGGCCACATGGCTGAAATGGTAGTCAAAGAAGACGGCGCTGTTGAAAATGGCGACACAGTTAATATTGACTTCAGTGGTTCAGTTGATGGTGAAGAATTCGAAGGTGGACAAGCTGAAGGTTACGACTTAGAAGTTGGTTCAGGTTCATTCATCCCAGGTTTCGAAGAGCAATTAGAAGGCATGAAAACTGGAGAAGAAAAAGACGTTGTTGTTACATTCCCAGAAGAGTATCATGCTGAAGAATTAGCTGGTAAAGAAGCTACATTCAAAACAAAAGTAAATGAAATCAAATATAAAGATGTTCCAGAATTAAATGATGAAATTGCTAATGAGTTAGATGCAGAAGCTAATTCAGTTGATGAATACAAAGAAAACTTACGCAAACGTCTTGCTGAACAAAAAGCGACTGAAGCTGAAAATACTGAAAAAGAAGAAGCAATTAAAAAAGCAACAGACAATGCTACAATCGACATTCCTCAAGCAATGATCGATACTGAATTAGATCGTATGGTTCAAGAATTTGGTCAAAGAATTCAACAACAAGGATTAGATTTACAAACATATTTCCAAATTTCTGGACAAGATGAGTCTCAATTAAGAGAGCAAATGAAAGACGATGCAGAACAACGTGTTAAAACAAACTTAACATTAACTGCAATTGCTGATGCTGAAAATATCGAAGTTTCTGACGAAGATATTGATAAAGAACTAGAAAAAATGAGTGAACAATTCAACATTTCAGTTGAAGATATCAAAAATACATTAGGTAATACTGATATCGTTAAAAATGATGTTCGCATCCAAAAAGTTATCGATTTATTAAAAGACAATGCTAAATTAGTAGAAGGTAGCAAAGAAGACTAATTATTACTGTTCTATTAAAGCGATAAACAATTTAACATTGTATTGTTTTAGTAATATTGATAGGTAGGATAAATAAGATATATTATCTTGTGGGGTGGGGCCATGAGTTCAATCTGTTATAGTTTGAATTCAGTCCCACTCCTTCCTATTTTCAAGCAAATCAATTGAAATGTGATTATGTTGCATTATAGAATGCTATCTAGTATAGTCTTTATGGAATAGGGGTGTAAAAAAGAATGTTCAAATTCAATGAAGATGAAGAAAATTTAAAATGCTCTTTCTGTGGTAAAGATCAAGACCAAGTTAAGAAATTAGTTGCAGGAAGTGGCGTATATATCTGTAATGAGTGTATTGAATTATGCTCAGAAATCGTTGAAGAAGAGTTAGCACAAAATTCTTCAGAGGAATTAACAGAATTACCAACTCCTAAAGAAATTATGGATCATTTGAATGAATATGTAATCGGTCAAGAAAAAGCTAAAAAAGCTTTATCTGTAGCTGTTTATAATCATTATAAACGTATTCAACAACTAGGTCCTAATGAAGATGATGTAGAATTACAAAAAAGTAATATTGCATTAATCGGACCAACAGGTAGTGGTAAAACATTATTAGCACAAACATTAGCTAAAACTTTAAACGTACCATTTGCAATTGCAGATGCTACAAGTTTAACAGAAGCTGGCTATGTTGGTGATGATGTAGAAAATATCTTATTACGTTTAATTCAAGCGGCAGATTTTGATATTGATAAAGCTGAAAAAGGTATTATTTACGTAGATGAAATTGATAAGATTGCAAGAAAATCTGAAAATACATCTATTACACGTGATGTTTCAGGTGAAGGTGTGCAACAAGCATTACTTAAAATTTTAGAAGGTACTACTGCGAGCGTACCACCTCAAGGTGGACGTAAACATCCTAACCAAGAATTGATACAAATTGATACAACAAATATTTTATTCATCCTTGGTGGTGCTTTTGACGGAATTGATGAAGTTATTAAACGTCGTTTAGGTGAAAAAGTGATTGGTTTCGCTAGTAATGAAGCTGATAAATATGATGAAGAAGCCTTATTAGAACAAATTAGACCAGAAGATTTACAATCTTACGGTTTAATTCCGGAATTCATTGGTCGTGTACCAATTGTAGCTAATTTAGAAACTTTAGATGTTGATGCACTTAAAAATATTCTAACGCAACCTAAAAATGCGCTAGTTAAACAATATACTAAAATGTTAGAGCTAGATAACGTCGAATTAGTATTTAGTGAAGAAGCATTATCTGCTATTAGCGAAAAAGCAATTGCACGTAAGACTGGTGCTAGAGGACTTCGTTCTATTATTGAAGAAGCATTAATCGATATTATGTATGACGTACCTTCATCAGAAGATGTCACTAAGGTTGTTATTACTGAACAAACAATTAATGATGAAGTTGAACCTGAATTATACGATTCAGAAGGAAACTTAATCAACGATAGTAAAACATCTGCATAATTTAATATTTTATGATTTAGGGCCACATATCATTGTGGCTCTTTTTTATGCAGTACTTTTCCTTCAATGTATGTATTTCCTAAAACTAGGATGACATAATGATAAGAGTAATGGTAAAGTGTTAATGTGAGAAATAAGAAAAGTGAGGATCACCAATGAAAATTAATCCTAATAATATAGATTTAATTATAAGTGCTGTACAAGAAGCACAATATCCAGAAACAGATGTACCTGAGGTGGCATTAAGTGGCCGTTCAAACGTAGGTAAATCATCATTTATCAATAGTATGATAGGTCGAAAAAATATGGCTCGTACATCACAACAACCTGGTAAAACACAGACGCTGAATTTCTTTAATATAGATGATCAGCTAGTATTTGTTGATGTGCCAGGTTACGGCTATGCTAAAGTAAGTAAGGTTCAACGAGAAAAGTTTGGTAAAATGATTGAAGAGTATTTAACAACACGTCAAAAATTACAACTAGTCATTCAACTCGTTGATTTGAGACATAATCCAACTGAAGATGATGTGCTCATGTATAATTATTTAAAACATTTTGATATTCCAACTTTAATTATTTGTACTAAAGAAGATAAAATACCTAAAGGTAAAGTTCAAAAGCATTTAAATAACATCAAAAATAAATTAGATTTAGAAGAAGGAGATACTATAGTTAGCTATTCTTCTATAAAAAATAACAAGCAACAACAAATATGGGATATGATAGAGTCTTATTTATAATCATTTTAATTATTCTTAATTATTTTTTGATATTTAGATTAAATCTGCATATTTAAATACAAATTTAACAATTTTGACAAAAAAATGAAGTCAGATTAGAATCATTCTAATTTATTTGAGCAATGAACTTAATAATCAATACAAATGTGTTATACTAAGGTTATTGTAAGTATATGGAGGGCGTTATAAATGCATTTTATTGCAATAAGCATAAATCATCGAACTGCTAATGTAGCACTAAGAGAGCAAGTTGCTTTTAGAGATGATGCCTTACGATTAGCCCATGAAGATTTATACGAAACCAAAGCCATCTTAGAAAACGTCATCTTATCTACATGTAATCGTACCGAAGTATACGCCGTTGTTGATCAAATTCATACTGGACGTTATTACGTTCAAAGATTTTTAGCACGTAAATTTGGATTTGAAGTAGATGACATTAAAGAGATGTCAGAAGTTAAAGTGGGGGACGAAGCTGTAGAACATCTATTGCGTGTCACTTCTGGCTTAGATTCCATAGTACTTGGTGAAACACAAATACTAGGACAAATGCGTGACGCATTTTTCTTAGCACAAGAAACGGGTACAACTGGTACTATCTTTAATCATTTATTCAAGCAGGCAATTACTTTTGCTAAAAGAGCACATAGTGAAACAGATATTGCAGATAATGCAGTTAGTGTTTCATATGCTGCCGTTGAATTAGCTAAAAAGGTATTCGGAAAACTAAAATATAAACAAGCTGTCATTATTGGTGCAGGGGAAATGAGTGAATTATCACTCTTAAATCTGTTAGGGTCAGGTATTACAAATATAACTATTGTTAACAGAACGTTAAGTAAAGCAAAAGTATTAGCTGAAAAACATCAAGTTAAATTCGATTCACTAGATGCATTACCAGCTTTATTAGAACAAACAGATATTGTAATTAGTTCTACAAGTTCAGAGTCATATATCATTACTAATGATTTAATTGATTCAATAGCTAATCAACGTAAATTAGACGCTTTATTATTAGTTGATATCGCAGTTCCAAGAGATATCGAACCTGGTATTGATGCCATCAATAATATATTTAATTACGATGTTGATGACTTAAAAGGACTGGTTGATGCGAACTTAAGAGAACGTCAATTAGCAGCACAGACAATAGCTGATCAAATACCTAGCGAAATAGCTAGTCATAATGATTGGGTTAATATGTTAGGTGTTGTACCAGTTATTAGAGCTTTACGTGAAAAAGCAATGAACATTCAATCTGAAACAATGGATAGTATTGATAGAAAATTACCAGATTTATCAGAGAGAGAAAGAAAGATTATCTCTAAGCATACTAAAAGCATTATCAATCAAATGTTAAAAGACCCTATTAAGCAGGCTAAAGAATTAAGTAGTGATAAGAAAAGTAACGAAAAATTAGAGCTCTTTCAAAGCATTTTTGACATAGAAGCTGATAACCCTTATGAACAGGCGAGACAACATAAAGAAAATAAGGCTAAAGAAATTTCAGCACGTCGAATTTTTAGTTTTGAATAAGCATATTAATATGGTGATGATATGCAAGAAAACCTGTTTATTCGATTTCATGAAATAATATTAATCATATATTTAATTAGCATTGTTTGCTATTTTCTAGATTTTGTACGCAAAAGTCATAAGATTAGAGTATTTGGCATATATACATTGGGGATTGTTTGGGTATTACAAACAATCTCTTTATCTGTTTTTATTATACAAACAAAACATGCTCCATTAGGATCACTGTTTGATGTATTTTTCTCACTTACGTGGATTATAATCTCTTTATCACTCATTTTGAATGTGATAAAAGCATTAAATTTTTCTGTGTTCTTTTTAAATTTAATTGGTTTTGTATTAATGGCAATGAATACATTTCAGCCGGATCGGTATCATAGTCAAGTACAACAAGTGGCAGTTATTAACGAATTGTTACTTGTCCATATTGGTTTGGCTATTTTGAGCTATGCATTCTTTGCTTTAGCTTTCGTAAATTGTTTACTTTATATCATTCAATATCGTAATTTGAAAGAAAAGAATTTTGATCAGAAGTATTTTAGAATAGGCAGTGTAGCTACATTAGAGTCCATTGTCTTTTTCACCACTTTGGCAGGATGGATTATACTTATATTTAGTATTATCCTGGGAGCACAATGGGGTGTATTTTCAGTAGGTCAACAAATATTTATTGATCCAAAAGTTATTTTTTCTTCAGTTATTACACTATTGTATGGTATTTATTTAATATTTAGAGTGAAAAAGATTATCAATCAAAAGAACCTTATATATTTTAATATTATTTTATTCTGTTTATGTATGTTCAACTTATTTTTCACTACACATTTTTCGTAAATTAGCTTGTAGTGTTTATTGATAGGTTGGAAAAGAGAACGAGTGTTTTTCTAGGAGGCAGCAAAACATGCGCAAGTTAGTAGTAGGATCAAGAAGAAGTAAACTAGCTTTAACTCAGAGTCAGCAATTTATTGATAAATTGAAACAGGTACGTCCTGACTTGGATATTGAAATTAAGGAAATAGTTACTAAAGGTGATCGTATTGTAGATAAGCAATTATCTAAGGTTGGTGGTAAAGGTTTATTTGTTAAAGAAATTCAAAATGAATTGTTTGAAAAACAAATTGATATGGCTATTCATTCATTAAAAGATGTACCTAGTGTGATTCCTGAAGGATTAACATTAGGCTGTATACCTGATAGAGAGGTCCCTTTTGATGCTTATATCTCCAAAAATCATACACCTTTAAGAGAATTACCTGAAGGTAGCATTATTGGAACAAGCTCACTAAGAAGAGGCGCTCAAATTTTATCTAAGTATCCTCATCTAGAAATCAAATGGATACGAGGTAACATTGATACAAGATTGCAAAAACTTGAAACAGAAGACTACGATGCTATTATCCTAGCAGCAGCTGGTTTAAGACGAATGGGTTGGTCTGATGATATCGTAACAACCTATTTAGATAAAGATATTTTACTACCAGCTATCGGTCAAGGTGCACTTGGTATTGAATGCAGAAGTGATGATGAAGAATTATTAGAACTATTGAAAGAGGTTCATAATAAAGATGTTGAAAAATGCGTTACAGCAGAAAGAACATTTTTAGCCGAAATGGATGGAAGTTGCCAAGTACCAATTGGTGGATATGCAACAATTAATAGTCAACAGCAAATCGAATTTACTGGACTAATTATGACACCTGATGGAACAGAACGATATGAACATACAGCTATTGGCGAATCTCCAACAGAATTAGGTAAAGAAGTAAGTCGTGTTCTAAAAGAACAAGGCGCATATGAAATTATTAGAAAATTAAATGAAGAACAATAATCTTCGAGGTGACTATTTAAAATGAAACCAGTTGTAGTTATGACGCAAACAAGTAAAATTCAAAGTGATTTGGTTACGATTATTCACAAACCATTTATAGATATAAAACCACTTGAATTTGATTCGCGTTTGTTAAAAGATAACTATGACTGGCTTATTTTTTCGTCTAAAAACGCGGTTAAGTTCTTTTTACCTTATATGCATGTTGTTAATTTCAAAAAAATTGCAGTTGTTGGTGAAAAAACGGCTCAATATTGTCGTGCATTAAAAATTCCTGTAGATTTAATTCCACAAGATTACTCACAAGAAGGGTTGATTAATCAATTTCAAAAATATAATCAAAGAATATTAATACCTTCTAGTAAACAAGCACGGCCTCTATTGAGAGATACATTAGCTCGTAATAATAATGTTGTTAAAATTGATTTGTACGAGCCAGTACCACATTACAAACATATAGATGAAGTTAAATCATTAATTTTTAATAACAAAATTGATGCATTAACATTTTCAAGTTCATCTTCAGTACGTTATTATTTTAATGAAGACCCAATACCTAAGTTTGATTACTATTTTGCAATAGGCAAGCAAACAGCAAATACACTACATTCATATAATCAACCAGCTATTGTTGCAAATAAACAAACGTTAGAGTCATTGATAGACAAAGTAGTAGAAAGTAGGGACTAAAATGAAATTTGATAGACATAGAAGACTTCGTTCTTCTCAAACAATGAGAGACATGGTTCGCGAAACACATGTAAGAAAAGAAGATTTAATTTACCCAATTTTTGTAGTTGAAAAAGATGATGTTAAAACTGAAATCAAATCATTACCTGGCGTATATCAAATCAGTTTAAATTTATTACACAATGAAATTAAAGAAGCGTATGACTTAGGTATTAGAGCAATTATGTTCTTTGGTGTACCAAACGATAAAGATGATGTTGGTTCTGGTGCATATGATCATAATGGAGTAGTGCAAGAAGCAACACGCATTGCTAAAAAAATGTATAGTGACTTATTGATTGTTGCTGACACATGTCTATGTGAATATACTGATCATGGTCACTGTGGTGTGATTGACGACCACACACATGATGTAGATAACGATAAATCATTACCATTACTAGTCAAAACAGCAATTTCTCAAGTAGAAGCAGGTGCAGATATCATTGCACCAAGTAATATGATGGATGGATTTGTTACTGAAATTAGACAAGGACTTGATGATGCCGGTTATCAAAATGTACCAATCATGAGTTATGGTATTAAATATGCTTCAAGTTTCTTTGGGCCATTCAGAGACGCTGCTGATTCAGCGCCTTCTTTCGGCGATCGAAAAACATATCAAATGGATCCTGCCAACCGTTTAGAGGCATTGAGAGAACTTGAAAGTGACTTAAAAGAAGGTTGTGACATGATGATTGTTAAACCTGCTTTAAGTTATTTAGATATCGTTAGAGATGTTAAAAATCATACTAATATTCCTGTTGTTGCATACAATGTTAGTGGTGAATATAGTATGACAAAAGCTGCTGCATTAAATGGTTGGATTGATGAAGAAAAGATTGTGATGGAACAAATGGTTTCAATGAAACGTGCCGGTGCAGATATGATTATTACTTATTTTGCTAAAGATATTTGTCATTATTTAGATAAATAACAAAGAGGATAATAAAGAGGAGGCAACATTTATGGGATATGAAAAATCAATTAAAGCAATGGAAATTGCTGAAGATTTAATGCCTGGCGGTGTAAATAGTCCAGTACGTGCTTTTAAATCAGTGGACACACCTGCAATTTTTATGGATCATGCAGAAGGTTCAAAAATATATGATATTGACGGTAATGAATATATTGATTATGTGTTAAGTTGGGGGCCGCTTATTTTAGGGCATAAAAATAAACAAGTTATCGAAAATCTTCATAAGGCAGTGGATAATGGCACTAGTTTTGGTGCCTCTACATTACAAGAAAATAAACTAGCACAATTAGTAATTGATAGAGTACCTTCAATTGAAAAAGTTAGAATGGTATCTTCAGGCACAGAAGCTACATTAGATACATTAAGATTAGCGCGTGGTTATACTGGACGCAATAAAATTGTTAAATTTGAAGGCTGTTACCACGGACATAGCGATTCATTATTAATTAAAGCTGGCTCAGGTGTGGCAACATTAGGTTTACCTGATTCACCTGGTGTACCTGAAGGCATTGCTAAAAATACAATAACTGTGCCATATAATGATTTAGATTCATTACGTTTGGCTTTTGAAAAATATGGTGATGATATCGCTGGAGTTATTGTTGAACCAGTTGCTGGTAATATGGGTGTAGTGCCACCTGTGGAAGGTTTTTTACAAGGATTAAGAGACATTACTAATGAATACGGTTCTTTATTGATTTTTGATGAAGTTATGACTGGCTTTAGAGTTGGTTATAACTGTGCCCAAGGTTATTTTGGTGTCACACCAGATTTAACATGTTTAGGCAAAGTAATAGGTGGTGGTTTACCTGTTGGAGCGTTTGGCGGTAAAAAAGAGATTATGGACCATATTGCACCAGTAGGCAATATTTATCAAGCAGGTACTTTATCAGGTAATCCATTAGCAATGACAAGTGGATATGAAACACTTAGTCAATTGACACCTGAATCATATGATTATTTTAATGAACTTGGAGATTTACTTGAAAAAGGATTAAAAGAAGTCTTTGCTAAGCATCAAGTTCCTATCACTGTTAATAGAGCTGGCTCAATGATTGGTTATTTCTTAAATGAAGGGCCAGTCACAAACTTTGAACAAGCCAATAAAAGTGACTTGAAATTATTTAGTGAGATGTATAGAGAAATGGCAAAAGAAGGCGTATTCTTACCACCATCTCAATTTGAAGGCACTTTCTTATCAACGGCGCATACTCAAGAAGATATTGAAAAAACAATTCAAGCATTTGATAATTCATTAAGTCGTATTGTAAAATAAAAATTAAATTAATGATATTTTAGCCTGGGATATCTCATTATACCCAGGCTCTTAATTTATATAAGTAAATTTCACATCATTTCACACATTTATAAAAGGTAGTGTGCGTATGAAAATAATAAATAGAAATAACCTAATTATATTAGCATTATCCATTTTTATAAGTTTGCTATTAAAGGTATCACATATATTATTACCTTTTATGTTCGGGCCCATTATAGCGGCTATAATATGTATAAAAATATTTAAATTAAACATTAAATGGCCGTTTTGGATCAGTCAAATTGGGTTGATTTGTTTAGGTGTTCAAATAGGATCAACATTCACTAGAACTGTCATAAAAGATATTCAAGCAAGTTGGTTAACAATTATTCTTGTATCAGTTCTTTTGCTCGTATTAGCACTATTAATCGCATTATTATTTAAGAAGATTGCAGATGTAAATACCGAAACAGCTGTACTAAGTGTCATTCCGGGTGCTTTAAGCCAAATGTTAGTCATGGCAGAGGAAGATAAAAAGGCGAATATTTTAGTTGTTAGTTTAACACAAACATCAAGAATTATTTTCGTTGTTATTTTAGTACCTTTAATTTCATATTTCTTTCAAAATGATCATAGTAGCGGAGAACCAATAGTTAAAGCGAAACCGTTAACTGATATTTTAAACATTTGGCAATTTATATTTCTTGTGTTAGCAATCATTGTAGTTTATTGGATAATGGCTAAGATCAATTTTCCAACAAAACAATTATTGGCACCAATTATAGTCTTAATCATTTGGAATATTACGACTGATATAACATTTGCATTAGATAATTGGTTACTAGCATCAGCACAAGTAGTGTATATGATTCGAATAGGGTTACAGATTGCTCGTTTGCTTTCAGACTTGAAAGGTAGAATAGCCGTAGCGATTGCGTTTCAAAATATAATGCTTATATTAAGTGCTTTCGTAATGGTTTGTATCTTACATTTCTTTACACATGATTCAATCAACGAGTTGTTTTTAGGTGCAGCACCAGGTGGTATGAGTCAAATAGTATTAGTTGCGATTGAAACAGGTGCAGATGTGGCTATGATATCGAGTTATCATATATTTAGAATCTTCTTTATTTTGTTTTTAATCGCACCATTAATTAATTACTTTTTGAAATATAGAGCTAAACGGTCGTAAATATTTAATAGAATTAAAAGACGTATATCAAATGCTTATTGAGAAAGCTATGATATACGTCTTTTAAATTTTAATCATGTTTTGGTTTTTGAGGGCAATCCTTTAAATGCGCATCATATAATCCAGCTGCCTCTAAGAATGAAAATACTGTTACGGGTCCTAGGAATTTAAAACCATATTTTTTTAAATCTTTGGAAATTGCTTTAGCACGGTCATCTACCGTAATACGATCTTCAGGCTTTACATATCCCATGTCGATAGGTTTACCATCAACATAAGACCATAAAAACGTACTGAAACTACCATAATCCTTCTCAATTTCTAAATAACCTTTCGCTTGTGCAATAATAGCTCTAATTTCTTTCTGTGATGGACAATATTAGGAAATGTCATTAAGTTGTCGACATCTTGTTCAGTCATTGCCGCTATCTTTTTAGGTTCAAACTGATAAAATGCCTCTTCATAAGCGGATTTCTTTTTTAGTATCGTAAGCCAAGATAGACCAGCATGTTGAGATTCTAGAGCCAATAGTTTAAATAAATCTTTACTATCGTACATCGGTTGACCCCAAACTTGATCATGATATTCTATATAAATTGGATCTTTGGTACCAAAGGCACAAGGGTTCATAAAATTCCTCCTAATAGATTGACTTATGCGAATTTCCATTATACTATAATTAAGTAAATGAATATAACATTTGGGAAGAGTAGGTTTTAATTATTTTTTAGAGAGTGTATGGTTGGTGAAAATACACAATAATTACTACTGAAGGTAGCCCACTTAGTCCTTTTGCTGATTGAACGAAGAAAAGAGTAGGCAAAAGCGTGTTTGAGCGTTAATCAAATTCTAGAGTGCTCGAAAGTAGAAGGTTGAGACATATACAGACTAACTACTTTCTTGAATATAGGTGGTACCACGGAACATCCGTCCTATGTATATAGGATGGGTGTTTTTTATTTTTGAGGAGGATTTACTTTATGGAAATGAAGCCGAAATATAATCCACGCGAAGTAGAAGCTGGAAGATATGATGAATGGGTAAAAAATGGTTATTTCAAACCATCAGAAGACACTAATAAAGAAACATATACAATCGTTATTCCACCACCAAATGTAACTGGTAAATTACATTTAGGTCATGCTTGGGATACAACATTACAAGATATCATTACACGCATGAAACGTATGCAAGGTTTTGACACTTTATATTTACCTGGTATGGATCACGCTGGTATCGCTACACAAGCTAAAGTAGAAGCTAAACTAAATGAACAAGGTATTTCACGTCATGATATTGGTCGTGAAAAATTCTTAGAACAAGCTTGGGATTGGAAAGAAGAATATGCGTCCTTCATTCGTAAACAATGGGCTAAATTAGGGTTAGGTTTAGATTACAGTAGAGAACGTTTTACTTTGGATGACGGTTTAAGTAAAGCTGTTAAAAAAGTATTTGTTGATCTTTATAACAAAGGTATTATTTATAGAGGCGAACGTATAATCAACTGGGATCCTCAAGCTCGTACGGCTTTATCTGATATTGAAGTGATTCATGAAGATGTACAAGGTGCATTTTATCATTTTAAATATCCATATGCTGATGGAGATGGATATATTGAAATCGCTACAACACGCCCAGAAACGATGTTAGGTGATACAGCTATTGTTGTTAACCCAAATGACGAGAGATACAAAGATGTTATTGGCAAAAAGGTGATATTACCAATTGTTGGTAGAGAATTACCTATATTAGCAGATGAATATGTAGATATCGACTTTGGTTCGGGTGCTATGAAAGTAACGCCGGCACATGACCCTAATGACTTTGAAATTGGTCAACGTCATCAATTAGAAAACATTATCGTTATGGACGAAAAAGGTCACATGAATCATCATGCTGGTAAATATGAGGGACTTGAGCGTTTTGAATGTCGTAAACAATTAGTTGAAGACTTAAAAGAACAAGGTTTGGTTATTAAGATTGAGGAACATATGCATTCTGTTGGTCATTCTGAACGTTCTGGTGCAGTAGTAGAACCTTATTTATCTACACAATGGTTTGTTAAAATGAAACCTTTAGCACAACGTGCTTTAGATAATCAAAAAACCGATGATCGTATTGATTTTTACCCACCTAGATTTGAAAATACATTTAATCGATGGATGGAAGAAATCAGAGATTGGACAATTTCAAGACAACTTTGGTGGGGGCATCAAATTCCTGCTTGGTATCACAATGAAACTGGCGAAGTCTACGTAGGTGAAAATGCACCAGAAGATATAGAAAATTGGACTCAAGATGAAGATGTTTTAGATACTTGGTTCTCAAGTGCTTTATGGCCATTCTCAACTCTAGGTTGGCCAGATGTAGATGCAGAAGATTTCAAACGTTACTTCCCAACTAATGCATTAGTAACAGGCTATGATATTATTTTCTTCTGGGTTGCACGTATGATATTCCAAGGATTAGAGTTCACAGACCGTAGACCATTTAATGATGTTCTGTTACATGGATTAGTTAGAGCGGAAGACGGTAGAAAAATGAGTAAATCTTTAGGTAACGGTGTGGATCCTATGGATGTTATTGATGAATATGGTGCTGATAGTTTAAGATACTTCCTTGCCACAGGTTCTGCACCTGGACAAGATTTACGTTACTCAACTGAAAAGGTTGAATCAGTATGGAATTTCATTAACAAAATATGGAATGCAGCAAGATTTAGTTTAATGAATATTGGGGAAGATTTTAATGTAGAAGATATTGATTTATCAGGAAACTTATCTTTAGCAGATAAATGGATATTAACGCGTCTAAATGAAACAATCGCTACAGTTACAGATTTAAGTGATAAATATGAGTTTGGTGAAGTGGGTCGAGCACTATATAACTTCATTTGGGATGAATTCTGTGATTGGTATATTGAAATGAGTAAAATACCTATGAATGGCGAGGATGAAGACCAAAAACAAACGACACGTTCTGTATTAAGTTATGTGTTAGATCGTATTATGAGAATGTTACATCCATTTATGCCATTTGTAACAGAGAAAATTTGGCAAAGTTTACCTCATGAAGGCGAAACAATTGTTCAAGCATCTTGGCCAACAGTAGATAAGGAACTTATGTTTGATGATAGTAAGCAAACAATGCAACAATTAGTTGAAATTATCAAATCAATTAGACAATCTCGATTAGAAGTTAATACACCATTATCTAAAGCCATTCCTATTATGATTCAGGCTAAAGATAGTAATATTCAATCAACATTAACAGATAATGCTGATTATATTGAACGATTCTGTCATCCTAGTGAATTGACAATCAATGTTGATATAGCCATTCCTGAGAAAGCAATGACATCTGTAGTGTTAGCAGGTAAAGTCATCTTACCTTTAGAAGGTTTAATTGATATGGATAAAGAAATTGCACGTTTAGAAAAAGAATTAGATAAATTACAGAGTGAATTAGACCGTGTGGATAAGAAATTGGCCAATGAAAACTTTGTCAATAAAGCACCTGAAAAAATTATTAATGAAGAAAAAGAAAAACAAAAACATTACAAAGAAAAGTATGATGGTGTTAAAGCAAGAATTGAACAATTAAAAGCATAGGAGTATGTATCATGAATTACCTAGATAGCTTGTATTGGATACATGAAAGAACTAAGTTTGGCATCAAACCAGGCGTTAAACGTGTGGAATGGATGCTAGAAAAACTAAATAACCCACAGCAACATATTAAAGGCATACACGTAGGCGGTACAAATGGAAAAGGATCGACAGTAGCTTATTTAAGAGCCGCATTGGTTGAAAATAACTATGAAGTTGGTACTTTTACCTCTCCATTTATTGAAACTTTTAATGAACGTATTAGTTTAAATGGATATCCCATTTCAAATGATGAAATTGTTGAGTTAGTTTCTCGTGTTAAACCAGTAAGTGAATCGTTAGAAGTTGAAACTGAGTTAGGGAATGCAACAGAGTTTGAAATTATTACTACAATGATGTTTTTATACTTTGGTGAAATACACCCTGTTGACTTTGTTATTATTGAAGCGGGCTTAGGTATTAAAAACGATTCAACCAATGTATTTAATCCAATTATGTCTATTTTAACAAGTATAGGTTTAGATCATACTGATATTTTAGGCAACACCTATTTAGATATAGCCAAAGACAAAGGCGATATCATTAAACCTAATACACCAGTTATTTATTCAGTGAAAAATGAAGATGCTTTAAAATATATTAGAGACTATGCAGTAGAACAAAATGCAACACCTATTGAGTTAGATAGAGAAATTATAGTAGTTTCTCAAGATGATGAATTTACTTATAGATATAAAGATTACGAACTTGAAACAATTATTTTAAATATGTTGGGTGAACATCAAAAAGAAAATGCATCATTAGCTATAACAGCATTAATTGAATTAAACGAAGCTGGAATTATAGAACTTGATTTCAATAAAATGATAGATGGTATTGAGTCAGTCAATTGGATAGGTAGAATTGAACAAGTCAAAGAACATCCATTAATGATAATTGATGGTGCGCATAATAATGAAAGTGTAGACGCATTAATTGATACGATTAAACAATATTATGGTCGTGATCAAATTGATATATTATTCTCTGCAATTAAAGGGAAACCTATTTGTGACATGTTAAACAAATTGGAAGACATTGCGTCTCACTTTTATATCACTGATTTTGATTTTCCAAAAGCCTTATCAAAAGAAGAAATAGCAGAAAATATCAATAGAGATAACGTTGAGCTAGTAGATGATTATGTAGAATTTTTAGAGAATTATGATGGAAAAGGTCTAATTATCACAGGTAGTTTATATTTTATTAGCGAAGTTAAATCTAAAACAAATTTTGATTAACTAATAATATTCAAAAAATAAAGCCAAGGTTTCTAAAAAAATTAGAAATCTTGGCTGTTTTGTTAATTATGGACCTTATTTCACCTATAATCATAAAAAAATGATAATATGTATTTATTTTAATGTTGTGATATAATTCCTTTGAAAGGAGTAGTCATGCTTATTTATACATATGTATCCTCGATATTATTTAGCTTTTTATATCAACTTTCTGCAAATGATCACTTCGATAAGCGATACTTAAAATTAAGATCCAAATGTGATTATTGTAAAAGCAAATTAAAATATTATGATTTCATTCCAATTTTTAGTTTCCTTATTTTAAAAGGTAAGTCGAGATGTTGTAAGCAACCTTTAAAATATAGTTATTTGATAGGTGAGTTACTTGCGATACTTCCAATATTGCTTATTTATTACCAATTAATTAATATCAATCCTCAGTTTTATTTAACGACTTTTCTGTTTTTAATGGTTATGTCAATTAATGATATTGAAGATTATTGTATTAGCTTAATTTTCTTAATGATCTTCACAACTGTTTTATTATTTACGACTCCAATCTTTCTAAATACTTTTCTCCTTACATTTATTATTAGTCACCTATTCTTTATTTTAATGTATCGTTATATCGGTTATGGTGATATCCTTCTATTTAACATTCTATCTTTATTCTTACCAATAAACTTCATGTTTTACCTTTTTCTTTTCACTTTTATGATTGGTGGCATATTAAGCATTATTATTAAAATATTTTTCAACCACAATATTAAATATGTTCCTCTAATTCCATTTATCTTTTTATCTTTTGTTTTTGTTTCATCCTTTTATCCATCATTGACGGAAATAATGGGAGGTGTTCCTTTTTGAGGATTAAAGAAATGGCTAATTCGGAGAAACCACGTGAACGATTAGTGTCCAATGGCGCTGCATCATTATCAAACTCAGAATTATTAGCAATACTTATTAATACAGGTAGAAAGGGATGTTCTAGTATTGAAATTGCCAATGAATTATTAAGTGGTATAACCACGTTGAAAGAATTGAAAAAGTTATCAATTAACGATTTAATCAAAGTCAAAGGTATTGGTTATCATAAAGCTATAACATTAAAGGCTGCATTTGAAATAGGGGAACGGATAAATAGTGTATCTCAACAGGAAGTATTTAAAATTACTTGTCCTGCTGATGTCGCAGATCTGATGATGTCGAAGCTTAAAGATTTACAGCAAGAACATTTTTATGTGCTTTTATTGAATTCCAAAAATATTGTTATCAAACAACAGTGTGTCTTTGTAGGAACATTGAATAGTTCTATCATTCACCCTAGAGAAATTTTTAATGTTGCTATTAAAGAATCTTGTAATTCGATGATTGTTGTTCATAATCATCCATCAGGTGATGTTACGCCTTCAGAAGAAGATATTAATACGACAATTAGATTAAGAGACTGTGGAATGATATTGGGTATTAATGTATTGGATCATATTATTATTGGCGATAATCAGTTTACAAGTTTAGTAGAGTGTGGTTACTTTGATAATGAATAGTTTCCACCTAGAATAAATAGAATTGGAATAGTATAATAGGTGAAAATAGACATCAGGGGGTCATTAAATTGACTATATTTCTAATTATTGGAGTACTCATTCCCATTATTTTTATCATGCGATTAAATGCTAAAAATCAAAAAATGACAATAAAACTTTTTTTATACACTATAGGACTGTCAACTTTAGGGATTGTAGTGACTACTGTCATTGGAACAATAGTATCTCATTCACATGCATCTATTGGTTTAGTTATATTAGGTTCAATAATTGTAGGTGTAATTTGGGGTATTTTACTAGGATTAAGTTATATTTTCTTTAGATTTTTATCTACTACTTTCAAAAAATAAATTTACTAAAAAAGCTATGAGAAATTAACGCATTGTTTTTGCATTGATTCCCATAGCTTTTATATTATTTAATATATGCGATTAATTTATCATAATTATCCATTAGCCAAATAATTCCTTGATAAGCAAGATAAATACATAATAGTATTATACCAACAGATATTAAAAAGCGGATGATAGATATACCTACTCTAAATAGTAAAATAACAAGTAATACAATTAATATAATTGATAATAAACTCATTATGGAAAACCTCCTAACGCCATGAAACTCATATTAATATTATACTAAAGTTGATTATTGAATACATCCGTCTATAGGTACAACTATGATACTTCCTTAGACCTATATATTTTTCACTAATATTTTTATATAATAACTTAAATGGAAAAGGAGGATATATTATGAGGTTCTTATTCAGCATAATAAAAAATATTATAGCAGTTATCGCTATTTTAATCATTATTTATATCGCATTAAAGTATGCGCCTTTTTTAAGAGACCAAGAGTGGAATCCAATTAGCAATCCTCCAAATCAGACTGAGCAAAATATGGACAATCCAAATAACAATACAAAGCAACCACAACATGGAAAAAGATATTCAATAGAAGATAATGATATAATTAAGAACGTACCTACAAGTCAAATTAAAAATGTATTTAATATGATAAATAAAAAAGAATTTATGTCAGTATCAGGAATAGGTAGAATGGGATATAATGATGAATATTTAGCTGGTCAAAGAGGTGATGAATTCATTATTTATAAATTCGGTTCTGATTCAATCAGAGTTTATAATAATGAGTTTGAAATGCAACAGGATTTACATGAACTGGGCCAAAATATTGATTTAAAAAATGAACAGGCATATGAAAATAATTAGATTCACATGTTTGAAATCCTTATTCAAATACGTTAGCCTTTATATATAGAGTAAAATGATAAAGGTTGGTGTGGACAATGGTTGAAAAATCAAAAGAAAAACGTGCCAACGAACAAGCTAAAGCGCAAAATCTATTTGCACGTTGGAGAAAAGAAGAGACACTTTATAGTGAAGATGAGAAAAAAGAGAGAAAGAAACAAGAAAAACTACAAAAAGAGAACGAATAGAGTAACGCACTAAAGACTACCAACTCACGACAAGTTGGTAGTCTTTTACTTATCCTTTATAATATATTAGTAGATCATTACCTTAATAAATATTGATAAATTGCAAGTTGCTTTCTTCAATAGTAAATGATTATGATATAAAATGATTTTATTAAGCGTTAGTGCTTTATTTCATTTCAGCAGTAATATAGAATAGTGAGGAAGAATAAATTTTAAAGTTTTATAAGAGGTGTTCTGGGTGCTTAAATTTTTTAAAAATAACAAACTCATTGTTGTTTTATGTGCAATTATTGTTTTTATTGCATTGATTGGTTTGTCTATTCGCTCTCAAACTCAATCACCTCCCGAGCAATATGTAGGAGATTCTGTTTCATTTGGTCAACGAGTGATGAGTTATCCTGTAAATTTTGTTACTGGAGCAATTGGTAATATTTTTAATATGGGTGAATCGAAAAAAACTAAAAACAAAGTCAAACAATTAGAAGCTAAAAATCAACGTCTAGAGGCTGAAAACAAGAAGTTTAAAAAGGAATTAGATATGAAAGATATATCTAAATATGATCCGATTTCTACTACTGTTATAGCAAGAAATCCAGACCAATGGATGAATACTATAGTGATTGATAAAGGTTCTAAAGCTGGTATCAAAAATAATATGGCTGTTATGACATCTGAAGGGTTAATTGGAAGAACTACTAAAGTAAATCAATTTTCTTCACAAGTCGATTTGATTTCAACGAATACAAGAGCAGGTAAATTATCAGTTAATATACAACATAAATCTAAAAATGTATTTGGTTTAATAGATCATTACGATGCGAAAAACGAAGAATTAGTTATTAGTGATATCAATAATAAAGATAGTATTTCTAAAGGCGATAAAGTTGTAACAAGTGGTTTAGCAGATCAACTTCCAAGTAGTTTATACATAGGTGAAGTGACAAGTGTAGAGAATGATCAATATGGTTTAGCTAAAGAAGTAAGAGTAAAAACAGGTGCAGATTTATCAGATTTAAATCATGTATATGTTGCTAAGCGAGACGCTTCTTCACTTCCTAAAGATGAAAGCGGGGATAACTAATGCGAGGAATATATTATTTCTTGATTGGTATTCTACTTTTTTATATTGATA
The DNA here is from genome assembly GCF_003491325.1 of Staphylococcus sp. M0911. Taxonomy (NCBI): domain Bacteria; kingdom Bacillati; phylum Bacillota; class Bacilli; order Caryophanales; family Staphylococcaceae; genus Staphylococcus; species Staphylococcus sp. M0911. The sequence goes on from NZ_CP022881.1 coordinate 1,173,412, forward strand.
CTATTATTGGTTTAGTCATTCCTATGCACTTTGGTAAAATTTATGTCATTTTTGTACCACACTTAACTTTAATGTATTTGTTAATTTTAACCATTTATCGTAGTTTTGGTGTGGCTTTAGTTCTAGCCATATTTTTGGGTTTAATTACTGATTTATATTATGGAAGCATTTATGGCCTATACATGTTTGGTTATATATTAGCTGTAGTGGTCATGGATAGATGCTTTAAAATATTCTATAAAGATAAAGTCATGATATTTATTATTATTTTGGTAAGTACCATTTTAATAGAAATATATGTGGCGTTAATTTACGGATTGATTGGATTTATACAATTTAACCTAATTGAATTCTTATTGCTTAGATTATTACCAACATTTATAGTTAATTTATTACTGTTAACAATTTTATTTCCTCTCATGTTAAAATTTTTGAGGAAAATACAAATCAAGATTGACAGTAGGATATAAGTAATGGTAAGATGCAGTAGTTGAGTAGTTTCAGGCTACATACAACCGCTCAAATATAGGTCGAAGTACAAATTGTATTTTAATTAATGATGACATTTATTAAAATCACGAATATGTCACCTATATATGGCGTGACTTATTATATAGGAGGTGCAAAGTATGTTTGCTATTATTGAAACAGGTGGAAAACAAATCAAAGTAGAAGAAGGACAAGAAATTTACGTTGAAAAATTAGACGTAAATGAAGGTGATTCTTTCACATTTGATAAAGTATTATTTGTAGGTGGAGATTCAGGTAAAGTTGGTGCGCCAACAGTAGAAGGTGCAACAGTTACTGCAACAGTTAATAAAAACGGTCGTGGTAAAAAAATCACTGTATTCACATACAAACGTCGTAAAGACTCTAAACGTAAAAAAGGCCATCGTCAACCATATACAAAATTAACTATCGATAAAATTAACGCGTAATAATGATTACTGTTGATATTACAGTTAATGATGAAGGCAAAGTAACAGATGTCGTTATGGATGGTCATGCTAATCAAGGTGAATATGGTCATGACATTGTCTGTGCTGGTGCCTCAGCCGTATTATTTGGTAGTGTTAATGCAATTATGGGATTGACGTCAGAAAAGCCGGACATCGATTATAACGATGACGGAGGTCATTTTCATATAAGAAGTGTTGATACAAATAACGATGAAGCTCAATTAATTCTGAAAGCAATGCTTGTATCTTTACAAACTATTGAAGAAGAATATAATGAAAATATCAGATTAAATTATAAGTGAGGTGTCTCCCAATGTTAAAATTAAACTTACAGTTCTTCGCATCTAAAAAAGGGGTAAGTTCTACAAAAAACGGACGTGACTCTGAATCTAAACGTTTAGGTGCTAAACGTGCTGACGGTCAATACGTAACAGGTGGTTCAATTCTTTATCGCCAACGTGGTACTAAAATTTACCCTGGTGAAAATGTAGGTCGTGGTGGCGATGATACATTATTCGCTAAAATCGACGGCGTTGTTAAATTTGAACGCAAAGGTCGCGACAAAAAACAAGTTTCTGTATATGCAGTAGCTGAATAATTTTGTCTAGTTAACACCAGAAGTGAAGGCTTCTGGTGTTTTCTTTTGTTTAAAATCTTATTCTGAAGTAAAAAAGTTATCACATTAAATCATGTTGATTCCTAATGATTCAATTTAAGAACTAAAATTTTTCTACACATAGACTTAATGATATAATTAAACAGATCATGAAAACAAAAATGAGTAAAAGAGGTGAGATATATGTTTGTCGATCAAGTGAAAATATCTCTTAAAGCAGGAGATGGTGGTAATGGTATTACCGCTTACAGAAGAGAAAAATATGTACCATTCGGTGGACCAGCTGGTGGAGATGGTGGCAAAGGTGCATCAGTAATATTTGAAGTAGATGAAGGACTACGTACATTATTAGATTTTAGATACCAAACGCACTTTAAAGCTAAAAAAGGTGAGAATGGTCAAAGTAGTAACATGCATGGAAGAAATGCTGAAGACTTAGTATTAAAAGTACCACCTGGCACAATTGTTAAAAGTGTTGAAACAGAAGAAGTGCTTGCAGACTTAGTAGAAGATGGCCAACGGGCTGTGGTGGCAAAAGGTGGTCGTGGAGGACGTGGCAACTCACGTTTTGCTACACCTAGAAATCCTGCCCCAGACTTCAGTGAAAATGGTGAACCAGGTGAAGAAATTGACGTCACACTTGAATTAAAATTATTAGCAGATGTTGGTTTAGTAGGTTTTCCTAGTGTGGGTAAATCCACTTTGCTTTCAATCGTTTCGAAAGCTAAGCCTAAAATTGGGGCCTATCACTTTACAACAATTAAACCTAACTTAGGTGTTGTATCTACACCTGATAATAGAAGTTTTGTCATGGCTGACCTACCAGGATTAATCGAAGGTGCCTCAGACGGTGTAGGATTAGGTCATCAATTTTTACGACATGTTGAACGTACAAAAGTAATCGTACATATGATTGATATGAGTGGTTCAGAAGGTCGTGACCCTATCGATGACTATCACGTAATTAATAAAGAATTAGTGGCATATAAACAACGTTTAGAAGATCGCCCTCAAATTATAGTGGCAAATAAAATGGATATGCCAGATGCTGAAGATAATTTAGAATTATTCAAAGAGGAAATCGGCGATGACCATATCATAATTCCATTATCAGCTGTCTCAAGAGATAATATCGATCAATTATTATATACGATTGCTGATCAACTTGAAAAAGTTAAAGATATTGATTTCTCTGTTGAAGAAGATGAAAATGTTGGTGTAAACCGTGTTGTGTATAAACATACACCATCTCAAGACACATTCACGATTACAAGAGATGATGATGGTGCATACGTTGTGAGTGGTAATGCTATTGAAAGAACATTCAAGATGACTGATTTCAATAGTGATCCTGCTGTACGTAGGTTCGCAAGGCAAATGCGCTCAATGGGCATTGATGATGCTCTAAGAGCTAGAGGTTGTAGCAATGGAGATATCGTAAGAATTCTTGGTGGAGAATTTGAATTTATAGAATAGGAGTGTGAAAGATGGACAATAAAGAATATAGGAAGTTTTATCTTATACGCGAAGATGTTTTACCTGAATCTGTAATTAAAACTTTGAAAATAAAAGATGCATTAAAAAATAATTCTGAGTTGTCCATCTATGATGCCGTAAAACAATACGGTTTGTCACGTAGCGCTTTTTATAAATATAGAGAAACTATATTTCCTGTAGATGAAAAATTATTAGATCATCGTGAATTCACATTAATTCTATATGTCAATGATATTGTAGGTATGTTGGCACAAGTATTAAATACAATTTCTCAATTACAGTTATCTGTACTTACTATACATCAAAGTGTACCGATGAATGATAAAGCGACAATTACCTTATCGTTAAATGCATCATCTTCAGATTTAATGATAGATGATGTAGTAATTGCTTTACGAGAAATTGAACATGTGTCTAAAGTAGAATTAATAAGCATGAGTATGTAAATGAGGATGTGCTAAAATGTACGCGTATATTAAAGGTAAACTAACGCAATTATTTCCTACTCACGTAGTGGTAGATGTTAATGGCGTTGGTTACGAAATTCAGACACCTAATTCATATCGTTTTCAAAAATATTTGGATAAAGAAGTTCAAATATTTACATCATTAATTGTTAGAGAAGATGCTCAGTTACTCTATGGTTTTATTAATGAAGAAGAGAAAGATATGTTTTTAAGTTTAATAAAAGTAACAGGAATAGGTCCAAAATCAGCATTGGCTATACTTGCAACAAGTACACCTAATGAAGTGAAACAAGCTATTGAGAATGAAAACGATACTTACCTTACTAAATTCCCAGGTATCGGTAAGAAAACTGCAAGACAAATAGTGCTTGATTTAAAAGGCAAAGTTCAAATTACAGAAGAAAATAGTGACACACTATTAAATGTGATGAATGATTCTAATGCTAATGAATCTATGATTAAGGAAGCTATGTTAGCTTTAGAAGCGTTAGGTTATTCAAAACGTGAGTTATCTAAAGTTGAAAAGGTTCTAAAACAATCTAATATGGATTCAGTTGATGAAGCTGTTAAAATCGGATTACAAACATTAGTGTCATAAAAAACCTAACATCAAAATGAAAGGGGGAAATATTATGGATGAAAGAATGGTCGACCAAGCTGCACATAATGAAGAATCTGACTTCGAATTATCTTTACGACCAACTAAATTAAAGCAGTACATTGGTCAATCTTCCATTAAAAATAATTTAGAAGTATTCATTAAAGCAGCTAAATTGAGAGAAGAGCCTTTAGATCACGTTCTCTTATATGGTCCCCCTGGGTTAGGTAAAACAACTTTATCTAATATAATAGCCAATGAAATGGACGTTAACATTAGAACAGTATCTGGCCCTTCATTAGAGCGTCCTGGAGATTTAGCAGCAATTTTATCTGGATTACAACCAGGAGATGTGTTGTTCATTGATGAAATACATCGTTTAAGTAGTGTTGTTGAAGAAGTATTATATCCCGCGATGGAAGACTTTTTCCTAGACATCATTATAGGTAAAGGTGATGAAGCACGTAGTATTCGTATTGATTTACCACCTTTTACACTGGTTGGTGCTACAACACGTGCTGGAAGTTTAACTGGACCTTTAAGGGATCGATTTGGCGTCCACTTACGACTTGAATATTATAATGAAGCAGATTTAAAAGAAATTATAATAAGAACTGCTGAAGTACTAGGAACAGATATAGATGAAGAGAGTGCGATAGAGTTAGCAAAACGATCTAGAGGTACACCACGTGTAGCAAACCGTTTATTAAAAAGAGTGAGAGATTTTCAACAAGTAAATGAAGATGATCAAATCTATATTGAAACTACAAAGCGTGCATTAAAACTATTACAAGTTGACGATTATGGATTAGATTATATTGATCACAAAATGATGAATTGTATATTAAATCAATATAAAGGTGGACCTGTCGGACTTGATACAATTGCAGTGTCTATTGGTGAAGAACGAATAACTATCGAAGATGTTTATGAACCTTTCTTGATTCAAAAAGGTTTCTTAGAACGTACACCTCGAGGTAGAAAAGCAACACCATTGGCGCATGAACATTTTGGCAATTCTAATGAAATGAGGGAGTAAGTTGAATATTGAAGATTTTGACTACGATTTACCTGAATCTCTAATCGCACAAACGCCTTTAAAAAATAGAGACCAAAGTAGATTGTTAGTATTAAATAGAAATAATGGAAATATGGAACATCTACATTTTAAAGATGTGATTAACTATTTTAATCCTGGTGATACGCTTGTTTTAAATGATACTAGAGTTATGCCCGCAAGACTTTTTGGATTAAAAGAAGAAACGGGTGCTAAAGTTGAGATGCTTATGTTGACTCAAATTGAAGGCAATGATTGGGAGGTATTGTTAAAGCCGGCCAAACGTATTAAAGTAGGGAATCAATTGAATTTCGGAGATGGAAAAATTATCGCTGAATGTATTGAAGAGTTAGCCCAAGGTGGTAGAATTATGCGCTTGCATTATGAAGGAATATTGCAAGAACGTCTTGATGAATTAGGTGAGATGCCTTTACCACCATATATTAAAGAAAGACTAGATGATCCTGATCGTTATCAAACAGTTTATGCAAAAGAAAGTGGATCTGCTGCAGCACCTACTGCAGGGTTACATTTTACAGATGAACTTTTAGAGTCAATTAAGGCAAAAGGTGTGAATATCGCCTTTATCACATTGCATGTTGGTCTTGGTACATTTAGACCAGTAAGTGTAGATAATATTGATGATCATGAGATGCATAGTGAGTATTATCAAATGACACAAGAAACTGCAGATTTATTAAATGAAACAAGAAAAAAAGGTCATCGAATTATTTCAGTAGGTACAACATCAACTAGAACACTTGAAACAATACGTAGAGATCATTCAGAATTTGTTGAAAAAAGCGGTTGGACAGATATCTTTATCTATCCAGGTTTTGAATATAAAGCTATTGATGGTTTGATTACTAATTTCCATCTTCCTAAATCAACGCTAGTAATGTTAGTGTCAGCGTTTAGTAGTAGAGAATATATTTTAAATGCATATCAAAAAGCTGTTGAAATGGAATATAGATTCTTTAGTTTTGGAGATGCAATGTTAATTATCTAAAAGAATGTGAGGATTTTAAATATGCCTGCAGTAACATATGAACATATTAAAACTTGTAAACAATCAGGTGCACGTTTAGGAATTGTACATACACCACATGGTTCGTTTGAAACACCAATGTTTATGCCAGTAGGAACTAAAGCAACAGTTAAAACAATGAGCCCAGAAGAATTGCGTCAGATTGAGGCTAAAATTATTTTGGGAAATACATATCATTTGTGGTTACAACCTGGAAATGATATTATCAAACACGCTGGGGGACTGCATAAATTCATGAATTGGAACGGACCTATTCTTACTGATTCAGGTGGGTTCCAAGTTTTTAGTTTAAGTAATCTACGTAAAATCTCAGAAGAAGGTGTCGAATTTAGACATCATACAAATGGTTCAAAATTATTTTTAAGTCCAGAGAAATCAATGGAAATTCAAAATGATTTAGGATCTGACATTATGATGGCATTTGATGAATGTCCGCCTATGCCATCTGAGTATAAATATGTCAAAGATTCAATTGAGAGAACAACACGTTGGGCAGAAAGATGTTTAAAAGCCCATGCTCGCCCTGAAGATCAAGCGTTGTTTGGTATTATTCAAGGTGGCGAATATAAAGATTTACGTGAACAAAGTGCGAAAGAGCTTGTTGAGCTAGATTTTCCTGGCTATGCTATTGGGGGGCTTTCAGTAGGAGAGCCTAAACCTGTGATGTACGAAATGGTAGAACACACTGAACAATTTATGCCAAAAGATAAACCTAGATACTTGATGGGTGTCGGCTCTCCCGATGCATTAATCGAATGTAGCATCCGAGGTATGGATATGTTTGATTGTGTATTACCTACTCGTATAGCTAGAAATGGTACATGTATGACATCCAATGGACGTTTAGTAATCAAAAATGCAAAGTTTGCTGATGATTTAAGACCATTAGATGAAAATTGTGATTGCTATACATGTAAAAATTATTCTAGAGCATACATTAGACACTTAATCAAAGCAGAAGAAACCTTTGGTATCCGTCTTACTACTATTCATAATTTACATTTTCTGCTAAAATTAATGGAAGATATTAGACAAGCCATTCGAGAAGATAGACTTTTAGACTTTAAAGCTGAATTCTTCGAACAGTATGGATTAAATGTAGATAACCCTAAAAACTTTTAAAGAGGAGAATGTAACATGCAATTTACATCATTGATATTACCGATCTTATTGTTGGTTCTAATGTATTTCTTCTTAATTAGACCTCAACAAAAACGTGCTAAAGAGCATCGTGAAATGATAAGTCGTGTAGAAGCTGGACAAAAAATTACTACAATCGGTGGTATTAAAGGTACAGTTAAAGCGGTTGATGAAACAACAGTAGTTGTTACTGTTAATGGTCATGGCACAGAAATGACTTTTGAAAAACCAGCTATTAAACAAGTTGATCCTTCATAATAGTATGTTATTGAAGCCTGGGGCAATATTGTCTCAGGCTTCAATTATATTTACTTGGATTTTTACTTATATGTCTAAACAACTAAAAATTTAAAAATGATGTGATTTAAGCATTAAAGAATTGTTTCCAATAATTAAATGCGGCTAGAGATGAGTTAGTATCTGTATTTAGTTATTATCCATATGCATTAAATTAATTGAAAAAAGTTTTCAATAATTTCACTATAAAGTGTAGTATGTTAATATAGATAGGTCATAGGAGTTATTCTATTGACTCCGACTTGCAAATATAAGGATTAATCGAGTATTCTAGTATCATAAGTAAATAATGAGGTGTTCATGTGAAGAAAAGTAGTAGATTGATTGCATTCTTACTACTGGTGATCCTTCTGTTCGCAGGTATGGGTCTTACGTATAAGAATGTGATTAAGAATGTTAACTTAGGCCTTGATTTACAGGGTGGATTCGAAGTGCTTTATCAAGTTGACCCATTACATAAAGGTGATAAAATTGATAAAAATGCGTTGCAATCTACAGCGCAAACACTAGAAAATCGTGTTAACGTATTAGGGGTTTCTGAGCCTAAAATCCAAGTTGAAGATCCAAATAGAATTAGAGTTCAACTTGCTGGTGTAAAAGATCAGAAAGAAGCAAGAAAGATTTTATCATCACAAGCTAATTTAACGATTCGTGATGCTGACGACAAAGTTAAGTTAAGCGGTGCAGATATTAAGCAAGGATCAGCGAAGCAAGAATTTAAACAGAATACGAATGATCCTACAGTTACATTTAAAGTAAAAGATAAGAATAAATTTAAAAAAGTAACTGAAGAAATATCTAAAAAGCAAAATAACGTTATGGTTGTTTGGTTAGACTTCAAAAAAGGCGATAGCTACAAGAAAGAAGCCGATAAAAAAGATCCTAAGTTCGTATCAGCGGCAAATGTTGATCAACCAATCAATTCAGATAGTGTAGAAATTTCTGGTGGATTCCATGGTCAAGAAGGCGTTAAAAAAGCAAAACAAATTGCTGAATTATTAAATACAGGATCTTTACCGGTAGATCTTAAAGAAATTTATTCAAACTCTGTTGGTGCAGAATTTGGTCAAGATGCGTTAGATAAAACAATCTTTGCATCAGTACTTGGTGTAGCAGTCATTTATCTATTTATGTTAGGATTCTACAGATTACCAGCACTAGTAGCCATCATCGCATTAACAACATATATATATTTAACACTTGTAGCCTTTAACTTTATCTCAGGTGTACTTACATTACCTGGTTTAGCAGCCTTAGTATTAGGTGTGGGTATGGCAGTAGATGCCAATATCATTATGTATGAACGGATTAAAGACGAGTTGAGAATCGGTAGGACGCTTAAACAAGCATACTCAAAAGCCAATAAAAGTTCCTTCTTAACAATCTTTGACTCCAACTTAACAACCGTAATTGCTGCAGCAGTACTGTTCTTCTTTGGTGAAAGTTCAGTAAAAGGTTTCGCAACAATGTTGTTATTAGGTATTTTAATGATATTTGTAACTGCAGTGTTCTTATCTAGATTACTATTATCATTACTAGTTTATTCTAATCTATTTAAGAAAAAATATTGGTTATTTGGTGTTAAAAAAGCAGATAGACATGATATCAGTGAAGGTAAAGATGTCCATGACTTAAAAACATCATTTGAAAAATGGAATTTTGTTAAACTAGCTAAACCATTGATTTCATTAAGTATTTTAATTGTAGTTGTAGGATTAGTTATTCTTTATATTTTCAAATTGAATTTAGGTATAGACTTCTCTGCTGGTACGCGTGTAGACCTACAATCTAAAGAAGCACTTACTCAATCCAAAGTTGAAAAAGTAGTGAAAGATGTTGGTTTAGACCCAGATCAAATTCAAATTAATGGTTCAGGTAATAAAAACGCAACTGTCCAATTTAAACAAGATTTATCACAAGCTAAAGATAACCAATTAAGTGATAAAATGAAATCTGAATTTGGTAACGCACCGCAAATTAATACAGTTTCACCATTAATTGGACAAGAATTAGCTAAAAACGCAATGCTTGCATTAGTTTATGCAGCTGTAGGTATTATTATCTATGTATCATTACGATTCGAATGGAGAATGGGATTATCTTCTGTCTTAGCATTATTACACGACGTATTTATTATCGTCGCTGTGTTCAGTTTACTTCGATTAGAAGTTGATTTAACGTTTATCGCTGCTATCTTAACTATTGTTGGTTATTCTATTAACGATACCATCGTTACATTTGACCGTGTTCGTGAAAACCTTCATAAGATTAAAGTGATTACTTCAGCTGAACAAATTGATGACATTGTTAACAGATCAATTAGACAAACGATGACACGTTCTATTAATACAGTTTTAACAGTTGTTGTCGTAGTTGTTGCAATTCTATTATTTGGTGCACCAACAATTTTCAACTTCTCATTAGCTTTATTAATCGGTTTAATTTCAGGCGTGTTCTCTTCCATCTTCATAGCCGTCCCATTATGGGGAATTATGAAGAAACGTCAATTGAAAAAATCACCTAATCAAAAATTAGTCGTTTATAAAGAGAAAAAATCAAACGATGAAAAAATCGTAGTTTAATCAATTTAAGGTTGAGCATTGATGTTGTATAATCTTTAAAAGATTTTGCAACAAAGTGCTCAACCTTTTTATTTTATTCGATTTTCGATATAATGGCATGTGGAAATGAGGAAGGTTACTTATGATTAAATCTAAATATAATTGGAATTTAAATAACCCAACTGAATATATATCAGATAGTATAGCTAAACGTTTAAAACTATCTCCTATAATCAAGAAAATATTAGAAAGTAAACAAATTATTGAAGAAGAAGACATTCAACAAACTCTAAATGGCATTGATATCAACCATGATATTTCTTTACTTAGTGATATTGATAAAGCGATAGAACGTATCAATCAAGCTATAGATAAAAATGAGCGTATTTTAGTATATGGCGATTACGATGCTGATGGCGTAACTTCTACGACGATATTAGTACATACTTTACAAAAATTAGGAGCCCAAGTTGGATGGTATATACCGAACCGATTTACAGAAGGTTATGGTCCAAATGAAATGGCATTTCAAAATGCTTATGATGAAGGTATTTCATTAATCATCACTGTAGATAATGGTATACAAGGGCATGCTGAAATTAAAATGGCTCAAGAATTAGGTGTAGATGTCATTGTCACAGATCACCACGAAATAGGCAGAACTTTACCTGAAGCATATGCAATCGTACACCCAATGCATCCAGAATTTGATTACCCATTTAAATACTTATGTGGTGCAGGTGTAGCATATAAATTAGCTCAAGCGTTATTAGAAAATGTGCCAAATTATTTTAAAGCATACGCAGCTATAGGCACAATAGCAGATTTAGTTTCATTAACTGATGAAAATCGTTCAATTGTACAACATGGTTTGAAAGTCATGAATGACAGTTGTCCAGTAGCCGTTAAAGCTTTACTTAAACAAGCTGGTTATAACGATGACATTACTGAAGAAACAATAGGATTTATCATAGGTCCTAGATTAAATGCAGTTGGACGTTTAGAAGATGCTTCTTTAGCTGCTGAATTATTAATGTCTGATAGTGAAGATGAAGCTGAATTTTTAGCGGAACAGGTTGAGCATTTCAACCAAGAGCGTAAAGATATAGTTGCTCATATTACAGAAGAAGCATTAGCAATAGCTAAGGATTATGTCTCACAAGGACATCAATTTCTATTATTAGCCAAAGAAGATTGGCATGAAGGTGTTTTAGGTATTGTAGCATCGAAAATAGTGGAGACGTTTAGCTTACCAACATTAATTTTAAATATTGATCATGAACAAAATCATGCTAAAGGTTCAGCAAGATCGATTGAACAAGTATCCATGTTTGAAATTTTAAATGCCCATCAAGATTTAATTAGTAAATTCGGTGGACACCATATGGCAGCAGGGATGACTATGGATATTGATAATGTTGAAGCATTACGAAATGGATTAAATGAATGGATGGCAAAACTAAGTGAAACGACATCTCTTGAACCGAGTAAAAAGGTAGATATTTTACTTGATGAATCAGATATTACAATTAAAAACATTAAAGATATTCAGAAATTAAGCCCCTTTGGCACAGATTTTAATTCACCATTATTTGAAATTCAAAATATGACTATACAATCTTTAAAGGCTATTGGTAAAGAACAAAATCACTTGAAGATGACATTAGGTGATTCTAATTTACCGGCTTTATTTTGGCAAAATGGTGCATATGCTACACAATTAGAAACTGGTCAACCAGTCAACTTAATTGGTAACTTACAAATAAATGAATGGAACGGGAATCAAACACCACAGTTCATTGTTCAAGATATAGCCATGGACACAATGCAAATATTAGATTATCGAAGCAAAAGTAAAAATACTAATTTCTTAAACAATGATCAAACAACAGCGTTTGTAATTCATTCTAAAGTTCAAAAATCTAATGACAATGAGTTCTTCTATGGAGAAGTTATACCAGGGGAATATGATAAAATAGTATTTAGAGATTTACCGAATACGCTTGATGAATTAAAAAACACATTACAACAAACACAAATATCTCAAATTTATCTTGTATTTCAACATAAAACGTCTATTTATTTCGAAGGCATGCCAAGTATCAATTTATTCAAACAATGTTATAAAGCGTTAATTAATAAAAGAAAAATGAATCTAGCGACTGAAGGTATGATGTTGTGTGAATTTCTCAATATTAAAGCTAATTCATTAAAATTTATGCTAAAAGTATTTTTAGAATTAGGATTTATTAACGAAGATGATGGTATAATAACGATTGCGAGTCAACCAAATAAACAAGATATTGAATCTAGCCAATTTTATCAAGCTAGGTTATCAAGAATAGAAGTCGAAAAACTTTTATTATATGATGATTTCAAACATTTAAAACAATGGATTAAAACTCAATTGGGATATAGTAATTAGGAGGAAATAATAAGATGGATTTAAAACAATATGTTTCTGAGGTACAAGATTGGCCAAAACCAGGGGTCAGCTTTAAAGATATCACTACAATTATGGACAATGGTAAAGCATATGGATATGCTACAGACCAAATTGTTGAATATGCAAGAGAAAAAGATGTCGACGTTGTTGTTGGGCCAGAAGCACGAGGATTTATTATTGGTTGTCCAGTAGCATATTCAATGGGCATAGGGTTCGCACCTGTACGTAAAGAAGGTAAATTACCTCGTGAAGTTATTAGATACGAATATAATTTAGAATACGGCACTAATGTTTTAACAATGCATAAAGATGCTATTAAACCAGGTCAACGTGTATTAATCACAGACGATTTATTAGCAACTGGTGGGACAATCGAAGCGGCTATTAAACTTGTTGAAAAGTTAGGCGGTATCGTTGTTGGCATAGCTTTTATTATTGAATTAAAATATTTAAATGGAATTGAAAAGATAAAAGACTATGATGTTATGAGTTTAATTTCTTATGATGAATAATTTACAATTTTAAATTGAGTGAAATAATAATCATGAAGTACTAGTTCTCATTACTGATTAACAATAATGATGTTAATACAGTTTAAGTAGAGAACTAGTTTTTATTTACAAAAAATATTATTGATAGAGTTACAATCTAATTGTGATTCATTTATTTATTCCAAAAGTTGTAGTATCATGTAACTAATATTTAATTTTATTTCATAATCGTTAGCTTATCAGAGTCGTTAAAATTTGATAAACTAATTACAATTAATATTGATTTCACATTGAAACATCAAAAAATATTTTGAAATAATCAAAAGTGATAAAGCTAATCAATTACTATAAACTTTCTTAAGTAATGGGTAATAATACATAACATATGTAAAGAAATTCAAACATGAAAGTATAATCAATGAGTGGGGTGTCATATATTGAACAACGAGTATCCTTATAGTGCTGACGAGGTGCTTTACAAAGCAAAGTCCTATTTAAGCGAAAGCGAATACCAATATGTTTTAAAGAGTTATCATATTGCATATGAAGCGCACCAAGGACAATTTAGGAAGAATGGTTTACCATATATCATGCATCCTATTCAGGTAGCTGGAATTCTAACTGAGATGCGTTTAGACCGTCCCACAATCGTTGCAGGCTTTTTACATGATGTCATAGAAGATACCGCATATACATTTGATGACGTTAAAAATATGTTTAACGAAGAAGTAGCAAGAATCGTAGACGGTGTCACAAAACTTAAAAAAGTGAAGTATCGTTCGAAAGAGGAACAACAAGCTGAAAATCATCGTAAATTATTTATTGCTATTGCTAAAGATGTCCGTGTGATTTTAGTAAAATTAGCTGACCGATTACATAATATGAGAACGTTAAAAGCTATGCCTAGAGAGAAACAAATACGTATTTCTAAAGAAACATTAGAAATATATGCACCTTTAGCACATAGACTTGGTATCAATACTATAAAATGGGAATTAGAAGATACGGCTTTAAGATACATTGATAGTGTGCAATATTTCCGAATTGTCAATTTAATGAAGAAAAAGAGAAGTGAACGTGAAGCTTATATTGACAATGCCATTGGCCAGATAGAAACAGAAATGGATAAAATGAGTATCGTTGGCGAAATAAATGGTCGCCCTAAACACATCTATAGTATTTATAGAAAAATGATGAAACAAAAAAAGCAATTTGATCAAATATTTGATTTACTAGCTATCCGAATCATAGTAAATACAATCAATGATTGCTATGCGATATTAGGTTTGGTCCATACACTATGGAAGCCGATGCCTGGTCGTTTTAAAGATTATATAGCAATGCCAAAACAAAATATGTATCAATCACTTCACACTACTGTTGTAGGCCCTAATGGGGACCCACTAGAAATTCAAATACGTACTTATGAAATGCATGAAATTGCTGAACATGGTGTAGCTGCGCATTGGGCATATAAAGAAGGGAAAACTGTAAACGAAAAAACACAGGATTTCCAAAATAAATTAAATTGGTTAAAAGATTTAGCTGAAACTGATCATACGTCTTCAGATGCACAAGAATTTATGGAATCACTCAAGTATGATTTACAAAGTGATAAAGTATATGCATTTACACCTGTAAGTGATGTCATAGAGTTACCTTATGGTGCTGTGCCTATTGATTTTGCATATGCTATTCATAGTGAAGTTGGTAATAAAATGATAGGTGCTAAAGTCAACGGTAAAATTGTACCAATTGATTATATATTACAAACTGGTGATATCATTGAAATTAGAACGAGTAAACATTCATATGGACCAAGTAGAGATTGGTTGAAAATTGTTAAATCATCTAGTGCGAAAAGTAAAATTAAAAGCTTCTTTAAAAAGCAAGATCGCTCTTCTAATATTGAAAAAGGTAAATTTATGGTTGAAGCTGAAATTAAAGAACAAGGTTTTAGAGTAGACGATATTCTTACCGAAAAAAATATCGATGTAGTGAATGAAAAATATCATTTTGCTAATGAAGATGATCTATATGCTGCAGTTGGTTTCGGTGGCATAACTGCTATCCAAATAGTAAATAAATTAACTGAACGTCAAAGAATTTTGGATAAGCAAAAAGCTTTAAATGAAGCACAAGAAGTGACAAAATCAGTTCCAATCAAAGAAGATATTATTACTGATAGCGGTGTATACGTCGAAGGATTAGAAAATGTACTGATTAAACTATCAAAATGTTGTAATCCTATACCTGGTGATGATATTGTAGGTTATATCACCAAAGGTCATGGTATAAAGGTACATAGAACCGATTGTCCTAATATAAAAAATGAAACAGAACGTTTAATATCAGTTGAATGGGTGAAATCTAAAGACTCAACACAACGTTATCAAGTCGATTTAGAAGTCACTGCATATGATCGCAACGGATTGTTAAACGAAGTATTACAAGCTGTAAATTCTACAGCTGGAAGTCTAATTAAAGTATCAGGTCGATCTGATATTGATAAAAATGCTGTCATTAATATTAGTGTCATGGTAAAAAATGTTAACGATGTATACCGTGTAGTTGAAAAGATCAAACAGTTAGGTGATGTATATACTGTTACAAGAGTTTGGAACTAGAACTTAAGAGGTGCAAAGAAAAATGAGAGTAGTTGTACAAAGAGTTTCAGAAGCTTCTGTTTCAAATAACAACATTCATAATGCTATTCAAAAAGGCTATTGTTTATTAGTAGGAATTGGTAAAAACTCTACAGAAGCAGATGTACAAACAATAGCTAAGAAAATCGCGAATGCAAGATTATTTGAAGACGAAAATGACAAATTGAATTATAATATTCAACAAATTGAAGGAGAAATACTATCAATTTCTCAATTTACATTGTATGCCGATGTAAAAAAAGGTAATCGTCCTGGTTTTTCTGATTCAATGCCACCTGAGGCAGCAAATGAATTATATGAATCGTTTAACGAAGCACTTCGATCATATGGCTTGAACGTTAAAACAGGTGAATTTGGTACTCATATGAATGTAGACATTCAAAATTATGGTCCTGTAACAATCATATATGAGAGTCAGGATGGCAAAATGATATGAATAAAATAAATACATGGTTAACCAAACATGGTCTTATGAATCGACTAACGTTAATCGTTGTTATTTGTTTTGTACTATTTCTCATTTTATTATTTATGTTTTTAAATTATAATGATGAAGATAATGGTACAATCACTATAACTGAAAATGCTGAGTTGAGAACTGGACCTAATGCAGCTTATCCTGTTATTTATAAGATTGAAAAGGGAGATACCTTTGAGAAGATTGATAAATCTGGTAAGTGGATTGAAGTAAAGAATAAAGCTGGAGATGAAAAAGGGTGGGTTGCAGGTTGGCACACCAATTTAAATATCCATGCTGATAATTCTAAAAAATTCGCACCATTAAAAGGTAAAACAATTGTACTTGATCCTGGTCACGGTGGACGTGATCAGGGTGCTTCAAGTAACACGTCCTCAAAGAGTTTAGAAAAAGTATATACATTAAAAACTGCTAAAGAGTTAAAAAGTTTACTTGAAAAAGAAGGTGCTCATGTTAAAATGACGCGTTCTAATGATACATATGTGTCTTTGGATGATAGGAATATCAAAGGAGACGCTTTTATAAGCATACATAATGACTCACTAGATTCCCCAAATGCGAATGGTGTAACTGTGTATTGGTTACAAGATAATCAAGAAGCATTAGCACAAACACTCAGCAGTAGCATCCAAAAGAAATCCCTCCTTACAAATAAAGAAGCCAGACAACAAAATTATCAAGTCTTGAGACAAACAAACATACCAGCAGTATTATTAGAACTAGGTTATATCAGTAATCCTACAGATGAAGTAATGGTACGGGACCAACTACATAGACAAGTTGTAGAGGAAGCTATCGTTGATGGATTAAAACAATATTTCTCATCATAGAACTTGCAAATCAAATGAAAACTCGTTATCATTATAATTGAATTATAAATAGTAAACCGATTGTATTCTTGAAAGAATAGACGAAAGAGGTAGTATATATTTATATACGTAGAAATGTAATCCATGAGGCTGAAAGATTACGCTGAGTAGTTTATTTCTTTGAACACAAGAAGAGGTGCTTTATTTAAAAGTAAAGCCGGCTAACGTACGTTAAACGTTTTGAGTGGATTTGTGACGTTAGTAATGTCCAAATCAATTAGGGTGGCAACACGGATTTTCGTCCCTTGTATAGTATTTAATGCTATGCAAGGGCTTTTTTATTCACATTTTTAAAAAGAAAAAGAAATGAAAACCCTTGAGTATTAGTAAAGGAGATAAAATATGATAAAAATTCCAAGAGGAACGCAAGATATATTACCAGAAGATTCAATCAAGTGGCGATACATTGAAAATAAATTAGACCAATTGATGGAAATTTATAATTATCAAGAAATAAGAACACCTATCTTTGAGAGTACTGAACTTTTTGCTAGAGGTGTTGGTGATTCAACTGATGTTGTACAAAAGGAAATGTACACATTTAAAGATAAAGGTGACCGTAGCCTAACATTAAGACCCGAAGGTACTGCTGGTGTAGTTCGTTCATATATTGAACATAAAATGCAAGGAAATCCTAATCAACCAGTTAAGTTATATTATAATGGTCCAATGTTTAGATATGAACGTAAACAAAAAGGTAGATATCGACAATTTAATCAATTTGGTGTTGAAGCAATTGGTTCTCAAAATCCAAGCATTGATGCTGAGATTTTAGCAATGGTAATGCATATCTATCAATCATTTGGGTTAAAGCACTTAAAATTAGTGATAAATAGTATTGGAGATAGTGACTCTCGTAAAGAATACAATGAAGCATTGGTTAAACACTTTGAACCAGTAATTGATGATTTCTGTCAAGATTGTCAGTCTAGACTACACACTAATCCAATGAGAATCTTGGACTGTAAGGTTGATAGAGACAAAGAAGCTGTCAAAAATGCACCACGTATTACGGACTTCTTAAACGAAGATTCTAAAGCATACTACGAACAAGTAAAAAAACATTTAGATGATTTAGGAATTCCATATGTAGAAGATCCTAATCTTGTTCGTGGTTTAGATTATTACACACATACTGCATTTGAATTGATGATGGATAATCCAAATTATGATGGTGCAATTACAACCTTGTGTGGTGGTGGTCGTTATAATGGCCTACTTGAATTGTTAGATGGACCTAGCCAAACAGGTATCGGTTTTGCATTAAGCATTGAAAGATTATTGTTAGCATTAGAAGAAGAAGGCATTGAATTAGATATAAAAAATGACTTTGACTTATTTATCGTTACTATGGGAGAACAAGCAGATCGTTATGCAGTTAAATTACTTAACGAATTACGAAAAAATGGCGTAAAAGCTGATAAAGATTATCTTAATAGAAAGATTAAAGGTCAAATGAAACAAGCAGATCGTTTAAATGCAAATTATACTATCGTAATTGGTGATCAAGAATTAGAAAACAATCAAATTGATATTAAAAATATGGAAACTGGTGAATCTGAATCAATTCAATTAGACCAAATTGTTGATTATTTTCACAAATAGAGAGGAAGTTTTGAAATGAGTAAAAGAACGACATACTGTGGTTTAGTCACAGAAGATTTATTAAATGAAAAAGTAACATTAAAAGGTTGGGTACACAATCGACGTGACCTTGGTGGATTGATATTCATCGATTTAAGAGATAGAGAAGGCATTGTGCAAATTGTCTTTAATCCAGATTTTTCACAAGAAGCATTAAATATCGCTGAAACTGTAAGACCTGAATATATTGTTGAAGTTCAAGGTGTAGTAACTAAACGTGACGCTGAAACAGTAAATCCTAAAATTAAAACAGGTCAAGTAGAAGTACAAGTTTCAAATATTGAAATTATCAATAAATCAGAAACACCACCATTTTCAATAAATGAAGAAAATACCAACGTAGATGAAAATATAAGATTAAAATATAGATATTTAGATTTACGTCGTCAAGAACTAGCACAAACTTTTAAAATGAGACATCAAACAACACGTTCAATTCGACAATATTTAGATGATAATGGATTTTATGACATTGAAACACCGGTGTTAACTAAATCAACACCAGAAGGTGCCAGAGACTATTTAGTACCTTCACGTGTTCATGATGGAGAATTTTATGCATTACCACAATCACCTCAATTATTTAAACAATTGTTAATGATTAGTGGGTTTGATAAATATTATCAAATCGTTAAATGTTTCCGTGATGAAGACTTACGTGCAGATCGTCAACCAGAATTTACCCAAGTCGATATTGAAATGAGCTTTGTAGACCAAGAAGATGTTATGGCTATGGGTGAAGAAATGTTACGTAAAGTCGTTAAAGATGTCAAAGGTATTGATGTGCCTGGACCATTCCCAAGAATGACTTATGCTGAAGCAATGAGCCGCTATGGTTCTGATAAACCTGATACACGTTTTGACATGGAATTGATTAATGTATCTCAATTAGGTCATGATATGGACTTTAAAGTGTTTAAAGATACTGTTGAGAATAATGGTGAAATTAAAGCAATCGTGGCTAAAGATGCTGCTGATCAATACACACGTAAAGACATGGATGCTTTAACTGAGTTTGTAAATATATATGGTGCGAAAGGTTTAGCATGGGTTAAGGTTACTGATGAAGGTTTAACAGGTCCAATTGCTCGCTTCTTTGAAGATAAAGATACAGAACAATTAAAATCATTAACAGAAGCATCAGCTGGGGATTTAGTCATGTTTGTTGCTGATAAACCAGATGTTGTAGCACAAAGTTTAGGTGCATTACGTATTAAACTAGCTAAAGAGTTAGGCTTAATTGATGAATCAAAATTAAACTTCTTATGGGTAACAGATTGGCCTTTATTAGAATATGATGACGAAAGTAAACGCTATGTAGCTGCACATCATCCTTTCACATCACCTAAAAAAGAAGATATTGAGAAATTAGATTCAGAGCCTGAAAATGCACAAGCGAATGCCTATGATATCGTATTAAATGGTTATGAATTAGGTGGTGGTTCAATCAGAATTCATAATGGAGAATTACAAGAAAAAATGTTTGAAGTACTTGGTTTTACTAAAGAACAAGCACAAGAACAATTTGGTTTCTTATTAGATGCATTCAAATACGGTGCGCCACCACATGGCGGTATCGCATTAGGATTAGACAGATTAGTGATGTTATTAACTAACCGTACAAACTTAAGAGATACAATTGCATTCCCTAAAACTGCATCAGCTACTTGTTTATTAACAGATGCACCTGGTGAAGTTTCAGAAAAACAATTAGAAGAATTATCATTAAGAATTAGACATTAGTGTACCTAAGCGTTAATTTCTTGTGAATATGTCTAAATGTTGTCTGAATAAAAAGGAATTAAAATATACAATGTTGTTTAATTCCTTTCTTTCTAAGTTTGTGATATTATAATGACATAAGATAGTCATCTGTGATGTTCGTATGTTTGCTTTTTATTTGGGCCTAACACTCTTTGATCAGGGAGCCCAATAGGTTTTCATGCAGCGCAAACGCCTCATTAGGAGGACTTGCAAAACATGAAACAGGGCACCCACCTGTATATAGCAGGCCGAATGATCAAGCTATTTATAACTACGGCATCTACGGATTCTATCGGTACGCAAGACTTAGGTCTTGCGTATTTTTATTTTTAAATTAAAATAATACTTAAAATACATATTGATTTGGATTGTTTAGTTAAAGGAGATTAAAATGAAACATCAATTTTCTAGAAATGAGTTAGCAATCGGACAAGGGGGACTTGATTTATTAAAAAGTAAAACTGTAGCTGTGCTTGGTGTCGGTGGCGTCGGATCTTTTGCAGCTGAAGCATTAGCTAGAACGAATATAGGACATATCATTTTAATAGATAAAGACGATGTTGATATTACAAATGTTAACCGTCAAATCCATGCATTAACGTCGACTATCGGACAAAGCAAAGTGACATTAATGGAAGAGAGAATTAAACAAATTAATCCAGACTGTAAAGTAACGTCATTACATATGTTTTATACAGAAGAAACATATGAAGATATATTTAATAACTATGATATTGATTATTTTATCGATGCAAGTGATACCATTATTTATAAAGTTCATTTAATGAAAGAATGCTTAGAACGTGGTATCGATATGATTTCAAGTATGGGTGCAGCTAATAAAATAGATCCTACTCGATTCCAAATTGCAGATATTTCAAAAACACATACAGATCCAATGGCAAAGGTAATTCGTAATAGATTAAAACGTGTAGGTATTCGAAAAGGAGTAAAAGTTGTATTTTCAGATGAAAGTCCAATTGTAATTAGAGAAGATGTAAAAGAAACAGTAGGTGACAAAAACGCTATCAACAGGAAAGGACAAATGCCACCATCTTCCAATGCATATGTCCCTAGTGTGGTCGGTTTAATTTGTTCAAGTTATGTCATCAATGATATTCTTAAAGACATTCCGATTCGTCGAATTAAAGATAAAGGTCAATAATTAAATAGTAAATAAAAAGATAGTTTGTCTATAATGTAATGACTACATTTAGGCAAACTATCTTTTAACTTATTGAGACTTATTCAATAAATTCTCATAAATGGTTTTAAATTGTTGTTCACTTTTAGAGGTCGTTTTAGGTTTATAATAAATACGATTTTTAAGTATATCAGGTAAGTATTGTTGAACTACATGGCCATTTTCATAATTATGTGGATATTTATAACCAATAGCTCGGCCTAATTCTTTCGCACCAGCATAATGACCATCTTTTAAATAGTCAGGTATTTGTCCTACTTTGCCTTGTCTAATGTCACTTAATGCTTTATCGATAGCTGAAATGCCTGAATTGGATTTAGGTGATAAGCACAATTCAATTACTGCTTGGCTTAATGGGATTCTTGCTTCAGGAAAACCTAATCTTTCAGCTGATTGAATAGCTGCTAATGTGCGTTGTCCAGCATTAGGTGAAGCTAAACCTACATCTTCATAGCTAATAACGAGTAAACGTCTGACTATTGTAGGCAAATCACCAGCTTCTATCAATCTGGCTAGATAATGCAATGCCGCATTGACATCACTACCTCGTATAGACTTTTGAAATGCACTCATCACATCATAGTGCATATCTCCATCTTTATCGCTAACGAAAGCGCCTTTTTGCAAGCAATCTTTCGCATCTTGCAACGTAATATGACGTTGTCCATCTTCTTCAGTTGCACTTAAAACAGCAAGTTCTAAGGCATTTAGTGCACTTCTAACATCACCTTGACTTTGAGTTGAGAAATAGGTCATAGCATCATCATCAACTTCAGGTGTATATGATTTAAGACCACGCTGATCGTCTTCTAAAGCGCGATTTAGTGCTAATCTAATATCGTTATCATCGAGTGGATACAATTCAAAGATTTGAGCTCTTGAACGAATTGCCGGATTAATTGCATGATAAGGATTAGAAGTGGTTGCACCTATTAAGACAATTTTTCCATTTTCCAAATGGGGCAATAAAAAGTCTTGTTTCGCTTTATCTAATCGGTGAATTTCATCTAATAACAAGATGACTTGTCCAGACATTTTTGCTTCATCGACAACCATTTGCATATCTTTTTTGGTATTTGTTACAGCATTGAGTTGTCTAAATTTATATTGAGTACTACCAGCAATAGCTTTAGCAATACTTGTTTTACCTATTCCAGGTGGTCCATAAAATATCATTGAGGACAATCTTTTAGTATCTACCATTCTTCTAATAATACCTGTTGGTCCAACCAAATGTTGTTGTGAAATGATTTCATCAATATTAATTGGTCTCATCCTTGACGCTAAAGGTTCAGTATTCACATTTGTCACACCTTTCTAATATTATCTTAACGCAAAAAATGATAGAATGGGAATATATAATTCGAATTAAGTGAGGTTATACAATGAAAATATCAACAAAAGGGAGATATGGCTTAACTTTAATGATTTCTCTTGCTAAAAGAGAAGGCCAGGGTTGCGTATCATTAAAAACAATAGCCGAAGAAAATAATTTAAGTGATTTATATTTAGAACAACTTGTTGGACCCTTAAGAAATGCTGGATTAATTCGAAGCGTTCGAGGCGCAAAGGGTGGGTACCAATTAAGATTGCCTGCTGAAGAAATTACAGCTGGTGATATTATCAGATTATTAGAAGGACCTATTACCTTCGTAGAAAGTATAGAGTCAGAACCACCTGCACAAAAACAATTATGGTTAAGAATGAGAGACGCAGTCAGAGACGTACTCGACAAAACAACACTACAATACCTTGCAGAATACAAAGAAACAGACCAAAACCTAGACGGATACATGTTTTATATATAGGGCCCCAACATTGAAAAATTGGTTCCCCAATTTTTACGGACCATGCAAGTTGGGCGGACCCTTCATAGAGGTTTTCGAAAAGAAAACCTACAAACAATGCAGGAAAGGCAAGGGCCCTTTAAAGAGGTTTAAATCCTAATAACTATAAATTTAAGAAAAAATATGGATTAATTTCCATATTTTTTATTTATTAGCATATCATCTAAAGCTCTGCTATCAAGCCTTTGAATAGTGCTGTGAACAAATCTTAAATTGTATTTTATTTAAAATTTCCTAATTTTATTTGATTGATATGTTTAGTTCCTTGACCAAGTGGTATGAATAGAATATACATCATAACAATTGTTGAATTAATCTTATTCACATGGCAATTGATGTAATAAAGTTAAAATTTAAGTTTTAACAAATACAATTTAGTTTTAAATTTGAAAGGAGCTTATATTTATGGGATTCATGGATAAAGCGAAAGATGCAGCAGAAAAATTCAAAAACAGTGATAACGAGCAAGTAAACAAAGCTAAAGATACAATTAACGAGTACACTGATACTGGTAAAGGCGACAAAGATAAAAAAGAAGATAAAGACGATAAATAATCGTATTCTTATAAGTAATGAGGTAGTGCAATAGCGCTACCTTTTTTTGTATATAAAAAGAACTGAAACGTTAATTTCACGTTTCAGTCTAATATATCAATTCAATTATATTGAATCGATAATGTGTTTAAATTTTTGATATGACTCATGTTGTTTTTGTTGATCATATATATAGCTCACACCCATAATTTCATCGATATCGCCATAATAATCAATAAAAGCTTTAATTTTTTGCTTAACTGTACTTTCAGAGCCGATCATTGATGAGTTGATTCGTTGTTTCGCCATGTCCAATTCCCGTGGTGTTAACACTTGATCTAATTTATCTGTTGGTGGTTGAACAGGTTGCATTTTACCTCTAGTAATACTAACCATAACTTGAGCCATTGAACTTGCTAAATATTTGGCTTCTTTATCTGTGTCTGCAACGATAACATTTAAGCCTATAATAACATAAGGTTCACTTAGAAACTCTGATGGTTCAAATAAATCTTTATATATTTGGATCGCATCTTTCATTTGTTGTGGCGCAAAATGCCCAGCAAAAACATATGGCAAACCACTTCTAGCAGCAACATGTGCCGAATCAGTGGAAGAACCTAATATATATAACGGTACTTGTTTATCCACAGCTGGATAGGCACGAACATAACTTTGTTGATTTGCTGGTCCGAAATATTGTTGTAATTGATCTACTTCATCTGGAAATTGATAAACACCATTATGTTGGTCTCTGCGCAATGCACTTGCTGTCATCATATCTGTACCTGGTGCTCTGCCTAAACCTAAATCTACGCGGTTAGGAAATAAAGTAGCCATTGTACCAAATTGTTCTGCTACTATAAGAGGCGCATGATTGGGTAACATTATTCCTCCAGATCCGACTTTAATCGTTTTTGTATGTTCTAAAGTATGTTGAATTAATAATGCAGTCGCAGAGCTTACTAAATTAGGCGCATTATGGTGCTCAGCAATCCAGTACCTTTCATATCCTACTTGTTCTAAATATTGTGCTAAATCAATCATATCATGTAAAGCGTCGCTATCCTCTTGTCCTTCTCTAATAGGTACTAAATTTAATGCAGATACTTTAAGTTTATTCATATCAATTATTCCTCCATAGTAAAAATAGTATATGAAGTATAACAACGATTAGCAGAAATCAATATTAAATTGCTCATTACACAGAACAATATTACTAATTAAATTTAGAGAAAATAATAGTTAGATTTATAATTCATATTATCAACTATAACAATATAATGTTAAAATTATACTAACTATTTTTGTCAAACAGATAGGTAGAAAAATACGTTTCTAGGTGCTATTATAGGAACATTGATAATTTTGTGAGGAGTGTCAAACATGGAAGTTTATGCAGATTATGCTGCCACAACTCCAGTTAAATCTGAAGTTGTAGAGGCGATGATGGATATATATCAATCTCATTATGGTAACCCATCTTCAATTCATTCAATTGGAAGAGACGCACGTAAATATTTAGATGAATCACGCAGAACTGTAGCCAAATGTTTAGGAGCTAAACCATCTGAAGTCATATTTACAAGTGGTGCTACAGAATCTAACAACACTGCCATTAAAGGTTTAGTTAAAGCTAATGAACATATTGGCAATCATTTAATCACTACTAAAATAGAACATCATTCTGTATTACATGTGTTTGAGCAATTAGAACGTGAAGGTTATGATGTAACATACTTAGATGTAGATGATACGGGTGCCATTGATTTAGATCAATTAGAAGAAGTTATTACAGAAAAAACAATTCTTGTATCTATCATGTTTGTGAACAATGAGGTTGGTACAGTTCAACAAATGTATGATATTGAAGATATCGTTACCTCAACGAATGTATTATTCCATGTTGATGCAGTACAAGCCATTGGTCATTTAGATATAGATTTTGATGATTTTAAATTTGACACTATGAGCGTGACTGGTCATAAATTTGGCGGTCCTAAAGGCATCGGTGCATTACTAGTAAGAGAAAATACACCAATACAATTTACTCAACTTGGTGGTGAACAAGAAACAAAACGTCGAGCAGGAACAGAAAATTTAGCCCAGATTGTTGGTTTTGCTAAGGCGATTGAGTTAGCACAACAACATAGGGATGATAATAATATCCATTTAATGAATTTAAAAGAATTATTTTTAGTGAGTTTGCAAGAACGTGCCATTCCATTTGAGCTTAATGGTTCAATGGTTGATACAACCGGCCACATCATAAATTTATACTTTCCCTTTATTGATGTGGAAACAATGCTAACACTGCTCGACTTAAGTCAAATTTATGTGTCTTCAGGTTCTGCTTGCACAGCAGGGTCAACGACACCTTCACATGTATTAGCAGCTATGTATGAAGACGAAGAAAGAGCGAAACATTCAGTGAGATTTAGTTTTAATGAAATGACTACAGAGCACGAAGTTAAATATATAGTCGCAGAAATTCATAAAATATATCATAAATTTAAGGAGGAATAATCGTGACGAATCAAGATACACGTGTAGTCGTTGGTATGTCAGGTGGTGTCGATAGTTCAGTAACAGCATATCTATTAAAAGAACAAGGCTATGACGTGATTGGCATCTTCATGAAAAATTGGGATGATACTGATGAAAATGGCGTTTGTACAGCTACTGAAGATTATAATGACGTTATAGCTGTTTGTAACCAAATTGGCATTCCATATTACGCAGTTAATTTCGAACAAGAATATTGGGATAAAGTATTTACTTACTTTCTAGATGAATATAAAAAAGGGCGTACACCAAACCCTGATGTAATGTGTAATAAAGAAATTAAATTTAAAGCATTCTTAGAACATGCTTTAAAGTTAGGTGCTGATTACGTAGCAACAGGACATTATGCACGTATTAGAAGACATGAAGACGGTCATGTTGAAATGTTGAGAGGTATTGATAACAATAAAGATCAAACATATTTTTTAAATCAACTTTCACAACAGCAACTTTCTAAAGTTATGTTCCCAATCGGTGATATTGATAAAAAACGTGTTCGTGAAATAGCAGAAGAACAAGATTTAGCTACAGCTAAGAAAAAAGATTCAACAGGCATTTGTTTTATAGGCGAAAGAAACTTCAAGACATTTTTATCTCAATATCTCCCAGCTCAATCAGGTGATATGATAACACTTGATGGTAAAAAAATGGGTGTGCATAGTGGCTTAATGTATTACACAATCGGCCAAAGACATGGTTTAGGTATTGGTGGAGATGGCGACCCGTGGTTTGTAGTCGGTAAAAATTTAGAAGACAATGTATTGTATGTTGAACAAGGATTCCATCATGATGCATTATATAGTGACTATTTAATTGCGTCAGATGTATCGTTTGTTAATGAACAAGATGTTGATTTAGATAAAGGTTTTTATTGCACTGCTAAATTTAGATATCGACAAAAAGATACTAAAGTTTTTGTTCAAAGAGAAGATAATGAAGCAATAAGAGTAACATTTGATGAACCGGTTAGAGCGATTACACCTGGTCAAGCAGTTGTTTTTTATAATGAAGAGGTTTGCCTTGGTGGCGCAACAATCGATGATGTTTATAAAAATTCTGGTCAGTTAAGTTATGTAGTATAAAATTTTGCCGTTAATTCATGGATTTGGTCTTAGGATTAACGGCATTTTTATTTTTTAAATGAAACATCTATAAACAAAAAGCATATACTTTACTTAGTTTGCTTTTAAAAATTAATACATATCATGATAAAATATAATCAAACTAATTTTGAACGATAATCCTCTGTTTTAAATAAGAAAGAATCAAAAGTGATTCAACAAAGATATAAGGAGTTGTCTAAGAAAATATGATTGATCAAAAAACCATATACCAATTTATTAAAGAAGGTCAATTAGAAGAAGCATTGAAGGCTTTATTTGATAATATTGAAGAAGATCCAACAATTACAGAAAATTATATCAATGCTGGAATTGTATTAGCTGATGCAGGTGAAATAGAAAAATCTGAACGTTTTTTTCAAAAAGCAATTACAATCGATCCGGAAAATGGGGCCATTTATTATAATTTAGGAAATGTCTATTATAATCAAGATAGATTTAAAGAAGCGATTAAATTATATCAACAAGCTATGAAATACAATATAGAACCAGTTGATTGCAATTACATGATAGGTATGTCTTTCAATCAATTAAATGCCCATAAAGAAGCGTTACCATTTTTAATGACCGCTGCAGAAAAAGATCAAAATCAGGATACAGAAGTTCAGTTTCAATACGGATTAGTATTATGTCAATTAGAAATGTTTGATCAAGCTATTAAACAATTAAAAATAGTACTATCTATCGATTCAAACCATGTTGACGCAATATATAACTTAGGACTTGCTACATATATGAAAAATGAAGACGTAGATGAAGCAATCGAATATTTCAACCAAGCAATTGAAATTGATTCAGGTCACTTATTGAGTCAACACGCATTAAAAACGTTTACAGCAATTAAAGAAGAGGAGTAATACTATGACTGACCCTACACTATTTGATTATTCAATGATTAAAGGCACTGTCGAAGCTATTTTATTTCAAAATAGTGATAATTTTTATACTGTTTTAAAAGTGGATACGATTGAGACAAATGAATCATTTGATACGATGCCAACAGTTGTAGGGTTTCTTCCAAATGTAGTTGAAGGGGACGTTTATACATTTAAGGGTCAAACAGTAGAACATCCACGTTATGGAAAACAATTAAAGGCAGAAACATTTGAAAAGGAATTACCACAAACTAAGGATGCAATCATCAGTTATTTATCCAGCGACTTATTTAAAGGAATTGGTAAAAAAACTGCGCAAAATATAGTGAATACTTTAGGAGAAAATGCAATAAATGATATATTAAATGACGCGAGTGTACTTGAAAAAGTACCAAGTTTACCTAAAAAGAAACAAAAGCAAATTGCTGAACAAATCGCATCTAATCAAGAATCAGAGAAAGTGATGATACGACTACATGATTTAGGCTTTGGTCCTAAATTGGCAAGTTCAATTTATCAATATTACGGTGCAGAAACGTTAGATGTTCTCGATAAAAATCCATATCAGCTTGTATATGACATCAAAGGGATCGGTTTTAATAAAGCAGACCAACTAGCACAAAAAATTGGTATCCAATTTGATGCACCTGAGCGAATTAAAGCAGGTTTGCTTTTTACATTAGAAGAAGAATGCATTAAACAAGGTCATACATATATTCCACATGATCAAATTATTGAAGCAACTTACAACGTATTAACTCAAAATAGTAACCATGATGATAATCAAATTAAACATGAACAACTTCATACAATGTTGCAAGAATTAAATGAAGAAAAAAGAATCATAGTTGCTAATGAAAAAGTTTCGATACCAAGTTTATATTATTCAGAATTGAAAAGTGTTCAAAATTTGTATCGCATCAAAACGCATACAAACAAATTGAAAGATATAGAACAATCTGATTTACAAATTCATATTGGCGAAATAGAAACAAATAATGAAGTAAGTTATGCAGAATCTCAAAAAGAAGCCTTACAAACAGCGATTAATTCTAAAGTAATGCTATTGACTGGTGGTCCTGGTACAGGTAAAACCACTGTGATTAAAGGCATTGTTGAATTATATGCAGAAGTTCATGGCATTTCCTTAGATTATGATGATTATCAAGAAGATGATTATCCTGTTGTATTAGCAGCACCAACAGGTCGTGCATCAAAACGATTACAAGAGTCAACTGGATTAGAGGCCATGACGATACATCGTCTGATTGGTTGGAATCAAGACACACAACCAGAAGATATATTGGACAATGAAATTAATGCACGTCTCATCATCATTGATGAGATGTCCATGGTAGATACTTGGCTATTTCACCAATTTTTAAGTGCCGTGCCATTGGATGCTCAAATTATTCTAGTGGGTGATGAAGACCAATTGCCTTCAGTTGGTCCTGGTCAGGTGTTTAAAGATTTAATTGATTCTAAAACGATTCCAAGAGTAAATTTAACAGAAGTTTATCGACAACAAGATGGCTCTAGTATTATTGAATTAGCCCATCGAATGAAACTTGGTCAACCTATTGATATAACACAACGATTTCATGATCGAAGTTTTATTAATTGCGGTACAGATCAAATTCCTATTGTTGTTGAGAAAGTAGTAAATAGTGCTGTTAATAAAGGCTATGATATGAGCGATATCCAAGTGCTAGCCCCAATGTATAAAGGGAATGCAGGTATTAAACGATTAAACCAAATATTACAAACCATCTTAAATCCAAAAGAAAAAGATACTAGAGAAATTGAGTTTGGAGATGTTGTATTTAGAAAAGGCGATAAAGTATTACAGTTAGTTAACCGTCCGAATGATAATATATTTAACGGAGATATTGGTGTGATTGTCGGTATATTTTGGGCTAAAGAAAATGCTTTAAATAAAGATGTCTTAGTAGTGGATTTCGAAGGTAATGAAATCACATTTACACGCCAAGATTTACTCGAATTAACACATGCATATTGTACTTCTATCCATAAATCACAAGGTTCAGAGTTTCCGATTGTGATTATGCCTATAGTTAAACAATATTTTAGAATGTTACAGCGTCCTATTTTATATACAGGATTAACACGTGCGAAGCAATCATTAGTATTATTAGGTGATCCACAGGCATTTGATATCGGATTGAATACCAATGGACAAAAGAGGTTAACACAACTGTATGATTTACTTAGCCAATACTTTAAAGAAAGTAAAATTGAAGACAATGAGAATGCAGAACTTCAAGACCAACATCAAGATACTCAAGTTGTACACTTTGAAGATAAGATAAATATTGATAATGATTCAAATACGTCTAATGCATCAATGACTATTGAATTATCTGAAGAAACAATCTATCAAATTGACCCTATGATAAATATGGGAGAAATATCACCATATGACTTTGCTAATCGTTGACAATTAAAACCAATAAAATTAAAATAAAGTTAAGTTCGCATAAAGATGAGTAGACATTTTTTAATTTTAAGAGATGTACTGGTTGGTGAAAAGTACAATTAAAATTGTTGAACGCTACTTTGTGTCAATTTAATCATGAGACTAAAGTGATAAGAAACGGTTAGCATCATATAATTCTGGTTTTGAATTATCAAATTGCTATTTTCTATAAATGCAGTGTTGATTCTAACCCAACATCTTATAACTAGGGTGGTACCGCGACAACGTTCGTCCCTTTTTGAGGATGAGCGTTTTTTGTTTACTTTTAAACAATAAAAACAGTTATACATTATTTGCTATTAGCTCATAAATGAAATTCAGGGAGTGTAAGTGGATGAAAAATTTAAAAGCAAGTGAAATCAGACAAAAGTATTTAGACTTCTTCGTTGAAAAAGGACATATGGTTGAACCATCAGCACCATTAGTACCTATCGATGATGATAGTTTGTTATGGATTAACTCAGGTGTCGCAACGTTAAAAAAATATTTTGATGGTAGAGAAACACCTAAAAAACCAAGAATTGTTAACTCACAAAAAGCGATTCGTACAAATGATATTGAAAATGTTGGTTTTACCGCTAGACACCATACTTTCTTTGAAATGTTAGGTAATTTCTCTATTGGTGACTATTTTAAAAATGAAGCCATTGAATTTGCATGGGAATTCTTAACAAGTGACAAGTGGATGGGAATGGAACCAGAAAAATTATATGTGACGATTCACCCAGAAGATATAGAAGCATATAAAATTTGGAATGAAAAAATCGGCTTAGAAGAAAGTCGCATTATTAGAATAGAAGGAAATTTCTGGGATATCGGTGAAGGACCTTCAGGACCAAATACAGAAATATTCTATGATCGTGGTGAAGACTTCGGCAAAGATGATCCAGAAGAAGAGATGTACCCTGGTGGCGAAAATGAACGCTATTTAGAAGTTTGGAATCTAGTGTTCAGTGAATTTAATCATAATAAAGACCACTCATATACACCATTACCTAATAAAAACATTGATACTGGCATGGGATTAGAACGTATGACGTCTATCTCGCAAAATGTACGTACTAACTATGAAACAGATTTATTTATGCCAATTATCAATGAAGTTGAACAAGTTTCTGGTAAAAATTACTTACAAAATAATGATCAAGATGTAGCATTTAAAGTTATCGCCGATCACATTAGAACGATTTCATTTGCGATTGCTGATGGTGCTTTACCTGCTAATGAAGGACGCGGATATGTTTTACGTCGTTTATTAAGAAGAGCAGTTCGTTTCAGTCAATCATTAGGTATCAATGAACCATTTATGTATAAATTAGTTGATATTGTTGCAGAAATTATGGAACCATATTATCCAAACGTGAAAGAGAAAAGCGATTTCATTAAACGTGTAATCAAGTCCGAAGAAGAAAGATTCCATGAAACTCTTGAAGAAGGCTTATCAATTTTAAATGGCTTCATTAGTCAAGCTAAAGAAGGAAATCAAGAAATCAATGGTAAAGATGCGTTTAAACTTTATGATACGTATGGTTTCCCAATCGAACTTACTGAAGAATTAGCAACTCAAGAAGGATTAACAGTTGATATGACAACCTTTGAAACAGAGATGCAACAACAACGTGACAGAGCGCGCCAAGCACGTCAAAACTCACAATCAATGCAAGTTCAAAGTGAAGTATTAAAGAACATTACTACAGAAAGTCATTTTGTTGGTTATGATACAACTGACTATCAAACAGAATTGATTCATTTAATTCAAAATGGTGAAGAAGTTGATAAAGCAGATGCTGGAGAAACGATTTACTTTATGCTTAAAGATACACCGTTTTACGCAGTAAGTGGTGGACAAATTGCTGATAAAGGTATAGTAAGCAATGACCATTTTGAAATTGCTGTAACTGAGGTAACTAAAGCGCCAAATGGACAAAATCTACACAAAGGTACAGTACAATTTGGTCAAGTAAATAAAGGATCCGAAGTAGATGCTAGTGTCAATAAAGACGAACGTCGTTCTATCCAAAAAAATCATAGTGCAACACACTTATTACATGCAGCATTAAAAGAAGTTCTAGGCGAGCATGTTAATCAAGCTGGCTCATTAGTTGAACCTAATCGTTTGAGATTTGACTTCTCACATTTTGGACAAATGACTCAAGATGAAATCAATCAAGTTGAAAGACGTGTTAATGAAGAGATTTGGAGAGGTATTGATGTTCGAATTCAAGAAATGAATATTGATGAAGCAAAAGCAATGGGTGCAATGGCTTTATTCGGCGAAAAATACGGCGATGTTGTAAGAGTAGTCAATATGGATCCATTTTCTATTGAATTATGTGGTGGTATTCACGTAGAGAATACAGCAGAAATCGGGTTATTCAAAATAGTAAGTGAATCTGGTACTGGTGCTGGAGTGAGACGTATTGAAGCCTTAACTGGTAAAGCTGCATTCTTGTATTTAGAACATATTCAAGAACAATTTAATTTAGTTAAAGACTTAGTAAAAGTCAAAACTGACGATCAAGTTGTAGATAAAATTACACAAATTCAAGATGAAGAAAAATCTTTAATCAAACAACTCGAGCAAAGAGATAAAGAAATCACATCACTTAAAATGGGCAATATCGAAGACCAAGTTGAAACAATTAATGGTTTAAAAGTACTAGCAACAGAAGTAGATGTGCCAAACGCTAAAGCGATTCGCTCAACAATGGATGACTTTAAGTCAAAATTACAAGATACAGTGATTATTCTTGCAAGTAATGTAGATGACAAAGTATCTATCATCGCGACAGTACCTAAAGATCAGACAGACAAAATCAAAGCTGGTGACATCATTAAAAATATGGCACCAATTGTAGGTGGTAAAGGTGGTGGCCGTCCAGATATGGCACAAGGTGGCGGTACACAACCAGAGAACATCACAGAATCATTACGCTTTATTAAAGATTACATTAAAAATATATAATTTAATCAGAACTTCGTGTAGAATAAAATAGAATCAATTTATGAATTGAAGGAGTGACGAGATGGAAAACTTTGATAAAACAATGAAATTCAAATATGAAGATATTCCAGAAGAAGATGTCAAATCAGTATTAGAAAATGTCCACCGAACTTTAGAAGAAAGAGGCTATAATGCCGTTAATCAAATCGTAGGATATCTACTATCTGGTGATCCGGCCTATATTCCACGTCAAAATGAAGCTAGAAATCAAATACGTCACATTGACAGAGATGTGATTATGGAAGAACTTGTTTCAAATTATTTATCTGAGTCTAAAGAATAACCATATATGTTAAAACATAAAATACTCGGATTAGACGTTGGTAGTAAAACTGTAGGTATAGCGATTAGTGATTTAATGGGTTGGACTGCTCAAGGTTTAGACACACTCCGTATCGATGAAAATAATAATGAATTAGGTATCGAGCAACTCGCAGAAATCATTAAGCAACATGGTGTTGGTACAGTAGTTATTGGATTACCTAAAAACATGAACAATTCTATTGGATTTCGTGGAGAAGCTTCGTTACAATACAAAGAGAAACTACAAGAAGCGTTACCATCTATTGAAATTATTATGTGGGACGAGCGATTAAGCACAATGGCTGCTGAAAAGTCATTACTTGAAGCAGATGTTTCAAGACAAAAAAGAAAAAAAGTAATAGATAAGATGGCTGCAGTATTTATATTACAAGGCTATTTGGATTCTATTTCATAAAGGAGAAATAAAATGACTGAACATAATCACGATACAGAATTAAATATTAATAATGAAGAGGAACTTTTAACATTATATGATGAAGAAGGTAATGAAGTACTTTATCGTAAAATGCTTGAATTTTATCACCCTGAATTTAAAAAAGAATATGTTGTGTTAGCTGAAGAAGGTGCACAAACTGATGAAGATGATATGATTGAACTAGTTCCAATGATTAATGAACCTGACGAATCAGGAGACGGTGGTAAATTAGTTCCTATCGAAACAGACGAAGAATGGGATATGATTGAAGAAGTAGTTAATACTGAAATTGATGAATAAGTATTAGAATAATAAATTAAAACATACGCCTTATGTGAAGACATCAATATGTCAAAGCATAAGGCGTTTTTAACATGAATAGCTATATTGTAAAATTTTAACTTTGCGTTGTATCATTAAGATTTATACTTATAATCCCAATGAAATTATGGTAAAATATTTAGAGTTAAATATTATAGCCATCGTTTTAATATACAGCGATTATATATTTGTGCGTTGTTATAATCAGTCAAATTCATTGATTTGTACATTAAATCAATACATAGGCTGATTTATTTTTATTGTCTAATAAACTTGTAGTTATTTTACACAAAGGAAGTCGTTTTATAATGGATACAAATCATTCATATATTCTCAATTTACATAAAACTAATGACAATCATATAGAAGCCTTAAGAGAATATGCTGTTAATCATCAAGTGCCTATCGTCGATCGTAATACGCTAGAAATGATTAAACAAATTATTCGTATAAACCATACAACTCGTATTCTTGAAATTGGTACAGCAATTGGATATAGTGCCATGCAATTCGCTTCGGTATCTGATGATATTCTTGTAACTACAATCGAAAGAAACTCAGAAATGATTAGTCAAGCTAAAGCTAATATTTCAGATAACCATTATTCTGATCAGATACGTCTACTTGAGGGAGATGCTTTAGAGCAATTCGATAAAATTAAAGATCAAACATTTGATATGCTATTCATTGATGCAGCAAAAGCACAATCAAAGAAATTTTTTGAGTTATACACACCACTACTTAGAGAAGGTGGCATTGTTATTACTGATAATGTCCTTTATCATGGATTTGTTTCAGATATAGATATTGTTAGATCAAGAAACGTACGCCAAATGGTAAAAAAAGTTCAACAATTCAATGAATGGTTAATGCAACAAGAAGGATATACGACAAACTTTTTAAATATGGATGATGGATTAGCAATTTCAATTAAAGGAGAATGACTATGCCAGAATTACTAGTTACTCCTAAGTCACTAACACATATGGAAACACTAATAGACATAGGTGCGGATGCATTTGTTATTGGTGAACAAAAATTTGGTTTACGACTTCCAGGAGAATTTAATCGTGAAGATATGACAAAAGCTGTTACGTTAGCACATAATAATCACAAAAAAGTCTACGCTGCAGTGAATGGTTTATTCCATAATTATCATTTAGCAGCATTAGAAGATTATATTCAATTTTTACATGAAATACAGGTAGATAGAATTATATTTGGTGATCCAGCTGTTGTGATGTATGTTAAGCAACAGACAAATCCAATACCATTACATTGGGATGCTGAAACATTAGTGACTAACTATTTCCAATGTAATTATTGGGGGAAAAAGGGTGCATCTAGAGCAGTTTTAGCAAGAGAATTAAGTCTAGAAGAAATTATCAATATCAAATCGCATGCCGACGTTGAGATAGAAGTTCAAGTGCACGGTATGACTTGCATGTTTCAATCTAAAAGAATGTTACTAGGTAATTATTACACATTCCAAGATAGACAAATGAAAATTCAACGTAGTGATAATCAAAATGATTTATTACTATATGATGAAGAACGTGAAAATAAATATCCAGTATTTGAAGATTACAATGGTACGCATATTATGTCTCCAAATGACATATGCCTAATTGAGGAATTAGAACCATTTTTTGAAGCAGACATTGATGCATTTAAAATAGATGGCATTTTACAAACAGAAGAATATATTAATATTGTCACACAACAATATCGTGAAGCCATTGATCTTTATAATGAAGACCCTGAAACATACGAAGATGAAAAATTTATGCTAGTAGACCCAATCGAAGAGATTCAACCAGAACATCGTCCATTTGATGAAGGTTTCTTATTTAAGCATACGGTATATTAGGAGGCTGAATCATGAAAACAATAGAAGACATAAAAGGTGCTTCAAAAACTAAAATGAAGAAGCCAGAATTACTTGCTCCAGCTGGTAACTTAGAAAAATTAAAAATTGCAGTACATTATGGCGCAGATGCAGTATTTTTAGGCGGCCAAGAATATGGTTTAAGATCAAATGCTGATAATTTTACTATGGAAGAAATAGCTGAAGGTGTAGAATTTGCAAATCGATATGGTGCAAAGATCTATGTTACAACCAATATTATCGCACATGATGATAATATGGATGGTTTAGATGAATATTTAATTAACCTTGAAGCTACAGGTGCTACAGGGATTATAGTTGCCGATCCACTTATTATTGAAACATGTAAAAAAGTAGCGCCTAAGTTAGAAATTCACTTATCTACACAACAGTCATTATCTAACTACAAAGCAGTAGAGTTTTGGAAAGAAGAAGGCCTTGACCGTGTTGTTTTAGCACGTGAAACAGGTGCAATGGAAATGAAAGAGATGAAAGAAAAAGTAGATATTGAAATAGAAGCGTTTATTCATGGTGCTATGTGTATTGCGTACTCAGGAAGATGTACATTGAGTAATCATATGACTGCACGTGATTCTAATAGAGGTGGATGTTGCCAAAGTTGTCGTTGGGATTATGATTTATTACAAGTAGACGAAGATGGTGAATTAGATTTATTTTATGAAGATGGTGAAGTAGTTCCGTTTGCCATGAGTCCTAAAGATTTAAAATTAATCGAATCAATTCCACAAATGATGGACTTAGGTATCGATTCATTAAAAATAGAAGGTCGAATGAAATCAATTCATTATATTGCAACAGTTGTTTCTGTATATCGTAAAGTCATTGATGCTTATGCTGAAGACCCAGAACATTTCACTATTAATCCAGAATGGTTAATCGAACTAGATAAATGTGCAAATAGAGATACAGCACCTGCCTTTTTTGAAGGTACACCAGGTTATGAAGAGCAAATGTTTGGAGAACAACAATCTAAAAAATCACCATATGATTTTTGTGGTCTAGTATTAGATTATGATGAAGAAACACAAATTGCTACGATACAACAAAGAAATAATTTTAAGCCAGGTCAAGAAATTGAATTCTTTGGACCTGAAATAGAAAGCTTTAAACAAATTGTAGATACAATTTATGATGAAGAAGGTAATCAACTTGATGCCGCACGTCATCCATTGCAAATTGTACAAATTAAAGTCGATCGTCCAATCTTTGCGAACAACATGATGAGAAAGGAAATCGGGTAATGACACAAACGACGATTATAGGTATTGCTGGAGGCTCTGGTTCTGGTAAAACAACTGTCACAAATGAAATTATGAAAAATCTTGAAGGTCATAGTATTGCATTATTAGCGCAAGACTATTATTATAAAGACCAATCACATTTAACTTTTGAAGAGCGTTTGGAGACAAATTATGATCATCCATTTGCATTTGATAACGATTTGTTAATTCAAAATCTAAAAGATTTACGAAATGGTAAAGCAGTTGAAGTACCAACTTATGATTATGCAAGTCATACTAGAAGTGAACGAACAATTGCATTTGAACCTAAAGATGTTATTATCGTAGAAGGTATCTTCGCTTTAGAAAACAAGACGTTACGTGATATGATGGATGTTAAAATATATGTCGATACGGATGCAGATTTAAGAATATTACGTCGATTGAAAAGAGACACTCATGAACGTGGACGATCTATGGATTCAGTTATCAATCAATACTTAAATGTGGTGCGCCCTATGCACGAACAATTTATTGAACCAACTAAGAAACATGCTGACATCATTATTCCAGAAGGTGGCAGTAACAAAGTAGCCATTGATATCATGACTACAAAGATTCAATCTTTAGTTAGTAAACAATAGTATTAAAAGTAAAGGAAGATGACATAATGGAAAATCAAAAACAGTATCCAATGACACAAGAAGGATTCGAAAAGTTAGAACAAGAATTAGAAGAATTAAAAACAGTTAAAAGACCAGAAGTGGTAGAAAAAATTAAGGTTGCACGTTCATTTGGTGACTTATCTGAGAACTCCGAATATGATGCAGCTAAAGATGAGCAAGGTTTTATTGAGCAAGATATACAACGTATTGAACATATGATTAGAAACGCTTTAATCATCGAAGATACTGGCGACAATAATACAGTTCAAATTGGTAAAACTGTAACTTTTGTAGAGTTACCAGGTGGTGAAGAAGAAAGTTATCAGATTGTAGGTTCTGCTGAAGCAGACGCTTTCAAAGGTAAAATTTCAAATGAATCTCCAATGGCATCAGCATTAATTGGTAAATCATTAGATGATGAAGTTCGTGTACCATTACCAAATGGTGGCGAAATGAACGTTAAAATTGTTGATATTAAATAATTATAAGTGTTGCAGGCATTGTTATCTTACAATGCCTGCTTTTTTAATAGAAAGAATTACTAAGCTATATTTCGATTTTAGTATGAGCAATAGAAAATGACACAATAAATAGCGACAAATGAAATTGATTATGATTAAATAGAATATAGAAAATTTTGTATAAATTGTTTTATTGTTGAAACGAGCAAATTTTTGTGTATCATGACAAATTGGTTATTAACAATAATTCGAATTACTTATTAAACATATATACAATGAAAATGATACAATAGAATGGTACAACAACTAAGTCCTATAAAAAGGGGAGGAATTGGTAAGTTGGAAACAAGATTGATTAATGAACAATCACTAATGATTTATTTTAAAAATGAAATTAGTGAAAATACATATGAAAAAGTTAATAAGACAGTACAATATATTCAGAATCAAAAGCACAAGGATATTATTGATATTGTCCCGTCTTACAGAGCCATTCTAATCACATTCGATAATATGAATATCGATGGCACTGAATTAATTGAAAATTTAGAACTCAGTCAAATTTCAGACACAAAACTTAATAATCAAAATCAACGTAAGATAATTACCATACCAGTTGTATATGGTGGAGATTTTGGTCCAGATTTAGATGAAGTTGCGTCTTACAATAATTTGTCAAATGACGAAGTGATAGATATACACACACAACAAGCTTATTTGATTTATATGCTAGGCTTTATGCCAGGTTTCCCATATTTAGGTGGATTAGATAAGCGCATTCATACACCACGTCGTTCTGAACCAAGAGTTAAGATTGACGCTGGCTCAGTAGGTATTGCTAATAATCAAACAGGCTTATATCCATTAGATTCGCCTGGAGGTTGGCAAATCATTGGACGAACACCATTAAAAGTTTTTGATTTAAACAGAGATCCAATGACGATTTATGAGGCTGGTGATTACATTCAATTTAAGGCAATAACACAAGATGAATATGACCAAATTGTATCAGATATTAATAATGAACATTTTGACATAGATAAGTGGGTGACTTACGAAAATGAGTATTAAAATTTTGAAACCAGGTTTATTTACTACGGTTCAAGATATTGGTCGTAAAGGTTATATGAACGTTGGGTTTTCAGAGGCAGGTGCACTTGATCTAAATCATTATCAAATTGCATCTCATCTCATTGGTAATGATGGCCCAGCACTGGAATTTACAATTATTGGCCCATCGATTCAGTTTCTAAAAGAGAATTCATTTACCATTGCAGGTGGTCGTTTCAATGCGTTACTCAATGGTGAAGCTATTGAATCTCAAATTATATACGGTGTGAAGCCAGGTGATATATTAGAGATTGGTAATGCCATAAAAGGTGCTAGAGGGTATATTACCTTTGGACAACCTTTAGATATACCAATCATTGCAGATAGTTATTCAACACAC
Organism: Staphylococcus sp. M0911; assembly: GCF_003491325.1. NCBI lineage: Bacteria > Bacillati > Bacillota > Bacilli > Caryophanales > Staphylococcaceae > Staphylococcus > Staphylococcus sp. M0911. The sequence goes on from NZ_CP022881.1 coordinate 1,214,422, forward strand.
ACAAGAAGTAATATGGGTGGTTATAAAGGTCGATCATTGAAGAAAGATGATATTATTCAAACAAATGATGACCCTTCGTATAAGAATAACATTGGGCGTGCATCACAAATTAATCTTGCCAATAAAGATAATGTGATACACATCATTGAAGGACCACAGATTGAATCATTCTCTGAAGATGCTAAAGCAAAGTTAACAGATAATGAATATGTTATTTCAGAGATATCTGATCGTATGGGTTTCCGTCTTAAAGGAGAAAATATTGTACCTGAAGAAAGTGCAGATATCATTTCAGAGCCTGTAGCATTAGGTAGTATTCAAGTACCGAATGATGGTAACCCTATCATTTTACTAAATGATAAACAGACTGTTGGTGGTTATACAAAAATTGCTACGGTTACACAATTAGGATTAAGTCAATTAGTCCAATTTCAACCAGGAGAATCTATTCGATTTAAGTGGATATCTGTAGAAGATGCTATAAATGAATCAAAGCAATTTAATAAACAATTCCAAGAAGAATTAAAAAAATAAAAAGTCAGCCGCTATATGACATGAAAAATATGAGAAGAACATCTAGAAAATTAGCGAATCTGATGAAAGGAGAATTTTAACAAATGAATACCAAAAAAATAGAAGAGATTATTAAATTAGTAAAAGCAAATGATGTTAAAAAATTTAAATATAAAGATTTTGAGAATGAAATAGAGTTAGATTTCACAGAAGGTCAAGTTATTTCACAAGCGCCTTCCGTTTCACAAGGTCCAAGCAGTACTTCAAATAATAATGCTCAACAAGATTCTCAAAGTACTGATACTCAAAATGAAGAGAATGCTATTAAATCACCTATGGTTGGCACGTTCTTTTTACAAGATAGTAAAGAATTAACTGAACCACAAATTAAAGTTGGAGACAAAATTGAAAAAGGTGACGTTATAGGTTTTATTGAGGCAATGAAAGTAATGAATGAAGTGACGAGTGATATTGCTGGAGAAGTGGCTAATATTGCTGTAGAACATGGTACAAATGTTGAATATGACCAAGTATTAGTGACTTTGAAGTAAGGAGGCTTACATAATGTATCGATGTTTAATTGCAAACAGAGGGGAAATTGCTGTAAGGATTATTCGTGCCTGTAGAGAAATGGGTATCGAAACCGTAGCAATTTATGCTAAAGGAGATGAAGATAGTCTCCATGTAGGGTTAGCAGATCAAGCTATATGTATTGGTGAAGCGAACCCTCTTGATAGCTATTTAAATATTCCAAGAATAATTGGAGCCGCTGAGGTAAGTGGTGCAAACGCTATACACCCAGGGTATGGTTTTTTATCAGAATCAACTTCATTTGCTGAAGCTGTTGAAGATAATAATATTCATTTTATAGGACCTAATAAAACTACTATGGAAATGATGGGAGATAAAATAACAGCTAGACAAACAGTAGATGGCGCTGGTGTACCAGTGATACCTGGATCTACCGACGAAGTAAAATCAGTAGAGGAAATTGAAGAACTTGCTAAAGATATCGGTTTTCCTGTCGTATTAAAAGCCGCTAGTGGTGGCGGTGGAAAAGGTATACGAATTGTTAAAGAACCAGAACAATTAGCTAAGGCATTTAAAGAAGCAAAAAGTGAAGGTCAAAAATATTTCAACGATGATCGTGTATATGTTGAAGCATTTATACCAGTAGCCAAACATGTTGAAGTACAAATTATTGGCGATGGTAAAGATAACTTTGTGCATTTAGGTGAACGTGACTGCTCAGTACAAAGAAAGAATCAAAAATTAATTGAAGAATCTCCATGTGCCGCACTTACGGAAGAAAGACGAGCACGAATTTGTGAAGATGCAGTTAAAGTAGCAAAAGCATCACAGTACAGAAGTGCAGGAACAATTGAATTTTTAGTTACTGAAGATGCACATTATTTTATTGAAATGAATGCTAGAATTCAAGTCGAACATACAGTAACCGAAATGCGTGCGGATAGAGATTTATTAGTCGCACAACTATATTTACTACAACATGATGAGTTACCGTTTAAACAAGAAGATATCCAATTTAATGGTCACGTCATTGAAGCTAGAATAAATGCTGAAAATCCGGAAAAACAATTCCAGCCTACACCAGGTAAAGTTAACGGTTTGCATTTACCACAAGGTTTTAATGTCAGAGTAGATTCACTTCTTTATCCAGGCTATAAGGTTTCACCTTACTATGACTCATTAGTAGCCAAAGTAATTGTTAAAGGGTCAGATAGAAGTAGTGCAATCCAAAAATTAAAAGTGACGTTAGATGAAATGGTTATTGATGGCTTTACAACGACAGCGGATTTCCTATATGCAGTACTCAATTATCCTGCTTATGCCGATGGAGATGCCAGAAATGTTGATATAAAATTCCTTGAAAAATATCAAATTATTAAAGGGGTGACTTTATAATGCAAGTCGATTTAAATTGTGACTTAGGTGAAGCATTTGGTAACTATTCTTTTGGTGGAGATAAAGACATACTACCATTAATCACATCAGCCAATATCGCGTGTGGATTTCATGCTGGAGATGCCAATGTGATGAACGAAACAATACAATTAGCAAAAAAACACAACATAGGCATTGGTGCACATCCTGGATTACCTGATCTACAAGGTTTTGGTCGCCGTAAATTAGATATGTCACCTGAAGAAATATATAACATCGTAGTTTACCAACTTGGGGCGCTAAATGGCTTTTGTCAAATTCATGATGTGAAGATGAATCATGTAAAACCACATGGGGCACTGTATCAAATGGGCGCCAAAGATAAGACGATTGCAAGTGCAATTGCACAAGCAGTATATGACTTTGATAAAACATTGGTATTTGTTGGTTTAGCTAATACATTACTCATTTCAGAAGCTGAAAAAATAGGTTTAAAAACTGCATCTGAGGTTTTTGCTGATCGTCGATATGAAGATGACGGACAACTCGTTAGTCGTAAAGAACCTGATGCTGTAATATCCGACTCTGAGGAAGCATTAAATCAAGTTATTAAAATGGTAACAGAAAATAAAGTTGTATCTAAAAACAATAAAGAAATCACACTTCAAGCAGATACGATATGTGTACACGGTGACGGCGCACATGCATTAGAATTTGTAACTAAAATTAGGGAAAAATTAACGAAAGAAGGCATTGATATTCAATCCTTATAGGGGGTTCTAACATGGGAGAAAAATTAACATCAAACAATAATGGGAAAGCAACATTCACTAGAAATCATAAAAGATTATTGCTAGGATCAGTCTTTTTAATGGCAACGTCAGCAATCGGACCTGCCTTTTTAACTCAAACAGCAGTATTTACTGCACAATTTTATGCTAGTTTCGCGTTTGCGATTTTAATTTCTATATTAATAGATATAGGTGCACAAATTAATATCTGGAGAGTTCTTGTAGTTACTGGCTTAAGAGGACAAGAGGTATCCAATAAAATTGTTCCTGGGCTTGGAACAGTTATCTCTGTTTTAATTGCATTTGGTGGATTAGCATTTAATATTGGTAATATTGCCGGTGCAGGTCTTGGGTTAAACGCTATGTTTGGTATAGATGTAAAATGGGGTGCAGCGATTACTGCTATCTTTTCAATTTTGATTTTTGTTAGTAAAAGTGGTCAAAAAATTATGGATGTAGTATCTATGATTTTAGGTGTCATTATGATATTGATCGTCGCATATGTCATGGTTGTATCTAATCCACCATATGGAGATGCTTTGGTACATACCTTTGCACCTGAACATCCAATCAAATTAATTTTACCTATTATTACATTAGTGGGTGGAACAGTTGGCGGATATATAACATTTGCTGGAGCTCACAGAATTTTGGATTCTGGTATCAAAGGTAAAGAATTTTTACCATTTGTTAACCATTCAGCCATTGCAGGTATTTTAACTACGGGTGTTATGCGTACATTACTATTCCTAGCAGTATTAGGTGTTGTTGTAACAGGAGTAACGCTTAGTTCTGAAAATCCACCAGCATCAGTGTTCGAACATGCTATAGGACCTATTGGTAAAAATATATTTGGTGTGGTGATTTTTGCAGCAGCAATGTCTTCAGTAATTGGTTCAGCCTATACTAGTGCGACTTTCTTAAAAACGATGCACAAATCACTCTTTAATAAGAATAATTTAATTGTTATCACATTTATTGTTATTTCAACAATTATTTTCTTATTCATCGGTAAACCTGTAAGTTTACTTATTATCGCAGGTGTGATTAATGGTTGGATCTTACCAATTACACTTTCTGTCATTTTAATTGCAAGTAGAAAAAAATCGATTGTTGGTGATTATAAACACCCAACATGGATGCTAATATTCGGTATTGTAGCTGTAATCGTTACAATTTTAACTGGTATCTTTTCACTACAAGATTTAGCAAGTTTATGGAAAGGTTAAATCATAGTTTTAATTTAATAAAATAATAATAATTAAAGGGCGTTAATACATTGAGGTCCTGATAAAAGTAAATAGGATTATAGATAATTTACAATCCAATGTTAAGAGATTAACTTTGTAAAGTTATTATATAATTCTAGTTTCGAAGAACTGTTTTGATTCAGTTCAAGTGGTTAATTACTTTTTCATATTTCCTCATTGTATTAGCGCTTTATTTTTAATAGTACATAGTGATTTTAATACTCGTAGTGTCGTTGAAATTATGAAAATGTGATAGAATAACTAATGCTAGTATAATATAAGTAAGGTGGGACAA